>CP064984.1:0-600000 GCA_016699615.1 Sphingobacteriales bacterium | reverse complement strand
TATTTGTTGTTTTTGGTAATAATAACAACGACGTTCTCCATATTAATTGTGTAGTAAAAAAATAGTGTATAGCATTTGATTGCTATACACTATTGTTGTAAAATATTAAATTAATTAAGTAGAGAGCAATCAACTCCATTCCATGCATTTGCAGCTTGAGTAAGTGAAGCATCATCTATATTGCAATTTTTCATTTGTTGTAATAGTTGCATAGCTGCTGCTTTTACAGCATTGCAATTACTATTTGTTGGATTGTTTTGAAATGTAGTGGTTAAACTTATCAATTTGTTTGTAGCTGCTTGTATATCTGCTTCGCTACAATTTCCAGTTTTATTATAAATACATTGAAATTTTATATTTTTTGGCGTACACCAGTTTTGCTTGTTTGCTTTTGCTTCTGCTTTTGTTTTATTTTTTGGTATTTTGCAGAATTGCACAGTTACTTGTCTTTGAACTGGAGTACCAGGAAAAATACAAAAACCTATGTATTTCTGTTCTTCTTTTATGAGATCTGAAATTCTTGAAGCAATGGAACCGTACTCATCCAATTCCAGTTCAAAATAATCATCAGAACCATCAACTTTAAAATATGCTATTTTCTTATCTTCAATTCCTTCAAAAGTTACATCAAATGATGTTTTATTTTCTTCTACAATAATTTCATCTGTATATATTTCTATACTTGTTCCATATTCTCCACCATCAGGTACTGGTATATTTCCTTTTATTCTACTAGCACCTTCGATTGTAATCTTTTCACTTAATTCTTGAGCAGAAATTGTTGCTTCTTTTTCTTTTTTGCAAGCTACAAATATGAATAAGATAGCTGTGATTGTTGTAATGATTAAATACGTTAATTTTTTCATGATAATTATTTTTATTTGTTAATAATGAATTTTATTTTTCTCTAAAATTTGATAATTTTAAACCCACAAGGATTCCAGGTCTTCCTTTGCCAACTAATATGTCAGCATATACTCCAAATTTCTTTACGAAATTATAACTTGCGCCTACTCTTAAACCTCCGTTAAAATTGAATTTACTCGATGAAGAAGATGATGAACTATAACTATATGTCTCATCTGATTTAATATTTATTGAAGAAATAGATGGCGTTAAAAGTACTCCTGCATATAAGGATGCTTTTTGTTTTTTATTTTTAAAGTTGGTTGAAGTAATAAACAGCACCTATTGGTAACCAATAAGTAAACATAGAATACTTATATCCAGAAAATTTTTCTCTATGATAATTAAAACCAAAACCCCAAGTAATTGCAATGTTTTTTGCTATAGTAACATCAGTTAAGAACATAATTGTTGGAACTGTTGATTTTCCTATATTCATTAAATTTATTCCAAAAGAGACAGACCTGTCGGCTGTTGATTTAGCATATTCTTTTAAAAATTCTTTATCTTTTCTTTGTTCTTTAGTTGGTTTTGCTACAAATTTATTTTTGGGCATAAATGTGATTGCTAAATCTACAGGAGCTTTGTTTTTATTTTTGCTTGCTGTTGTATTACCTTCTGTAATTAATATCTCTTGGTTTGTATTTGATATTTTCTTAGCAGTTTCAAATGTTTCTCTTGTGCCATTTTGATAAATAATCATGAAAATATCTGTTTTGTTTATAGTATAAATTGGTCCATCTAACATTTCCCATTTTTTATATTTAATCTCAGAACTTAATACTTCTGTTATTTTTGATTTAAGTTCAGTTTTATCATTCTTAATTATTAGGTCTTGTGATGATACTCTACATAATATCATAAACAATAAGGTACTTAATACAATTAGTCTTTTCATAGAATATAATTTTAATTTGTTTTTTTATAATATTTTTTATTTATTTTGCTAATTCTTTTATCTTTTCAACAAGTTCTTCATCTATCTTCCATGTAAGTTTTTCATCGATGATGTATTTGTATAGTTTTTTCCAATTTTCTTCTGTCATCTTGTTATTTTTTGATAACTTATTTAGTTCTTTATATATTGGATCTATATTGAAATACTTTGGATACTTATCATATAATTGTTCTAAATAATTAGCAGCATTTTTATAATCTTTATCTATTAGAAACTTAATAGTCTTTTGGTAGTTTTTATATGCACCATTATTTAAGTCTAATTCTTGTAGTTCTATTTCTGCTTTTATTTTTTTTGTCTCAGCATCTGTTTTCTTTATTTCAACTTCTTTATTTTTTGTCTCTGCATTTATTTTTTCTGCTTCTGCTTTAATAATTTGGCTAATAGCAATTGTTTTAGATGCTGCAATAATACTATCAAATAATTCTTTATATCCAGGTGCAAGTGGCTTATTTCTGTTATTGATATTCATTTCACTAAGTCTAAACAATGCATCTCTTAGGATATTTACAGCAACAGTTCGTTCACCAAGCGAAAATGCTTTATTGGCGATATCAAGTTTTTGTTCTACATCTACTTTATCTGAAGTTTTTACTTTATTTAGGATGCCAAATGTTTTTTCTAAGATCACATCAGGTGGTGGCTCACTCAATGTGTAAGTTCTGTTTGAATCTGCATCATAGATAAAATGAATAACTCGTTTGTCGCCTTTTAATTTTATCGTTTTGGCATTTAGTTTTTCAGAAGACACCATTTTGGTTGTTGTACAACTATACCATAATAATGTGCTGATTAGAATAATAAATAAGTTTTTCATAGTTTAAATAGTTTGTTTTTTTATGTATAGTAATTATAGTTTTTTGATTTCTCTGTTGTTTTTCTCAAATATATATTTTAACATCTGTTTTATAAATAGTTATATTTAATGAATTATGTGAAATGATGTATAGGTGTTGTCAAACCTAATTCAATTGCTTTCCTAACTAATCCATGACTTGATTTAACCTCTAATTTTTTGATTAAATTTTGACGATGTGTATTAATCGTATATACTGACACATGTAATAAATCTGCGATTTCTTTAGTTGTTAAATCATGGTATAAATACTTGAGTATTTTTTGCTCTGAATAAGAAATATGTTTTATTTTGGTATTAAATTCAATCTTATTTTTTTTAGGAAGCCTATGGTTTTCTTCTAAAATGGTTAATAAATATTTTGGTTTTTGATGTGCTTCATTAAACATAATTTTTGAAATACTATAAATGTCTTTCCAATGTATTCTATCCTTACTGATAGTTAAATACATTATCAAGACATTAGTAGATTTTTGATGTATATGTTTGAATACTTCTCCTAATGTTGTAAAATTATTTATGTGAATAATATTAAAATATAATGATACTAAGTTATTATTATGATAAAAATTACTATCTAAATCTAAATAAGTTTTTAAAGCGTCATTAACTATAATCAAATTAAACTTAGTAGTGTCATGAAGTATAATTTTATATGTAGATTTGTTTATGTAGTTTAAAATAATTTGTTTGTCTTTTGATAAATCAAATGTATGACTAGTAATATTCTGTTCTAGTAGATGATTGAAAATTATATTGATTTTCTCTGATAGCATTGGATTGTTTTGCAATGCAAATCTGAATTAAATATAGAACTTAAAAAAAAACTTATTTTCATGTTTTTTCCTTGATTCTTGTCAAAAATAGTATAGTAATTGTTTTATATACTATTGATTATAAGTATTTTGTGTTTATTTTTAATATGTATTTCTTTCCAATAAATAGTTATAAATAATGATATTTGAAGATGTAAATTTGTACTATTTCTACAAAATTTATACTAAGCATACATGTATTATTAAAATTATACAGAATAATAGAGTCATTTTTTTTGCTTTTATCATTTTCATGAATGACTTTTAAAAAAGAATATTTTTTGTTTTTTATAAATAAATCAATTTTAAAAATTAAATTAGTAGATGAATTTAGATATTATTTACACCATAATGAATATATAAAAATACCATGAATACATTTAGCAAAAGAGCAGTAGTAGGTTTATCAAAAATTGGAGATATTTATTTGCCACAAAATGGTGAGTTTCCAAAATATAGTGATGTGGCAGACACAAGCAAATTAGATATGCTGATAGAAAACGCACCCAAAGAAGATATAGAAGCATTGAATATGGTGTTGGTTATTTTTTCTTTTGTACCATCTTTTATAATTAAATTCTTGGTTCATCAATTTACAAATGCCATGTCAAGTAAAAGTGATGGTGTTGTTGCATCAAATCTACGTCAATTAAATATGGGCTTGCGTGGTTTATGTTATTCAACTTATTACTCAGAGTTTAACAACGAAAATTATAAAGGCAAAACACCATTGCAAATTTTAGATTATAGTTTGAATAGGGTAGAAGATTAATTTTTTTGGAACAATTATTTCTATACATACTATTCATTGCGCTTGCTGTTATTCAATTTTCTTCAGCATACTATGCAAAGAAAAAGAATAATCCAAAAATCAGAGGGATAGTATTTGGTGTAAGCATGATATTATTTTATACACCAATTATTTATATGTTTCTGTATGGTTATTTCAACAAAATAGAGACATTTGGATTTAGAGAACTAGGTTTGTTGATCTTAGCAGTATTCGGATTAGTGATTCCATTATCTCAAGTTTTATTCTCATTATATTATTATATAAAAGAAGACTAATTCAAATTAAAGTTTTTTATTTTTCTACATTATCTGAATCTTATAAGACTAAGAACTACTTGCAAAGCAAGAGCAAATTTTGTATATTAGTATTGTGAAAAATCAGAAAGGGATAAAACTTGATTTTGAAATTGATAAACTAACAAACTCAATAGAGAATGTAAGGTCAGGTGATAGTTTTCCTACTGAAATTTCTGTTTTGACAGTAACTGAAGTGAAAAATTTAACTAAAAAAGAAGGTTGGCAATTTAATTGGATTTCTGAGCTGAGAAACCCAACTAGAGAAGTATATAAATTGACAATTGCAAATAATCCAAATATTATCCAAGGGCTTATTAGTTTAGAAGTAAAATCAGACCATGTTTATATGCATTTAATTGAGAGCGCACCATTTAATATAGGTAAAAACAAAACATATTTGGGCGTTTCAGGAAATCTTGTAGCATTTGCATGCAAACTTTCATTTCAACGTGGTGGAGAAGGCTATGTTTCATTTCTATCAAAGACTAAACTTATTGAACATTATGAAAGAAATTTAGGAGCAACACATTTTGGTGGACATAAAATGGTAATAACACCAGATGCTGCATTGAAACTAACAAATAAATATTTTTAAATTGAATTTTATGGGAATAATTAAAGAACCACTTGATGTAGATTTTGTTGTTGATCCAAGACCATTGACTAAAGAAGAAGAGCAAGCAATAAGTAACTTTATTCGTGCAGACAAAGAAAAACGCAAGCAAAAAGAAATAAAAAAAAGAAAAATTACGAATAACAATAGAAAGAAACAAAATGTCTAAGATGACAATTTTTGAAAGTTATTTAAGTTGTAGAATATTCAGGTTGTAATTATTTTGCACACTATGCATAAATCTTCTTGATAATTTATAGTAAAATATTAAATGTAATTAATTCAAATCACTCATTATATCAATGCTTTTTGATGAATAGCTGGTAAGTTGCACTTTGATATTAATATTATTATCTAACCAACGTAGTTGCTCTAAATTATTTATCATTTCATTTTCTGTTGGTTTTAAATTTTCTATTTCTATTAATATATCTTTTCTAAAAGCATAAATGCCAATGTGCTTAAAAAAATAATTATCTTTTAAATGTACTTCTGCTCTAGTAAAATTTATTGCATTTACATTGTCATCTGTAATGCATTTTACAATATTAGCTTGCTGGTTCAATGCCAAGTTATATTCTTTTTTTATTTGCGTTGCAATTTCAATTTTATGCTCGATAATAAAATTACACAATTCATCAATTTGCTCAGCTTGTATAAAAGGTTCATCGCCTTGTATATTCACAACATAGTCATATTCTTCTTCTAAATTTTTCACAACTTCAATACATCTACTTGTGCCATTTTCATGCGATGATGATGTCATTATGACATTGCCATTTATATGTTTTATAGAATTAAAAATATAACTACAATCTGTTGCTACAACAACATTGTTCAATAATTTTGCTTGTGTACACTGTTCGTACACACGTTGTATCATCGTTTTTCCATCAATATTGATTAATGGTTTTCCAGGTAATCTTGTTGATGCAAACCTTGATGGTATAATGCCTAATATTCTCAACTATGTTTTACTCTTTTTACTTTAATAGAATAACCTTCTACTTTAGTAACTACTACATGTTCGCCTTTGCTGATAAATTCAGCATCAGCAATAGCATCATAGATATTGTCTTCAATTTCTACTTTTCCAGATGGTCTTAAGTCTGAGATGGCAGCACCAATTTTTCCTATCAATGCTACTTGCGATTGTTGTTTTATTGTAAAACCTTCTTCAGATTTTTGGTCAGTGCTTAGCACCATTTTGTTGAGTATTGGAAAATTAAATATAGAACCACCAAATGCAAATAGTAAAATAAATGATACAAGTAATGTTATTGTTACTCTAAATAATACACTACCTATTGCGTCCATAATTCCATTTGGCAAACCATATTGTGTATTATTGATTAAACTCAAAGTCAAACCAGCTATGACTAAAATAATTCCAGCAATTCCTGTTATACCAAATCCTGGAATGACAAATATTTCTAGCAATACTAATAACATACCTAAAACAAAAATTAAAATTTCCCAATTTGCAGCTAAACCTTCCAAATACAAAGGTGCAAAATAAGCAACTGCGCCAATGATGGCAATAATTGTAGGAAACCCAATGCCTGGTGCTTTCAACTCAAAATAAATACCACCAATTATCATCATAATTAAAATAGAATTGATAAATGGATTGAGTAATATTGAAATGATTTTATCAACTGCTGTAATCTTATGTTCAGCAATATTTTTTTCATGTGCATCTATAAGTTTCAAAATGTCAGATTTTGAATTTATAATAGCATTGCAATAATTATATCTTAGTGCTTCTTGTGATGTGAACGTCAGAATTTTTCCTGTGTCTTTAATTCCAGATACAATAACATCTTCATCAACCATAGCTTCTGCAATTTTCGGATTTCTGCCATTGGTTTCTGCTGTGCTACGCATTAATGATCGCATGTAAGATTGATATTTGTCTGGCGCTCTTTCACCATCTTGATTGACAACAGTTGCTGCGCCAATGCTTGCACCTTCTATCATATAAATACTATCACATGCAATAGAAATCAATGCACCAGCTGATGCAGCATTATTATTTATCCAAACAATGGTTGGTATTTTTGTATTTAATAGTTTGCTTCTTATTTCGTCAGCGGCATCTAGCAAACCACCAAATGTATTTAAGTCTAATAAAAAATAATCAGCTTTTTGTTTTTCAGCTTCATCCACAGCATTCTTTACTAATCTTGCTGCACCTTTGTCAATTTCTGCATGTAGTTTTAAGTAATAAATATTTTTTTCTTTTGCAAAATTTGCTTGAATATTAACAAATAAAAAAAATATTAATGTAAAGAACTGGATTGTTTTCATATTGCACACGTTTGTTGATAAATTGCACTACAAAATTAATTAAAATAGGCATAAAATTTGCACTAAATAAAAATAAAAAATTGATGCGTACATTATACATTTGTTGCTTTCTGCTTATATCATTTATTAACTTACACTTAAATGCTCAAAACTTTCTGATTCACAAGGTAAAACAAGGCGAATCACTCTATGCTATTGCAAAAAAATACGCAGTCACTATAGATGCTATTCACAAAAATAATCCATCATTGTCTGGTAATAATTTAAAAATAGGAACAGAACTAAGAATTCCAAAAAAGAAGACAACACCTACAACAACTAAAACGACTCCAACAACAACATCAACAAAGAATGTAAATACACCAACTAAACCAAATAATAATTTTGATACAATTTTACATCAAGTTAAGCCTAAAGAAACAATGTACAGCATTTCAAAATTATATGATGTAAATATTGATGATATTAAAAAATGGAATAAGTTGTCAAGCTCAGATTTAAGTTATGATGCCATTATAAAAATTATAAAACCTAAGACAACAACAGTTAAAAGTAGTTCTGCAACAGCAATACTAAACCAAGAAGAAACAAAGAAAATTGAAGAAAAAATAAATAAAAAACCTACAGAAACAACTCAAAATGTTACAAAACCAGAGATAAAAAAACAGGAAACAATAAAACAAGAAGACATAAAAACAGCCACGACTGAAGTGCCTAAGCAAGATGAAGAAAATAAACAAGAAGTAAAATTATTACCATTATCTGAACAATTTGCAACACAAAAAAAAGAAAATGAAACTGTAGTTAAAAAAGCAACTGGTGCTCCAATGAGTACTAATGATCCAAGTATAAATAACACATTTTTTGCATTGCATAAAACAGCAAAAGTTGGTAGTATAATAAAAATAAAAAACTTAGAGAATAATAAAACAAGCTACGCAAAAGTAATTGGCACTTTGCCAGATATTGACGAAAATAAAAATGTACTGATTAGATTGTCATTGGGTGTGCGAAAAGCAATAAACATGGGCAATAGCAAAGCATACTTAGAAATGGAATTTATAGAATAGAATAATATAAAAATTCTATCTATTTTTGCAATATGCAACTCAATAAAGAAGAAGAAAAAATTGCACAAAAACTCATAGATTTTTGGTCTGATGAACAATACATTTCTGATGATGTTGCCACTAAGCTAAAATCTTCTTTAACAGTTAGAAAAACAAATTGGCGTTTATTAGCATATTATGCATTTATAGTTGCTGTATGTTGTATTATTTTATCAGTAATAGTTTTGCTTGCAGATAAACCAATTCGTTTATTTATAGAAAAACTACTCAGTTTATCAAACTTTGGAATTAGCGTACTCACATTTATAATAAGTGTAGTGTTGTTTTATATATCAAATCATAGAATTCAGAAAAAACCACATACTACACTATTTAATAAAAGTGTTTTGCTAGTAGCATCATTTTTTAGCATCATCGCTATTTCATTTTTAGGCAAAGCATTGAGCCTTGGCAACAATAATATACATTATCTGTTCCTTTTCGCAAGTATATTATATATGTGTATTGCCATATTTTTTCAATATCAATTTTTGTGGGTAATAGCCATCATCATGTCAATTTTGTGTTATATTACATTTACCTATAATTATCAAAATACAAATGGATATTTTCTAGGAATGAATATGATTATCAGAAATATGCCTTTCGTTATAATTCTACTGTTAAGTTCTAATTTAATTGCCAAACAAACATACACCAAACAATTCTATGAAGTACATAAGAAAACAGTTTGGATATTTCTATTTTTCAATATGTGGTTAATTTCAATTTTCGGAAATACAGTTTTTGTAGACAGATGGTTAAATACATCACAATTGTATATGCTTCCATTCGCAATTGTGAGTATTGCATTTTGCATCATTGCTATGTTTTATGCACTCAGAAGACAAAATGTGTATGTAGCCAACTTAGCACTTATTTTTTTAATTATTAATTTGATTAGCAGATACTTCGAATATCTCTGGAAACCATTACATAAATCAGTATTTTTCTTACTATTAGCTATTATTTTTGCTGTAATAGGTTGGAAATCAGAAAAATGGTGGAATTTAAACAAATAAATAACAATCTTAATTTTTTGTTACTAGAATTCAATATGACAAATATCATTTTTGAGTTACTATATTTTTTTGCATCTTTGCATTAGAAAAATAGTACGTGAAGCAATATAAAGTTGTAACCATAACGCACAAAACTACAAAAGTTAACAGATTGAAAGATTATCTGCTAACTGATGATGATGATACAGACTATCCAATCCATAGAGTAGAGCAATTAAAATCTACATTCCAATTAACAGAATTATTATACCTAAATACTTGCAATAGAGTTACTTTATTCTTTACTTGCGATTATAAATTGAATGAAGAATTTTTAGAAAGATTATTTTTATTCATAAATCCATCTTTAAACAAAGAACTAATACAATTACACGTTTCAAAAGCAATGGTGTATGAAGGCAAAGATGCCATCAGACATTTATTTGGTGTAGTTGCTTCTTTAGATTCTTTGGTTGTTGGCGAAAGAGAAATTTTAGGACAAATAAAATATGCTTATCAAAAAGCAAAAGAATTTAATTTGTCTGGCGATAGCATCAGATTAGCAATTGAACAATCTATCGTATTCGCAAAAAAAATTCATACAGAAACAAAAATTGGCGAAAAACCAATTTCAGTAGTGTCTTTAGCTTATCGTTCTTTGTTAGAAAAAACATTAAACCCAAATTCTAAAATTATCATTATAGGTGCTGGACAAACCAATAATTTGATGGCAAACCTTTTAGTGAAAAATCATTACGAACAAGTTACAGTGTACAATAGAACACTGAGCAAAGCAGAAGATTTAGCATCAAGATTTAAAGCAGGAAAAGCAATGCCATTGGAGTCATTGCCAAACCATCAAGAGTCGTTTGATATTATTATTTCATGCACTGGTTCAAATCACACAATTTTGCATGAATCTATATTTAATAAAATTCATCCAAACAACAATAAAGTAACTATTGTAGATTTGGCAGTACCACAAGATATCGACAAAACAATTACGCAACTTCCTTTTGTAGAATATATTGATATCGTTTCTTTAGAACAAAAAGCAAAAGAAAATTTACAATTCAGAAAAAATGAAATGTATAAAGCAGAAGCCATTTTGGAAGATTTTATCAACACATTTGCTGAGCTTGTAAAAGAAAGAAAACTAGAACTTGCATTGTCAAATATTCCATCAGAAGTAAAAGAAATAAAAACTATTGCTTTAGAAAAAGCATTCAAAAAAGATATCGATACATTAGATGATTATGCCAAAGATATCTTATACAAAGTGATGGGCTACATGGAAGAAAAATATACTGCATTACCATTTAAGGCATCTAAAGAAAGTTTGCTTAATCAATTTAATGCTTAATTGTTTTGCAAAAATCAACAGTAATTATTGGAACAAGAGGTAGTAAACTTGCACTTTGGCAAGCAAATTACACTCAAAATTTATTGGCACAAAATAATATCACATCTGAGATAAAAATTATACAAACAAAAGGTGATGCTTCGCAAACTTGGAACACAAGTTTTGATAAATTAGAAGGAAAAGGTTTTTTTACCAAAGAACTTGAAGAAGCATTATTAGCACAAGAAATAGATTTAGCAGTACATTCTTGCAAAGATTTACCAACGCAATTTCCATTAGGATTAACAATCGCAGCATATTCAAAAAGAGCCAATCCTTTTGATGTTTTATTGATAAATAAACAAAAAGTAGATATCAGCAAAACACTTTCTTTGCAAAATAATGCAATAGTTGGCACATCAAGCTCAAGAAGAAAAGCACAACTATTAGCCTATAGAAATGATATTGAAATTAAAGATATAAGAGGCAATGTACCTACTCGAATTGAAAAGCTAAGGAAAGGCGAATTTGATGCTATTGTATTAGCACAAGCAGGCATTGATAGATTAGAAATTTGTACAGATGATTTTTTTGTATTTCCTTTAGTTTCACCAATGTTTGTTCCAGCAATCAACAAGGTATTTTGGCTTATCAAATTAGAGAAAACGATGAAAATATGCAACAAATTTGCACATTATTGAATGATGCAAATGATGCAGAAATTTCTGGAATAGAACGTAAAATTTTAAACGCATTTGATGGTGGATGCCAGATTCCATTGGGTATTTTTACAAAACAAGAAGATAATCAAATTCATATTTGGATAAGCTATGCAAAAGCATGGAATGAAATTCCGATAAGAATGCATTTTAAATTTAATCATACACAAGAAATAGATATAAAAAATATAGTAGATAAGATTAAGCAACATACTGGAAAATCTGTATTTATTTCACGCAATAGTATTGAAGATGATTACCTTGAAAATACTTTAAATGCACATCATTATTCGGTGCAAGCACAATCGTTATTGCAATTCAATGCAGTAGATTTTTCAACTGAAAAAATAAAAAATTTAGATTGGATTTTCTTTTCTAGCAAACATGCTATTGATTTCTTTATTCAAAAAATAGACCAATCAATACTAAAAAATACAAAAATTGCAGTACTTGGTTTAGGTACAGCAGCACATTTGAATAAATATCAAATTCAAGCAGATTTTGTTGGCGATGGTTTGGGCAGAACTACAGCAAAACTGTTCGAAAATATAATTGACAATAATGTACATGTTTTATTTCCATGTGCAACTCAGTCATTGTACCAAGTACAAAGACACTTTACAAATAAAAAAATAAATATTGAAAATCTTGCAGTGTACGAAAATGCTATGATTGAAAATGTACCCAAATCAGACGCAGCAATTTTAGTATTTACAAGTCCAATGAATGTGAGAGCATATTTTTCTACACATCAAATAGATGCAACGCAAAAAGTAATTTCAATAGGCAAAACTACATCAGAAGTTTTGAGTGAATTTGCAGTGCAACATCAAGTAGCTTACGCACCATACAATTATTGTTTGGTAGATGAAATCATGAGTTTGTAGATTATAATCTTAATAACTCAATTGTTACGCCATACTCATTTTCTAATTTTTTGATGGCAATATTGTAGTAATATTTTCCTTTTTTATTTTTACTATCAGCAGTAGCTTCCCAGTTATCATAACTATAGTCATCAACTTTCGTGTCGCCATACTTAATTGTATAATATTCTTTTAGATTTTCTAGTAATTTAGCTTCTTGAATACTATCATTCAAATACACAGTAGCAGTAATTATCTTCAAAATATTATCTTCATCAAAAAATATTTTATATCTGTGTATTCAATAAATTGCGAGCTGTCTTTTGGGAAATTGTAACTATAAAATAAATGCTCTGCTGTAGCTTCGTACAACTGTGCATTTTCTGTCTTTTTTACATCATCTAAAGTAAAATCAAAATTTATATTTTTAAAAATTGCATTCTTTTCTTTGGTAATTAACTCATTAAAATAAATTGTCGGATTGCTTATTTCTATATTATTCTCATTTCTACATGATGTAAATAATATAACTAATAATATAATATAATATTTTTTCATGTATTATAATTTATTAGCTAATCCAATCAACGCAGATTTTACTTTAGTTAGTTCTGCAATAATCTCATCTTTATTAATATCTGATTGTACATATATATTGTTGTTGATGACGATTTCTTGCTTCTCTTTTAATTGTTTTTTCGCGCCATCAATTGTAAATCCTTTTTCTTTTACCAATACTTGTATTTTCTTTATCAGTTCAATGTCAGTTTTGGTGTACAATCTATTTCCTTTCGATGCTTTTTTTGGTCTTAATGATGGAAATTCTTTTTCCCAAAATCTAAGCAATGATTTGTTTACATTTAGCATATCAGCTACTTCGCCAATGCTATAATACAGTTTCTCTATTTCTTTTTCTTTATACGGCACAATAGAATTTTAATTCATTAAAATAAAAACGAAAGTAAGCAATATCTTGCAGAAAAATTATTAAATTATCATAATAGATGTTGAATCTAATTTCATTTATTGACTTCTATGATAAATAAGTCCATTAATATTTGTGTTTTTTTAATTAGTATATTGCTAAATTATTTAATCGATATATTGCTACATTGTCTAAATTCTATTAAACATCTTAGAAAATTGCATCATAGCTTGCAAGTTATCTACTTTTATTTGTCCAGCCATAAAAGCTGCAGTAGGGTCAAGTTTTCCCAATTCTACATTTGCATATGTTTCGTCATCAGCAGTTATTGTACATGTTGCATTAGCATGTAGTTGTTCACTTACTGTGGCATTTCCATTTTCAATTATAACATGATATTGTCCACCATTATTGCCACTAATATCAAAATTAAAAATGGTAGAATAATTCGTGTGCTTTATCTTTTTTTATTCTTAATGGAATAGAATAAATAATTTCTTTTGCAGTTTGTGGATTGCCCCAAGGCTTAGAATTTTCTACAACGTCTTCTTGATATATTTTTTTGTATCTAATATCATCAATAATTATTTTTGCTAAAATTTCTTTCATAATTTGTGTAGTGCCACCAACTATTGTGCCTACACGCGCATCTCTATAAGCTCTTGCAATTGGAAAATCTTCCATGTAGCCATAGCCACCATACATTTGCAAACATTTATCTACAATTTTATTACTAAGTTCTGTCATGTACATTTTTGCCATGGTACATTCTTTCACAGGCACTATGCCATTTTGCATTTGCCAAGCAGTATGGTAGGTTAGTTGTCGCCCAGCTTCAAGTTCAGTATATAGTTGTACAATTTCATGTCTTAATACTTGAAATTTCTTTATCGGTTTTCCAAATGCTTCGCGTTCATTCATATATTTTAATGTTTGCTCTAAACAAGCATCAGCACCACCAACACCAAGAATGGCAGCAACTAACCTTTCTACTTGAAAACTTTCCATAATATAAAAAAATGCCATGCCTTCTTTGCCTACCAAATTACTTTGTGGTACAATTACATTATCAAAAGCTAATTCGCCAGTATCTGAAGAATGCCAACCAATTTTATCTAATGATGTAGAGCTAAAACCAGCTGTGCCTCTTTCTATTACAATTAAACTCATACCATTAATGCCTGCATTATTATCAGTTTTACATGCTACCACCACAAAATCTGCATAATGTCCGTTTGTAATAAATGTCTTAGAACCATTGATAATATAGTTATTACCTTGTTTTACTGCTGTAGTTTTTATTGCCTGAACATCAGAACCACCAAAAGGCTCAGTAATTGCAATGGCACCTACTTTCTTTCCTTCAATGGATGGTCTTAAAAATCGCTCTTTTAATTCGTCAGAGCCAGCTTCAGCTAAGTGGTTTGTTGCCATGTATTGATGTACAGATACTGCAGCACAAACACCAGCGTAGCCACACTTAGCCAATTCTTCTAAGTATGCAATTGTGTAAAAAATATCTGCTTGTGTACCACCAAATTTTTCATCATGATTAATACCTAAAAATCCTTGTTCGCCTAATTTTTGAAATAATGCTCTATCAATTTTCTTATCCTTTTCCCATTGATTGGCATAAGGCATGATTTCCTTTTCCACAAATTGCTTTACAGAATTCCTAAATAATTCGTGTTCTTCGTTAAAAAATAGAGATTTCATATAATTTTTTTTATTTTGGCAGATAATTTGTTATAAATGTATAAAATTATATCATTAAAGCACTTCACTATGAGAAAATATCTTCCAGACTTATCCTTTGTAAATAAAATATTTTTTTTATTTCTAATCTTAATTGCAATATCTGAGTACGTTAATGCTCAAGACAACAATGCAATGTATTTCAAAAAAGAGTATTACAATACATCTTATACAAGATTAATTACTTATTCTGTAGCCAAAAATTTTAAAGGAGTTGACCAAGCATTACAAGCAGACCTTTATTATCCAGGCACTGCAAATGACAATGGAAACAACGTAAGAAGACCAGCAATTATTTTATATCATGGTGGTGGTTTTTTTCCTCCAGGAGGCAGAAATAGTGCTATCAACAAACAATTAGCAGATTATTACAACAAAAGAGGATTTACAGTAATTACAGCATCATATAGATTAGGATGGAATTATAAAGGAAAAGGACAATCAGATATTATTGATGCTTGTTTCTCTACCAAAGAAGAAGATTACAAAGATGCTATGTATAGAGCATTTCAAGATTCTAGAAACTTAGTGAAATATTTAAAAACAAACGCAGACGACTTAAAAATAGATCCAAATGCCATATTTGTATTAGGCTATAGTGCTGGTGCAATATTGGCTTTAACACATTTAGGTGATGATGCAAGTATGTTCAATGCTGATAGAAAGAATAGATTGGGTGCAATGCCAACTGATGATGCGTCTACACAAGTAGCAGGTATCATTAGTATTGCTGGTGCACATACTATGGATAATTCAAATTATAGAAATATACCAACTGCATTCTTTCATGGTAGTTGTGATTTTGCTGTACCTTATGGTAGAGAAGGCAAGATGGTAGCATGTCCAAATTTTCCTAAAACTTATGGACCAGATGTAATTACAGAAAATTTAAAGAAACAAAATAATTATTACGAATTACACACATTGTGCAATTTCGATCATGATTTTATGAGTAAGCAAGATGCTGCAAATACCAAAATATCTAAAGGTATGTTGTATGTTTTAGATGCAAGTACAGATTTCTTAAATAATGTAATTAATGGAAATGCATCTAAAAGTTTAGAAGTAACAGTTACATCATTGCCAGAATTTCCATATACAGCAAAGCAAACTTGCCCAAAAACAAAAGGATTCAGAGCTTGCGATGGTTCTCAACAACCAATTACAGTTACTAATACAAACAATAAATCTATACCAAACTTAAGAAATGGACTATATCCAAATATTAGTAATTCAAATACCACAACAAATACAAATACTAACACAAACAACGAATATTATTCTGAGTTTCCATTTAAAATAGATATTCCAGAAAAGTCAATTACTATTTATGAAGATTTAGAGATTTTTGTCTCAAGTCCTAAAGCTCAAAATTTATATATTGAGTTGTTTAATATTGCAGGTACAAAAGTTGCTGATGTACAATTCGCAATATTAGCGGGAGAATCAACTATCAATTTAAAAGGAAATTCACTAGATGAAGGTTCTTATTTAATCACTATTTCTAATGCAGATGGTATTCAATACACTGATTTTATTGTATTCAAAAAGTCGTTTTTCTAAGAAAAAATAAATTTATAATCTAGACTTGCATTTTAACAATATTTAATTGCAAGTCTTAAAATATAGCACTAACTTTGATATACTAAAAAATATGTATATGAGTGCAGAGTTGTTTAATAAAAGTGTAAGTGAGGCAAATGTAACATTAAAACCTTTTGCTGTAAAGCTGACAAAGAATATAACAGATGCTGAAGATTTAGTTCAAGAAACTTTGATGAAAGCTATAAATAATTATGGCAAGTTTCAAGAAGGAACAAACTTAAAAGCATGGTTATATACTATAATGAAAAATATTTTTATAAATGATTATAGAAAAAATCTAAGAACATTATAGTATCTGATAATACACCTAATCTACATTTACTAAATTCATCAATACAAGTAGCCAATAATGCAGAGCGTGTATTTATGATGGAAGACATAAATAAGGCACTACAAAAAATATCAGTAGAATTACGAGTTCCATTTTTAATGCATTACAAAGGCTACAAATACCAAGAAATTTCTGAAAAGCTAAATTTACCATTAGGAACAGTAAAAAGCAGAATATTTTTCGCACGTAAAGAATTAGTTAACTTGTTAAAAAGCGATTATACATAAAAACTATTTATAATAACATTAGAGTATCAAAATATATTACATATTGATTTTTTATAATGTGTATATTGCACACAGATTTTGTGCATAAACATATATAAAATGTACAAAAAACCTTAATACTAACTTATAACGAGGTAGAAATATTTTAATTAAATTTGAAGTATAATACTTTCTTATGAAGAAATTTTACATTCTTTTCTTTGTTTTCTTATTTTTTTTACGATACAATGTAAAAAGCCAAACAATAGTATTTTCAGCTCACTTTTCTACAAATAAAAATGCAACTTGGACTACTTCGGGTGCTATCGGAACTAGCGCATGGACAATAGTAAGAAGTGGAGATGATATGGGTGCTAGAAGAAATACATCTCCAGAACAATTAGAACTAACAAATGATGCGTCTGCAACTACAAATGCAAACGGTTGGATTTATGCATACACAAATACAACATCATTTTTAAGCCCATATAACACAACACTAGCTTCAAATATAGGTGTCATTACATGGACATTCAATATGCGACAAATTAGAGCAGATCCAGCAGGTATGGCTTCTGGTAGCTATGGAGTAGCATATGTACTTGCAGGAAATAATTCAAATATAGCATCAAATGGGAGTGGGTATGCAATTCTTTTAGGAAATTCAGGTAGTACAGACCCAATTAGACTTGTTAAGTTTAATAATGGTCTTAGAGGAACTGTAACAGATATATTGAGTTCTAATACGTCAGGATATACAGATTTTGGGAACCATTATCTTAGCATAAGAGTTACATTCATTCCTGATACAAAGACATGGGGATTAGCTTTAGAAAAAGATAATACAACCTTTCTAGATCCTGTATCTACACTATTAGCAGATCAGGGTACGACAGTAGATTCTACTTATACAGGAATATCTTTAACAAATATGGGTGCATTTTGGAATGCAGCTACCACAGCAACTCAAACATCATTTTTTGATAATGTAAGAGTAGCTATCTCGCCAATATGTACACCGCCAACAACGCAAGCAAGTTCAATAGCTGTATCTAATATTAATAGTACAACAGCAACAATAAAATGGACAAGTGGTAGTGGCAATAATAGAATTGTAGTAGTAAAAGCTGGAAGTGCTGTAGCTGGAACACCTACAAGTGGTACAGCATACACAGCAAGTTCTACATTTGGTAGTGGTGCTATTATTGCCACAAATGAATATGTAGTCTATAATGGAAGTGATGATTCTGTTGATATATCCGGATTATCATGTACTTCAATTTATCATATAAAAATTTTTGAATATAATGGCTCAGATACTTGCTATCTAAAAACTTCTCCACCATCTGGAAATTTTACTACACTTACTCCGAGTCTCACACAACAAACATTACCACCTTTAAATACTTTTACTTACCTAATTGGTTCTGGTCCATCTGCAAGTCAATATAGGGAATATTCAGCAACAAATTTAGCACCAAGTACAGGAGCCGTTAGAGTTACTTCGTCAAATACTGCTAGATATGAAGTGTCATTAGATGATATTGGATTTTCTAATTTTGTAGATATTAACTACACTGAAGGAGCATTTACTAATATTCCAGTTTATATTAGATTGAAAGCTGGTTTAACTATAGGTGCATTTACAGAAAATATGACTGCTACTGTTCAGTCTCCACCAACACTTGTATGTACTAAATCTGTTAGTCAATCATTAGATGGTATTATAAACGCAGCTCCTTGTCAAGAGTTATTTATTTCAGAATATATTGAAGGGTTGAGTTTTGATAAAGCAATTGAAATTTATAATCCAACTGCAAACCCAATTAGCTTAACTAATTATTATATTAGAATTTATAGTAATGGAAGTGCTGCATCAAGTTATTCTGCTAATTTGGCAGGCACTATTCCAGCTTATGGTACATGGGTAGCAGCAAATTCTAGTGCATCTGCTGAAATATTAGCCATAGCTAATCAAACATTCCCACAAGCAAGTTTCTCTTTCGATGGAAATGATGCTATTGCTTTAGAATATAATACTACAAAATTAGATATATTTGGAAGAATAGGAGAAAACCCCTCAGGTGGGAAATGGGTTAGTGGAACTATTGAAACTGCAGAGCAAACTTTAGTTAGAAAGCCAACAGTTCAGTTGGGTATAGGAGTAAATCCATCATCTGGGTTTCCTACTCTAGGCACAGAATGGTTACAGTATGATCAAAGTGAATCTACATTTCTTGGATCTCATTTTTCTACATGTAAGAATGAGAATGTAATAATAACTAATACAATTTCCCCAACTCAATATTGTGTTAGTGCTAGTCAAGGTGCATCAGTTTCAGTTGATTTTACATCAGTTGGGGTATTTAATTCAGGTAATGTCTTTCATGCACAATTATCTAATGCAACTGGAAGTTTCTCAAGTCCAATAATTATAGGATCACTCTCATTAAGTGGAACAGATGTAGGTGGAACTATTAATGGCATAATTCCAGCTGCTACTCTTGCTGGAAATGGATATAGAATTAGGGTAATTGCAACATCGCCTTCAGGAACATTAGGTTCTTATATGTCTCCAACAAAAATATTAGTAAATGTTGGACCAGAGAATCCAAGTGTGGTTACTGCAAATTCATCAGGCTCAGGAAATGTACAATTAAGTTGGGCAAATCCTGTATGTTTAGATGAAATGCTTGTTATTATGTGTACAGATGCTGTTGTATCAACAGTACCATTTGGAGATGGTAGCAACTATAATGTAACAGGATCTAGTGAATGTTTAGTAAATGCCTGTGAACAAGTAATATACAAAGGTGTAGGCACATCAATTACATTAAATGGACTTGAAGATGGGAGAACTTATCATTTTAAAGTATTTACTAGAATGGGAACACTTTGGAGTAGTGGTGTTTCATCAAATGCTACACCAAATGGTGCTACCACAATACAACCTGGTGATTTTGCTGTTATTGGTGTAAACGCCAATAACGATCCATGTGTTTCTGGTACTGGAGATAGTATCTATTTTGTTTGTTTTAAGGATATAAATACAGGAACAGTAATAGATATAACAGATAATGGATATGAGAGATGTAATGCTGGACAATTTGGGAATACAGAAGGATTCTATAGAGTAACTTATGTTGGTTCAACAATACCAGCAGGAAAAATTATTACATGGTACTTCCCAAGTTCAGGTGTTCCTACAACATTGGCAAGTAATTGGAATGTTACAAATTTAGGAAGCACAAGTGGATTTAATTTTAATTCTGGAGGTGATCAAATGTTCTTTTTACAGGGTGGTGTTTGGGATAATGGGATCACCAATAATCATGATGCAACTTATACTGGAGGTAGATATCTATTTGCATTTAATACTGATCTGACATGGTCTGCAAGTTGTTCAACGAGTCCTACACAACGTTCAAATTTACCTTCTCAAGTTTCTTGTTACGAACAAAGTCCGAGTTCTGGTGTAACAAACTATTTCCTATATACTGGTGATAAAACGGTTACAGATAAGTTCACATGGTTACAAAGATTAATAAGTACAAGTAATTGGACTTCTTATTCAACAGGAAACTGTGCAGGATTTAATAGTGATATAAACTCCAACTTTCCAAGTAGAAATATCCTAATTGATAATACAAATCCAGTAGCAAGTTGGACTGGTGCTTCAAGTACAAACTGGTTTGATTGTAATAATTGGAGCAGTTTCTTGGTACCTGATGCAAATGTGAATATTACAATACCAAACACAACAAATAAACCTGTAATTAGTGCTAGTGCTCCATTTTCAGACCAATACCATGATATTGCAGCTATTAAAAACATAACAATACAAAATGGTGCAATAGTAACGGTTGAAGGAAGTGCAGATAATAGATTAGATATATATGGAAATCTTACAATAGATTTAGGAGGAATATTAGATGCAGATGACGGCAGTTCTGCAACTGATGATGGCACAATAAGAATATCAGGGAATTGGAATAATAACAATGGCACGAGTGGATTTTTAGAAGGTAATAGTAAGGTAAAGTTTTTTGGCGGAAATAATCAATTCATTGATATTAATACTGGGATAGAATCTTTTAATAGTATAGTAATTGAAAAACAAAGACAAACTTATGTGGAATTAAGTGATAATATTTCAGTATCAAACACAGGAGTTCTAGAGTTTGGTTGTGGAGGAATTATTAGGACAAATACATTTAAAGTTTCTGTACTTAATCCTAATCGTACAGCAGCAATCATAGGATTTGATCAACCTAGTACAAATGGTGTCTATAATAACGATAGATATGTATATGGAAATTTGGAAAGAAATATAAATACAATAGGAGAATATATATATCCAATCGGAGATATTCACACTGGAGAATCTTACAATTCATTGAGAATTAATATCCAATCAGGAACAGGAATGGCAACTGCAAAATTTATTGCAGGAAATCCTGGAAGTATAAATGTGCCAATAACAAATGTTGTTTGTAGTGGTCAATCTAAATTTATTGAATATACAGGCATGACTGGTCAAGGATGGTGGAATATGAATAGTAGCTCTGGAACTACATTTACTTACGATATCTATTTACATCCAAATATATTGAATGTAAATACTTTCCCTAATGATAATATAGGAGGATACAAAAATAATTATAGAGCATTAAAAGCAACAACAGGTACTGGTGGTGGTTTATGGCCAATAGCATCAGGATTTGATGGTGATGAATGTATTGTCTCTAATAATTATTATGAAATAATTGGATCTGGATATTCTGGATTTTCAGATTTTGCACCAGCTGGAGGAGATGGCAGAACAACAGCACTTCCAGTCGAATTATTATCATTTACAAGCACTTGTATGGATAATGAAGAGGTACAATTAACTTGGATAACTGCTTCCGAAGTAAATAGTGATTATTTTGTTATTGAAAAATCAACAGATGCATTGAATTTTGTACCACTTTCTACTATAGCAGCACAAGGATTTTCTACAACCAATCAAATATATAATTATTCAAATTTATCTAATACTACAAAAGTATATTATAGACTAAAACAATACGATATTGATGGTAAAGAACATATATTCAATACAATTTATGTAGATTGTTCAGATGATAAATCATCAATAAATATGTATTATGCTGGAAATAATACAATAAAAATTGATGCACAGAATAAAGAAGGAGAATATGAGTTTAATCTATTCCAATATGATGGAAAAAATATATTTAGCAAACAATTAAATATAGAAACAGGAAAACAGATTATTTCTATTATTCCAAGTCAACAGTTGGCAAGAGGCGTATATATTATTCAGTTAGTGAATGATAAGTTTGTATTAGCTAAGAAAATTCATATTGAGTAATTAATCTTGTTTCTGGCATAGTTCTATTAAAACACCATTAGTATCTTTCGGATGAAGAAAGCATACTAATTTATTTAATGCACCAATATATGGCTTATCAGTCAAAGGAACAAATCCTTCCTGTTTGAGCCTTTGCATTTCTGAAACAATATCTTCAACTTCAAACGCAATATGATGTATGCCTTCGCCTTTTTTTGATAAAAATTTATGTATTGTACTTTCTTCTGAATTAGGATACAGAAGTTCAACCTTTGTATCCTGAAGCTTAAAAAATGAAGCAATTAATTTTTGACTTTCTACAATTTCAGCGTGGAAAGGCGCTTGGTTAAATAATTTTGAGAATAATTGATTAGATGCTTCCAAGTCTTTTACGGCAATGCCAATATGATCTATTTTCTTCATGAGGAAATAATTTCAAGCAATTTAAAATATAAATTCTAAAATTTATAACTTTATAGAGTGATTTATCTAGATAATAATGCAACAACAGCTGTCGATGAGCAAGTACTAGAAGCAATGTTACCATATTTTAGAGAAAAATTTGGCAATGCATCAAGCAATTTGCACACACAAGGTTGGATTGCAAAAGATGCAGTAGAGCAAGCAAGGTTGATAATTGCAGATAGTATAGCATGTACACCACAAGAAATAGTATTTACATCAGGTGCTACTGAGGCATTAAATACAGCAATTATTGGCGTGTATAATGCATATCATTCTAAAGGAAATCACATAGTTACCATTCAAACGGAGCACAATGCAGTATTGGATACTTGTAAATATTTAGCACAAAAAGGAGCAGATATTACATACCTTAAAGTAGATAAAAATGGTCAAATAGATTTGAATGAACTTGAAAATAGTATTACTAATAATACAGTACTTGTAGCTGCAATGTTGGTAAATAATGAAACAGGAGTTATTTTGCCAATAAAAGAAATAAGTAAAATAGTACATCAGAAAAACTCAATACTATGTTGTGATACAACTCAAGCATTTGGGAAAATGCCAATTAATGTAGATGATTTTGGAATAGATTTAATGTCAATATCAGGACATAAATTTTATGCACCAAAAGGAGTTGGAGCATTATATATTAGAAGAAAAAATCCAAGAGTAACAATAGAAGCATTATTGCATGGTGGTGGTCATGAAAACGGAAAGAGAAGTGGAACACTTAATGTTCCAGGAATTGTTGCTTTAGGTAAGGCAACACAAATTGCGTATGAAAACTTGTTACAGAATACAACACATATTTCTAGTATGAGAAATTTACTTGAAAATAAATTTGAAGAATTATTAGAAAATAAAATTGAAATAGTTGGAAAAAATACATCAAGAATTTATAATACATCCAATATTATTTTCCCAACTAAATCTGAAAATATAATAAAAAGAATTAAACATAAAATTGCAATTTCCACTGGTTCTGCATGTACTTCTGCCGAAAATAAACCATCACATGTATTAAAAGCTATGGATTATAGCGATTTGCAAGCTCAATCTGCCTTGCGTTTTAGTATAGGCAAATACAATACACTTGATGATATTCATCAAACAATTCAATTATTCAAAGAAATAGATTTATAGTTATTTCGTTTTTAAATAATATTCTTTCTGTAATTCTAGATGTTCCCAACTAAGAATAAGTGTATCACCATTCTGAGATAATGAGTAATAAGCTGGTCTTTCGTCATTAAATTGGATAGTTTTCACTTGTTTATCATAAGAATTAACTTTTGATAAAGTAATATTGCCACTTCTCGGTACTCTATATTTATTTGCATTCTCAGCAAATGTATTATTTGGCAATAATTCTAAAATAATTTTGTCACCATAAGTGTCTGGTGTTGTAGTGCCTTTTTTCTTTCCACAACATTCTGTCTTTAGCCATTCCCATTTTCCATAGATAGTTTTGTTTTCTACCCAAGAAGAAGTATTGTTTGTATTAGTATTCTTCTTAGGCGGCTTTGCTATAGAAATAATAATTACTAAAGTTAAAATAATTAGAAAAATATTTTTCATCATGCTAAATTACTTTTTTTATTTTTATTATACAAAAACTTTGCCAATGTCTGAAATACAAAAAACAAGAGTAGATAAATGGTTGTGGTCTATTAGAATTTTTAAGACCAGAACACTAGCCACAGATGCATGTAATGCAGGAAAAGTAAAAATACAATCACAAACTGTAAAGCCATCTCAGTTAATAAAAATAAATGATGAAATTCATCTAACAATACAAGGAGAAAAGAAAATCTATAAAGTATTAAAAATAATTGAAAAGAGAGTTGGCGCATCTATTGCTGCTGAATGTTACGAAGATTTATCACCACCAAGCATACACGATAAAAAACAAGATAGCTTCTTTTATAACTTTGAAGTAAGAGACAAAGGCGTTGGAAGACCAACAAAAAAAGAACGTAGAGCTATAGAACAATTCAAAGACCCAGACTAGAAATTAGTAATATGACTAAATAATACCTAAATTAACTTTTTATAAACCTATTTTTAGTATAAAAAATAGTAAATTTGTAATTAAAAGTAAATTATGAACACTGTTTTGTTATTTAGTATGCCAGGTGGAGGAGAATGGATTCTATTATTCTTAGCTGTATTATTACTTTTTGGTGGCAAAAAAATTCCTGAACTAATGAAAGGATTAGGAAAAGGAATCAGAGAATTTAATGCCGCAAAAAATAATATCAAAGACGAGTTTGAGAAAGGATTGAGCGAAGAAGAGAAAAAGAAAATCACTGAGTAAATACTAATTTTAATTTGTGGAGATATATCGTTCTTTAGAAACGCTACAGAGAGATGTTGCAAATCGAGTATATACTTGTACGCAAATTACTAAGTCTTATATTAAAAATATTCAAGATAATGATACTTACAATGCATTTCTTGAAGTGTTTGAAGCAAGTGCTTTAGAGCAAGCAAAACTTATAGATGATAAAATAAAAAACAACCAAACATTAGGCAAATTATTTGGTCTAATTATTGGTATCAAAGACAATATAGTCTACAAAAATCATAAAAGTTCTGCAGCATCTAAAATTTTAGAAAACTATATTTCACCATACTCAGCAACAGTAGTTGAGAGATTACTAGCAGAAGATGCAATTATAATTGGAAGATTAAATTGCGATGAATTTGCAATGGGCGGAAGCAATGAAAATAGTGCTTTTGGACCAGTTAAAAACCCAATAGATATTACTAGAGTAGCAGGTGGTTCTTCAGGTGGTTCTGCGGCGGCAGTAGCAGCAGGATTATGTATCGCATCACTAGGTTCAGATACAGGCGGTTCTATCAGACAACCTGCAGCATTTTGTGGCAATATTGGCTTTAAACCAACATATGGTAGAGTATCAAGATGGGGATTGATAGCATATGCTTCATCTTTCGACCAAATTGGTCCAATTACAAATAATATTGATGATGCCATATCAATATATGAAGTAATAGCAGGTAGTGATGATTTTGATGCTACATGCTCACAAAAACATATAGATATATCAGATATCAATACTTTAGAAAATAAAAAATATAAAATCGCATATTTTGGAAATGCAATTCATCACAACAGCATAGATGTTGAAGTAAAACAAGCATGTATTGATATTATTGATAAATTGCAAAATGAAGGTCATACATTAGTTGATGTTTCTTTAGATGAGTTAGATTATATTGTTCCAGCATATTATGTTTTAACAACAGCAGAAGCATCAAGTAATTTATCAAGATTTGATGGAGTAAAATATGGCTTCCATGCACAAGAAGCAAAAGACTTAGAAGAAACATACACCTTATCACGCGCACAAGGATTTGGCAAAGAAGTACAACGTAGAATAATGAGTGGTACATTTGTTCTGAGTGCAGGATATTATGATGCATATTATGCAAAAGCACAAAAAGTAAGAAGAATAGTTTCAGAGAAAACATTCCAAATATTTAAAGAATATGATTTTATACTTTGTCCAACAGCACCAACCACAGCCTACAAAATAGGTGCAGTACAGGATACAGTAGCATCATTTTTAGGAGATATTTTTACAGTACAAGCAAATATTGTAGGAATACCAGCAATATCATTGCCATTAGCAAAAGATAAAAATAATTTGCCAATTGGAATCCAAATCATGGCAAATAAATTTGATGAATCTAAGCTATTAGCATTTGCTAAAAAAATGATGTGAAAAAATCTAAATAAATCTTAACAAGGCTTAATTTCTTAAAAAAACTATTATATTGCGTAATGATTGTAAGATTATTATTATTTTTTATTATATATATAAATATTTATTTATCGTTTGCTCAAAATACACCCAATCAGTGGCAAGATAAGTCATCCGATTTAGTTGTTCCTACAGAAGAGCAGTTATTTAAAACGGACCCAGATCCAGCAGTGATGAGTGCTCAGATAAATGTAAGATTAAAGAAAATCCAAAAAATCATTCCTTTAGATTATAATGCACACGTACAAAAATATATAGATTTTTATACTTCAAAAACGCAACATGTAGCAAAAGTTTTAGGAAGAGCAGAGAAGTTTTTTCCAATTTTTGAACCAATATTTGCGCAATATGGTATTCCTGATGAGATGAAATATCTTGCAGTTGTTGAGTCAGCATTAAATCCATTTGCAAAATCTCCAGTTGGTGCCACTGGCCCATGGCAATTTATGTATGGCACAGGTTTGCAATATGGACTAACAATTAATAAACGTGTAGACGAACGTAAAGATCCATACAAAAGTTGCGATGCAGCAGCAAGGTATTTAAAGTATATGTATAATGTTTATGGCAATTGGCACTTAGCAATTGCATCATATAATTGTGGGCCAGGTAATGTAAATAAAGCAATAAACAAAGCAGGTGGTTCTAAAAGTTATTGGGATATAAAACCATTTTTGCCAAAAGAAACTCAAGCATACGTTCCATCATTCATTGCAATTGTATATGCCATGAAATATGCAAAGAATTTTGGCATCAGTGCATTACCATTAGATAGAGAACCAACACAACGTATTACTATTAGAGAAAAACTTACAGTTACAGATTTAGAGAAAATAATAAATATTCCAAAATCAGTAATCATTGAAGAAAATCCTTCTTTGTTAACAACATTAATACCCGCAAATTTTACATTAAATATTCCAAAAGATAGAATCCAAGCATTCAACTATTACCAAGATTCATTATATGCATTTGCAGAAGATGTAACATCTGGAGAAAAATTGGCTGCACCAGTTGCTGTAAAACCATCAGTAGACAATACAAAGAAACAAGATAATGCTGGTGATTATACAACAATTCCTGTTGTAGAAAAGCAACCAAAAAGTAAGAAAAAAGAAACAGATACGAAGACTAAAGAAACGAAGGCACAGTTAGAAGCAAAAAAGAAAGAAGAAAAATTAAAAAGAAGAAGAAAAGAAGCTCAAAAAAGAAGAGGAAAAGAAATTATTAGCGGATAAAAAGAAAGCAGCTGAAGATGCAAAAAAACAAAAAGAAAGCAGCAAGCAAAATATAAGTAATGAAGAATATCTTAAGAAAAAAAGAGAAGAGCTAGCACAGAAAAATGCAAAAGCACCAAGTACAACACCAAAAAATAATTTTAGTAATAATAAAACAAACAATGCTAAAATTGAATTACCAGAATTTATAAAAGAAGAAGATGGTAATTATAAAGCAATAGTATATAAAGTAAATCATGGAGATAATTTAGGATTTATTGCTAAATGGTTTCACGTTAGTGTTAGTGAGATAAGAAGATGGAACGAGTTGAATGGTAATTTTATAGATATTGGTCAAGAACTTATAATTTATGTACATAAGGTAGATTATAATAGATTTGTACAGTTCAATAATTTATCTTTCAGATTAAAAAATATATTGTCTGAAAACATACAAACACAAGAAGAAATTCAAGCTCAAAAAAATCAAAATAAGGAAAAGAAAAATAAACCATTTACTCAAAAGCTAAATCCTATTCAATATTTTAAAGAAGATGATTGTTATGAGTTATACAAAATAAAAAATGGAGAGAATCTATGGACTATAGCTCAGAAATATGATGAAGTATCTGTACAAAATTTGATGCAATGGAACGATTATAAAAAAACGCCAGTACTCAAACCTGGTGATGAAATTAAAGTACGGAAAATAAAGTGTAAATAATCTATCAAAAACAAAATCAACAATGTACGCATACATAAAAGGGAAATTAACATTCAAATCTCCAACTCAAGTGTATTTAGAATGCAACGGAATTGGCTATTTAATCAACATATCATTACAAACTTATTCTGAAATTGAGCCATTAGACGATGTGAAGCTATACACTCAACAAATAATAAGAGAAGATGCACATACGATGTATGGTTTTTTTTCAGAAGATGAGAAAAATATGTTTAATCATTTAATATCAGTATCAGGCATTGGAATAAAATACAGCAAGGCTTATGCTATCATCTATGAATTCAACAGAGTGGATAAACGCAATAATTTCTGAAGATGTACGTTTAATACAATCAGTGAAAGGCGTTGGACCAAAATCTGCGCAAAGAGTAATTATAGAATTAAAAGATAAGGTGAAAAAAGAAAACCTACATACTGGAATAAGTACAACTTTCAATACTGTTGCTAATTCAGAAATCTATTCAGAAGCATTAGCAGCACTCAATATGTTAGGTTTTTCAAAAGCACCAGCCGAAAAATCCATTCAAAAAGTGTTAAAAGATAACCCAAGTATCAATTCCGTGGAAGATTTAATTAAATTAAGTCTTAAAAATTTGTAATTTAGTCGTTTTTTTAGTACATTTTGAATAGAAAATTAACATATACAAAAATTGCTGTCTTGTTTTTGCTAGCATATCATAGTGCGTGGTCGCAAAACACTGATTCAATAAAATTAAAATATCCAATTCAAGATAGAAACGTAAATGGAATTTACACCACCATCCAATAATGCATTAGACCTAAATGACCCAAAAATCATCCAAAAAGATGTACAATATGATGCCGAGAAAAAACAATATTATTTTACTGAAAAAATAGGCAAAGACAATTATAGAATTCCTACTTTTCTTACTTATGATGATTATACAAAACTGCAACAAAAAAATGCAGAGCAAAACTATTTCCAACAAAGATCTACAGCAATAGATTTAGCAGAAAGAAAAAGCAAACAACCATTTTTATATCAAGGACCAGAATTGTTTGATAGACTATTTGCAGGAACAAAAATTGAAATAAAACCAACCGGGAATGTTGATGTAACAGTTGGCGTCAATTCTCAAAGAGTAGACAATCCAGTATTATTAGAAAATCAAAGAAGAAATACAAATTTCGATTTTGATATGAATATCCAACTTGGATTGCAAGCATCAATTGGTGATAAACTCAAGTTAGGAATTAATTATAACTCAAAAGCAGGCTTTGCATTCGATAATCAATTAAAATTAGGCTATCAAGGTAAAGAAGATGATATTATACAATTAATAGAATTTGGTAATGTTAGCATGCCATTACGTTCTGCACTCATCAGAGGACCACAAAGTTTATTCGGACTAAAAACACAATTCAAATTTGGAAGACTAACCATAACAAATGTATTATCTCAACAGAAATCAAAAACAGAAAATGTAAGATTTGAAAATGGCTCTCAAACTAAAAAATTTGAAATAAAAGCAGACGAATACGAAGATAATCGACACTTCTTTTTAGCACATATTTTTAGAGATAATTACGAAAGCAGCCTAACAAGATTGCCATATGTCTCATCGCAGACCATTGTTACTAGGTTAGAAGTTTGGGTAACCAACAAAACAAGACAAACAGAAAACGTAAGAGAGATTGTAGCATTCGCAGATATTGGAGAAAATAAAGCACAAAATGTACGAAATCCAATCGTGTTAAACGGTAATGGAGATATTTATACAAATAATAATTCTAATAATATTTATGGTATAATAAATAGCAATTCAGAACAATTTAGAGACCCAACCAAAGTAATCAATCTATTAACAGTAAATGGATTTAATCCAATTGATGATTATGAAAAAGTAAGTGCTAGAAAATTAGCAACATCAGAATATACATACAACGCACAATTAGGATATATATCACTAAACTATCAATTAAGACCAGATGAAGTATTAGGCGTTGCAGTACAGTATACTGTAAATGGACAAGTACATCAAATAGGAGAGTTCTCAAATGATTTGCCACCATTAGCAGATACAACTAGAGCAAAAGAAAGAATATTAGCACTTAAAATGCTAAAAGCAACATCAATCAGAGTAAAAAATCCAATTTGGGATTTGATGATGAAAAATATATACTCATTAAATGCATACAATGTAAATAAAGAGCAATTCGTATTAGATATTTATTACAGAGATCCAGGTGGTGGTTACAAAAGATATCTTCCAGATGGTGGAGACATTACAGGTAAACAACTATTAAAAGTATTACAATTAGATAATTTAAATAATCAAAACGATCCACAAAATGATGGACAATTTGATTTTATTCCAAACGTAACTATCAATCCACAAAATGGTAGAATCATATTTCCTGTCTTAGAACCATTTGGACATTACTTAGAAAAAGCCATCAACAACCCAGCAATATCAGCAAAATATGCATACAACTTATTGTATGATACAACAAAAGTAGGGGCACAACAATATCCTGAATTCAATAGATATATAATGCGTGGTACCTATAGAGGAACAGACAACTCTGTATTCAGATTGCCCAACGCATTCCAATTACCACAAGGTTCAGTTGTTGTACGTTCTGGAGGTACTGTACTTACAGAAAATACAGACTATACAGTAAATTATAGCATTGGTGAAGTAAGTATCATTAATCAAGGCATTCTTAGCTCTGGTGTACCAATAGATATTAGTTTTGAGAATAACTTATTATTTGGTGTTGTAAATAAATCTCTATTTGGAACAAGATTAGATTATGCCGTGAATAAAAACCTAACATTAGGATTCACACATATGCGTCTATCTGAAAAACCATTTACACAAAAAGTAGATTTTGGAAGCGACCCAATAAAAAATAATGTATTTGGGATGGATTTGAATTACCAAGGTCAATCCAAAATGCTAACTAAAATTTTTAATAAAGTAACAGCACAAGACTTATCAGCACCATCTAGGATAACAGCACAAGCAGAAGCAGCTTATTTTATGCCAGGACACAATAGTGCAATTAATTTGGATGATCAAGGTACTGTTTATATAGACGATTTTGAAGCAGCAAGTACAACATACGATATCAAAGGAAGTTACCTTACATGGAAATTAGCATCAGCACCACGTGGCATGAGAAATATTTTTGGACAAGAAAAATTTCCAGAAGCAAAATTTAGCGATAGTCTTCCATATGGTTTTAATAGAGCAAAATTAGCATGGTACACCATCGATCCAATTTTTTATTCAAGTGGAAGTGGTAATCCATTAAGTGATAATCAAACAAATATCACCAAGACTAATCTATATACAAGACAATTTTTTCAACAAGAAGTATTTTTAAATAGACAAGACCCAAATTTCATTAATCCAGCATTAGCAACATTAGATTTATCATATTTTCCTTCAGAACGTGGACCTTATAATTTCGAAACATCGCCTACAGCATTCTCAAAAGGTACAGCACCAAATGGATTATTAAATAATCCAGAAACACGTTGGTCAGGTATCATGCGTACGATAGAAACAAGTGATTTTGAAGCAGCAAATATTGAATACATACAACTTTGGGTACTTGACCCATTTGTAAATGCAGGTGCAAATAAAAGTGGAAATTTATATATCCAACTAGGAAATATATCAGAAGATATATTAAAAGATTCAAGAAAACAATATGAAAATGGATTGCCACGTCCTAATGGTGGAACGACAGTTGAAACTTCAACTTGGGGTTTAACACCAACAATACCAAATGCAATTACAAATTTCTTTGATGCTGATCCAGATGTAATAAAAAATCAAGACGTTGGATTGGATGGTTTAAATGATGAAACAGAAAGAACATTCTACGAGCAATTTTTAATTAATGCACAATCTGTAGTTGGAGATGCAAATGCTTTACAAGAACTACAAAGCGACCCATCTTCAGATAATTATATTTTCCCAAGAGATGACAGATTTTCACCAGATGTTGATGTTATTACACGATATAAGAACTTTAGTGGTACACAAGGAAACTCATCAAATAATGCAGGAAACAGTAGTGTAAATGGCAACTCAAGCAGTACACCAGACAATGAAGACTTAAATAATGATAATACTCTAAACGAAAATGAAGAATATTATCAATATAGAATTGCTTTTGATGATAATTTTATTAATACATCACCATTCATTACAGACAAAGTTGAAAAAACAATCGTAGTTGATGGTGTGAGTCAAACATTTACTTGGTATCAAATAAAATTACCAATTGCAGATTTTGAAGAGCGTGTGGGTAATATTGCAGACTTTAGATCTATACGTTTTTTAAGAATGATACTTACAGACTTTGAGCAACCAGTTACACTTAGATTTGCTCAAATGTCATTAATCAGAAATCAATGGAGAAGATATCAATTATCATTAGATGAACCAGGCGAGGAACTACCAAATGACAATAATAACAATACAGTATTTAATGTATTAAATGTAAATGTTGAAGAAAATACAACAAGACAGCCAATACCATATGCATTGCCACCAGGCGTTACACGTGAACAAAATATAAGTGCAACATCAAACAACAATGTATTGATTAATGAACAATCTATGAGTATGCAAGTTTGTAGATTAGAAGATGGTGATGCAAGAGCAATTTATAAAGTAACTGACTTAGATATCAGAAATTATAAAAGAATAAAAATGTTTGCCCATGCAGAAAATTTTGTTGGTGGCGAAGGCGATAGTTATCCAATAGAAGATAATGATATTTCTTTATTCATGCGTATTGGAGCAGATTTTACAGAAAACTATTACGAATATGAAATTCCATTAAAAGTAACACCACCAGGAAATTATAATGTAGAAAGCGAATCAGATAAAAGAATAATTTGGCCAGATTCAAATGTATTGAATGTTGCTATTGATTCATTAACACATGTAAAAAAGTTGCGTAATATTAGCAATGCATCAAACATTTATCCATATCAATACAAAACTTCACAAGGTACAATTTCGGTAATTGGAAATCCAGATTTAGGTAATGCAGCTTTGATTATGATTGGTGTAAGAAATCCAAAAAGAATAGCAGGCATAAATGACCAAACAGATGATGGAAATCCAAAATGTGCAGAAGTTTGGGTCAATGAATTGCGACTAAGTGGTTTGGATGAAACACAAGCATGGGCAGCTTTGGGTAGGGTAGATGTACAATTAGGAAATCTTGGTAATATTACACTTTCTGGAAATATGCATACAATTGGGTATGGCGATTTGGAGCAAAGAGTAGACCAAAGATTTAGAGATAATTTTTATCAAATAGATGCAACAGCAAACTTACAATTAGGCAATTTATTACCAGAAAAAGTAGGACTTAAAATTCCAGTATATGCACAATTTTCACAAGCAGTAAGTACACCACAATATGATCCATATGAGTTTGATGTAAAAACAAAAACTAAATTTGATGAAATTAAAGCAGACAGTGATTTAAGTAAAACAGAGAAAAAAGAAAAAATCGATTCAATAAAAAATATTATACAAGATGTAACAACCATAAAAAGTATAAATGTTACAAATCTTCAAAAAGTTAGAACAAATACAGAAAAACAAGCAAGAGTTTATGATATTGAGAACTTTGCTTTTACCTACGCCTATTCAGAATTAGAAAAAAGAAATCCAATTATTGAAAGCGATAAAACAACAAAACATACAGGCGCATTGAGTTATACATTTGCACCAAAACAAGTGTATTGGCAACCTTTTAAATCAATAAAAAACAATAATAAATATCTGAAATTTGTAAAAGAATTTAACTTAAGTCTTAAGCCAAATTCTCTATCATTTAGAACAGATTTGAATAGACAATACAATCGTACTAAAGTACGTGATATTGGCGATGATGGTTTGGTTATCTCACCTACTTATTTTAAATTCTTTACTTGGGACAGAATTTGGAGTGTTAAATACAATCTTACACGTTCTATCAACGTAGATTTTACTGCAAATAACCATGCTAGAATTGATGAACCATATGGAGCATTAGACACAAAAGCTAAGAAAGATACTTTATGGAAAAATTTCTTGAAATTTGGTAGACCAACAAATTATACACACAACTTTAATGTAAGCTATAACTTGCCATTGCAACACATTCCATTCTTAGATTGGATGACTGTGCGCACAAGATATTCTAGTACTTACACATGGACAGCATCTTCATTAGCATTGAAGAGCTTAGGAAATAATGCACAAAACACAATGAACTATCAAATTAATGCAGATATTAATTTTAAAAATATATACAACAAAGCCAAGTTCTTAAAACCTTACAATAATGCCCAACCAAAGAAAACTAAGGAAGATTACACCAAGGCAATGGATGTGTACAACAAACAACTAGAAAGTGCTGAAGACAAAATAAAAAATAAAGAAGCAGAAATAGAGAAGAAAATATTAGAAATTGAGGAGGCAGAAAAAGATACAAGCTTCACAAAAGATGAAATAAAAGGATTGATTTTACAGAAAAAGAATTAAAAATCAATTAAGAACATTAAAAACAGCTAAGAAAAACTTAAACTTACCAGCAAATCCAAAACTTGATATTGCCATACGACCATTAATGATGTTACAAAGAGCATCTATAGGATATGAAAGAAGTTTCTCAACAGTACTACCTGGCTTAACGCCAGAACCATTATTATTTGGTCAAAATTTCTCACAGCGTGCACCAGGTGGAGCATTCTTATTTGGCGCACAAAAAGATACTAATTGGTTAAACTCAATAGCACAAAAAGGTTGGATGTCTCAAGATACTACACTAAATTACCAATTCATCCAAACCAAACAAACTACATTCAATTTCAGATTATCATTAGAACCATTTAGAGATTTAAGAATAGATATTAGCATGCAAAAATCACAAAGCGAAAACTATTCAGAATTCTTTAAAAAGATAACAGCAGATGGAGATTATATGCACCTAACACCACAAGTATCTGGAAATTATTCAATTTCATTCTTAATGCTTAAAACAATATTTGATAAAGTAGATGCGAACAATTTCTCAAATGCATTTAGAACTTTTGAAAAATACAGAGAATCATACTCACAAGAATTCGGAAGCCTAAACCCAAATTCAACAGGAATTTATGTTAATGACAGTATTCAACTACCTAATTTTAAAGAAGGTTACGGACCATTTTCACAAGATGTTTTATTACCATCATTGATTGCAGCATACACAGGAAAAGACCCATCAAAAGTAAAATTAAATCCACTTAGAATGTTGCCATTGCCAAACTGGAAATTGACTTATAATGGTTTCTCAAAAACAAAATGGGGACAAAAATTATTTACCACATTCAATATCAATCACGGCTACAACTCTACATTCAATATTGGCTCATATGTTACTAACTTAAATTTTATTAATACACCAGGCTATGTAAATGAAGATTTATATTATGTACCACAACAGTTAGATACATTATCAGGCAACTATTATTCATTGTATGTAATACCACAAGTAGCTATACAAGAACAATTGTCGCCACTAATTGGAGTAGATATTACATGGAAAAACTCTTTGATTACAAATTTTGATTTCAAAAAATCTAGAACATTAAGTTTAAGTATGTTGGACTATAGATTGAGTGAAACAAGAACAACAGAAATTTCAGCTGCATTAGGTTATAAACTTGCAAAATTCAAAATACCATTTAAGATAAAAGGAAAGAAAATTACATTAGATAATGACATCAACCTAAGAGCAGATTTTTCTATAAGAAGTGATAAAACTGTAAATTATAGATTAGACCAAAACATTGCAGAACCAGTGCGTGGACAAAAAACATTATCATTAGCAGCAACTATAGATTATGTAATTAATAGTAAGCTGAATGTTAGGTTATTCTATGATTTTAGAAAAATATTACCAGCTACACTTTCTTCTTATCCAACACGCACACACCGTGGAGGAATCACATTTAGGTTCTCACTAACACCATAATTTAAAATATATTTTAAATTATAATATAAAACTAATTAATAATTGAATATTACACTAAAAAAATATAAGTCAATAGATTATTCATCTGGTTCTGCATTAGAATTTCATCATAATGTAATTTACCTTATTGGCGATGATAGCAATAAAATTCTATGCTTAAATAATGGATTAGATATCACAAGTCAAATAAAACTTTTCGATTTTGATGGTGATAGAATTCCAAAAAAAGATAAACCAGATTTTGAGGCTTGCACTATACTAAATAATCAATTATTTATTTTTGGTTCTGGCTCAAAAATACCACAACGTACATTATTATATATTTTTGATATCGATACACACCAGATAGCAATTAAAAGCCTGCAAAGTCTATACGAAAATATGATTGCAACTAATGATATACAAGAATTAAATATCGAAGGTATTACCACAATTAATAACTCATTTTTGTTTTTTAATAGAGCCAACAATAAACAACAAAACAAATTAATAATCCTAGATGATTTTAATCCAAATGATTTAGCAAACACAGCATTAAAATTTGTACCAATTGAAATTGAAAATTTTAAAGGTTATCAACTTGGAATTTCTGGTGCAACATACTTTCCAGAAAATGATATAATGTATTTAACAGCCAGTGCAGAAGATACAGATAATGCTTATGATGATGGAGAAATTGTAGGTTCAGTATTATATATAATACACAATGCTAGTTCTGTTTTTTTACAAGATAAAATAGTATTAACTAATCCAATTATTTTAGAAGAAATTGATGTTACATTATCAAAACAAAAAATAGAATCAGTTTGCGTACTTAGTTACAACGAACACAGCACAGATTTGATTTTAGTAGCAGATAATGATAATGGAAAATCAGAATTGTTTATGATTTCTATCGATAACGAATTATAGATTTGGATCTTCAAATGTATTGCTTTGATTTAAGTCACCACTTTGATATCCTTTCATAAACCAATACATTCTTTGCTGCGATGTACCATGTGTAAATGCATCAGGCACAACATAGCCTTGAGCATTTTTTTGTAGTCTATCATCACCAATTGCATTAGCTGCAATTAATGCAGATTCTATATCTTCTTTATTCAATTTTAAGTTCTGTGCATAATGCGCCCAATAGCCAGCCAAAAAATCTGCTTGCAATTCTAGCATTACACTCAATCTATTTGCTTCTTTTTGGTTTGTTTGTTGCTGCATCTGATGTACCTTAGTTGTAATGCCCATCAAGTCTTGCACATGATGTCCCACTTCGTGCGCAATTACATATGCATTTGCAAATTCTCCACGCACACCATGTCTTTGACTAAGTTCTGTAAAGAAACTTAAATCTAAATAAATCTTTTTATCAGCAGGACAATAAAATGGTCCAGTTGCATGGCTTGCACCACCACAGCCAGATTGTGTTTGTTCTGTAAATAATACAAGTGCTGGTTCTTTATAAGCATCACCCATTTTTTGAAATGCACTATTCCACACATCTTCTGTACTTGCCAATACAACAGATACAAATTTTTTACCTTCATCATCCAGTCCTTCGTTGTTTTCATATTGTTGCGTATTGCTTTGTTGTTGCGCCACATTTATCACTTGGGATGGGTCGCCACCTAAGAAGTAAATTACAACAGCTAATATAAGTGTACCAATGCCACCACCAGCTATCATTTTTCCTCTACCACCTCTTCGGTCTTCAATATTTCCGCTTTCTCTATTATTTAAATCCACGATTTTGTATTTTTAGTAAAATAAAAATAGTAAATATATGCTACTTTAGCAAGCCGATGAAACAAATATATCTAATAAGACATGCAAAATCAAGTTGGGAATTTCCAGAGCTTAATGACTTGGTGCGTCCACTTGCACAAAGAGGAAAAACAGATGTTGTAAGAATTGGAAACTATATTGCAGAAAATAACATAAAACCAGATTATATAATAAGTTCTCCTGCAACAAGAGCATTGCACACAGCTATAGAAATTGCCAATATTGTAACGTATGATACCAATAAAATAGACATAGCAAAAGTAATATACTTTGGTGACGAAAGAGAAATTATAAAGTACATACAAACTATTGATGATAAATTTAATACGATATTTGTGTTTGGTCACGAGCCAGTTCTTTCATTATTAATAGAACAATTATCTGGTGTTGTGGTAGATAAATTTCCAACATGTGCTATATTTGGCGTAGAATTTAAAACAAACAACTGGGAAAAAATAAAAAAAGGAACACAATCAATTTTTATCATACCAAAAATGATTTAATTTTTTTCAAGCAAATTGATTTTTTTTTCTTTTTTTTGCAATAAATATTTTTTTATGACAAACTTTAATATAGGTACTAAGATTGAGCATCCAACATTTGGCAAAGGTGTAATTATAGATAATGAAGATGAATACACTTACATTATATATTTTTATGGACAAGGAGAAAAAGAAATATCAAAATCATTTGATGGAATGCTAATCATAAAAACAATTGAAAAAGATGCCAACAGCATTTCTTTTGATGATATAGAAAAAGCAATTGCTAAATTAGTTTTACCATTAACAGAACCATTAGAAGATTGTAAAATTGCAGACAAATTTGATGGTGGCAAATTAATCATTCAACCAGCTGATATAAATTTACAAGCAAAAGAATTACCTATTGAAGACTTCTTTCATAAAATTGTAATGACAAGAGATAGACTTAGAGTAATGGAACAAAAAATAAACGCAAGCAAACTAACAGATGCAGAAAAAGTAGAACTACAACAATACATAACAAGAATATATGGTTCATTAACAACCTTTAATGTATTATTCAAATTTAAAGATGACTTTTTTAGAGGCACAGGAGGCGGAAATTAATGACATACAATAAATTTTTAATTTATTCGTTATAGTAATAAAAGCATAGCTTATGACAGAATTTTTTACACCTGAAATTTTATTACAATACATTTATCAAGAAACAGAAGAAGCACTAAATGTACAAATACGTGAAGCATTAAACAAAAATGCAACATTAAGACAAACGTATAATGATTTATTAGCAGGAATAGAGATATTAGACAGCGCAAATGTAAATTCAATTGTTGCAGCTAGAAGTAAAATAGCAATAGAAAGATAGTTTGCAATTTGCTAATTAAAAATAATCTTATTACTTTTAGTATAACAATGTAATATACAGCATTGTGTGCTAAATTAATATCAATGAAATCTAAATATATTTTATTTATAGCGTTTGTCTTTTTATGCTATAAATTTGACTTATACGCAAGTATAAAGTTTGCTCCAATTTTTAATGCACAACAAAGAGTAAGCACCACATCATATAAACATGAAAATATAAATTATATCATCACACAAAAATCCAATGACTATAAATCATACGAAGAATATTACTTAGGCAATAATTATTTTCTATACGCAATTCCAGATGAGAAAATTAATTCAAATTCAACATATTATTACATTATACCAAACTCAAAAATTGCAATAGATATAGACAAAAGTAAAAACGTAGAACAAGTTCAAATTATTTATTCTAAATTAATAGACAATAATGAATTTCTAAAAACACTCACACAATTTGAAGCAAGCATCACAGAACATTATATAGATAGAAATATTATTAAAGTACAAATTGCTACAAAATATTTAGACAAACTCGCTGAACTACCATTTATATATAGTATTTCAAAAGAGTACCAACAAAAAAATATACTATACTATGATTCATATATCATGAACAGACTTAGCGAAGCAAATTTTCCATCACCTTATGGATATAATCTAAATGGAGAAGATATGAAAATTGGTATTTGGGATGATGGCATTATTGCACCACATATCAATCTAGAAAAATCTAGAGTATTCAATATTGATAAAGCGTATAATACTTCGCCATATTACAATCACCCAACTTATGTTGCTGGCGCAGCAGCTATGAATAATAATGGCAATTATTTTCAGAAATCAGCAGCTTCTAAAGCTACAATCTACGCTTGGGATTATGATAATGATATACTTACTGAAATAAGAAATGGAATTCAAGATTATCAAATCAACGTGAGTAACCATTCTTATAATTTTGGTCAAACACAGTGTATAAGTGCTTCAGGTTTATATATTCCAGAAGCTAGCGAAATTGATAAAATAGCTAATACTTACAAAGATGTAGTACATGTTGTTGCTGTAGGCAATACAGCACATTTTTGTGCAGTAAATGATACATTCTATTCAACAGATATAGGTTTTCAAGGTGCAAAAAATACAATTACAGTTGGCTATCTTTATAGAGATGAAAGATTAGTAGAAACAAGTGGAAGAGGACCAACTACAGATGGAAGATTAAAGCCAGAATTAGTTACTAAAGGTTTTGCATATTCTGCAACTTCACCAGGAAATGGATTTACTACAGTATATGGTTCATCTTTTGCAGCACCACAAATTGCTGGTATTGCAAGCATTTTACAACAAAAATATAAACAACAAACTGGCTCATTACCACCATCAAGTTTGGTAAAAGCTACATTGTGCAATACTGCTCAAGATTTATTTTACAAAGGAATTGATTATGCCTCAGGATTTGGTAGACCAGACGTAGGAAAGGCATTACAAAATATTGCAGATAACAGATTTGTGATAGATAATATACAAAACAATGAGATAAAAGTTCATACATTCACTGTGCCAGAACATCAAGATTATTTAGCATTGACAATAGCTTGGACTGATTTGGCATCATTCCCATTTCAAGATACAATATTGGTAAATGACTTAGATATAAAACTAGTTAACCCAAACAATGACACCATTTTACCATGGGTACTTAATCCAAACAATTACCATCAATTAGCAACAAGAGGCATTGATAAACTCAATAACATAGAACATATTACATTGGAAAATATTTTTGCTGGTGAATATAAAATTATAGTAAAAGGAGCAAAAGTTATTTCTAGTAATCAAGAATATGCATTGACCTATTATACATCAAAAAAAGGAATTGATATTGTTTATCCAAATGGTGGCGAAACTTTAGATGCAGGTGGAAGTACAAACATAACATGGAATCAATATGGTGTGAACGATTCTTTGAGTGTTTATTATTCATTAGATAGTGGTCAAACTTGGACTTTTATTAATAAAGTATACAGTACTAGTGCTTTTTTAGCTTGGACATTGCCAGCGAACGTAGCTAGCAAATCAGCAATGGTAAAAATAATTACTGATACATATCAAGATTCATCTGATTTATATTTTAATATAATAAGTAGACCAAATGCAAATAATCTAACCATTACTACATGTGATAAAAGTGCAAATCTAAGTTGGACAGCAATTGCTGGAACACAATATTATACAATCTATTTGTTTGAAAATGAAGTTTGGAGAAAAGTAGATACAACATCAAATTTAAAATATGATTTAACAAACTTGGTTAATGGAAATGCATATTACGCTGCTATTACAGTATCAGCAAATGGTATTGAAGGAAATAGAAGTAACGCAAAAGGGTTTACATCAAGTTTCACAGTTTGCAATACCACAAATGATATTGGCGTATATGAAATAGCACATCCAATTGGTGGAAGACAATTAACAAGTACTGCATTAACCAATCAAGAACATATCACATTTATTATAAAAATTATGGAACAAATACAGTTAGTAATTTTAATATTGTATATCAAGTTAATGGTGGCTCACTTTTATCAGAATTAATATCAAGAAGCATTAATACAAATGATACAATACATTTTAAAACAAATAATATTTTTGATTTTAGCAGTATTGGCACATATAATATTGTTGCAAGAACAGCATCAGTTTTAGATACAATTAAAAGAAATGACACATTAAAATATACATTAAAACATGTACCAAATAATGCAATAACATTACCTTGGAAAGAAAATTTTGAAAGTAATTCAAGTATATTATCTGAAAATACTTTTGCTATAAACAATATGCAATACGCTGATTATTGGGCAAGCAGATATGCAAGATGGAGAACAAATGCAGGAAATTTATTTGCACATTCAGGAAGTAATGCATTGACATTAGACAACACTAGTACAACTGTGATTGCCCAAAATCAACACATAATTACATTAAATTTAAACAACTATATAGATTCTATTGTGTATTTAGATTTTAGTTATTTAAGCCATAATGAAACAAATCCAGAAGATACACTATTTGCACGTGGAAACGATACTTTAGCATGGATTCCAATTTACAACCTATTTGAAAATAAGCTAGACAATGGTATATATAAAAATGTAAAAGCCATCAATCTACAGCAACTTTTAAAAACAAATAACAATCAAAATTTTTCAACTTCAACGCAATTAAAAATAAAAACACAAAGTACAAATGCAGCAACAGGATTATCTACCAATGGTGGCTACTCTTTCGATGATATTTGTTTGTATACAGCAAACAATGATGTACAAAATATTTCTGCGAATACACTAAGATTTCCTATATGTTTAGCGCAAGATACATTTATACCAATTACAATAATTATAAAAAACAATTCTAATCAGGTTCAAAATAATATAGATGTAGCATATTCAGTTAATGAACAAAACACAGTTGTAGAAACTATAACAAATCCAATTTTGCCATATGATACAATGACTTATGTATTTAATCAACCTTTACATATTATGCAAGTTGGAAAATATGATATACGAACTATTGTACAACACCAGCCAGATATGTATAAAACAAATGATACATCAAAAACATTGACCTACATTGCAAATCAATATATCCAAACATTACCATATTTAAATACATTTGAAAGCGAAGCAAGTCTTATTCCTTATAATATTAACAACAGTAGTTGGACATATGGTACACCATCAAAATATTATACAAGAGCCGCAGCAGAAGATAAAAAAGCATGGACAAATTCATTGTACGGAAATTATAATTTCAATGAAAATTCAGAATTGTATTTAGGTTGCTTCAATCTAAATAACTTGAATACATATCCAACAATTGCAATGCATCATTTACAAGACATACAAAGTTTGTATGATTCTGCTTGGGCAGAATATTCCTTAAATGCAATCACTTGGAATAAATTAGGTTGCGCAAACTGTGGCACAAATTGGTACAACAATACAACAGGAATAGATAAATGGGACAGAACATTGGTACCTTGGCAAGTTGCATCAACTAAAATTGTTATTGATCCAAGTATTGATAAATCTAAAGTGTTGCTGAGAATAAAATTTGTCTCAAACTCAAGTGTTGTTGGAGAAGGTTTAGCAATAGATGATTTACATATATATGCAGGCAATCATGAAATAGCACCATCAGATTCTGTTTTTGTAGTAGCAAACTCAAGTGGCAATGGTTGGATTGATATATTGAAAAATGATTTGTTAATTGCACAAATATTTGACGACAATAAAAATCTAGGAAATATTAATGTAGGTTATAAAACAACAAATAATATAGATTACTATTTAGATAGAACAATAGTACCAAGAAATTGGAGCATACTACCACAAAACAACATTGAAGGAAATTATAAAATTAGATTGTATTTGTTGAACAATGAATACCTGAAATTGATAAACAATGATCCAAATGCAAACTCAATGAATGATATTGCAGCATTGAGGTATAATGGGTTTAATATTGACGTATTAAAAGATAATAATTACGTGAATGGATTGTTCGATTTTATTCATCAAGATAGTATACATTTTGTGCCTTTTGATAATGGATATTATGTAGAAATAAACACTAATAAGTTTGGTGAATTTTATTTAGTTGAAGTCAGGTAAATCCAGTAATATCTAATATTCCAAATATAATTAAAATTGATGCACAGCAAATAAATAATGATACATATCTTGAGTGGCAAACTGAAAAAGATGCAAATATTAGAAACTATGTAGTACAATATTCATTAGATGGAATGCTGTATAATTTTATTCATAACATAAATGCAGTGAACAACTCAATATTATTTTATAGAATAAAAGCAAATACAATAGACGGAAAAATTGCATATTCATTAGTTGATAGTATTAAGTTTGATTTGCCAACAGCATTAACACAAAATTCTCAATATATTAAATCATATTTTTCTAATAACAATAATATTGTAGTAGAAAATAAAAATGTTTTAAAAGGTACATATAATGTGATGCTTTTACAACTTGATGGGAAAATAATACACCAACAAAAATCAAATATTGAGAATGGAAATTATGATATAAATATTACTAAAAATTTGTTATCAAAAAATATATACTTACTTAAAATATTTAATAATTCTCAAACCTATTTTTCTAAATTATTAAAACCATAATTGCCAATTTTGTATCCTGAGTTAAAAACCACAGCAGATGGTTCTTCCACATTATTTGTAGAAGAGTTTGACGAACACTACCATTCAGTACATGGTGCAGTGCAAGAAAGTATGCATGTATTTATCAATGCTGGCTTAGTAGAAAAAGCAAAATCAAAAAACAATATTGCCATCTTGGAAATGGGTTTTGGCACAGGACTCAATGCATTACTTACCATAGATTTTGCAATGCAAAACAATACAAAAGTAGACTACCACACAATAGAAAAATTTCCAATTGAAGAAAATGTTTACACACAATTATATAATAGTGATAACAATTATAAACATTCTAGTTTCTTTGAAATGCACCAAGCAAAGCACGAACAAACATTGCATATAAATAATAATTTCACTTTCAAAAAATACATCACAGATATACATCAATTTCAAACAACAAATAAATTTGATATTATATATTATGATGCATTCGCACCATCAGCGCAAGCAGATTTATGGACAGTAGAAATATTTGAAAAAATATTTGCCATTCTAAATGACGATGGTTTTTTAGTAACTTACTGTGCCAAAGGTAGTGTAAAACGAAATCTGAAAACAGCAGGATTTAATGTAATTGCTTTGCATGGACCAAAAGGAAAAAGAGAAATGACAAAAGCTATAAAATTATAAAAATGAAAAAATATATATTTATTATTTGTATTATCTTTATTACATGCAAAAATAATACAAAATCAAACAGTAATGCATTAAATGGAAAGTATGGAATTAAAAAAGCTAGTGTAGAATCTACATTAGATGTTCTTGGTTTGAATAATAACACAACCATTCTGATGTTTGATGATTATGGTGATAAGTATAAGCAAATAAAAACTGATGAATCTGGATTTTTAAATGGTAATACTAAGATTACTACAATAACTATTTTAGATAAAGATTATATGTACTTTTGGGAAGAAGGCAGCAAGAGTGGAACAAAAATAAAACTTGACCAAACAGAAGATGATATCTTAGCACAACGTTTCAATTTCAAAAAAGTAAATAAAAGTTTTAGAGAAAAATATAAATTAGAAACACTAGAAAGTAAAACAGTTGGTGGAAAAAAATGTGATGTTTATCAAATGGAAATTGAAAAAAGTAAAATTAAATATTATGTTTGGAAAAACATTCCATTGAGTTTTGAATTGGAAATGGAAGGCAAAACAATCAAAAGTAATCTTGTTAAATTAGACGAAAATCCAAGCTTTAAACCCAACGAATTTGAGCTACCCAAAGAAATTCATTTTGAAGAAATTACTTTAGACGAAACTCAAAATTAAATACAAACTATTTGATAGTAAAGTTGCTAAAAAACTGTTCGTTTTTTAAATCATACACTTGCTGCTTACTTCCAGAATATAAAATTTGATACAATGTATTATTCGCAAAATAATAACGCAACCTATAGTACACTTTTCTTGAACTAAAAATATATTCTTTGGTAGGAAATTGATAAGCATACAAATATTGCTCAGACAAAATTTTACTTTTTTGTTCTTTCGTTAAAGTCTGAATAGCCAAGTTAAACAAAGAATCAGAGCTAATACCTAAAGCAAAATTATACTTTCGCTCAGAAATTAAATAGGCACTATTGTCTTCACTATATTGAAAATAATAATTATTCACAAGGTATGATTCAATTGAATTATTTTGTATATAATATTTTTTTATATTTGGCTCAGCAGGAAATTTTGCAATAAAACTACTGTCATTATATTGATACCATTCTGGTGTTTTCTTACTTTTACTTTTAGATGATTTGTTTTTACTCTTTGCATTTTTTGACTTTTGATTAACTACTGTAGAATTTGTTTTCTTATATATCATGCTATTCAAAAAGAATTGTACAATATTATTATACTTATCTTTTTCAGGAGCAATGCCAGTTAGCATCACCAGATAGTCATCAATAAAATAGATTCTGCTAAAAATTGTTTTTCTATCAGACAAGTAAATGAGAACATATTCATAACTCAATCCATTTTTATCTTTTTCTTTATAAGTAGTTGGATAGCCACCAAACTGTACAGCCAATCTATTAATTTCTTCTTGCAAGGCTTTTTTATATTCTTTAGCACTCACTTGTCGCATTGATGCAGTAAAACTCAGTTCTAATGCTTTGTGTTCAGCTTTTAAATAATACAAACTTTGCAAACCTTTTGCTGTGTACACATCTTTTTTTTCTAAAGTAGATGTATATGGTAATTTTACTGAAGCAGACACAAATTTCAAAGGAGTTTTTATCCAAAGCGAGGTGTCAGAAATACTCGCCTCTTGTGCTTTTATATGATAATTAGTCAATATTATAAAATAGATTAAGAAAAGATTTCTATGGAGCATAATATTACAAATATAAAAATAAATACAAACAATGAATTCTATTGTTTGTTTATTTTTGATAGTATTTCTAAAATATTATTATTATGCCTTTCAAATGATACTATTAGTTCTTTAATAATTTTAGTGTCATTAAGATAAACATTCTCAGATGCAACGCCTTGGCAGTTTGAAATTGTATTTATTATCCATTTATCATTATAACCTATATCCATTTATCATTATAACCTAATAGATAATTAGGTGTTACCCCAAATATTTTTGGGCGCATGGCTTGATGGAGATGATGATTTAATATCAGCAGAAGTTAAATTATGTGTTAATCTACCATCAGATATCTTTAAGCTTCTAGGAATTAACTTAAATGATATGAAAATAAATGTAAATGTTGGAGAAGCTTTAAACTCGGCATTAGAGGAAATTGATAATGGAATTGCAAAATCATATTTTGTCAGAAATAAGATGACAAATTCTCAAGGTATTATTCAAGTAAAACTATCAATTAGAGGTATTGAACCAGAGTATATAATCCAAGCACCACCTAGTTATAGATTCGATACGCTTTGGAATCAATCTAACAATATTGTTGCAATTTATGAAAGGGGTAATAGTACATATGCGAGATATTGTGAAAGTACATTAGGAGACAATAGAATTAAAGTTGATAAAGTTTCATCATGTAATGGCAATTAAATCATCTAATTTTATTAAATTTATATTATGAAAAGCAATATAGCTACTATTATTTTTATTATGGGTTATGTCCTTATCTACTCGCAGGATTCAGAAAGTTATAGCCAAAATAATGATATATCAATTAAGAAAAATTCATTCAAAATAGGTGTTGGAATTCTACCTATTACAGTTTTACCAATTACTCAATCTATTGCGAGTATCGGAGACTTTAGTGTTGGATTTGATAATAAGAACTTTAAAAAAAAATATCAATATTTTCCAACTATTTATATAGGTTATTTTAGAAGAATAAATAAAATTGTTACAGTTAATACATCATTTGCTTTTGATAGGATAAATGCGAGATATACAAATGTAAATCCAGCTTTGAGTTTTAATAAAATTGATAATTTGTATAGAATATTGATTGGGTCAAATTTTTATTTTTTTGATAAAAATAGATTGAAAATGTATTCTGGATTAGATATAGGTGTGACAGTAAATACACTAAAATATAAAAATTTTCAAAATAATACTCCAAATGATAGAACAATTGGTTTTGCATTCCAATTAAATGCTTTAGGGCTAGAAGTTCATGGTAAAAATTGTTTTGGTTTTACTGAACTAGGATTTGGTTCATTAGGATTTTTAAAAATTGGGTTTGGATATAAGTTTTAATACCATCCAATTTGCCTTTCTCATATATTCTATTTAATTTGCATCAATTAAATTAACAATTATGCAAATAAACTTTTTTCTTACTATGGCAATTGCAGGAATCATTCCAATGATTGTAGGCTCAATTTGGTACAATCCAAAAGTATTTGGTAATGCTTGGATGCAAACAGTTGGAGTGTCAGAAGAAAAGCTCAGAGAAGGATTCAATCCATTATTAGTATTTGGATTGGCATATGTTCTAAGCGTTTTCATAGCATTTGCTCTATCAGGAATAGTTATACACCAAATGGGATTTTTCGGAATGCTGCAAAATCATTTTACGGAAGAGGCTACACAACAATTATTTGGTAGTGTAATGCAAACTTATGGTAATGAGTTCAGAACTTTTAAACACGGTGCACTACATGGTGCAATTGCTGGAATAGGATTAGCATTGCCAATGGTTACCACAAATGCATTGTTTGAACGCAAAGGTTTCAAATATATTGCAATCAATTCAGGTTATTGGATTGTATGTCTTATTCTAATGGGTGGATTTATCTGTCAATTCGCAGACTTAAATTCCTTAGGATAAAATTTAAGATGGATTGTGCACCACAAAATTAGTTGGTGTACAATTCAAATCTATCTTATTCACAGCAGGCACGTACTCTTCAATAAAAATTTCGTCGCCATCTTGTGTATATTGCAATAATTCTTGAATGTCCATTTGTTTTACTTTAATAAAACGCAAATAAACGGGTGGTTCATTTTTCCCAGTACTAGATTTTACTGTAATATTGAAATAAATTTTATTAATATTATCTTTAGATACCGTAATCAATCCTTTTGTCTTTTTAGAAATCATATTGCCACAAGCCATTGGTGTAGTATTCAAATAAACCTGAACACAAGGTTCGTTATTTCCTTTATTATCATATTTTTCAAATGCACGAGGTGGCAATTGCTGCGCAAAAGCCAACACAGAGAAGATAAAGAATAATATGTAGAATTTACTTTTCAATGCTATTATTACAAATTTAACTCAATTTATTCAATAATCATACCAAAATATCAAAAAATGTTAAAATACACATAAGCATAACGTTTTATGTTCAATTTTATTGCATAACCAATACTTAATTATAGATTTTGATAATAAAAAACTATTTTAGTGTCATAATTTCATACAAAATGAGTCTTCAAGATATTACATTCACAGACAAAAAAGACACCAGAAGCGGATTTGGTGTAGGCATTTACGAGGCAGGAAAACAAAATCCAAATGTTGTTGCACTTTGTGCAGATTTAGTGGGTTCACTAAAATTAGAAAAATTTATAGAAGATTTTCCAGAACGTTTTATCCAAACAGGTATTGCAGAAGCAAATATGATTGGAATAGCAGCTGGTTTAACTATTGGCGGAAAAATTCCAGTAGCTACAACTTTTGCAAATTTCGGAACAGGTAGAGTGTATGATCAAATACGTCAATCTGTAGCTTACTCAGATAAAAATGTGAAAATATGTTGCTCACACGCAGGACTAACATTAGGTGAAGATGGTGCAACACACCAAATTTTAGAAGATATAGGTTTGATGAAAATGTTGCCACACATGACAGTTGTTGTGCCATGCGATTACAACCAAACACGATTAGCAACCAAAGCAATTATTGAAAGAAATGGACCAACTTATTTAAGATTTGGTCGTCCTGTTTGGCCAATTTTTACAGAAGCAGAAGACCAAAATTTTGAGATAGGCAAAGCACAATTTCTATCAGAAGGTACAGATGTTACAATTATTGCTTGCGGACATTTAGTATGGCATGCAGTTTTGGCAGGACAAGAATTAGAAAAAAAAGGTATTTCTGTAGAACTTATTAATATGCATACTATAAAACCTTTGGATGTTGAAGCAATATTAAAATCAGTAAAGAAAACAGGTTGTGTGGTTACAGCAGAAGAACATCAAATGGCTGGTGGTTTAGGCGAAAGTGTTGCAAGTGTATTAATCCAAAACCATTTAGTACCACAAGAGTTTGTTGCTGTAAACGATAGCTTTGGCGAAAGTGGCACACCAGACCAATTATTAGAAAAATATGGACTAATGCCAAAAAACATCATAGAAAAAGTAGAAAAAGTAATTAGTAGAAAATAAATAATTGCCTCTGGTAATTTAATTATTATATAGTATATTTTATTTGTTTTTTCTTTCTATCGATAACACTCATTTTATATAATTTATATAGATGGAAAGTAAATATTTCCTTCAAGGTAATAGCTAATTTTCTGCTCAAGATATTAGTATTTTAAAAGAATTTTATTTGCATTTTTGTTTTTTTTTGTATATATTTGGAAAAAAACTACTTATGAAGTACGTAAAAATTGCATGTCTTTTTTTGAGTATTGTTTTATTTAACAATATTTTTGCACAAAATGAAGTAAAAGAAGTTTCTTATGACATATCTAGAAAAGCCAAGAATGGATATCTAGGTGGAGTGGAAACAAACCAAGCAAACAATACTTTTGATTTGGTATATGTGTTACCATCTAGCCAAAAGAAAGTAAAAATTGAAACCTATACTTATGATATTGATTTGGGATTAAAAGATACTAAAAAAGAAGAATGGGATGTAGAAAAAGTAAGAAGTAGATATAAATGGTTTAATTTTAGGGAGATGTATACTACACAAATGGATTAACAGCATCTACAACAATGGGTGGTAAATTAGTTTTTAGAAAAAATTAATTACATGGAAATATAGATGGTGGTATGGTACATATATAAAAAATGTAAAAATGTTGGAAAAGGTGAAGCCAACAAGTGATGCAGGTGAAAAATATTATTTCAGAGGAGGTGCTTATGAAGTAGATAGAGATAGTTCAATATTAGTAATCGCAGGAAGACAAGATTCTCCAAAAGATGCTTTGGGTTCTTATCTTCATTACGACCTAATAAAATGTGACAATGAAGTCAATATCTCAGTATTATCAAAAATAGATTTTAATGAGCCACATGCACCAATTTTTGCAGAACCACTTAAAGATGAAAATCATGCATTGAATAATGATGATTTACCTAGAGATTGGATTGTAGTATTTGCTCCACAAGGAAATATAAATAAGAAAACAACAGCTGTTCCAAATAAATTAGTATATTATAGAATTAGTCCAGAAGGCAACATTAAAGAGAAAGTGATTTTTGATGCACCAACTAATGGCTGGAGAATTTTAGAAGTTTATGAGAAGAATAATGAATTGTTCTTCTATGGACCAAGCATTACAAAAGATTTAACAGGAACATATATTGATAAAATATATAAAACACAGTTAGTTGCTACGACATCAGCAGATGAAGAAGAGAAAGCTACAGAAAATACCACTGCAAAATCTGGCGGTATGTTTAGTGCATTAAAAAATATGGGTAATACTTTGGCAGGCAACAAAGATATGGGTGTTACACAAGAGGCAATAGATGCCATGCTTGATGAAATGAATTTTACTGGATTTACACTTGGAAAATTAGTAAATGGAAAATTTGACTTTATAAAAGAAACTCCAGTTGCTGATTTTAATTCTAAAGCAGTAAAACCAGAAGGACAAAAGAAGATAGTTGATTTTAATGGTAAAAGATTCGAGACATTCAATATATACTTCACAAGTAAAAATGATATATTAATAAATGGACAAGATTTTAAAGTAGCAAAACAAAAACCATTTGGTCCAGATTATAATGCAGGCTCAAGACTATATCAAGGAGTATATATGTTTCAGTTTGATGGTCAAGGTAATCTAAAACACAACTACGGTGTGTTCTTAGACCAAAAAGAAACAGCAGGATTTTTCAATCGTTCTCCATTGACATCTGATATGTTCCCAGCTACGAGTTATCTAACAGAATCTGCTGATAAAAGCAAATTATACTGGATGATGAATATATGTAGAGCAACTCACGAAGAAACGGATGAAGATTATAGTTGGTTCACCAAAACAACAACAAAAACATGGGCTCCATTATTTAGTGTTCAATATGGTACCTTAGATTTAGACAAAGGTACAGCATCAGATTTTAAATTGCTTGGTGAAGCAGAGAAGAAAAAGTTTTATCTTTTCCCATCAAAAAATGTAGTTGAATTAGGAAAGTATATTATCTATCTATCAGAGACTGAAAAAGGAGATAAATTATTACTTTCAAGAATGGATATTTCTAAATAAATATTTTTAGTTGATTCAATTTATACTAAGCACTGATAATTATTTTATCAGTGCTTTTTTTTGTAAAAAAAAGAAACGGCATCAGAAAAATAGCGTTAAGAAAATAAGTGTCGAGCGTAAAAAAAGTTTTGCTGTTTGAAGTTCTGCTTTGGAAGAAGCAGAACAAGTTTAAAAACTTTTAGCGAAGACGATTATTTTTAGCGTAATTTTTCGTCGCCATTGTTGGTGTTCTTCACCAACAACAAAAACTCGCCTTTGGCAGGTGTTATAGCGTAGCGTCACCTGCAAAAAAAAAACAAACAACTGCAAGCCAACACGCTTACAGTAAATAGTTAATAATATTTATATTATAAAACGTTCGGTTTTTAGGTAAAAAAATGGCATCAGAAAAATAGCGTAAAGAAAATAATCGTCGAGCGTAAAGAAAGTTTTGCTGTTTGAAGTTCTGCTTAGAAGAAGCAGAACAAGTTTAAAAACTTTTAGCGAAGACGATTATTTTTAGCGTCATTTTTCGTAAACCTTGATTTTTCTTTGTTACTTTCTTTGTATCAAGACAAAGAAAGTAAATACACAATTTCATCAAGGAAAAAAGCAAATACATGTAACAAATACAAAAAATAAATATTAAATTAGATGAATGAAGGTTATGGGAATTTGTAGTTTGTTGGTTAAAAACCAACAAAGGCAGAGGAAATTATTAGAAAATATTTTAAAGCCCAGCGAAAAGTAAATGAGATTAGAAATCGCTATAACAATTCTATTGTTTTTTTCTATGTGTAAGAGAAAAGATATTAATTCTTATGAAAAGGTAGATAAAATTGAAAGTGCATATTACAAATGGAGTTCGAATTTAAAATATGATACCATTTATAAATACCAGTTTATAAATATGCCAATATATAAAAAATTAGATAAAAATATATACTCTAATATGTTAATTATGGAGGGCAGAGGTAGAACATTATTGGATACAGTAGGTTATTTTAGAATAGAAAATCAAAATTTATATTGTTTAAGTATTGATTATAAAAGATTACAAGAGAAATCAAAAGAAACTAAATATCCATATAAAAATATGCATCAACAATTATTTTTTAATTTTGATATGCATTTGAAATCTACTATTGAAGTATATGCAGATTCTCCTTTTGGAGTGTGTACATTTATATTACTAAAAAAAATGTATAGTAAAAAATACAATGATACTATATTTGTATGTGAACGAACAGATTCATCATTACCATATCAAAGTGATGGTGGTTATCATTTAAAGTTTATGAAACTAGGTAAAAAGGTAGGTTTTACAGAGCTTATTTTTCTTAATGTAGATAAAAATAAGTATGATGTTTATTTGCCAAATGGTAGTTATACATGGAAAATAATATCTAAAGACACACTTATTTACCCCAGCAACCTTCGCCCGTGACAGGTGTTTAGCTTAGCGTTGTTTTAGCGTAGGCAAGCGTCACCTGTCAACCGCCCAACCTCGCCATTGTTGGTGTTCTTCACCAACAACAAAAACTCGCCTTTGGCAGGTGTTATAGCGTAGCGTCACCTGCAAAAAAAAAAAACAAACAACTGCAAGCCAACACGCTTACAGTAAATAGTTAATAATATTTATATTATAAAACGTTCGGTTTTTAGGTAAAAAAATGGCATCAGAAAAATAGTGTTAAGAAAATAAGCGTCGAGCGTAAAGAAAGTTTTGCATAAAGAACGTTCAAGCGTCAGCACGCGGTGAAGAAAAATCGAAACGGCTGAAATCATCGTGCAAAAAAGACACAGCAAGATATTTATGTTATAATACAAACATTAAACAAGCACAAACAAAACCAACAAGATGATTTAAAGAAGTAAGATTTTTAGAGCTGAAGCCAAGAGCATGGCAAAGTGCCTCAGCTTGAACTTGATTTTTTTGTTACTTTTTTTATCAAGAAAAAAAGTAAGTATTACACTCTTGTATCAAGACAAAGAAAGTAAATACAAATATTTGTAATAAATCCAGAAAATAAATATTATATTAGTTGAATGAAGTTTATGAAGAATTTGTAGGGGAAAAAGCAATGAATAAATTAAATGATACACGAAAAAAACTAATAGATTCTGGACAATTCGATGAGGTTACATTTGGGAAAATATATTATGGTGCTAAATTTGATAATAAAAATACAGATACAAATGTGAAACCAGCTGAACAAGGTACTAAGAAAGTAAAAAGATGATTATTTATAGATAAATTGTGAAATTATGAGTTTTATTTTTAGAATATTATTGTTAATAATAGTTTTTATAACTTTGTGTAGTACTAACAATAATGCTAACTGCTCACCAAAATATGAATCAAAAGGAAAAATAAGGAAAACAATTGATTCTTTTTATTACTATAATAGTTATGATGAATATAGATTAACAGTTTGTACAAATTTTCTTAGAGATAGCATTTGGGATTATTATATAGATAACATAAAACGTTATTCTATAGTTTATGATTCAAACGGACGGATATTAAATATTATTTTCTACAACTCTTATTTAGACAATGATTTATTTATTGAAAAAGATAGTACCGTTTGTGAATACTTTATTAAGGTAGATAACATATATGTACCAACTATCAAGAGATAATTTCCCCAGCAACCTCTACAGCTATTATGCTATAAAATGTTCGGTTATCCGTACATAAATAAAAATCAAGTATTTATATGTTAGTATTTTTGTTGTATAAAATTATTGGTATGAGCTAATTTATTTGTCTTATTTCAGTGCCAACTTTGCGTACTTCGTGGTTAAAATAAATAGTTTAAATTTATTAATTTGTTTGCTATAAAATATAGCTTCAATTCAGCATCTAAGCTATACAACATTGTTGTTGGTTATATTGCTTGCGTGCTGTTCTTGCATTTATGCTATCAGCTTTTAAAATTTTATAATTGGTAGTACTGCCAGCTAAAACTTCTAAAGGCGTTTGTCCACCCAATGCATGGTAAGGTCTGTTATTATAATCTTGCACTGCACTTTGCATATAGATTTTTAAATCATCAAAAGAAGCACAGCCACCTTTACAGCTTTTATGTAATAAAGAGTTCGGTTATCCGTACAAAATGGAAAAAGTAGATAACAAATCGGAAAAGTTATCTAACAAATTGCAAAAACACTACAAATTTAGGTTAAAACATCAAGATATAATAAAAAAAGCACCTAATATATTAGGTGCTTTTATAAAGTTTGTGGTCCCACCAGGGCTCGAACCTGGGACCCCCTGATTATGAGTCAGGTGCTCTAACAGGATGTGATATAAGACCCTGCTATACTCAATACAAAAACTGAATAGCGACTGCAAAAGTACATTTTTATTTTCAAATAATAAAGAGATTTTTTTAAAAATTATAAATTGTTGCTAAAACAGTTTCTCCTACGGCTTGCAAAGTGTTTTTATCTATGTTTTCCAACTTATCTTCTTGCGTATGCCAATGTTTTGCAAATCCTGTTTCGGTTTCATAGGTTCTATATATTATATCCATAGATGGTATTTGTGCTATGGTATTTACATAATAGTGGTCATCAACAATAGGTGCTGTATTTCTTTTCTGAAAATAACTGCCAAAACCTAACTGATGTGCTGTTTGCCACACATCTTTCATCAAGCTACTTGCGTACTGCATAGATATACCTTCGTAGGTAAATGTGGCATTTTTAGCACCAACCATATCCAACAAAATGCCAAAATCAGCAGTGTAATTTGGTATATGCTTGTTGTGACACCAATATTGTGTGCCAAGTGCATAATAATCTCCATCAGCATATGATGTTTCTTTATCCATTGGTGGACCAAAATCTTCGACATCAAAAAACATAATATCTACACCAATTTCTGCTTGTTTAGCTTGCAATTGTCTTGCAATTTCTAGCAGTACAGCTACGCCAGATGCACCATCATCTACACCTAAATTGGGTTTGCTAGCTTCCGAAACATCTCTGTCTGCAAATGGCCTTGTATCCCAATGTGCAAACAACATTAATCTTCTTTTTGATGTAGGATTGTATGTGCCAATAATATTGTAGCAAGGAACTGTACGTCCATCATAGATGGTTAATTTTGTCTCTTGCACAACTACATTAGCACCAAATTGTTTTAATTTATTGGAAAGATAATCGGCACATTTCTTTTGTGGTGTAGTGTTTGGAATTCTGGGGCCAAATGCTATTTGTTGTTCAATATATAAGTAAGCTGAATCAGAAGAAAAGGTAGGTCGTTCAACTTTTTTTTCTTCTAGCGTTGTAGTTGTTGATTGATTATCCTTTTGTTTGGTTTTGCAACCTATGGTGAACAATACAGCAACTAAAACTGCTATTGTAGCTAATCTGATTTTCATTTAGATATTTTAGGCTAAAATATAAAAATATTGTAAAATTATTGAGAAAGAAAAACACTAACAAAAAAATGACACAATAAAATTGGTTATTTTAATTAAATTTCTCATTTTCAGACCACAGAAAGAAATTGAAAAAATATAAAGCAATATTATGTCAGTAGACGTTATTTTAGGATTACAATGGGGCGATGAAGGTAAAGGTAAAATCGTTGATTACCTTGCCGAAGAATATGATGTTATAGCAAGGTTTCAAGGTGGACCAAATGCTGGACATACATTAGTGATAAATGGAAAAAAACAAGTGTTACACACAATACCATCAGGAATTTTTAGAGAAGGAAAAATTAACTTCATTGGTAATGGTGTCGTGATTGACCCAGTTACTTTGATAAAAGAAATTGATAACCTAGAAAATGATGGTATAAGTGTAAAAGATAGATTGATTATTTCTAAACGTGCTAATATTATACTACCAACACATAAAATATTAGATGCTGCATCAGAGTCATCAAAAGGCGATTCTAAAATTGGCTCTACGCTCAAAGGAATTGGACCAACGTATATGGACAAAACTGGTCGTAATGGACTTAGAATAGGAGATATTCTTGAAGATGATTTTATAGTAAAATACGAATTGCTGAAAAGTAAGCATTTGCAATTATTACAAATTTATAATTATAATTTTGAGTTAGAACCTCAAGAAGAAATATGGTTTGAGGCAATTGAAAGATTAAAAGAATACCAACAAACAGAATCTAGTTATTTTATCCATCAACAAATAAAAGCTGGTAAAAAAATTCTGGCAGAAGGTGCACAAGGTTCTATGTTAGATATTGATTTTGGGACATATCCATTTGTTACATCTTCCAATACAATATCAGCTGTGTGTACAGGTTTGGGTGTACCACCAAGTGCAATCAACAAAGTGATAGGCATTACAAAAGCATATTGCACAAGAGTTGGTAGTGGGCCATTTCCTTCTGAGTTGGATAATGAAGTAGGCGAGAAACTAAGAAAAGAAGGTGGCGAATTTGGTGCTACTACAGGAAGACCAAGACGATGTGGATGGATAGATTTGCCAGCACTAAAATATACATGTATGTTAAATGGTGTAACAGATTTGGTAATTACCAAAACAGATGTATTAAATGCATTTGAAGAATTTGGCGTGTGTACGGCATATCAATATGATGATAAAACAACAAACGAATTGCCTTTTGATTTGTTGAGCACAGAAATTGAACCTATTGTAGAAAATTTTAAATCTTGGGGCAAGATAATAAATGGCCAAGCGCTACCAGAAACCTTGTCTACCTATATAAGTTTTATAGAACAATATTTGGAAACAAAAGTATCTATGGTATCAAATGGACCAGAACGAGAATCTTTGATTGTTCTGTAAATCGAATACATGCACCAGTTTTATCCTTACGCAGTTGATGACATAAATTTGTTTAAACGCAAGCTGTTGCAACTTTCTGAACAATTTAATTATTTCTGTTATTTAGATTCAAACAATTACCCAAATTATCCATATTCTACCTTTGGGTCATTCTTTGCAATAGATGCACTTCATGTATTTGAAAGTGCAATTGAAAGCAAAAATCTACTAGCTGATTTTCAAAATTTTTCACAACAACACAATGCATGGTTATTTGGTTTCTTAAGTTATGATTTGAAAAATACTTTTGAAAATTTGAGTTCTAAAAATATTGATAATATCAACAATCCATTAATACAATTTTTTGTTCCAAAATATATTATCAGAATCGAAAACGAAAAAGTAGATATTGGAGTTACAAATTTTGAAGGAATTGAGAAATTTAAAAAATTATTTGAGCAAGATAGAAAACATAAAACAGACACTGCAAATCAAAAAATTGAGATAAGAAATAGAATTGATAAAACAGCATATATTGATATTGTAAATAAAATTAAAGAAGAAATTAGAATAGGAAATATTTATGAACTCAATTTTTGCCAAGAATATTTTGCTGAAAATATAGCAATAGATACTACAAATGTATTTGAGCAATTGAATACAATTTCAAAAGCACCATTTAGTTGTTACTACAAGCATACAAATAATTATCTAATGTGTGCTAGCCCAGAAAGATTTTTAAAGAAAACTCAGCAAACACTTATTTGTCAGCCAATAAAAGGAACAAGAAAAAGAGGCACAGATACAGCAACAGACAGTGCAATAAAGAACGAATTGTACTTTAATGAAAAAGAGCGTAGCGAAAATATAATGATAGTTGATTTGGTAAGAAATGACATGTCAAGAATTGCTACTAAAAACAGCGTAGAAGTAGAAGAATTATTCGGATTATATACATTTGAGCAAGTGCATCAGCTAATATCTACAGTAAAATGCACAGTAGATAAAGAAACAACATTTGCAGAAATAATACGTGCATTATTTCCGATGGGAAGCATGACTGGCGCACCAAAAATTGCAGCAATGCAATTAATAGAAAAATACGAACATACACAAAGAGGTTTATTTTCTGGTTGCGTTGGCTATATTACACCAAAAGGAAATTTTGATTTTAATGTAGTCATCAGAAGTATTTTGTATAATAAAGAAAATAAATATATATGTATACAAACAGGAAGTGCCATTACCATTGATGCAGATGCAGAAAGCGAATACGAAGAATGTAAGCTAAAAGCAATGGCAATGATTAATGCATTAAAATAGTTGAATATATAACACTCTTCTTAATAATACCTTAATAGAAAATAAAAAATCCTTCAATCCTTTTTCAATAATTTTATGGCAATTCGTTTTTATGGGAAAAACATTGTTTGAAAAAGTATGGGAAAAACATATTGTGGAATCAATTCCAAATGGACCAGATGTAATATATATAGATAAACACCTGATTCATGAAGTTACTACACCACAAGCATTCGCAGGATTAGATAAAAGAGGCATTAAGGTACTAAGACCAAAGCAAACTATTGCCACAGCAGACCATAATGTACCTACAAAAGATCAACATTTACCAATTCGTGAAGCACTATCTAAACATCAAGTAGACACTTTGATTAAGAATTGTGAAAATCATGGAATAGAATTGTATGGTTTAGGACATCCATTTCAAGGAATTGTGCATGTCATTGGACCAGAATTAGGCGTTACACAACCAGGACTTACTATGGTTTGTGGAGATTCGCATACATCTACACATGGTGCATTTGGTGCAATAGCATTTGGTATTGGCACATCTGAAGTAGAGCAAGTATTAGCTACACAGTGCATCTTGCAAACTAGACCTAAAACAATGCGCATAAATATAGAAGGAAAAATTGGTAAAGGAATCGTTTCTAAAGATATTGTATTATATATTTTATCAAAAATTTCAGCAAGTGGAGGCACTGGATATTTTATAGAATTTGCAGGAAGTGCCATTCGCAGTTTGAGCATGGAAGCACGTATGACTATTTGCAATATGAGTATTGAAATGGGCGCACGTGGAGGAATGATTGCACCAGATGAGGTAACTTTTAATTATATAAAAGGAAGGCCATTTGCACCTCAAGGCAATGATTTTGATAAAGCAGTAGAAAGTTGGAAACTATTAGTATCAGATACCGATGCTGTGTTCGATAAAGAATATACTTTTGCAGCCGAAGATATAGAACCAATGATTACCTTTGGAACTAATCCAGGAATGGGAATTAAAATTTCTGATGAAATTCCAAATCCAGAAAAAGAAGATGTAGGCTTAGATAAAGCATTGCAATATATGGATTTTGAACGTGGCGAAACATTATTACAAAAACCAATAGATTATGTTTTTATAGGTAGCTGTACCAATTCTCGCATCGAAGATTTGAGGTTATTTGCCGATGTAGTAAAAGGAAAAACAAAAGCAAAAGATGTTACAGTTTGGATAGTGCCAGGTAGCAAACAAGTAGAAAAACAAGCAATAGAAGAAGGAATTGATGTGATACTAAAAGAAGCAGGAATGGAGCTTCGTGAACCAGGTTGTTCTGCTTGTTTAGGAATGAATGAAGATAAAATTCCTGCAGGAAAATATTGTGTGTCTACATCAAATAGAAACTTTGAAGGCAGACAAGGACCAAATTCCAGAACATTATTAGCAAGTCCATTAACAGCAGCAGCAGCAGCAATTACTGGGAAAATTGTAGATGTAAGAACATTATTATAGACAACTAAGAATATTATTTTTTTATGGATAAATTTAAGACCATAGCTTCAACAGCAGTTCCATTAAATATTGAAGACATAGATACTGACCAAATTATTCCAGCTCGTTTCCTAAAAGCTACAAACAGAGAAGGCTTTGGAGATAATTTATTTAGAGATTGGAGATATAATGCAGACAATACAGAAAAACCAGATTTTGTATTGAATGATAAAAAGTATAAAGGTAAAATATTAGTAGCAGGAAAAAACTTTGGTTGTGGCTCATCACGTGAGCACGCAGCTTGGGCAATACACGATTATGGTTTTAGTGTCGTAGTATCATCATTCTTTGCAGATATTTTTAAAAACAATGCATTGAACAATGGACTACTATCAGTTATTGTATCTGATGATTTTCTACAATCAATTTTCAATGCCATAGAAGAAAATCCATCAACAGAATTAGTTGTAGATTTAGAAAAGCAAACTATTACATTAAATAATCAATCAGAAAATTTTGAAATTAATCCATACAAAAAAACATGTATGATAAATGGATACGATGATATTGATTATTTGTTGAGCATTAAAGATAAAGTTCTTTCATACGAACAAAACTCAAAAATATAAACTATGAAATAATATTTTATTATTTTTAATCATTCACCAAATATTATTTTCCAGTATTTATGATAACAATACAACCATTACAAGCACTAAGACCAAGAAAAGATGTAGTACACTTAGTTGCAGCAAAACCTTATGATGTTCTAAATTCTGAAGAAGCAAAAGAAGAAGCAAAAGACAATCCAATATCTTTTTTGCGCGTATCTAAACCAGAAATAAATTTTGATACACCAATTGAACAATACGACGAAAAAGTATATCAGAAAGGTAAAGAAGTATTTGATAAATTAATAGAAGATGGTGTTTTAATCAAAGAAGACGCACCATGTCTATACATTTATGCACAAACTATGCAAGGCAGAACACAAATTGGTTTGGTTGCAGGTTCTTCTATTGATGATTATTTTGAAGACAAAATAAAAAAACACGAATACACTTTAGTTGCTAAAGAAAATGATAGAATAAAACATATGATAACCAAAATGGCACAGCCAGGCATGGTTTTTTTAGCATATAGAGCAATACAAGAAATAGATTTAATCATACAAGATTATATATCAAAACATACAGCAGAATATGATTTTGTCGATAGCCAAGAAGTGAGGCACCAACTTTGGAAAATAGAAAATCAAATAACAATAAATACATTGCAAATACTTTTTGCAACCAAAGTGCCATTTACATATATAGCAGATGGACATCATCGTACTGCTGCATCAGCTAAAGTTGGAAAACAACTAAGAGATGCCAATCCAAAACATGATGGAAATGAAAGTTACAATTATTTTTTATCATGTTTATTTCCATCTACACAATTGCAAATTCAAGATTATAATAGAGTAATTAAAGACACAAATAGTTTAAGTACTGAAGAATTAATTTCAAAAATAGAAGAGAATTTTATTGTTGAAAAAATAGGAGAGCAGCAATATAAACCAACACAATTGCATGAGTTTTCTATGTATTTAGGCAAGAATTGGTATAAACTAACAGCTAAGAAAAATACTTACGAATTTGCAGATGAAATAGAAGTGTTAGACATCAGTATTTTTACAAAATATGTTTTAGAAAATATACTAAACATACAAGACCAACGCACAGACAAACGTATAGATTTTGTTGGTGGAATTCGTGGATTACAAGCATTACAACAAAGAGTAGATAGCAATGAAATGCAATTAGCATTTGCGTTTTACCCAGTTTCAATAGAACAATTGATGCAAGTTGCAGATGCAGGAAAAATAATGCCACCAAAATCAACATGGTTTGAGCCGAAACTAAAATCTGGTCTAATCATCAACTCACTGAAGTAAGAATTTAATACTTACTATTTTATTAACATATTTTTTATACATGCATTATTCAAAATAATGAAACAATAGTTTTGTAGACATTACTATTGTATGTATGCATCAATGTAAATTTGATGTTCGATTTTTCAATTCTAAAATTATTCTATCTTTGTAATTGAGATGAAAAAAATCGGAGTTGTTACCATTACTTACAATAGTGAAAAAGTTTTACCAGGATTTTTGCAAAGCGTTTCCAATCAAACGTATAAAAATTTCACATTATATGTAATTGATAATATTTCTGCAGATGCAACTCTAGCTATGATAGATATTCCACATAATTTTAATTGTAAAATTATAAAGAATAACAAAAATGTTGGCGTTGCTGCAGGAAACAACCAAGGAATTAAACAAGCATTAGCTGATGCATGTGATTATATCATGCTATTAAATAATGATGTAGAATTTGAACATACGCTATTCGAAAAATTGGTCTACAACATGGAGTTGCTGAATGCAAGTATGATTGCACCAAAAATGATGTATCATCCAGAAACTACAATGATATGGTGGGCAGGCACAATTTTGCACAAAAAAGATGGATATCTAAACTATCACAGAGGCATACACGAAGAAGATAAAGGACAATACAACAATATTGAAACTGTAGACTACGCACCAACAGCATGTGTATTAATGAAAAAAGAAGTGATTGATGACATTGGCTACATGGATGAAAAATATTTCGCTTATTTTGATGATACAGATTTCTTCTATAGAATTTATAAGCAGAAAAAACACAAATTATTATATTTTCCCAACGCACAGTTTTTTCACAAAGTAGGTGGCTTATCAAAAATGCGCGATGGTTCGCCTACAAAATTTAAGTTCAGCGATTTTCATATCAAGTTAAATATCAGAAATCATATTTACTATCTAAAAAAACAAAAACTGTTGTCATCATACATACTCATCATTTTTTTATTTTTTAGGTTTAATGCACGTTTCTTCTTTAGTGGAAAATATCATCTAAATTTCAAGACATTTAAACTCGTAAATCAGTCATATTTCAAAGGATTGATGATGTAATTTTGTTAATTACTTTATAAAAAAACATCGATTAACAAAAAATTAGGGTTTTTTCTCACTGTTTTTTAGGATGCCTAAGACTTTTGGCTTATTTTTAGGCACTTTAAAAACATTACTTAACGTTATAGAAGAATAAAACCCAAGTCAAAAAATGAAAGTAAGATCGTTTGCATTAGTTTGGTCAATTGTGTTGTTTCCATTAAATACATTTACATCATTCGGAAATAACTTTGACAACGCTACTTTAAATAATAGAACCATAGATATCTCAGCCAATCAAGAATTTTTATTTGATATTGAAGAGATTAAGTCAGAAGAAAAAATAGATTCAATTCCAGTTGAAGAAAATGCGCTAAATTCATTAATACAACAATTTAAGTACATTTCTCCAGAGGCAATTAAAATGACATTAAATAGCTACAATTATTTGTTAGAATCCAATAAAATCTCAAAACCAAATATCATCACTATTGTAGATTTTTCAAAACCATCAACCACAGAGCGTTTATTTGTAATCGATTTAAAAAATAGAAAATTAATTCAAAAAAGTTTGTGTGCACATGGAAAAAATAGTGGCGAAAACTATGCACAATATTTCTCAAACAACAATCAATCATACCAAAGCAGCTTAGGTGCGTATGTCGCAAGCGAAACTTATGATGGTTCAAAAGGCTATTCTTTAAAATTAGATGGTCAAGAATCAGGAATAAATTCAAATGCAAGAGAAAGAGGCGTTGTTATCCATGCAGCAGACTATGTAAGCTTTGATTTTATTCAAGCACACGGAAGATTAGGCAGAAGCCAAGGTTGTCCTGCTTTACCATTTGATAAATACGAAAAAATAATCCAAACAATCAAAGGTGGTTCATGCTTCTTTATCTATCACCCAAATGCACAATACAAACAAAGCTCAAATATTAATAAATCGTACGACGAATTAGCATTAAATAGCTTACTCACTAATTCTAATTAATTATTTTCTATTACTTATACCGAAGTTTATTATCTTAGTAGATAAATTCTTCTAATGTATAAACTTAAGTTACTCATAGTATCAATCATATTTTTATCCATTTCTTGTAAAAAGGAAAATAACGGACAACGTACAGTTGCAAAATATGAAGAAGATCCAAGTATTATACAAGACCAATACGGACGACAATTAATATTACATGGATTGAATACATCAAGTTCTGCCAAATCAGAACCACAAAGAAATCCTTGGATTGCTGAAAGTGATGTAGATAGAGAAGCAAAAGAATTTGGTTTTAATTTTGTTCGTTATTTAATTTTTTGGGATAATATAGAACCAGAAAAAGATGTTTTTAGCGAAGCCTATTTAGATAGAATTCAAGAAAGAGTTGAGTGGTACACCAATAGAAAAATGTATGTTATGTTAGACATGCATCAAGATTTGTATGCACTAAAATTTGGTGGCGATGGTGCACCAGATTGGGCAATCAGACCAAATGGCAAAGAACCAATAGACTTAGGTGCTGAAACACCTTGGTGGTTAAAAAATATAGATCCAGCTGTGGTGAATAGTTGGATTAACTTTTGGAGTTATACAAACCATAAAGACTTACAAGACCATTATGCTTTAGCATGGCAAAAAGTGGCAGAAAGATTTAAGGATAACCCATATGTAATTGGCTACGATTTGATGAACGAACCTTGGGGCGGAGATCTTTTAAAAGTATTTATTACAGGCGAATTTGAAAGGAAACAACTATACGATTTTTATAATAGACTAATACCAAAAATAAGAGCAATAGATCAAAATAAATATCTATTTTTTGAGCCAACACCAGCACCAGTTACATTCGGAGCACCAAGCAATTTGCCAGCAATTATAGATACCAGAACACCATCAAAATTAGTATATGCACCACATTGCTATCCATACGACACACACGAAGGTTTAGGTTATTCAGCATCATCTAAAAAAAATCTGATAGATTGGGAACGTGAACGAAAAAAAGATGTAACACAAAAAAATAATAACATTCCATTAGTTACTGGCGAGTTTGGGTTATCGCCAAATAATGCAGAATTTGATGTGTATCTAACTGATTTTATGAATATGTCAGATAGAAATCAATGGCATTGGACATATTGGAGCAATGACAGAGGTGGTTGGAGTCCATTAAATGACGATGGCACTGAAACAGCAATTTTACAATACTTAGTAAGAACATATCCAAAAGCAATTGCAGGCAAAATTATATCATTAAACTTTGATAATTCAACAAAAGTTTTTACGATGACTTATTCTTCAAATCCAACGATTAACAAACCAACAGAAATATTTGTTCCAAATCGTTTCTATCCATCAGGATATAATGTTCAAGTCAATGGAACAGACAAATATATTATCACTAAAGATGAAGTAACCCAGACAATAAATATTGATGTTAATGAAATTATTGCAACTGAAGTAACGATAACAATAGAAAAAAAATAAATGCTTTTTGTAACTTTGCTACATGTTACAACGTCCAAGAAGAAACAGACAATCTCAAGCAATTAGAAATTTAGTTCAAGAAACACATTTGTTACCACAGCAATTGGTGTATCCATTATTCATTATAGATGGTAGTAATATAAAAAATGAAATAAAATCATTGCCAAATACATTTCAACTAAGTTTAGATAATGTATTGCTGGAAATAGAAAATTGTCTTGAATTAGGCATCGAATCATTTATCTTATTTCCAGTTTTGAAGAAACATTAAAAGATAAATATGCAACATATAGCTATCAAGCAGATTGTTTTTATTTAAGAGCAATTGCGAAATTAAAGCTAAATTTAATAATGTATGTCTGATTAGTGATGTTGCTATGGATCCATACAGTTCTGATGGTCATGATGGCTACGTAAATGAAAAAGGCGAAATAGATAATGAAATTACAGTGCCAATCTTAGAAAAAATGGCTGTTGCACAAGCAAAAGCAGGTATTGATATTGTTGGTCCATCAGATATGATGGATGGTAGAGTAGCATCTATTAGAAAAGCATTAGATGATGCAGGATATATTAATGTTGGAATTATGTCATATGCTGTAAAATATGCAAGTGCATTTTATGGGCCATTCAGAGATGCATTAGCTTCTGCACCAAAAAGTGGCGATAAGAAAACATATCAAATGAATCCAGCAAATAAAATAGAAGCTATGCGTGAAGCCACATTAGATGAACAAGAAGGTGCTGATTATTTGATGGTAAAACCAGCAATCAATTACTTAGATGTAATTCATGTATTAAAACAAAATTTCTATTTACCAATAGTTGCCTATCATGTAAGTGGTGAGTATGCTATGTTGCATGCTGCATCAAGAAATGGTTGGCTAAACTATGAGAAAAGTATGGAAGAAACTTTATTAAGTATTAAACGAGCAGGTGCAGATATTATTATTACTTATGCAGCAAAAGATTTTGCAACATTATACAAAACAAAAAGGCATAACCTAAGTTATGCCTTTAATATCTAGTAGACTAATTACTATTCAGTCATTATTTTTTCTTTAGTTTCTTTTACTTTTTTCTCTTTTGCTTTAGATTCTTCCTTTACCTTTTCTTCTTTCACTTTTTCAGGTTTAGGCTCTTTAGCTTTTTTCTCTTCTTTTACCTTTTCAGTTTTTGCTTTTTCAGTTTTTGTTTTTGTAGATGCAGTTTTCTTTTCATCTACACCAAATCTATAAATGTATCCTACTTGTATATTTGTTCTTGAGTTAGTGAATTTTGTTTTATCATCTAAATCGTCAATTACATCTCTGTACACTTTTGTTAAACCCCAATCATAAGTAGCATCAAAAGTAACACCATGTCTTTTATTTTTACTAACATATGCTTCAATACCAGCACCAAATCTTATTCCAATGTCATTTTTAGTAAATTCATTATCAAAATCAATGTCTTTTTTATATGAAGTAGACGTAACTAGATTTTTATTTATATATTCATCATAATTTTCTCTACCATGTACTGGCAATGCATAATATCCACCTGCTGTACCATAAACTCTTAATCTATCATTTCCCCAACCTAAGTGAGCTACCAATGGTATTGTTATATAGTTTATTTTATGTGTTAAAATTCTTTCTCTAAATCCAGTTGGCATTTGTTGTTGTGCTTTTTGGATATTTCCACCCATATTAAATTCTACACCTAAATCAATACCTATGAATTTGTTGAACCAAATTCTACCATTGATTCCACCACCACCACCAATTCTAGACGAAAACTGTCCACCAAGACTTGATTTTTTTGAGCCTTCTAAGCTGTAGTTTTTAAATCTACCAAACACAGGACCACCTTTTATTCCGATACTGTAAGTGATTTTTGCATGTGCATCGATAACAGCAAAAAATAAAACTAAGTATAGTATTTTTTTCATGTTAAAAAGTTATTTTTAATTAAATATATCCGTAAAAATACAAAAAAATGTAAAACATTGTATGTGAAATGCATATTTTTATAAAAAATAATATCTAGCTACAGAATAGATGATTAATTTGAATGTTTTAGTTAGATACTTTTTTAGTAATTTCAGATATAGATGCTTATAGTGAGTCAATTTTTTATAAAATATTTTACGCCAAAATATATTGGTGGCATCTCACTTTTCCCATTTATTATTGTAGCAAATAATACAATTAAAGAGAATAAAGTATTCATCAATCATGAGAAAATACACATTAGACAGCAAGCTGAATTGATAATTGTATTTTTCTATTCTTGGTATATCATAGAATTTATGATTAAACTAATTAAATATAAAAAATTTTACAAGGCATATGAGAATATTTCTTTTGAGAGAGAAGCCTATGTCAATGAAAATGATTTAGAATATTTAAAAAACAGGAATTTTTGGAGTTTTCTTAAATACCTATAATATATTTCATAACTTTGCACAAAAAACTACATGAGTATGATTAATGTTTTTATTGTTGATGACCATCAAATATTTTTAGATGGTATTGTTTCTTTGTTGGAAGATGAAGATATGATCCATATTGCTGGTACAGCGCATAATGGAAAAGAAGCATTAGAGAAAATAAATAATATTAAGAATATAAATGTTGTACTTATGGATATCAATATGCCAGAAATGGATGGTATCGAAGCAACAAAACAATTGAGAATTACTCATCCAGATATTAAGATTTTAATGCTGACAATGCACAGCGAACCAAGATTTATTAAAGAATGTATTGAAATTGGTGCAAAAGGATATGTGCTTAAAAATATTTCTAAAGATGATTTATTAAATGCCATTCAACATGTGTACAATAATAAGTCATTCTTAGATAGCATTGCACAAGAACAATTAATTAATGCAGTATCTTCTGTTGATGAACATGAAGATGACAAGCAATATGACCATTTAGTTAGTCAAATTACTCAAAGAGAATTGGAAGTATTACAACTAATTGCACTTGGATTAACTAGTCAAGATATTGCTAATAAATTATTCATTAGTAAAAATACAGTTGAAACACATAGAAAAAATATGTTATCAAAATTCAATGTGAATAACACCGCAGCATTATTGAAAATAGCTTACAAGAAAGGATTAGTTTAATTTATTTACACAGCTCTTTCTTGCTCCCATGCCATAAATTTTTCTATCTCTTTGTTTAATATTTTTATGAGATAGCCAAGTATAAGCATGTCATCAATTTGTCCTATAATTGGAATAAAATCAGGAATTAAATCTAAAGGATTTACAAAATAAACCATTGCAGCTACAACAGCAATAATTGATGTTGTAGAAATATTTTTATACTCACCATCAAACCATGCTTTTAACATTCTTCCAAGAGCAATAAGATTATCTTGTAATAAATAAAATTTCTCAGAAGTTTCACCCAATTTTAGAAAAAAAGCATCTATTAGTTGCGAGATTTTTCCATCAGATGCAATAATACTTTCAGCTTCTTTAATCAATTTGTCGATTATAGTATTCATACCACAAAATATACTTTTTATACAATTAATTCTTTATCAGAAGATAAAATATTTATATTAGCACATAAAATTACAACAAATGAAAAAAATATTCCAAATTTTAATAATAGCATTGGCAAGCACTATGCTATCTGGTTGCTCTTACAATAGCATTATTGGTTTAGATGAAAGCACAAAAGAAGCATGGTCTAATGTAGAAGCAGCCTATCAAAGACGTTTAGATTTAATTGGTAATTTAGTAGAAACGATTAAAGGCAGTGGAAAGTTTGAGAAAGAAACGCTAACAGAAGTAATCAATGCAAGATCAAAAGCAACATCAGTACAACTAAATGCAGATGATATTACACCAGAAAATATGGCAAAATTTCAGGAAGCTCAATCACAAATGAGTGGCGCACTTTCAAGATTATTAGTAACGATAGAAAAATATCCTGAATTAAAAACTACTGCACAATATGCTGAGTTGATGAATGAACTGAACAGAACAGAAAATAGAATAAATATTGCACGAAGAGATTATAATAGTGCAGTAAAACAATACAACACAACAATACGTTCTTTTCCTACAAATATCACAGCAATGCTATTTAAGTTTAAAGAAAAAGAAATGTTTAAAGCTGATCCTGGAGCAGAAAAAGCACCTAAAGTTCAATTCTAAATGAGCAATTCTGTAAAAGATTTTCTTTCTAAAGATGCGCAGCAACGTATTACAAAAGCTATACAAATAGCAGAAAAAAATACTACTGGCGAAATTAGAATTAGAATAGATGCACATACAAAAACTGAAAATATTTTGGATGATGCAACAAGAGTTTTTTATGAATTAAAAATGGATAAAACAGTGTACAATAATGGTGTTTTGTTATACATTGCAGTCAAAGATAAAACCTATTACATTGTTGGCGATACAGCAATCAATCAAATTGTACATCAACAATTTTGGGATACCATTGCTGCTGAAATGAATGGTTATTTCAGTAAACAAGAATTTGAAGCAGGAATCATACATGTTATTGAAAAAATAGGACAAACACTACACCAATATTTTCCAATAAATGAGCTTAAAAATGATAACGAGTTATCAGATGATATATCTTTTGGATAAATAATAAATAATTGAATATAATAAAATTAAATATTAATTATGAGCGCAATATTGTAAAAGTTTTTTTTACAATGTTAATGCTTATTCTTTCAATATCAATACAAGCACAAGAAGATTTTAGTGATGATAAAAATATTCCTGAAAGACCAAATCCTCCAAAACTTGTCAATGATTTTGCACATATGTTTAATGACTATGATGTCTATAAGTTAGAACAAAAATTAGTTGCTTATGATGATTCTACATCAACTCAGATTGTTGTAGTAACAGTAGAAACATTGAGTGGATATGCAGAAGACGACTATGCATTAAGATTAGGAAGAAAATGGGGCATAGGTCAAAAAGGAAAAAACAATGGAATATTAGTTTTAATATCGAAAGAAGAACGTGCAATAAGTATAGAATTAGGTTATGGTATTGAAAGCTATATCACAGACACAGACGCAAAAAGACTGATAGACAATGTAATGATACCATACTTTAAACAAGGTGAATATTTTACTGGTGTTGATATTGCAACATCAGACTTAATAGCAATGTTACAAGGTACCTATCAGAATGATGAATTAAATTCTAACAATGGTGATTTTACTACATTTATAATAATTTTTATTATAATATTGATTTTTATTATATTTATATCATCAAAAACAAATGGTGGTGGCGGAAACTACACTGGCGGAAGTGGTGGCTGGACATGGACTTCAGGTTCTGGCTCAGGTTGGAGTGGTGGCTCATCTTGGGGCGGAAGTTCAGGTGGCGGTGGCTTCGGAGGTTTTGGTGGAGGCAGTTTTGGTGGTGGTGGTGCCAGCGGAAGATGGTAAATATCTATTCCAACATATCTAATCCAAATTTTAAATATGCTTTGATATCATCATTTTGCTCATGAGCATCAATGTTTTTCTTCTCTATTTTTTTACCCAATCTTACAATTACAGCATTCTTTTCTTTTACAACATAAATTAACTGTCCATGCACACCACGAAAATATGGAATTTGCATATTTTCATGATTAATAATCCATGTTTGATAGCCATACCAATCACAAATTCTACCATCAGCAGTTTTTAAGTGCGTAGCAGGTTGTGTCATCGCATTTATCCATGCTTCGTTTATGATTTGTGTTGAATCTACTTTTCCTTTATTCAACATAAAATAGCCAAGCTTTGCATAATCTCTTGCTGTTGCATTAATACAACAAAATGATTTTTCTATACCATCTTTTTTATCAGTACTCCAAAGTGCATCATTTTCCATGCCCAATGGTTGCCAAAGTACTTCATGTGTATATGCTGCTATAGTTTTGCCACTTGCTTTCTTTATAATGTAACCAAGCATTTGTGTACAACAACTTTGGTATTCCCAAATAGTTCCAGGTTTTTCATTGCTTTTAAGTTTCAATTTGCTCATCATTTTATTTAAGTCTTCACCATAGTATGATTCTGCTGTCAATGAAAATATATTCCAATATGATTCTTTCCAATCAATACTTCCACTCATCGTTATAATGTCTCTAATTTTTAATTTCCCATCAGGAATCTGCGTTAATTCAGGAATGTATTTTTTTACGTCATCATCCAAAGATTGTATTTTTCCTTGCTCAATTAGTTTTCCAACCAACATTGCATTTACAGTTTTTGCTACAGAAAATGAAGCAGAGATAGTATTTTCGTTATAGTCATCATAATATTTTTCTGTCAATATTTTTCCATTCTGAATTACTAAAAACGCACAAGTTTTTCGTTCGTTCATATATTGTTCAGTAGCTTTATCAAGTTCTTTTTTATTGTAGTTTTCTGCTTTTTGCCAAGCTATTGGAGTACTCGATTTTTCAATTGTATTGTTTGTGAATTTTTTATAATCATCTACATTAGAAAACCAATATTTTAATCCATTGCTCACAAACTTTGGTGCAAAAAATAATGCTAAAACATAAATTACTGCAATAGTTAGAATTAGCTTAAATAATCTTTTCATATCATTTTTTTTACTAATCTAATTATATTATTTGACAATTAGAAAAAAGAAAAATAAATATATCCAAACAAGCGTCAGAAAATGCCAATAATAGGCAAATAATTTTAATTGAAAATAAGCAGTTTTATTAGTAAAAAAACAAGAGCAGTAATGTTATTGTGTAAATTATGCCAATGATTTTTCGTAAAATAAGATAGAAAAATAATGCCACCTAACAAATGCAATACATGAAAACCAGATATTAAAAATAAAAACGCAGAACTATTATGTTTAAAGTTAAAACCATTGTTAGATAAAGTAAACCATATAGTAATTTGTAATGTTATAAATAAGAATACGAGTATATAAAATATAATATTTGTTATTATATATTTTTTGAAAATATTATGAGCAAAATATTTTTCTTGAAACACTAATGCAATACTAGAAAAAATTATTACAATTGTATTTACATATATCAATATTGGAAAATTCAGATTTGCTTGTCTATTTGTTCGCACATTAAAAAAATATGAAAGACTTAAACTTAAGAATAATAAACCAATTGATGCCAAACAAAAAATCATCAAAAGAGTGTAGTTTTTATAACGACGTTCTATCTTTCCTTCAAAAATTTTTTCTTTATTATTTCTTGTAATGTTTGACATTTGGATAAAACTAAAATATTACGCACAATTGGCACATGTTCCTTCAATCAATAAATTTGCAGTAGAAATTGTATAATTTTTTGGCAACTTAAATTGTGGCACTACAAGCTGATGCAAACACTCAATCTGTTCACATTTCAAGCATTTAAAATGAACATGATTATCTTCGTGTGTATGCTCACATGCATCATGATTACACAATGCAAATTTTGCTATATTACTATTGTCAGAAACTTTATGTATGATACCATTTTCTATAAATGAATTTAATGTTCTATATATCGTAACTCTATCAAACTGATGATTATAATGTGCTTCTATTTCCGTGTGCGAAATAGCTCTTTTTATTTTGCTAAAATAGGAAAGTAGTTCTACTCTTATTGGCGTAATTCTTAAATGATGCGCTTTTAATTTTTTTTCAAAATTTTCCATTTTTTAACATATTTGATGCATTTTAAAACGTATATTTGCAACTCAGTTTCATAAACATTTTAGCATAAGTAAATATACAACAATCATGCATAACCACAAACATCAAGCAAATAAATTAAGCATATTTTTGTCTATAGCATGTGCTATACATTGTTTAATGATGCCATTTGTTGTTGTATTTCTACCGTTTCTTTCTGTATATTTTGAGCAATATCATTGGGTAGAAATCTTAATTGTTTTTTCTACCATTATCTTAGGTACAAATTCAATTTTGCATGGGTACAAATATCACCATCAAAACAAAATTCCAGCATATTTATTTGTATTAGGCATTGGTTTTTTAACAACATCAACCATTTTACATTTTGCATTTGATATGCATAATACTATACAACAAAGTATTAATATTTTTGGTGCTATTATGTGTGCATTTGCTCAAATTTACAACTTAAAATTAAGTAGAAACTAAAATTATTTTCTTTTTTATTATATTTGTACATGCCAAAAGAAATTAAAATAGATGTTGATAAAATCACATCGCCAGCTTTTGTATTACAAGAAGATTTGTTAATTCAGAATTTAGAAAAATTACAATATTTTCAGAAGCAAGCAGGTATTTCTATTATTTGTGCACTCAAAGGTTATGCATTTCATGCAACTTTTCCATTATTAAAAAAATATTTATCTGGTGCCACAGCAAGCTCTTTACACGAAGCAAAATTAGTGTACGAAGAAATGAAAACAAAACCACACACTTATTGTGCAGTCTATATTCCAAAAGATTTCCAAGAAATATCAAAAATATCATCGCACCTTACTTTTAACTCAATGTCAGAATGGGAAAGGTATAAAAATAATATTCCTAATGGCGTAAAATGCGGTTTAAGAGTAAATCCTGGCTACAGCGAAATTCAAACAGAGCTATACAATCCAGCATCACCCAATTCTAGATTAGGTATAGAAGCTAGTTTATTGCCTAAAAATTTACCAAAAGGTATCACAGGCTTACATTTTCATGCTATGTGCGAAAATGATGCAAACACATTAGAAAATGTTTTAACCTCATTTTCAAAATTATATCATCATCAAATTCAACAAGCAGAATGGCTAAATTTTGGCGGCGGTCATCTTATTACAAACGAAAACTATAATGTTGAATATGGCATAAATGTAATCCAAAATTTTAAGCAAAAATATCCAAATATCAAAGAAATTATTCTAGAGCCAGGCAGTGCTATTGGTTGGGAAACAGGATATTTAGTGGCAACAATTTTAGACATAGTAGAAAATGGTAATATAAAAACAGCTATGTTAGATGTATCTTTTACATGCCATATGCCAGATTGTTTAGAAATGCCCTACCAACCCAAAATTTACGGTAGCGTAAAACAACCAAAACACAAATACAGGATGGGCGGGTTAAGTTGCTTAGCAGGAGATGTTATGGGCGATTGGTATTTTAATGACGCCTTGCATGTTGGTCAAAAAATTATATTTTTAGATATGATTCATTATACAATGGTTAAAACAACTACTTTTAATGGTATTAATTTGCCAGATATCGGAATATGGAAAGATGATCAATATCAAATAATCAATCAATTTGGGTTTCAAGATTATAAAAATAGACTTTCATAACACATAATTACACTCTTTTGCACATTAATTTGTGGATAACCACCTAGTTTTTGTTCATATCTTTATAAAATTAAATTTACATTTCTTAACAATTTTCGCAATATTTGCATAATATTAAGTTAATCTATATTGTGCTTAATACTATTATAACGTAAAAAATTGATTATATGATACGTCAAACAAAAACAAAATTATTAAAAATCTTTAGCATGATGCTAGCATTATTATTGCTACAACAAGCACATGCCCAAACCATTAACCTAGAAGTAAAAGTGGTAGAGTTTTATATGGAAGGTGTTGGAAACTCCAATTGTGGCAATAACGATGGTTGTGTACTCGGTATTGGTTGTTCTCAACCAGATCCAAGAATATTTTTTCGTGTAAAACATAGCGGAACAGGTACTTGGTCACAAACGTATTCTAACCTTACACCAATTGTAGATAGCTAAATGATGTAGCTTGTGGTACACCTATGGCACCACTTACAGGGGGATTAGGAGCACCAAATTACATTGCCAATAATATTGCATTTGGTTCTACTATTGATTTATCAATGAGAGGCTATGAAGAAGATGATGTTTTTTTAGGTATAGATGGTGACGATGCTACTTGCGGTGATGGTGATGGTGATGGTAATGCTTTTGATCCATCAACTCTTAGTGGAACAAATACTGTTACATCTATAGTTCCATGTGAGTTTTCATCAAACCAAGTAACATTTAGAGAATGTTCTGGTGATGCTACAACGGAAAGATTTTTAACAAGATGGCAATGGAAATGGTCTTGGAATGCAAATTCAATTACGGATGCCAATAGTGGAGGTGCTATTGCCTTATCAACAGCGTCAGATGCAACAATATGTGCTGGTGGCAATCCTGCTGTAATTAATAGCACAGTTAATCCTAGAGACCCAATTCCAAGTACAGCTGTAATTGAAAATATTCAATGGCAATCAGCTCAAGGGCCATTATTTATTTGGGGAGATATTGGCGGTGCAGGTGGACTTACATACGATCCTGGAGTATTACTCACACCAGGCACTTATAGATTTAGAAGAAAAATAGAATTCTGTACTGGTGATTTATTAGGTGCAGCAATTAATAAGGAAATTTTCTCAAATGTTATTCAGATAGATGTAGTGGCAGATCCAAATCCACCAAGTGCAAGCAAATCGCCAAATTCTGCAAGTGTATGTTTAGGTACAAATTTAACTTTAACTACACCACAATATGGCACTAACCCAGGAAAATCTTGTCCTTTTGAATATCAATACAGTACAAATGGAGGAGGAACATGGTTGCCTGCAATTCCTCAAACTACAATTCCTGCTATAACTTCTACAGGTACAGATAATAGAATTAGACTAAGAGTTCAAGCATGTACAAATGGTTGCGATGCAAGTGCTTGGACACAATATATATGGACTGTAATTTCAGATACAGCAGCACCAACAATAAATGGTGATTTAGATGTTTGTACTGGAAGCCAAACTACTTTAACCGCAAATGCTCCAGTTGCTTCAACTATCAGATGGTTTTCTGATGCAGCATTAACAAATTTAGTTAATACAGGCGTTACTTATTCTCCTACCATTAATTCAGATACGTCTTTTTGGGTTAATCAACAAATAGATGGTTGTATTAGTAGAGCTACAAGAGTAAATCTTACAGCCTTACCTGCACCAGCTGCGCCAATAATCACTGCAGACGATCAAAGTATATGTGCTGGTCAAAGTACAATGTTAAACTCTAATGTACTTTCTACAGTTTTCTATAGAGATGATTCTAGAACTAGCAGATTAGGTAGTGGAACATCTGTTTCTACAGGAAACTTAGCATTTACAACTACATTTTATGCAGCTGATACATCTAGTGCTTCATGCCCAGGTATTTTAGCAGCAATTACAATAGATGTCGCTCCAGCACCAGATGTAGCAAATGTATTAGACGAAACAATCTGCGCAGGTGATTCAATTTTATTGTCTGGTGGTACAGCAACTACAGAATGGTACTTAGATGCAGCACTAACAGATACATTACATATTGGTTCTACATACCAAACAACAGCATTAACAACAACTACTAAATATTATTTACAAGTTCCAAGTAGTTGTGGTACAGCATATGATTCAGTTACTGTTAATGTAAATCCAATTCCACCAGCACCAGAAGCAAGTGATGTGGAAGTTTGTAATGGATTAAGTTCAAGTATTTCTTTAGATAATACAGAGCCAGGAGCAATCGTAACTTGGTATGATGATGCAGCTTTAGAAAATGCAGTTCAAGTTGGTTCAGTATTAATTACACCAATTTTAACAGAAGATAAAACATATTATGTTACTCAAACTGTTCTAGGCTGTGTAAGTCCAGCTAGTTCTTTTAATGTAACAATTATTCCTTCAAGTAGTGCCCCAGTAATAAGTGCAGATCCAGCAGCTATTTGTTTTGGAGATGCATCAACACTGACATCAAATAGTGAAGCGACAATATGGTATAGTGATGCAGGACAAACTAGGATAGGTACAGGCGGAAGTATAGATGTAATGCCAACAAATACAACAACATATTATGCACAAGATACCGCAATAGGTTGTAGTGCCTTATCAAGTGTTACAGTAAAAATATCAGAAATATTACCAGCACCAGAGGTTGAAAATGTTACAGTATGTAAAGGTGGAGATGTAAGCATAACAGGAGGCAACTCAGGAACAGTATGGTATAGTGATGCGGGAATAACACAAGTAGGAACAGGAGCTACATTGACATTGACCAATGTACAAGCTACAGCAACATATTATGCAAGAAATGAAGGAAGCACATGTCAAAGTGAACTTGATGATTTTGTAGTAAATGTTACAACAGTAGCAACACCATCAGCAAGTGGGACTACAGTATGTAGCGGTCAAAGTGCAAGTATTACAGCAACAGGAATAGCAAATGCGACTTTTTTACATGGTATAATGATGTAGCATTAGAGAATTCGATTCAAGAAGGAGCAATGTTAAATACACCAGTATTAACAAGCAATACCACATATTATGTTACACAAACAGTAGACGGATGTGAGAGTGATGCAACAGAAGTTGTAATAACAGTAACACCAAGTGGTAATGCACCAATAGTAAGTGCAGATCCAACAGTTATCTGTAATGAAGATGCAGCAACATTAACATCTAACAGTGAAGCGACAATATGGTATAGCGATGCAGGACAAACGAGAATAGGTACAGGCGGAAGTATAGACGTAATGCCAACAAGTACAACAACATATTATGCACAAGATACAACAATTGGCTGTAGCGCATTATCAAGTGTAACAGTACAAGTATCAAATGTATTACCTACACCAGAGATTGAAAATGTTACAGTATGTAAAGGTGGAGATCTAAGCATAACAGGAGGCAACTCAGGAACAGTATGGTATAGTGATGCGGGAATAACACAAGTAGGAACAGGAGCTACATTGACATTGACCAATGTACAAGCTACAGCAACATATTATGCAAGAAATGAAGGAAGCACATGTCAAAGTGAACTTGATGATTTTGTAGTAAATGTTACAACAGTAGCAACACCATCAGCAAGTGGGACTACAGTATGTAGCGGTCAAAGTGCAAGTATTACAGCAACAGGAATAGCAAATGCAGCTTTTACATGGTATAATGATGTAGCATTAGAGAATTCGATTCAAGAAGGAGCAATGTTAAATACACCAGTATTAACAAGCAATACCACATATTATGTTACACAAACAGTAGACGGATGTGAGAGTGATGCAACAGAAGTTGTAATAACAGTAACACCAAGTGGTAATGCACCAATAGTAAGTGCAGATCCAACAGTTATCTGTAATGAAGATGCAAAGAACATTAACATCTAACAGTGAAGCGACAATATGGTATAGCGATGCAGGACAAACGAGAATAGGTACAGGCGGAAGTATAGACGTAATGCCAACAAGTACAACAACATATTATGCACAAGATACAACAATTGGCTGTAGCGCATTATCAAGTGTAACAGTACAAGTATCAAATGTATTACCTACACCAGAGATTGAAAATGTTACAGTATGTAAAAATGGAGATGTAACGATAACAGGAGGCAACTCAGGAACAGTATGGTATAGTGATGCGGGAATAACACAAGTAGGAACAGGAGCTACATTGACATTGACCAATGTACAAGCAACTGCAACATATTACGCAAGAAATGAAGGAAGCACATGTCAAAGTGAACTTGATGATTTTGTAGTAAATGTTACAACAGTAGCAACACCATCAGCAAGTGGAACTACAGTATGTAGCGGTCAAAGTGCAAGTATTACAGCAACAGGAATAGCAAATGCAGCTTTTTACATGGTATAATGATGCAGTGTTAGAAAATGCAATACAAGAAGGAGCAATGTTAAATACACCAGTATTAACAAGCAATGCCACATATTATGTTACACAAACAGTAGACGGATGTGAGAGTGATGCAACTACTGTATTAATAAGCGTTATAACTCCAGCTTCTGCACCAATATTAACTGCAGATCCAACTGAAATATGCACTGGTCAAACATCAGAGCTAACTTCAAGTGCTGGAGCAAATACAGTATGGTATAGTGATGCAGGAATAACACAAGTAGGAACAGGAGCAACATTCACTACTCCAGAAATATTATCAACAACTACTTTCTATGCAAGAGATGAAACAAATTCAAATTGTCCAAGCTTATTTGGTTCAGTTACAATAAATGTTACAGAAAATGTAGATGCACCAATAGTACAAGGAACTTCTATATGTTCTGGAACTAGTGTAATATTAACAGGAGGAAATTCAAATACAGTTTGGTACGATAATCCAGCATTATATATTCCTGCATTAACAACAGGAACTACATATACAACACCAATATTAAATACGAATACAACTTATTATTTAAGAAATGAAAATGGAGATTGTGTTAGTGATGTTATTGAAGTATTAGTAACAGTATTGCCAACACCAGTAGCACCCCAAATCACAGGGAATCAACCAGTATGTGAAGGAGAAAGTATTACTTTAACTGCAAATTGTGGTGGAAACGAAGCTAGATGGTATAATTCTAATGATGAATTAGTATCAATAGGAGTGAGTCTAGTATTGAATAATCCAATTGATGGTGCATCATATTATGCTACATGTAAAAATGGTGATTGTGAAAGTACAGCATCAAGACCTGTTACAATTGAAGTATATGAAAAACCACAACTAGTTGATTACTTAGGACAATTTTTCTATCCAGCATGTCCAGGTGAAGAAACAGAAGCATATTTTGATGTAAGTAACTTATCAGATGATGAAGTAGTATATGTTTATTCAGATATAAATATGACTGATGCAAGTTATATTGATTTTGCAGATAATATATTTGATTTTGCAGTAATTGATGATTACTTATTATATCAAAGTAGAACTTTCTATTATGAAGTAGTTAATTTAGAGACAGGTTGTAATAGTGAGGTTGGATCATTCTTTATTGAAGTAGTACAGCCAACTCAAGTAGTCACAGCTGAAGCAGACCCAACATGTGTAGGCGAACCAGTTACTGTAAGAATAGCAAATTATGATTTCATAGGTAATGTAGTAATATACGATTATGATGGAAGAAATGTTGGAGAGGCAACAATAAATGATATTTCAGGCGTTACTGAGGTAGAAATACCAGCACTTGGTAATTCTGGATATTATAATTACTACATTATTGAATATGGAGATATTTTTTGTACTAGTATTCCTGCTACATTTATTGTAAATGTACTTCCAGCTGCAGCTGATGTAACAACTATTAATGATACAATTTGTGTTGGTGAAGTGGCAACATTAACTGCTACATCAAATGATCCAATAACTTGGTATTCAGATGCAACTTTATTAAATGCAGTAGGTACAGGAAATACATTAGTAATTCCAGGATTAACAACAACGAAAAATTATTACGCTGTATCTTCTAATGGTACATGTAAAAGTTCTTCAGAAATGGCAACTGTAGTGGTTAATCCATTACCAGCAAAACCAGTTGTAAATTCAAATTCACCAGTTTGTGAAGGTGCTAGTATTAATTTAACAACTACGGCTACAGGAAATGTTACTTATAATTGGACTGGACCAAACGGTTACACATCTAATGTTCAGAACCCACAAATAGCATCTGCTGTAAAAGCTACTCATCAAGGTATATATACATTAACAATAACAGATAATGTTACAGGCTGTACCTCAATGTCTAGTAGTGTACAAGTTGATATAAATCCAGGTATCCAAGCACCGACTGCAAGTAATAATGGTAGTTTGTGAAGGTACAAATGCAGTAGTTAGTGCAAGCACAGTAGCTGGAGCTATCTATGCTTGGTCTGGACCAAATGGATTTACATCATCATTACAAACAAATAACATTACAAATATAACAACTGCAGCAGCAGGAGATTATAGTGTAAGTATTTATAAAGATGGATGTTGGTCGTCAACTGCAACAACTACATTAGTTGTAAATGCAAAACCAGTAGTATCTGTAGATGATAATTCACCATTATGTGAACATCAAACATTAAATATTACATCGAGTACAACGTCAACAGTTCAAACATATGTATGGACAGGACCAAATGGATATACAAATAATACATCATCTGTAACGATACAAGATGTAAATGAAGCAGATAACCAAGGCGCTTATACATTAACAATTACAGACAATAATGGATGTAAGTCAGATGTTACTTCTGTTTGGGTAGTAGTAAATAAATATCCAGATAATATTATCTCTCTTAATAATGGTCCAAAATGTGAAGGCAATGATATTCAATTAGATGCTACTAATGTATTTGGAGCATCATATTCTTGGACTGGACCAAACGGATTTACTTCAAATGTTAGAAATCCAGTTATAGAAAATGTAACAACTGCAAACTCAGGTGCATATACATTAGTAGTTACATTAGATGGTTCTGGTGATAATGATTGTAATTCAGCACCAGTTTCTACAGAAGTTGTAGTGTATGCAAATCCAGTAGCAGATGCAGGACAAGACGATACGACTTATCAAGACAAACCATTGGTATTAAATGGTTCAGGAGGTGCAACTTATTTATGGTCAACAGGAGAATATCTAAGTACAACAAATATTCCAAATCCAGTATTTATTTCGAGTGCTGTTGGTAATGTAACTAAAACATTGACTGTTTGGGATGCTGCAACAGGTTGTTCAGATGACGATGATGTTGTAATTACTGTTTTAGCTAACACATCTAACTTAGGTATTCCTGATTTAATTACACCAAATGGTGATGGAATTAATGATGTATGGTATATCAAATATCTTGAGAATTTAGATGAAACTTATGTGATTAATGTATATGCAAGAGGTGGTGCTTTAGTGATGTCTACTTCTAATTATGGTCAAAACTGGACAGGTACATACAAAGATAAACAGTTGCCTGATGGGGCATATTGGTATGCAATAGAATTATCAAGTGGTATAGTTTATAAAGGTACTTTAACGATTAAAAGATAAGCATTACAAAAATTAATAAAATAGAAAATAACATATCATGAAATCAATAAAATATCTTATAGCACTTTTGGCACTGAATATTGTAAGTCAATTTGCAGATGCACAACAGTTACCAGTTTATAATAATTATACAGTAAATCCTTTTTTATATAATCCAGCTCGTGCAGACGATAATGAAAATGGCGGTGTTATTAACCTAGGCTTTAGAAAACAATGGGATAGAATACCTTATGGTCCAATTACAGGAAATGCAACTTGGGATTCAAGAATAAAAGATGGTAATATGGCTTTAGGTTTAACTTTAACTCATGACAGAGTGAATAACTTAATCATGAATACAATGGCTGGAGTTGCATATAACTATAGATTACCATTTAAAAAAGACAAGACTCATAGTTTAAACATTGGTATTCAAGCAGGTATTATTTCTCAGAAATTTAACTTTTTAGATGCAACTACTACAGATGCAATTTCAATAGATCCAGCTTTAGTTGGAGTAAATTCTAGAACTACGAATTTTGACTTAACATTAGGTATCAATTATCATTGGAAAGGTTTAAACGTAGGCTTCTCTGTACCACAGGTTTTAAATGGTAAAGCTAAATTTAGAAGTAATGGTGCAGATGGCGATGTGCCTAAATTTCATTATGAAAGAGAATATATAGTACATGCAAGTTATGAAGCAAGATTTGGTGGGAAAGATAAAAAACATGGATGATCACACCATCAGTTTTGTTTAGAAAATATAAAACTATTGACCCACAAATCGATATCAATTTAATGATGGCATATAAACAATTAATTTGGTTAGGTGGTGGTTATAGAACTGGTGGTAGTGTTGGTGGTTTCTTTAAGCCAAATGCTGCTGGGTTCCATGTAACTGCTGGAGTTGGAATTAAAGAAAGAGCAAATATTTTCTACACTTTCGAAATGCCAATGAAAGATGTTAGAAGCAATTTTGGATACACACATGAAGTTACTTTACAGTTTAACTTGTTTAGAAAAGTGGATAAAAACGAGTACGATAAAAACAAACAAAAAACTGATGATGAGTTAGCTAAAGTAAATCAAAAAGCTGATGAAGCTGGAGCAAAAGCAAATGAAGTTGCACAAAAAGTTGATGAATTAGGTAATAAAATAAACAAAGTTGATCAGGCTACTAAAGAAGCGTTTGAGAAATTAAATTCAAATGAGAAAGATATTCAGAAAATAAGTGAAAGATTAGACAATATTGTGTTCAAAAAATTTGGTTCTATCTATTATGAATATGACAAAGATATTTTAACTGATGAAGCTAAAGCAAGCTTAGATGCATTTAAAGCAAAATTAGCAGATATGAAAGGTAACTACTTTATCTATTTAGCAGGAAATGCTTCTGCTGAAGGTAATACAGAGTATAACCAAGCATTATCTGCAAAAAGATGTGATGCTATCAAAAAATATTTAGAAGGTGTTGGAATCTCTCAAAGAATTTTATTATTACCATATGGTGAAAACAGCTGGGTAACTGATAGCCAAAATGCAGAAGCTGATAGAGCAAAAAATAGAAGAGTTGATATTTATTTATCAGGTGAATAATATTATTTTGTGTAATAATTATTAAACGCTAGAAATTTTAATGCCTTCCATTTTGGAAGGCATTTTTTGTAAATAAATAAAATTTAAAGGATTTCGTTTATCAAATTAAATAGAAAATATTATGAAATACAGTTCACTTTTTTGCATATTGTTGTTATTGCTTTTTAGCAACAATTCTGATATTAATTCTAAACTAGATATCTTAACAGCAATTCAGCAAGCTAAGGTAAATGTTAGTACAACTGGAAATGATAAGAGTACGCATTATCATGAGCCAATGGAAATGACAATCCAAAACAATACATTTAATGCACTAAACGTATCCATACCTGCAGGTACTTTATTTTATCCAAAAGATCAAGCAGAACAAACTTTAATTGCTGTAGAAGATATTTATGCTAAGCTTTTGCCAAAAGAATCAAAATCTATCTTACTAAAAGCTATGTGTACAGAACCTTGGGACAGAGCAGGAAGTGATGCATCTATTTACACTGCAAAAAAGAATAATAATGATACTTTGGTGAAACTAGCAAATTACATTTCTAAACAAAAGTATTTTACATCTTGTGGGCAAGGCGCTGTTTGGACATTAGTAAAACGAAATTCCTTATCTAATGTTTATGGTGCTGATACTATTGAACAAAAAAATCTAAGAAAATTTTTGGCAGATAATGCTGGATTAAAAATTAATAGTATGGAAGAATTAAATGATTATAGATATAATTATTATGTTCCGCCAACGCCAAAAGAAACGCTAAGTGGTTATTTTCAATTTGGTATGCAATCGCCACATCATATTCAAGTTGCTATGTTTGATACAACTGGAATTTTAGTCAGAGAATTATTTAATCAAACTAATTTTCTTCCAAAAAAGAATGAGAAAATTGCTTATAAATTTGACTTTGAAGTGTACACACACGATAAATATTTTGTAAAATTAATTATAGATAATGAAGTTGTGATGAATAGAACAGTTGATGCAAAATCTGTTAGAGATAAATTTAAAAAGGCTGTTGAAGATAGAAATTAAACCGTACAAGCTCGTTTTAATCTGTCGTTAATTGCCTTGCCAAGTCCAATATTTGGTACATAATCTGCAATGATAACATCTACATCACTTTCGTCTAAAATTCTCATATAATCGAATAGATTTGTAGCTGCTTCATTGAAATTGCCATTTTTAGATAAGTTTAATTCAAATTCTATATTGTTATATATTTTATTATTAAAATTTAATAGTCCAATTTTTTTATCAGTTTGTAGTTTGATTAAATCGTCAATATTTCCTACATAAAATGCTTTCTTTGGTGCATAATGACTTTTAATTTGTCCAGGTGCAATTGGATTGGATGAATAATTAATATTGTATTCAATTGTGCCAATTTCTTTTTCCAATTCATCGATAGAAAGTCCACCCAATCTGTGTACTGTAATCTGGTTATTTTCTATTCCAACTATAGTAGATTCAATACCTATATCACATTTGCCTCCATCTAAAATATAAGGTATTTTATTGCCTAATTGTTTTTCTACATGGTACGCAGTTGTTGGACTAATATATCCAAATGGATTTGCACTTGGTGCTGCCAATGGAAACGAAAGTGATTGTAATAATTTTATGGTTAATGGATGGTTTGGTACGCGAAAGGCCACTCTTTCTAATCCAGCACAAACTAATGATGGAATTAAATTATTTTTTGGTAGTAAAATAGTAAATGCACCAGGCATAAATTTATTAGCAAGATTTCTCAAATCTGTTGGGAAATCTATAACGTACTTTTGTATATCATCAATAGAAGCGCAATGTACAATAAGCGGATCAAAAGTTGGTCTGTTTTTTATTTCAAAGATTTTTGCAACAGCATTTTTGTCAAGTGCATTTGCAGCTAATCCATATACTGTTTCTGTTGGAATACCTATTGCTTCTCCTTTTTCTAAATAAGATTTAGCTTCATTGATATCAACCGAAATAGTTGCCAATTATTATTGTATTAGAATTTTTTTAGCAATTCTTTTTTCATTTTGAATAACTTGGATAAGGTATGTTCCTCTTGCTAAAGTTCTAAAATCATATTGTTTAAGATACATTCCTTCAAAAGTTCCAACATATTCTTGAATGACTTTTTTTCCTGTTACATCAAAAATATTTACATTAAAAGGTGAGTAGTCTGAAGATTCTAATTTTATAGTAAATTGCCCATTATTTGGATTTGGGAAAATAGAGAATGTTTCTAAACTCAATTCTTTTAAAGGTTCAACTTTAATTGATTTATCACTGTCATTTTCAATTAATGTTTTGATATATGTGATGTAGTCAATCTTTACATTTCTTCTTGCTTGGTCTTGTTTGATTCTTGTTATTGCATACAATTTATCATTCAAATCTAAAAAACATTGTGGAAGTTCTGATTCTTTGTATACTTCATTTACATACCATTTATCTAAAAGACAATTGCTTCTCTTTTTTTCAATTGAAATAGCTTGGTCGTTTTTGTCTAAAACAATATTTGTGCTATCATCTTCAAAAAACCAGTGCTGCTCGTCTTTAATTTGAGTTTTGTGTAGCTGATAAGTTTTAGTGTCTTTTTGATAGCCTAGATTTAAATCCACTGACAAAATTTCACTATTCCTGATAATATTAAGTTTTACAGCATCGCCCCAAGATGATTTTTTAAGCAAATCAACTAAGGTGTTTTTGTTATTGATATTTTTTTGGTTGAATTCTGTAATAATATCATTTTCTTTTAATCCAGCTAGTTTTGCAGCACCATCATCTAAAATATTAATAATTCTAGCGCCTAATATATTATCTTGGTCATAGTCTCTAATAACGACACCTAGATATCCTTGTGCATTTGCAGATATTACAGTTAATGTTAAAAATAAAATTTGTAGTAGTCTTATCATTCAATCTTTTTTCTATACAAAAATATCTAAAAAATTTAACTTTTTATACATTTATTAATGGCACGAAGTTTGTAATTTTGTATTCATGAAAAGAGTAGTTTTGATTTTAACATTAATGATGTCAACTTACATTATATCTAGTGCACAAAATAATTGGGAATTGGAGAAAGAAAAAGATGGCATTAAAGTTTGGACAAAGAAAAGAGAAGGATCAAAATTAAAAGAATACAAAGGTGTAACAATAGTACAAACTTCAGTAGATAAATTATTGGCTGTATTTAAAAATGTAAAAGCACACGAAAAATTATTTTATAAGTGTAAAAAAGGCTCTGTATCATTAGTTAAAAAAAGTAATGATGATGATTTTTATACATACATGGTTTTTGAAGCACCATTAGTAAAAAACAGAGATGCAATTACACATTTTAAATTTAGTCCACCAAGTCCAGATGGTTCAGTTACAATATATTTAGAAGCGGCACCAACTTTAGTACCATACAAACCAGATTTTGTAAGAGTACCAGAAATGAAAGGATATTGGAAATTTGCACCAAAATCTAATGGAACAGTAGAAGTTACTCACCAAGCATATAGTTCTCCTGGTGGTGGATTGCCAGAAAGTATGGCAAATATTGCATCTGTTGATGCGCCTTTTACAATGTTGAGTGCACTTAAATCTTTATTAGGAAATTAATCTAATATTATTCCTAACTAAATTATTAACTATGTGGCATATGCTACTATAGTTTAAATAAAATTTTAAAACTATTATTTGATTTACTTATCTTTGGAATGTTTATGTTCTTTAAGCACCAAACATTAGTATTAAATATTCCATTGTTACTTATAGGCTTCTTTTTATTAAATAGAGGCGCAGGTATGTTGATTGATGGTGCATCATCAATTGCAAGAAGACTAAAAGTACCAGAATCTGCTATTGGATTTACAATTGTAGCATTTGGCACAACACTTCCAAAAGTATTTACAAATATTATTGCAGCAATGAATGGCTATAACGATTTGCTTGTAGGCAATATCATTGGTTCTAATTTAGTGAACTTATTAGGAATTGTAAGTTTTGTTGGATTTTCTAGAGTAATAAGAGTGAATAGGTATACTTTGCTTATTGGAATTCCATTTTCTATACTAAGTATTGTCTTGGTATATATATTAAGTAATAATGCAGTTAATTTAGTATCATATGATAACGCATATATTCTTTCAAAAATAGATGGAATTATTATGCTAGTTTTCTTTATTATTTTTATGACTTATGGCTATTTTAATGCAAAGAAGAATCACAATATTTGGTTTAGAGGCGATACAAGTGAAATTCAATACTACAATATATTTTTTTCTATAATACTTTTTATAGTAGGAATACTTGCATTATATGCTGGCGCAATTCTGTGTGTAGATAATCTGATAGATTTGTCAAGAAAATATGATATCTCACAACGATTTTTAGGTCAATTTGTGCTTTCTGTTGGTGGTTCTATTGTGATGTTTTGGTGGACAAAAAACTTTAAAACCAATCAAACTAAATTTGAATTTAGTACCTTATTAGGCACCAATATTTTATACGTATTGGCAATATTTGGTATCTGTGCCATAATACAACCAATAGTATTTAATCCAAAATTTAATTTCGATTTATTTTTAGTAATCATAACTAATGTAATATTGATGTTTCTTTTTGCACTTGGCAGAAAACTATCTTTAAATAAATGGAAATGTCAAATTTTATTCATTCTATTTCTTGCCTATGTTATTTATCTATTTGTTAGATAATTAATATTATTTAACAATATTTACTTAAATAATTTTTTGTTTTTAACGCTATTTATATAACCAATCAAATTAGCAAAATGAAAAAATACTATTTATTTTTTATAATTATATTTATTAATATAATTATAATAACAGGATGTAAGTCATCGAAAGAAAAAGAAGTGACCTTAGAAATTACGGATGTAAGCATTCCAGAAACAGTTGAAGAAGTTGTCGAAGAAGTTGTAGATGCTACTGTTGAAGCACCACCCAATTCCAAACAAAGCAGTGATGTTTCCGAATCTAGTCAAGAAAATACAATTTCAACTGAACGCAAATTAATAAAAGAAGCAGATTTAGTTTGGGAAGCTAATAACATCAACAAGACACATCAAAGTATTATTCAACTATCAAAAAAGTTTGATGCTTATATTGCTGATGACAATCAATACAAAGATGATTATACAATTTCTAATAAGATGACTGTAAAAGTTCCAGCAAAAGATTTTGATGCTTTCATAAACTCATTATCGAATGATGTAAATAAATTTGATAGAAAAAGCATTAAAGTTTTGGATGTAACTGAAGAATATGTTGATGTTGCAACAAGAATTAAAACTAAAAAAGAATTAGAACAAAGATATATTGAGATTCTAAAGCATGCAAGAAATGTTGAGGAAATATTGAATGTTGAAGCTCAACTCAATCAAGTAAGATTAGAAATTGAAATTGCCGAAGGTAGAATGAAAATGCTCAACCATCAAACTACATTATCTACAATAAATATTGAATTTTATGAAACAACATCTGCGCCAGTTGGCTTCTTTGGTAAGCTAGGAAAAAGCTTTGTTGAAGGTTGGAATGGAATATTGTATTTTATTTTGGGCATGGTACGATTGTGGCCATTATGCTTGTTTATTTTTGCACTAATTTATTTAATTATAAAAAGACGCAGATTAAAAATTAACCAAAGAAAATAAATTCTATCTTTAATGTATATTCAAAAAAATAACTTAACTTGTAAAGAAAATAAATTTTAATGAAAGCAGATATAAAAAAAATATATGATGCTCATGTAGCATTTGAATTAGAGCAATTTGATGGTAAAAATTTAAAATCAAATATTAAAGAAGAAGTAGATGCAGCTTGGAAATGGATGGAAAGTACAACGCTGAATGATATTTCTTCAGCAGAAAAAGTAAAAGATTTTTTAGAAAGAAATTTAAAAGATAGAACACTTACCAAACACCAAAGAGAATATTTAATTGACCTTGGAGAAGCCATACATCAATTGGCATTAAAGAGCAAACACAACTTGTCTGATTTTATTACAAAAGAAACTTATTTTAAAGTTGCAGACTACATTATCGAACAGAAAGAAGTAAGAGAAGATATTATTGAAAAAATAGTTAGAAATCCATTTTATGGCGAAATGCTAGCTGATACATTGTATGATGGTATCAAATCATTTATGGCTGAAAGTGGACCAACAAATGAAACTGTTGGTGGTTCTATTTTTAATCTAGGTAAAAGCTTAGTAGGTGCTGCACTTTCAGGCGTGCAAGACAATATCGACAAAAATATCAAAAAATTTATCTCTACTAATTTATCCAAAGCATTAGAAGATAGTGAAGAGAATTTGAAAGAAAGATTGAGTGATGCTAAACTGAAAATGATAGCAAAAAATATTTGGAACAAAGCCGAAGATATTAAAATAAAAGACTTAGCAAAAAATGTAAAAACATCACATATTGTAAGAATAGTAGAAGGTGGCGAAAACGTAGCAAAAGATTTGATTGCAGCAGATGCTGTAAAAGAATTAACACATTTTATTATTGATCATTTCTTTGAGTATGATGGAAAAAAATCTATTGCAGATATTTTGGAAGATAATGGCATAGACAAAAAAGTAATTCTTAAAGAAGCAGAAGAATCAGTTGTGCCAATTATTGTATCAATGCAAAAATCAGGATTTTTGAAAGAAAGAATAGAACATAGATTGTCTAGATTTTATAATACATTATAATATTAAATATGAAAAAGAAAATATTAATAATTTTAGCAATAGTTTTGCTTGCAATACAATTTGTAAGACCACAAAAAAATATAAACACAGAACAAACAAATATTAACCAAATTCCAGATAATGTTTTAAAAGACTTGAAAGTTGCGTGCTACGATTGTCATAGCAATAACACAATCTATCCATGGTACAGCAATATTCAACCAGTAGCTTGGTGGCTCAACAAACATATTGAAAATGGTAAAAGACATCTAAATTTCGATGAAACATTATCTAAAAAAGATTATGAAGAAATTATAGAAGTTATCGAAGAGAATGAGATGCCTTTGTTTTCTTATACAATTATTCATAGAGATGCAAAGCTAAGTGATACACAGAAAAAATCTATTACCGATTGGGCAACTCAAGCAAAAATAAATGCACCAGAAGGAGCACAGCACGAACATTCAGAACGCGAACATTAAGCTAAAAAAAATAATTTATTTCTTTCCATATTTTATTAAAGTAGCAAGTTCTGTAAACGTTGCTTCATTTTGATATTTCTTAAAGACTTCATTTTTATTAAAGTCTACCAAGAAACTATTTTTCAAAAATAATTTTTGCTTATTAGCCAATTTTAGATAAGACAAGCATTCATTCAAATTATCTTGATACGCAGCATTCTGTGCTAAATAGTAATATGCTTTGCCTTTTAAGTTCTGTTCTTTATCAATGATAATTGTTTGTTTAAAATCTGCTTCAGCATCAACATATTGTTTATTATTCATTAAGCAAACACCACGCTCAAAATAAAAATCAGCATAATAATTTTTTAGCTCAATGGCTTTATTATAAGCGACAATTGCCTCATTTGTTTTGCCAACTTTAGCATAAATTAGCCCAGAAATCCGATAAGAAAATGCATCGTTTGGTGATAAATCTAAAGTTCTATTGATGTCAAAAAATGCTTCTGTATATTTTTCTAAATAATATCTAACATAAGCCAAATTTCTATATGCTAATGGATTGTTATTATCATAATAAATAGATTTAACGAAATCAGCTTCAGCATTGAGCAAGTCTTGTTTGGTAGCTTCAGCAATATCTTGATGGCTATAAGTTGCAGAACCACGATTGTTGTAAGCAATAGCAAACGTACTATCCAAACTTATTGCTGTAGAAAAATCTTTTCTGGCAGATAAAAAATTATCTAAATTATAGTAGCTCATGCCACGATTATTAAATGCTTCTGCATTTTTATCATTTATTTCAATTGCCTTGTTGAGGTAGTGTATTGCCTTTTGATATTCACCTCTAGTATTGTATAAATGACCTAATGCATTATAAGCTTTGTCCATTTTATTATTTAGCTTTAGTGCTTCTTCCAAGTTTCCTTGTGCAAACAAACCTTCATTGAGTTGAATATAGGTAATGCCACGCCAATAAAAACCTTCTGCATCTTTACTAAATTCTTTAGTGTATTTTGAAAATTGCTCTAAAGCTTTATTGTAATTTCTTTGTTGATAATACATTTTTCCTAATTGCAAAAATGCATGTTCTTCAGCATGTGTAGTTGTAAATATTAGTGTAAAGAATATTAATATGTATAATTTATTTATCAATTAGGAGAAATTTTATAAGTAATATAATCATCATCTTCAGTTTTTTCTTCAATTTTTGAGTTGCTACTAATTTCTATATCATAGTTTTTTGGAACTCTATACCAAACAGTTATTGGATTAATAACAGATTTATTCCATTCTATCTCTAAAATATTATTGCTAATATAAATCTGCTCAATTTCTGTGCCACTAAAAATATGTCCTTTGCTACCCAACAATGCAAATGGCGTTGAGCTAATTTTTAGTAAGCATAAAGCACTTCTTTTTTTTACAGTAATGTTTTTATTGCCTTTGTAATATTTTTGAGTTCTATTGTCATAAAACAAAGAATTAGATAGTTTATATATTTTATCAGCGTTTGTCAAATTAAACAATGCCAAATAGTAATTGTCTTTGATGCTAAAATTTACTTGAAAAAAATCTTTTTCTTGTTGTACAATAATATTGTTTTTGCGCACCAACGGAAAAATAGATTGATACAAAAATAGTTTTTCAGCATTATAAGTACTTATATCATCAGAGTTAAACAACAAATCACCAAATAATACATTGGCTAATAATAAACAATATTGCTCATCATCATTTAGCTTATTATTCTCTTTTCTTAAAATAAATACATCAGGATCATTAATAAATCCAACTTTATTCAAATGTCTTCTGGATATAGTATTTTGAATGGCATTGTAAGTACTCAAACGTTCTCTTGCACCAAGATGTTTGAGTAATTTAAATTCCCAATTCAAATGTATATCTGGCCCAATTCTACAGTAATCAGTGTTGTGTGCGTGACGAGAAAGTGGAACGTCTGACCAAGAATTTTTTGTCGCCAACACAAGCTCTTAAAAATTCCATCATCAAATGCATCACTTCACTTCTCGATTTTCCATGTTGTGGAATTGATGCAGCACCATACATAAAATCTACTTTTACCAAATCAAAATTCCATTCTTCTAAAATTGTTGCCAATACTTTTTGTATATAATTTTTCACATCAGCATTAAAAAAATCTAAAGCATAAAACCAACCACTCCACAATGGATTATAACCAATTTTTACAAGTTTACCATGCTCATCTTTTAATATCCATTCTTGTTTTTCTTTATAGATAAATGAGTTTTTTTCGCATGCAAAAGGTGCTAACCACAAACCAGCCAAAATGTTTTTTGCTTTAATTGTATCAGCTAAAAACTTCATGCCATTAGTAAATTTTGGTTTCACATTCAGCCAATCGCCAACTGCATTTTGCCAACCATCATCAATCTGAAATATTTCTATCGGAATATTTTTTATCAGTAAAATTATGTAAGTTTTTGAGAATGATTTTTTCGTCAATTTTAGTATAATAATTGTACCAACTAGTCCAGCCAATTGCAGGCAATGCTTTTGTGTTTTCTTTTGTATTATGCAATTGAAGTTGCTCAAATGCAAATGCTTCACGGTCTTCAATTATTATTAAATCTAAGATATTTGTCTTACTGTCAATCTGCATTCCAGCACAATCTTTTTGTACAATAAGTTGATTGTGCTTGTACGAATGGTAGAAACAAGTATAAGCTTTAGATTCATCTAATGATGCTAATAATTGTATTTTATTTTTTTCTAGTTTAATATAAGTGTACGACCAACTATGTACATCACCAGATTTTTTAGTATAGTTTGCAAAATTATAATCACCATAAGTATAAGCAATACCTTTCAAAAACTTGCGTGCAGGCAATACCGTGTCATCTTTATAAAATATTTTACTTTCTGTCCACGATTGAAAACCATTACAATAAACACCAAAAGTATCAGCGTAGTTAAGCTCAGTAAGAATTTCAAAATTAATTAAGGTAATAGTATGTTTTGGATTAATAATAGATTTGTAAATATTGTTGTTACTTGCCTCATCTTGTTCTACTAAAAACTCAATACTTAAATCTTCATTAATAAATGTGTCAAATTTGCTATGCTCAATATGCTTAGATGCACCATTAATGGTATAGCTTAACTTAAACTTCTTGAATTTTAAGACATTCATTTATTTTGTATCTTTGTCAAAAATAATATAAAAAACATGACAGTACAAAATATAAGTGTAATAGGAGCAGGAACTATGGGAAATGGCATTGCCCATGTATGCGCACAATATGGCTACAAAGTAAATTTAATAGATGTAAGTGATGTAGCATTAGAAAAAGCAATTGCCAATATCTCAAAAAACTTAGATAGACAAGTACAAAAAAACATCATTACAGAAGATGATAAACAAAAGACACTTAGTAATATTGCAACAGCTACTACACTTTCAGCAGCCAAAGACAGTGATATAGTAATTGAAGCAGCATCAGAAAATTTTCAAATCAAAGAAAAAATATTTAAAGAACTAGATGCAATATGCCAATCCAATACAATTTTAGCTAGCAATACATCATCTATTTCAATTACAAGAATAGCAGCAGCTACCAATAGAGCACCAAAAGTTATTGGTATGCATTTTATGAATCCAGTGCCAGTAATGAAATTGGTAGAAATAATAAATGGATATGATACAAGCGAAGAAACAACAGCAACGATTGTTGAACTTACTAAGCAATTACAGAAAATTCCAATTGCAGCCAATGATTATCCAGGCTTTGTAGCCAATAGAATTTTGATGCCAATGATTAACGAAGCAATTTATACTTTGCACGAAGGCGTAGCAGGAGTTTCAGAAATAGATAATATTATGAAACTAGGAATGGCACATCCAATGGGACCATTGCAACTAGCAGATTTCATAGGCTTAGATGTATGCTTGTCTATACTCAATGTATTGTATGATGGCTTTGGCAATCCAAAATATGCACCATGTCCATTATTAGTAAATATGGTAACAGCAAAGAAACTAGGCATAAAAACAGGCGAAGGATTTTACACCTACACTTTAGGAAGCAAAGAACTAACAGTCAGCAATAAATTCAAATAAGAATTTGTCGACCGCCGACAGTCGACTGACAACTGCCATGCGTTCAAGCGTCTTTCCATGACTGACTGTCAACTGTCGACAGACAACTGTCATGGCATCAGAAAAATAGCATAAAAAAGTTGCGTCATTGCGAACGAAGTGAAGCAATCCAAAAAGCAACAAAATATAAACGTTCAAATGTCAGCACGTGTCGAAGAAAAATCAAAACGACTGAAATCATAATCTAAAGAGAAATAAATATCGGCATCAGAAAAATAGCGTTAAGAAAATAAAGTTTTTATCATACAGAAGTGTTATTGTCATTACCACGAAAGTGGTAATCTCATAAGCACTTAGAAATATGAGATTGCATTTTTCAAGGCAATGATATCAAACAATTTTATCAAGTAAAAAGTAAGAGAAAGAATAAACGTCATTTTTCGTAAGCCTTGATTTTTTTATTACTTTTTTATCAAGAAAAAGAAAATAAATACACATGTATATCTAGGAAATGAAAGTAAAACAAAAGCAATATTTCAATAAAAATATAATTCAAAGCAGATAAAAAGACATACCTTTGTAGCACATAAAAAATGAATTGGATTGTATTAGTTATAGCTGGTTTATTTGAAGTACTCTTTGCTTTCTGTTTAGGAAAAGCAAAAAGTACAACAGGAAACGAAATGTATATTTGGTATCTAGGTTTTCTTTGCGCACTTACAATTAGCATGGGACTATTAATCAAAGCAACGCAAACATTGCCAATAGGTACTGCTTATGCAGTATGGACTGGAATTGGAGCAGTAGGAACTGTATTAGTAGGTATTTTTGTATTTAAAGAACCTGCAACATTTTTGCGAATACTTTTTCTTATAACATTAATTTGCTCTATTATCGGGCTAAAAGCAATCTCACACTAAATATAAGAACTTATAGTGAAGACAATTGTTCTTAGCGTATTTTTCGTAAGCCTTGATTTTTTCTTTGATACTTTCTATTTATTAGGACTAAGAAAGTATGTACAAGATATATATCAAAAAAAGAAACACAACATTTCAAACTAATACGAAAAATAAGTACTAATTTAGAAGAATGGAATTAGCAATAGGAAGTAAAATAGGCATTCTATCAAGTGGAATATTTTTATTAATTGGAATGATAACAGGCGCGTGGAAATATTGGGAAATACGACAATCACAAAACTCTAGAGCACACTACTATGTATATATTGCACACAGAGCATCATTGCTATATGCACCAGCATGTTTAATTTTGGCAGTATTAGCCAAGTTCACTGTATTGTCAGAAGTTGTAAGTTGTATTTTGGTAAGTGGCAATATTCTCTTCTTTGCACTAGCAGTAATGAGTTATGTTTTTCATGGATTATTAAAAGATACCACCAATCAATTTAGAACACCACACAAGATGGCACAATATACATTGCCAAGTTATTTACTAAGCATATTTATGCTATCATTAATCATAGTAGAAATAGGCTGTACCTTTTTGTTAGTAATTGGAACAACAAAATATTTGTTTTAAGCCAAGTAAGAAAAACGTCAATCCATGGCTGACTGTCAACTGTCAACAGTCGACCGTCGACCGCCATGCGTTCAATCGTCATCACTCAGCTGACTGTCAACTGCCGCAGCATTAGAAAAATAGCGTTAAGAAAATAAACGTCGAGCGTAAAGAAAGTTTTGCATAAAGAACGTTCAAGCGTTAGCACGCGGCGAAGAAAAATTGAAACGGCTGAAATCATCGTGCAAAAAGAGATACAGCAAGATATTTATGTTATAATTCAAACAACATAAAAGCACAAACAAAACCAACAAGATGATTTAAAGAAGTAAGATTTTTCGAGCTGAAGCCAAGAGCGTGGCAAAGTGCCTCAGCTTGAACTTGATCTTTCTTTGTTACTTTCTTTGTATCAAGACAAAGAAAGTAAATAGACACATTTTATCAAGAAAAAAAGTAAGTATCAAGACAAAGAAAGTAAATACACATATTTCATCAAGGAAAAGTAAGTAAATAAAATTATTTACGAAAAATAAATACTAATTTAGAAGAATGGAATTAGCAATAGGAAGTAAAATAGGCATTCTATCAAGTGGAATATTTTTATTAATAGGAATGATAACAGGAGCGTGGAAATATTGGGAAATACGACAATCACAAAATTCTAGAGCACACTACTATGTAGATATTGCACACAGAGCATCATTGCTATATGCACCAGCATGTTTAATTTTGGCAGTATTAGCTAAGTTTACTGTATTATCAGAAGATGTAAACTGTTTTTTAGTAAGTGGCAATATTCTCTTTTTTGCACTATCAGTAATGAGTTATATTTTTCATGGATTATTAAAAGATACCACCAATCAATTTAGAACACCACACAAGATGGCACAATATACATTGCCAAGTTATTTACTAAGCATATTTATGCTTTCATTAATCATAGTAGAAATAGGCTGTACCTTTTTGTTAGTAATTGGAACAACAAAATATTTGTTTTAAAGACTTTGTAAGAAATAAAATAATTTGCGTATTTTCATATATTCGTAATGATTTTGACAGTGAATTAAAAAAAACTTTCTGAAATTAATAAAGCATGAGCATTAGATATTCTATTAAATTAATACTATTCTTCATATTTTTTTTTATTTCAAAATATAATTTTACACAGACTAATTGTGAAAAAACAATAATTGAAGTACAAAATGTTATTTCTAAAATAATAGAAAGAGAAAATATAATAAATGCAGAATATGATTCATTAGAAATAACTGGGATTCTAAAAATTCATGTTAAGTTCGTTTTTGACACAAAAGGCAATGTGATTAACACACGTATTAAACAAATTGAATCTAATAATATATCTAAAATACAGAAGAAAGAGTTCTATGTATATGCAATAAATTTACTAAACGAATTAAAAGGAATTGAGCCTTGCTCAGAATATATTCATTTTGTTTTACCTGTAACCTTTATATCTCTGGATTAGAACCTTCGCATGAAATAGTTGTTATCATTCGATTGCCAACCAGACATAAAATATTCAGTGCTTTTTTGTCTCGCAGTATAAATAGGAAAAAGCATTAAAAAAATAGCGTAAGAAGATAAAGTTTTTATCATACAGAAGCGTAATTGTCATTACCACGAAAGTGGTAATCTCATTATTACTTAGAATTAGGAGATTGCCTTTTTCAAGGCAATGACATTAAACAATTCCATCAAGACAAAGAAAGTAAATGCGCATATTTGTAATAAATCCAAAAAATAAATATTATATTAGTTGAATGAAGTTTATGAAGAATTTGTAGTTTGTTGGTTAAAAACCAACAAAGGCAGAGTATTATAATATCTTGTTTTTATAGCTTAATTTTAAATAAAATAAGTAAATTAATAAAAAATACTATCAAAAAACTTGTTTTTTTGTACTTTTTATTGTATATTTATATTATAAAAAAAAATGAAGATATTAAATTTTATGATATTATTAATGACATTCTTATTAATATCATGTTCAAAAAACGAAAATGTAACACCAAATAACCCAATTGTTGATGATACTACAACTATAATTGATACTTCACCAGAAAAAAAAGTAGTTAATGAATTAACTTTTTTTGAAAATCAAGGTATTTTTTCAGGTTCAACATATATTAGAGATATAAGATATCAAGGACAATTAGTTTTTAAAAAAGTAAATGACCTTAATAAATATTCTGTTAAAATTCCTGGGTTAATTTTGGCTAAAGATTGGTCAGGTAAAGAAAGAGAATTAGAATTTGAATATTTAAGAAAAGAAGAAAACTCATATGAAACAAAATACTTTTATAAAGTATATACCTCATATGACATTTATAGCAAAGAAATTCGTGACCTTAGTTATGATAATAGTGGCTTTATGATAAGGCATATAAAAAATACAAATAAAATAGAATGTAAAATTCTATTGGCTGCTAATACAGATTATTTAATAGATGGTCAATATTATTCTACTTTAGATAGTAGATATACTTATTAAAATAAATATTTTTAAATCTTGAAAATAAAATTTCTGCTTCTATTGGTTATTAAAATTATCAAACTTTATTATAAAAAAGTTATACATTTTTTAAAACAATTTTTTTTCCTGTCTTTGATTCTATTAACTTAATTAAATCAGATACTTTATTTATTTTAGATTCATTTAATTTATTATAAAATATTTTTGCTAAATTATCTTTACCTAATTTTTTCATTGCATCTCCTCTAAATTGTAATTTAGATTTATCTATTGTTGAATTTGCCATAGCTGTTGTATATTGAATTTCTTTTTTTGTATCTCCTTTTGCTTTATCTATAATTGATTTAGCTCTATCCATATCCTTTATGGGGATATTTCCGTTTGTAGAAGTTGTTGGTGTGTTTCCTGCAAGAGAAACTGTTTTTGACATATCTTTTAAATCTGCTATCAAATTTGATTTAGAATAATTAACATTAATAATCTTTTCAGCTTGTTCCCAAGTTTTAATAAAAGGTTTTAAATATTTTTCTCTATAATCATTTATTTTATTAAATTCTTCTTTAGGTTCTATTATAATCGGCAAAACGAAATGTACAATTTTTTAAAACGAAATGTCCATTTTTTAAACATCATAAAAATACCATTTAAACAGTGATTACACAACTCTCTCGCCGTTGTTGGTATGGGGCGTAGGCAACAAGCGTGTGCCTACCAACAACAAAAAACATAAGTATTTGTAAAACAGCACAGCAACCTTTACAGCTTTTATGTTATAAAGTGTTCGGTTATCCGTACATAAATAAAAACCAAGTATTTATATGTTAGTATTTTTTGTTGTATAAAATTATTGGTATGCGCTAATTTATTTGTCTTATTTCAGTGCCAACCTTGCGTACTTCGTGGTTAAAATAAATAGTTTAAATTTATTAATTTGTTTGCTATAAAATATAGCTTCAATTCAGCATCTAAGCTATACAACATTGTTGTTGGTTATATTGCTTGCGTACTGTTCTTGCATTTATGCTATCAGCTTTTAAAATTTTATAATTGGTAGTACTGCCAGCTAAAACTTCTAAAGGCGTTTGTCCACCCAATGCATGGTAAGGTCTGTTATTATAATCTTGCACTGCACTTTGCATATAGATTTTTAAATCATCAAAAGAAGTAATTGTTTTATGATATAAGAACCTATATTTTAATTGCTTATTAGTTGCCTCTATCATAGAATTAGAAAAATAGCATTAAAAAGTTGCGTCATTGCGAACGAAAAGAAGCAATCTAAAATAAATTACAATAAGGTAAAAAAACGTTCAAGCGTCAGCACGCGGCGAAGAAAAATCGAAACGCCTGAAATTATATTCTGATATAAGAAAAAGAAATTGGCATCAGAAAAATAGCGTTAAGAAAATAAACGTCGAGCGTAAAGAAAGTTTTGCATAAAGAACGTTCAAGCGTTAGCACGCGGCGAAGAAAAATTGAAACGGCTGAAATCATCGTGCAAAAAAAGATACAGCAAGATATTTATGTTGTAATACCAACACTAAACAAGCACAAACAAAACCAACAAGATGATTTAAAGAAGTAAGATTTTTCAAGCTGAAGCCAAGAGCGTGGCAAAGTGCCTCAGCTTGAACTTGATTTTTTTTGTTACTTTTTTTATCAAGAAAAAAAGTAAGTATTACACTCTTGTATCAAGACAAAGAAAGTAAGTAAAAAATAAAGCGTCCTGTAATACAAAAATAAGAATAAGCAAAAACAAAGACAGAAAAACAAAGCATAAACAAAAAATATGTCAAGTAAAATTAGGAATAGGCAAGGAGCGCCTACACTTGGGCAAAGCAACCCTGTCAGTTTTGCAGGGTTGCCTACGATTTAGCTAAGCAACCCTGTCAAGTTAGCAGAGTTGCCTATGGTTTAGCTAGGGTTGCCTACAAATTAGGTAGGAGCGCCTACACTTGGGCAAAGCAACCCTGTCAGTTTTGCAGGGTTGCCTACGGTTTAGCTAAGCAACCCTGTCAAGTTAGCAGGGTTGCCTATGGTTTAGCTAAGCAACCCTGTCAAGTTAGAAGAGTTGCCTATAGTTTAGCTAGGCGAGCCTATGATTTTATACAATAGTATTGAACCCATTTAAAATACGCAAAAACATATTTAATATAGAATATTGATAATAAGAAGATTATAAGGAAAAAATATTTTTAACAAAAAAATATACGCAACTCCATTTATTGCGTATATTTGTGTGATGTGCAAAAGTCTTCGCTACGCTTCGCCTTTTGCACATCGTGGCTGGATTACATCCGTTGATGCGTTTAGGCTCGCTACGCTCGACCTTCAACACATCAACGGATTTGCAAAATTACTTCACTTGCAAACTTCGTTTGCAGTTCGTAACTTCGCAAATCCGCCGCATGTTAGGTGCAATTTTAGATGACGAGCGAAATTAGAAAATGAGTAATAAAAACATTTCAAGACCTTTAAATGATAAGGGATTAATTGAACAATTTTTGTCAAAAACTTTAGGTTTTGACAAGTTCAATGAAAATGTAGTTAGTAAAATTAATCAAATTGAAAACCTAATAGACACTTATGAAAAAAAGGGACAGTATAAAAACAATACCTTTCATTCAGAAGATGTAAGAGATGCAAAATATAGAGAAGAAAAATTGCGTTGGAAACTAAGAGATAAAATAAATAAAGAATTACTGACCTTAAAGAGACTTGATGACGATGAAAAAATCAAGCTTGGAAAAGGAGGTGCATTACCAAGTTCAAATTTGAAAAATAAAAAAGAAGCTGTTATTATTATAGGATTACCAGCGTCTGGAAAATCTGGATTATCAAATGCAATAGCAGATTTAACAGGATCACTTATAATTGATTCGGATTATGCAAAACGTAAGCTTCCTGAATTTAAGTCAGAAAAATATTTAGGCGCTTATCACGTTCATAAAGAATCGTCGGTAATTGTATTTGGCAATGAAACTTCGCATAGTATGGGGTTTAAGCCTTTAATTGAACAATGTTGTGACGCTAAAAACAATATTGTTTTGCCAAGAATAGGTGCCGACTTGGCTGACATATATGACATTGCAGTTATTTTAAATGAAAAGTGGAAATATAAAGTTCATTTAGTTTTAATAAACTTAGATAGAAAAGTAGCAACAGTTAGAGCATTACAAAGATTTTTAAAAACAGATAGATATATTCCACTTGGTAGAATTTTTGACACATATTGCAATGAATGCCAGTTGACATATTATCGTTTGAAAAACTTTCCTCAATTCAACAAATATTTTGATTCTTTTGCAATCATTGACACAAATGTAGAAGAAGGCAATAAATACAATATACTAGAACTTACTCAAAATAGTCCTTTAAATAAAATAGCAGGTAAATATGGCAAAACAGGGAGCATATAAAAAAGATAATAATCCAATTGGTCATTCAAATAGAAAAGGTCAAGTAAAACGAAAAGCAGTTGCAAAAAAAACTGCTGGTAGAAGTCATAGAAGAACTTCTAATGATGACTTTGACATTGCAGATGTACTTATAGGAGGTTTATTTTTAGGGTCAGCAGGAGTTTTATTAGGAATGTTTGCCTCTTCATTATTTTCAGAAGAACGAAACGAATCTGAATCGTTTGCAAAAGTATATGGAGGAAGTAAAAATAAATAAAAACTGCACCTAACTGTCGTATTTCTAAAAGCGTGGCTGACAGTGTTCTAATAAAAGTTAGTATAATATCAATCATTCCTAATCCTAATAAACTGAAGTTTGGACAACCACGCCTTCAGAAATCCGCCGCACGTTGGTGGCAATTTTAAAAAACAAAAAACTAAATGAAACTCAACCTTGACATAGCCAAAGAGATAATCAGATTGGGAACTGAAAAGAATGGCGACTTGACAGACCCAAGTGAAAGCGTAATTTTGAAAGATGCGGGAGTTGCACCAGTAACGGCACATATTGAAAAATTATCTCTTACTGGACTTGTTAAGGACGCACAACCAATTTTCGGTAAAAATGGTGGAATGTGGATAGGTTTTGGGCTTTCAAAAGAAGGGCTTGCTTGTGGAAAAGATAATATTTTGCTTGAAAAAACATTGGAAAGTCTTTTTGAGAAACCAATTAACGAAGTTTCAAAATCAGTCTATGATTTGATAGAAACTTGCAAACAACAACAGATTAGAGCCAACTACAAAGACGATTTTATAAGAAGCCTTGAAGAAATTGCGATTTGCTTTCAGAATGATTGTTATATTGCTACCATAACTTTGTGTGGTAAGATACTTGAAATTTGCTTGACAGACGTGTTGCAAAGCAACGGAATTGACACGACAAATATTAGAATGATAGGCAATATGATAAAAGCAATTAGGAACAACATATCAACGCAATATCTTGACCCAAGTTTGAACAGCGTAGCAGATATAATTTCAAAAAGTAGGAATACAGCAGTACACTACAACGAAAAAATACCAATACCTTCAAGAGACCAAGCAATTATGGTTATATTTGCGACAAGGGACGTGGTAAACAGACACTTAACCCGTTGAACAAAAAAAATGCCACCAACATTGGTTTATCGTAAATAGCTACGGAATACCCTATAAATAAAGGGTTTACAGTTGTAAAACTCAATTTAGTACAACATAAGTACAACATTTTATACCTACCCTATAACCTTGAAATATACTTGTAAAGTCCTTGTTTATTCTGCATTGCTCTAAGCTGTAAGGCTTGATATTTGGGTAATTCCTCACAAAAGTAATCGCCTGTTGCTCTTGCATATCCTTTGGCTACTATAATTTCATTTAAGCAACTGCCATCAGGTAGAATAACATAGGCTAAATGGCGTTTATAGTGGTCTAATTCGTTTCCTTTTTCAATTTGTAGAGTTATACTCATTCCGACTGGTGCAACGCTTAAAACGAATTTATGAGCTTGTTGTCCTAAACCTAAAAGAAACTCGGCTGGTGTATGTAGTTTCTTTTCATCTTCTACCATTTTTCTGTTGTACTTATTTTCTGGGCAGTCTATCCCATAAAGTCGTATTTCTTTTTCATCTTTATTAAAGATTGAAGCCACTTTTATACTGTCTCCGTCTATCACTTCTGTAATGACTAAATGAGTTTCTACTATTATCGGTGCTTTTGCGTTGTTTTGCATTGATTATCAACTATTTATGTATTAAATATTTACAAAGTTAGCGTTATTTTTGTATCGTAATAATTTAATGTTTAACGCTTAAAAATTTAATAAAAATGGCAAAACAAACAGGTCTATTAAGATACTCTGGCTCAATGGGTGGGGTAAGACATTTCAAAATCAAAGGACTGCAAGGCGACTATGCAGGACTTGTAGGTGGTCCTACAGCAGAACAAATTTACAATGACAGTGCATTTGAAAGAACTCGTGAAAATATGAGTGAGTTCGGTGGGTGTGCTTCGGCAGGTAAGGCAGTTCGTGTAGGCTTGTCGCAAATCATTAAACAAATGAGTGATAGTCGTTTGACTGGTCGCCTTACTGCTTTAATGAAGCAAATCAATTTAGAAGATACTGCAAACCCAAGAGGTCAAAGAAGTATTGAAATTTCAGCTTATCAAAGTTTGATAGCTGGTATCAATTTCAATATCAATGTGAGCTTGGCAGGTATTTTCAATGCTCCGTACACTCTTACAAATACAACTGCAAGAGATAGTGCAACTTTTACAGTACCGGCATTTAACCCTGCTAATTTGATTAACGCCCCTGCTGGTGCTACTCACTTTAGATTGGTTAATGCAATTGTAGGAATTTCTGATTGGGTTTATAACCCTGCTACAAGCAGTTATGAGCCAACAGATCCAACACTAAATTCATTGAGTGATATTAGCTACTCAGCTTATTTGCCTTTGAATGCTACTACACCTGCAACCAATGTAACAACAAATTTGCCTGGTACTCCTACAATGACTGCAACAGTTAGTGTATTGAACTGCATAGGTATTGAGTTTTACCAACAAGTAGGTGGTAATTATTACCTATTTGCTCAAGGTAATGCACTTCGTTGCGATACAGTATTCTAACATCTTTCTACTGCTTCAGAAAGCCCTGCCCTTGTTGGTGGGGTTTTTTGTTTTATGGCCTTGCCATAGCTTTCAAATACAATGCCCTGTAATGCCTTGCATCCTATTTCTCAAATTTGTGTAGGTGGGTTAAATATATAGGGCTTATGTGTGCTTTATATTGCTTTCAAATAGCAATTAAATCAAATTTAATATCGTGGTCTAAGTAGTCTAAATAGTCTAAGTAGTATAGATAATATAAGTATTGGTTTGTGTTGGACTTGGGTCATAGTCTAAATATAGTCAAGTCAATAAATAGTTAGACTGATTAGACTTGTTGGACTTTGTGAAGTCGTCAAGCTGTGGGGATTAGGTCGGTATGCTCTACAAATTCAGTTATCCGAAAATGTAGAGAGTTTCAAAAAATCGTCAATGCCCTAAAAGGGCAAAGACGAAACGAAACGCTGACCTGTGGAATAAACCCAAAGAGAGCAACCACAAGCCAATGAATAGACACGGCAACCCATAGAAGGACACCAAGAGAAAAAACGCCTACGAACCCTACGCTGAAAGGCATAACGGCTAACTGGAACTAAAGACCCTAAATGAGGGGCACCACAACTGCAAACTGCTGGAAGGGTGGCTGACTGTGAAATGTGCTGTACTGACATAATAAAAAAAATTTAATATGCTTTTCTCAGCAAGGGTGATAAAAAAACCAAAAGGAAACGGAATAAGTCCCGAAGGGTGCAAAAAAATAGGTGCAAATTTGGCTTTGCCTTGCAACTATTTTTTTTGCATTATGCCGTAGTCTTTTGGTTTTTTTTGGTTGGCTTTGTGCGTTGCCACCCTTGCTACTTTTGCATATTTATATTTTTTTTATGGCAGTAATCGGCACTTTCAGCCCACTGCTACCGTTTGCTGTGGAAATGCCTATATATCAAGGCTCTTTTTACATCGTTTAGCAATGCCATTTGTTCGTAAATCTGTTTTTGCTTTCGTTCTATGAGCCTGAATTTGTGTACATCTTCAATGAAATCTTGTGGCTTTATGCTTACTCGGTTTGCCTGTTCTTTTACCACTTGCTTAAAGTCGGATATTCTTATAAATGGAATTACTGACCCTGTATGATAAGGGTAGAAATGCTTTACTTTCCATAAGCCGAAAAGTAAGGTAGTGTAAAAGTCTTTTTCTGCTTGATTTTTACAAGCTAAGACAAAACAATTAGGGCAAGGCTTTTCAAGTGGTTTGCCACTATTTAAGCCTTTGCATAGTGCGTAAATGTCAAATTCATTTACTTGATTTTTTGGATTGAATGTGTAAATTTTTACTGATTGCATACGAAACATTGCTTTAATTGTTACCTGCTTTGTTCCTTGCTGTGGCGAAAACCAACAAATATTTTTACAAAGAAAAAAACAGAAAAAAAAGAAAGCATTCAAAGAGGTGGTGAGGCAAAAAAGCCAAAAGGAAACGGAATAAGTGCCGAAGGCTAAAAAGGAAAAAAAATAGATAGCGTAGCTTTTTTTTCCTTTTTATTATGCCGTAGTCTTTTTGCTTTTTTATTAGCCCACCACCTAACTTTGCTTTCCTTTTTATTCCTGTGATTTTTTTTCTTTGGAAACTAATTTTATCTCTAAATTTTATTTCTACTTACTTATTTCAAAAATGAAAATGATATTTTAGAAGCGTTGGCTTGGGGGTAATATGTCGTAGAAAAAATAAAGCATACCAATAGTAGTGGCGTAGGTTAAAAGCAAGTGTATGAGGTACGAAATACTCTTGCTGTGGGGTGCTAAAAATAATGTGTGAAATTTATGTAGTGCAATGAAGTGAAGGCAAATTTGCGATAGCCTGCCGAAACGAAATGAAATGCAATAAATGAACACTTTATTTAGCACATTGGCATCAATAGAAAATGCTTTATTTTTTTCTACACCTTTGAAAGGGTGGTTGGGGTGTGTGGCTTTACTCATTGCATTTTTATTTTTTCAATGGTATTCGTGAATTTGCTTCGCTTCATTTGGGGGGTGAAGCGTAGGTAAAAAATACGGCTTCACACTTGCATTAAAAAGAACCTATGAAAAATAACTTCTACCCTTTTTAATGCAAGGGTGCTAAGGTATTGGCTATTTAACATAATGTTATTATAGGACATTTTTTGCGTTGGCATAGTCGTCTATAAGCGTTGGAAAAATGTACTATAATGCCACATTATGTTATTTAGCTTCAGGCAGTTTTTATACTGGCATAAGCGAAGTGGTGGTGGTGGTTGGAACGAAGCGTTTTTTTGTAGCTATGCTGTGGGTTTGCTTGGCTCTTTGGCTGTGGAATGAAATGGAACAGGCAATGTGCCAAGTGCTTTGATAGCATAGCCACAAAAAATATGACAGTTAAAAACTGACTGCAATACCTTAGAGGGCTTTGTGTGTTGGCTCTGTGATTTGGCAAAGCCCTAAGCCGTATTTTTTTGTGCGTTGGCTTGGGGGTTAAAATTTCATTCTTTGTATTCTTACTGCATTTAATATAGCTAATAATGCTACGCCTACATCTGCAAAAACTGCTTCCCACATAGTGGCTAAACCACCTGCACCTAATATCAAAACGATTGCTTTTACAGTAAATGCTAAAATGATATTTTGCCAAACAATTTTTTTAGTTTGTTTGCCTATATTTATTGCCATCGGTATTTTACTTGGCTTATCGTCTTGTATTACTACATCGGCTGTTTCTATAGTAGCATCACTACCTAAACCACCCATTGCAATACCTACATCGCTTAATGCCACAACTGGTGCATCGTTTACGCCATCGCCAACAAAACAAACTGTTTCATTTTTTGCTTTGAGTTCTTTTACTTTATTTACTTTGTCTTCTGGCAATAAATCGCCAAATGAATTGGTAATACCTAATTTGTTGGCTACAAATTGTACTACACTTGATTTATCGCCACTTAACATTGTGGTTTTCACATTGAATGCTTTTAATTTATCAATGGTAATTTGTGCATCTTCTTTTATGCTGTCAGCAATGGTTAAGTAGCCTACAAATTTTTTATCGTATGCTATGGCAATTAAAGTATAAACTATTGTAGTTGGGTCAATATCATAAGTAATATTGAATTTATCCATTAGCTTTAAGTTACCTACTAATATTTCTTTGTTATTGATTGTTGCTTTTAGTCCGTGACCTGATATTTCTTCTACATTTTCTAATTTAATATTGCTATCAACATTTCCTACATAGTTATGAATAGCAGTAGCAACTGGGTGGGTACTTTGGCTTTCTAGGGCATTTACTAATTGTAGTATTTCCGTTTTATTAAATTCGGGTTTTAATATTACTTCTTGAACCTTGAAAACACCTTCTGTCATTGTCCCTGTTTTATCCATTACTACATTTTGAATGTTAGCAATAATGTCTAAAAAGTTACTGCCTTTAAATAATATTCCATTTTTAGAAGCTGCACCTATGCCACCAAAATAACCTAATGGAATACTGATAACCAATGCACAAGGACAAGAGATAACCAAGAAAACTAAAGCTCTGTAAAGCCATTGACTAAAAATATAATTTTCTACAAAGAAGTAAGGTAGTACTGTAATGAGTAAAGCAAGAAGTACAACTATTGGTGTATATATTTTTGCGAATTTTCTAATAAATAATTCGGTTGGTGCTTTTTGTGCTGTGGCGTTCTGTACTAATTCTAAAATTTTACTTAACTTACTATCGGTATAAGCAGTAGTAACTTTTACTTGTGCTACGGTGTTTAGGTTTATCATTCCTGCTAACACGGTTTCGCCTTTTGCTTTGGTGTCTGGTTTGCTTTCGCCTGTAAGTGCTGCTGTGTTAAAGGAAGCATTGTCGGTTAATAATTCTCCATCTAAACCTAATTTTTCTCCTGCTTTAAGTTGTATAATATTACCTATTTGTACTGTTTCTGCTTTTATTGTTTTAGGTTGATTGTTTTCTAAAATAGTTACTTCATCAGGTCTTTGGTCAAGCAAGGTTTTGATATTGGCTTTGGCTCTTTTTACTGCTAATGTTTGAAATACTTCGCCTACTGCATAGAACAACATCACAGCAACTGCTTCTGGGTATTCGCCTATAGCAAATGCTCCAATTGTAGCTATGCTCATTAATAAAAATTCTGAAAATACTTCTCCTTTGCCTATGCTTTGAATGGCTTCTTTCAATACTGGTAAGCCCACTGGTGCATAAGCTACTATATACCAAATAATACGAACCCAACCTGTAAACCAAGATTGAGGAAACCAATTATCAAATGCAATGGCTATGAGTAACAAAACCAAACTTATTATGGCTGGTAAAAACATTTTGAAAGTGCTATCGCTATCACTTGAATGGTCGTGTCCGTCATCGTCTGAATGTTCGCTATGCTTGGGTTCATCTGTTGCACAGCAACCTACTTCTTTATGTTCTTTTTTTAATTGCTTATTGGCAATAAGATTTATTTTTTCTTCTTGTGTGCAACAAAGTTGTTTGCCTTGTGCATCGTATTTATGAATGTGTTGCATAATATTATATTAATCTTCTTGTTTTTTGTTTTGTAATTGATATAAACTTGACCGTGTTGCTTTTGTAAAAACTGTTCTTCTAACCTAATTTGAATTTGAATGACTATGTAAGTGGTAATCGTTAAGCAAAACATTAACGCATTTGGAATTACAAAAAATAAGCCCAATACACTTACAATCATTCCTAAAAAAATAGGATTTCTACTTATTGAAAAAATGCCTTTTGTAATTAATTCAGTTTTATTGATTTCATCTATACCAATACGCCAACTATCACTCATTTGATATTGAGCTATACATATCCAAACTAAAGAAATGTGAATTATTACAATACCTATAATTAGAATTAATGGATCTTCCAAATAAAGAATGGGACTTAGGTAATAATAAAGGCTTTGTGAAAATGAAAACAATAAGACTGTACCAAATAAAAGACAAATGAGTATTTTCATTATCAATCCAATATAATCGTGTGCATTATCAGCTTTGCCAAATGTAATTGGATTTATACCTGTTTTCTTATAGGTACGATAAGTTGGAATTAGAAATGCTACTGATAAATAAAGTAGTAAGTAAATAGGTAAATAAATTTTTAACCAATTCATAATTTTATATTTTAATGTTCGTGTCCTCCTGTGTTTGATAATTTTGCATTGATAAAGAAAGCACCTTTTGATACTACTTTAGCATCCTTTGGTATTTCATTAATGAATGTAATAGAAGTATAACCCATATTGGAAACACCTTTTGCCACCTCTATTTTTTCAAAATTAGTGTGTTTTTTAGGTTCTGTTTCCTTGCCTTTTTCTGCTTCGCTATGGTCTTGTCCTTCTTCTCCTTCTTCGTGGTGTTCTTCTGGCTCTTTGTTGGTTACGATAAAAATATAAAATTTGCCATCGGCTTCTACAATAGCATCTGTAGGCACTGCTGGTGTTGTTACATTATTTAAGCTAACAATACCTGTTATGTTCATTCCATCAATCAACCCTGATTTATTGCCTTTTACATTGCAATGTACAGGTATGGTTTTGCTGTCGTTTTCAAAGGCAGTACCTATACTATATACAACTGCATCGTATTCAGTAGTTGGGTTATTAGTTAATGTAAAATGAATGGTTTGCCCAACTTTTAGCATTGGCAAATCTTTTTCAAATACATTCAAATCTAAATGTAAAGAGCCGTTATCTACAATTTCTGCTACTGGCGAAGACACATCTACATAGCTACCAATTTTAGCAAATACATTACTAACTGTACCACCTATAGGACTTGTAACCACTAAAGCAGATTGTAAATTACTGTTTGAAACATTGTTAGGATTGATACCCATTAATTGAATTTGCTGTTGTAATGAAGCTCTACGAGTTCTTAATGTTTTTAATTCAGCATCGGCACTTTGTAAGTTTTTCTTTGCACCTGCATTTCCCTCGTTAAGTTCTTTTTGCCGTGCTAATTCTTGCTCTGCAAAAGTAATTTTACTGGCTATGGTTAAATATTCTTCTTGTAATTGAATAAATTGTGGATTGGCAATAGTAGCTATTACTTGCCCTTTACGAACATAAGAACCAATTTGAACATTTAAGGATTTGATTACGCCACCGTACAATGAAGTTGCATTGCCTTTATTGTTGTTGGGCACTTTAAGATTGCCATTGGCTTTTATAGTAGCTGTTAGTTCTTTCATTTCTACAGTGCCATAAGTAATGCCCACTGTTTTTATTTGTTCGTCTGTTAATGAAGCAATGTTACTTGGCACTTCTTCGTGGTGTTCTTCTGTTTTGGCTTCGGTTTTTGTTTCGGTTGTGCCGTGATTATGGCCATCGCCCTCTTTGTGATTGTGGCAAGCTGTGAGTATCATAGATAGTATGACTACAGCACTTATTTTAATATTTATATTGAATGACATATTTTGAACTATTTATTGATTATTGAATTGATATTGACTACTGATTGATTGATTTGTTGTATGGATTGCAAATATTTTAATTGAATATCCGTTGCTGTTTGCAAAGCATACAAATACTCTACATAACTTATATCGCCTGTGCGATAGCCTAATTGTGCAGCTTTTACAATATCATCAGCATTGGGTAATGCTTGTATTTTATAGTAATTGTATTGCTGTACATCTTGCTCATATTGTGCTAAGGCATTTTGCAGTTGTGTATTAAGTAATTTGGTTTGATACTCTGCTTGTATAAGTAAACTTTGTTTTTTATATTCTAAACTATTGATTTTTGCTTTGGTAGCTCCAAAAGTTAGTGGTATTACAATTCCAATATTTACTACATTAAATCTATTCCCTGCACCAAAGTATTTATCTACTCCATTTATAGTTTGTATGCCTATTAAAGATTGATTAGAATATCCAATTTTGAAATCAGGCAATCCTTCTGCTTTTTCTACTTTTTTGGTTTGTTCTGCTATTTGCATATTTTGATAAATAGCTTGTAGCATTGGGTGGTTTGCAATGGCATTGGTATCTATTAAACTATTTACTTGTAAAGGCGTATATGTATTATTTGAAGGAATTACAATACTATCTTTTATGCCTATTACAGTTTGTAAACTTTGATACGCATTTTGTAAATACACTTGGTTTTGCTGTGCTAATAAATTTATCTCACCCTTTTTGGTTTCGGCTGTGCTAATTTCAATTTTCTTGGTATCACCTGTTTTATATCTCAATTTAGCAACTCGTATAAACTCGTTGTATAAGCTATCTAAACTTTGTAATATTTGCTTGTTGTGTTGTAAATACTCAATTTGATAATATAAACTACGAACCTGATTTTTGATTTCGTAAATAGACAGCAGTTGTTGTATTTGCTTTGCTTTTACTTCAGCATTTATCAGTTCTTTTTTTGCTCCAAACAAAGTAGGAAAAGGTATTGTTTGCGAAAGCTGAAAAGCATTGTCAAACTTAATGCTATTGTATTGCCCAAGCTGTGTATTAAAATCTAATTTGGGTAATTCATTGGCTGTTTTTTTCAAACTTTCAGTAGCTTGAATATCTATACCACTTGCCTTTATTGATTGGTTGCTTTGAATTGCCAAATTAATTGCTTCGTCTATCGTAAGTTGCTTAACAGTTTGAGCATTTGTATTTATAGCAAACATTAATAATAGTATTGTTGTTGCTGTTGTTATATGTTTCATTTTGGGTTTTCTCTTTAGTGAAATTTTAGTATTAAAAATGATATACAATAATGGTAATACAAATAGCGTAAGGAATGTGGCTGTTATTAACCCACCGATTACAACAGTAGCTAATGGCTTTTGTACTTCTGCACCTGCACTGCTACTTAATGCCATTGGTAAAAAACCTAATGAGGCAACGGTGGCAGTCATTAAAACTGGTCTTAATCTAATTTTTGTACCCTCAATAACTCTATCTAAAATATTAGCCCATCCTTCTTTTTCTAATTGGTTGAATGTGCCTATTAAAACAATGCCATTTAATACTGCTACTCCAAACAAAGCAATAAATCCAATACCTGCACTAATGCTAAATGGCATACCACGAAGCAATAATGCAAATACGCCACCTATGGCACTCATTGGTATTGCAGTGAAAATTAAACTGGCTTGCTTGAAACTACGGAATGTAAAATAGAGTAACATAAAAATTAATAATAGTGAAATGGGTACGGCAATCATTAATCTTTTACTGGCTTTTTGTAGGTTTTCAAAAGTACCACCATAAGTAAAATAATAACCCGAAGGCAATTTTATTTGTGTTGCTAATTTTTGCTGAATTTCATTTACTACACTTTGTACATCTCTTCCTTTTACATTAAAGCCAATTACTATTCTACGCTTACCTGCTTCACGGCTTATTTGTGCTGGACCTACTTTGAAATTGATATTGGCAACCTGTGAAAGTGGAATTTGACTACCTGTATTGGTAGGTATCATTAAATTATTTACATCGTCTATACTGCTTCTGTAAGTGCTATCTAACCTAACTACTAAATCAAATTTTCTTTCATTTTCAAAAACTACGCCTGTACTTTTACCTGCAAAAGCTGTGCTAACTATGTCGTTTACATCTTCTACAGTTAAACCATAATTTGCTAATCTTAATCTGTCATACTCTACATTTATTTGAGGCAAACCACTTACTCGTTCTACCTGTGGGGCTGTTGCTCCTTGTACAGATAAAATTACTTGATTTACTTTATTGGCATAGGCAGATAAAGTATCCATATTTTCGCCAAATATTTTTACTGCTACATCTTGCCTAATGCCTGTCATCAATTCATTAAATCGCATTTGTATGGGTTGGTTTTTTTCAAAAAATATACCTGGTATGGCTTCTAATTTTTCCATTATTTCATCTGCCAACTCATTATACGATTTATCTTTTTTCCATTCCTTTTGTGGTTTCAGAATTATCATCATATCAGTGGCTTCGGGTGGCATAGGGTCAGTTGGTACTTCAGCACTTCCTGTTTTACCTACTACCATTTTTACCTCATCAAATTGCTTGATAATTCTTGAAGCTTGCATAGAAGTTTCAATACTTTGGCTCAACGAACTACCTTGTGGTAGAATACAATGAAAAGCAAAGTCGCCTTCGGCAAGAGTGGGAATAAATTCGCCTCCCATACGACTAAACACAATTAATGAAACAACGAACAATGCTACCGTGCCACCTACTAACCAATATTTTATTTGTATGGCTTTTTGTAATAAAGGTTGATAAATGCCTTGAAAAAAATCCATCATTTTATCGCTAAAATTCTTTTTGTGGCTTATCAACTTAGGTAAGAATAAAGCACACATCATAGGAATATAAGTAAGCGATAAAATTAATGCTCCCAAAATGGCAAAGCCCACCGTTTGAGCCATAGGGCGAAACATTTTGCCCTCTATGCCTATTAATGTTAGAATTGGGATATATACAATTAGTATTATAATTTCTCCAAAAGCTGCACTGCTACGAATTTTGGAAGCAGATACAAATACTTCATCATCCATTTCGGACTGAGTAAGTCTGTTGATTGATTTTCGTAATCCTAAATGGTGTAAAGTGGCTTCTACAATAATTACTGCTCCATCTACTATTAAACCAAAATCTATTGCACCTAAACTCATTAGATTGGCACTTACACCAAATACATTCATTAATCCTAATGCAAACAACATAGATAAAGGAATAGCAGAAGCGACTATTAGACCTGCTCTAAAATTGCCTAAAAAGAGAACTAAAACAAATATTACAATTAAAGCTCCTTCTATTAAATTTTTTTCTACTGTGCTTATGGCTCTTTTTACTAAATCGGTTCTGTCCAAATAAGGTTCTATTACAATATCATCAGGTAGTGATTTTTGAATAGTAGGTAGTTTCTCTTTTATACGATTTACCACTTCATTACTATTTTCTCCTTTTAGCATCATTACTACACCACCTACGGCATCTACTTCACCATTAAAGGTTAATGCACCATAGCGTACAGCATTGCCAAAACGAACTTCGGCAACATCTTTTATAAATATGGGAATACCTCCTGTGTTTTTAACTGCAATATTTTGTACATCTTCTATAGAAGTAACCAAACCAATGCCCCGAATAAAATAGGCATTTGGTTTTTTGTCTATGTATGCACCGCCTGTGTTTTGATTGTTTTTTTCTAAGGCGTTAAAAATATCTGGAATGCTTATACCCATTGCTTTAAGGCGATTGGGATTTACAGATACTTCGTACTGTTTAAGTTCGCCACCAAAACTATTGACCTCGGCAATACCGGGTGTGCCATTGAGTTGCCTTGCTACAATCCAATCTTGCATAGTACGCAAATCTTTCGCATTGTATTTATGCTCACTGCCTTTTTTGGGGTGTATAATGTATTGATACACTTCGCCAAGTCCTGTACTTACTGGTGCAAGCTCTGGTGTACCTATTCCTTTAGGGATTTTTTCTTCGGCTTCTTTTATTTTTTCGTTTATGAGTTGCCTCGCAAAGTATATATCTACTTCGTCTTTGAACACTACTGTAATAACCGATAATCCAAAACGAGAAATACTTCGGACTTCTTCAATGTTGGGAATATTGGCAATGCTTTGTTCAATAGGAAAAGTAACCAATTGCTCTACTTCTTGCCCTGCCAATGTGGGGCAAGTTGTAAATATTTGTACCTGATTATTGGTAATATCGGGTACGGCATCAATGGGTAGTTTGGTGGCACTCCAAACACCCCAAAGAATGAGTAACAAAGTCATTATACCAATGACAATTTTGTTTTTTATACTGAATTTTATTATTTTATCTAACACTTTTATTTAATTATTAATGATTAATTGTGAATGTTTAATGACCTAAATGCCATTATACCATAATGAGTAAACAATAATGATTAACGATACTATTTGCTAAATGCAAATGAGCAAAAAAATGTGAAGATTAATGGAATGTCTTAATCGTTAATCACTAACAATTAACCATTAATTTTGGGGGTTGCCAAATAGAGCCAAAGAAATTGGATATGAAAGTAAAGTTACGAAGACTTACTTTCTCTGAGATATGAAAAACCGTAGGGTTTTTTAACTTAAAAGGTGCAAAATCTACTGCAATAACCGAAGCACTACAACAAGCACAGGTGCAGAAAGGGGTGCAATTGTCGTCTTGGTCTTGTTGGTGGTCGTGGTTTTGGGTAAGTTCTGTTTTTGTTTTTTTATCGTTGCAATCGTTATGCACATCGCTACAAGGTACTGCACTGAGTACCAAAATGTAGATAGCCATAAAGAATGCAAATAATTTCATTTGGACAAAGATAAGTAAAAAAAACGAAAAATTGTGTATTAAAAACTTTTCATACAAAAACTACAAAAACCACAAATTATCCTTGCCAAATTGCTTTAGTTCTTGTATTTCAAAATGTGGGAATATTTCTGCAACCATTTCTGGGTAGAGGATTGTTACTGGTATGTTTTGTTGCTTTACACTTTTCCAATACATACGACTGAATTGATATACTTGGTCAACTATTGCCTTTGTGGTTTTGCTATCATCTAAAATTGTTTCGTCTGTAGCTTTTAGTTTTAGCTTAATTGGAAATGGATAACTTTCTATTTTTTCGGTAGCTGATAAACCATATCTTGTATTGTTGCATAATAGATATTCATTCCAACCTGTTTTAATAAATGTACCACTTATAGGCATTGTATGGGTGCTGTTGGTATCAAATACTACAAAATCTTTGCTCTCTGTTTTGTTTATAGAAACTATGATTATTGGAATATCTAAATTTAATTCGTCTAACTCTTTTTCTATTGGTTCTAATTCTTTTCTGCTCATTGATTTGTAGAAATGAATAATAAGGCGTTTTACATCTGCATTATCATTTTTGAATTTACGAACTGCTTTGCCTATATCTCCTGCTAACATAAAAGTATCGGTAGCTGGGTGGCACTCAAAACCTCTAAAGTGGCCATTGTTTGAAAAACAAAAGGCACTGCCTATATATCTACTTCCTATTTCGGCATTTTTGAAAGCTCCTACACCTACTATTAATTCATTGGATAGATTACGCTGTAAACGCCACGGTACACCGTTTAGTTTAGCCAATATTGCGATAGCAATATTTGGCAAGTAATACTTGAAAGCTGAATTGTTTATTTTATCCCTATCAATAACCTGTGAAGTGATACGATAGTTTAATAATTCTTCTTTTACTTGGTAATAAATTTTATGTTTTTCTTCGTCTATCTCGGCTTTAGAAATGGGGGATAAATAAACGGCTAAGTATCTTACATCGTCTGCAAAGGATTTTTCTGTTAATTGCTGTCTTATTTCTTCAATAGGGTTTTCTTTATTTTCAAATATTATGCTGTTCTCTTTATCAATGCTGTAATTTAATTTGATATAATTTTTAAGCCCTTTGAAGCCGTCTTTTTTGCCTTCAAACCATTGGAATACTGTATTAGCAAAGGTGTTATCCTCTTTATGAAATAAGAAAATGAATTTAATATTTTTATGAGGTGAAAGCTCATAAGGACCTCCAACCCCTAAGCCATAATGTGGCATAATGTTGGTATGATTTTGACCAAACTGCATTAAATTACTATTCTCTGTAGTTTGTTTTATTTTGTCTGTATCTATTGTAATAAAACCATTTGAGGTAATGGGTACTACTGCTTTGAACTCTGCTGTATTTATGTACTTATCGTAAAATGCTGATACCTCTAAAAAATAAGCACTGTATTTATTGCTTGGTTTGTCAGGTGTGGTTTGAAGCCCTAAGAATTTGGATAAAAAGAAATTGATTTTAGGAAATTGTTTATCTAAATGATACCCTGCTTCCTCTGGTAAATTGTCTTTGTAATAGATTCGCTTATTATATAAGAATGAAGAAAATATTTCTTCATCGCAATGTATTTGTTCTCTACTTTGCTTACATACTCTTGACTTGCCATCGTAAGAAATAACTAATTCAGGTAGTTTGGTGGCTCTTGCTATTTGTACTTTGATAGTGTACACTGTGTAGGTATCAAAGTCTTTGTTTATTTTTTTGGCATCCAAAAACCATAATGAAATATCACTAATGAAGTTTGTTTTTATGGCATCTGCAATGTTTATGAAATAGTTATAAAGAATATATGTGTAGTACAATTTAGAAAATCGTTTACTCTTTTCTAAATCAACTTTTACTGGAACTGATATATTATCTTCTGCCTTGAAATTAGTATAAGCATACTCTACATTTTCTAATTCTTCTTTATTAAAGAGGTCTTCAATATTGACTGGTAAGCTACTGACTTTAACAGGGTAAAAGCCATCGGCTTTTGCCAATTGAAAAGAACACTCTACTGTTTGTACTGGGTGTGAAAAATTTAGGATATTTAATATTAAGTTTTGTTCTGCCATATACAATAAATTAGGGCTTTTTGATATTTTTAGTAAGTTGTTTAATTGCTTCGTTTGCTAATGGCTCTCCATCTATCACATTATACATTTGGTCGGCAAGCCATAGGGTCATTAACTCATCTTCATCAGTCTTTAATATTTTGGCTAAAGTGGGTACACTCTCTTTTCTTAATACTCTTTCGCCTCGTTCTATTTTACTGAGGTGTGGTGTATCTATATCAATAAAAGGTGCTACCTGCCTTAATAGCAAATTATTAGCTTCTCTTAATTGCCGAACTTTAGAACCGAATTGATTAAACATTTTGATTTGCTTTTTTTAACTTGTCAAATTTAGGCAAATGTAAGCAATAAAAAGCAAATCAAAGTAATGAAGTGCAAAACTTTGAGTAGTCTAAGTAGTCTAAGTAAAAAGTAAGGGGTTATTATTGGGTGGACTTGTACTGTCCTTTTGAGGGCTTGGATATTTTGCCGTCTTTTTGAAGTTTTTCAAGGCAGTTGAACAAAGTAGCTCTTGAAATTATTTTGCCTGTAACAAAATGCTCTGTAAGGTCTTTCAAATAGCAACCACCTATTTGTGATTTAGATTTCTCGTCAATGTATTCTAAAATAGCATCTGCATTGGTGCTGTCCTCTCTGCCGTCTGTTTCTTTGAGTAAAACGGTTTCAGGTAATTGAATGCCCTCTACTGCATATTGATAGCTGTTTATATCAAAGGTCATTACATTTTCGCTATCTTCTTGCTTGTAACGAAATGCAACATCTTTGATATAACGCTTACCCTCTGGGCTTTTGCCTACGCCTATCATAAAATCGGCTTCCTGTGCTAACATACGACTACCTGCCAAACTATCTATTGTAATGGGTCTGCCAATTTGTTTGGGTGTATGGTGTATGATAATGAGGGTAATTTTTAACCTATTGCATAATTCTCGTAGCCTTAGAGCCACTTTTTTAGCTAATCCACTATCTTCTATACCACCTTCGTAAAGTCGGCTTAAACTGTCTATAATTACGAAATTTGCACCATTTTTTTTGATTAATGTTTCTAATAATAGCCATTCTTCTTCACTTGAAATTTGACGAGGAACAGTATCATCATTTGCTGAATAATTATCTAACCAATTATCATTACCAATATGCTCTATAAGGTATTGCGTTTGTTTGGCGTTTCGTTGGCTTCTTGGCTTCCAATACTCCTCTAAGGATAGAAAAAACACTTTGTAATCACCTTTGGTAATGGATTGACCCATAAACTCTGTAAGCCCTGCCACCAATGCCATAGCCAAGTTTTCGCAAATGGTAGTTTTACCACTTTTGGAAGGTCCAAAAATAAAACCAAAGGAATTTTCCTTAATGCCACTCCAAATAAAAGGTGTATCAGGTTCGGTATTGGCTCTGTGAATGAGTTGTTTTAGTGGAACTGCACCTGTTTTTGAAAAATCTTTGATTGGTACTACTGGCGTAGATTGCTTGGAAAATTTACCGTGTTCTGCTGTATGGCTATGGTAGGCACTTTTGATTGTTTGGCTTACTTCTGCATCGTTGTAATTGTAATGTGAATTTATGTACTGAGTTGCTGACAATTCGGATAAGCCATTACGATTGCAATTATTGGCTAATAGATTTACATAATTGTTTCTATTGCCCTCTACATAAGCCATTTTGTTATTGGTAAGCTCTACACATTTTTGAAAAATACTTAGGTCGTCTGTACCTTGTGTAAACTGTGGCACTGGTGCAATAGTTGTTTGCTTTACTTCTTCGTGCTGTACTAAGTATTTTTGGGCTTCGTAATTGATTACAATATTACTATCGCAACTGAAAAAACATAGTCGGTTTATATCCTTGCCTGACTTATCAATTTCTACACCTGTTGCCTTTTCGTAAATTGCTTTTAGTTGGTTGAATGCTTGTAAATGCTCTGTAGGATTGGAACTTATTTTGATAATAATTTTTAAGCCAACACCTGAAGGACTAATGAAACAAGCAAATGTAAATGGTACTTCTGCAATTTTTTGTTTGTAGTTTTTGATTTCATCTTTAGGCAATTTGTCTATATCCAAAATGATATATCCTGAATAGTCTTTTAGGTTTTCGGCTTTTCTGCCACCCTCATAAGTGCCTGAAATAATGAATGAAGGAATTTTCTTTTTGAGTTCTGCATATACATCAGCTTTGCCCTCTTGGTATGCTTTGGTAGCTGGGTCAACTAAATGCCTGTAAGTACCATTATTGATTTTGAATAATACTTGTAATACTGGATTTTGCTCAAATGCTGTGGTGTCCATTACCGTTTTGTATAATGACACTAAAGGATAATCTTTTATTTCTCTAGACATTTTTCTACTGCTTTTTAATTTGTTAAAAAATCAAAGTGTTTAAGGTTGCTTATTTCTTAAATGCTTTGTTGTAATGCTTTTTCAATAGTTCCTCTACATCGTTCATACGATAGTAAATTTTGCTACCTACTTGTGAGAAAGAAATCATCCCTGTATCTCGGTAATGCTGTGCAGTTCGTTTTGAGATTTTGAGTAATTGAATGAACTCTTGATTGTCTAACCAAATTTCTTTTGGTTCTTTTTCCTTAGCTGTTAGTTTGGTTTGGATTTCGTCCATTTTCTTAACTAATTCTTGGAATGCTTCTGATTGGATTGTTATTACTTCCATTGCTTAAAATATTTAATGTTATTGCGTAATTGCAATGCAAAAATGTGAATGGAAGTGCAGTAAAAGAGGTGGCATAGGGTGATACCACCCTAAGCAAAACCCTTGACTATAAAGGGTTTAAGAGGATTAAAATTTGTTGAATTTCTTCTTATCGGTAAACCAATTAGCTATAATTCCGTACCAAAATGCTTGTGCATCTGGGTCAGGTTCGTTGAAATATTCAGCTAATTTTTTGATACTAATTCCTTTTTCTGTAGATTTTTTAGTAGCAAAATTTTGAGAAATAAAATTGTATAGTTCTGTCTTAGTTTTTGTTTCTATACCAATGTCGTTATGCTCTGAAAGTATCTTAAATAGGAAAGCAATTTGAGGAACAGTAAGCCCTGTTTTGAGTGGATTGGTTTTTGGTTCGGTTATCTTAGAAAAATCAATACTTAAATTGGCATTGACAAAAGATTTTAGACCTATTAAAGCATCTTGTAATAATCTTGGAATGGATTGTAGGTAAGCTATATTTTCTATATCAATATCGTATTTTAGGAAGTCCAATTTTTGAAGCTCCTTATTGATAACTACTAATTTTTTACTGGCTATGGTTGGTACTTCTACTGCTTCTGTAATTTCTTGGAAAGTATCGTTAAATATAGGTTCTAATAACTCTGCATCTAATAAATTGGTATAGTTAGTATTTTCAAACTTGATTTTATAGTGTTGTAAAAAGTATAAGTTTTCTAATGCTTGTAAGTCTTCTAATAATATTTTTTTTCTTTTGGCTACCTCCTTACTGGTGGTGTCGGTTTCAAAGTATTTAGCGTAGGTTTCTAAGGTGTATAAAATCCATTCTAAGGTAGTTTCTTTCTTGTTTTTTGGTTGGTTGATATATGCAGTAACCTTGAAGTGATTAAGCCCTACAGTGTCTTTTATATGGCTTTCTGTGGGTTGTTTTTTCTTTATGATAGTGCTGTAAATACCTGCTTCATCATATACATTTCCTGTAACATATTTTTCAAACAATTCTTTTACTTCTAAATGCAAACGAATAAGTGTAATACCTAAAAAGTGAAGTATAAAAGCATTGTTGGGGTCTTGGTTGTGGTTTCCATATTTGGAAACTTGTATTTTTGCTGTTCGGTTCTTTGGATAAGCGAATTAATGCCTTTGATAGCCACTATAAACACATTCTTTTTTTCACTCTCACTAATTTTTAAGTATGAGAATTTATAGAGGTTGTTTATTAGTCGTGTGGCTTCGTTCTTGATTAGATAATAGTAAAATGTAGCTTTGTTGTTTGTAGGTTCATCTGTAATAACTTCAATTAGTGGATATAAAATTTCATCTACAACTCCGTTAAATTGCACTTGGTCGTCTGCTAATTCAAATAGGTAATCTTCTTCGTTTAATGTGCTTTTATAATCAATTAGGGCTTTATTTATAGCATTATCAAAGTCTATTGAAGATTGAGCAGGGTTTTTGAAATTAGGCGTTAATTTTGCTCTAAAACGATTGTCGTCCTTGTTGTTGTCAAGCCAAGGCCGTAAATCGTAAAATAAAATACTTTGATATATGCTTAAATCTAATTTCATTTACTAAAAATCAAAATGCAAATTTACCATTATATCCATACTTTTTAGACTATTTAGAATTTAGACTACTTATTTAATATACTGGTCAACGGCTTTGTCTAATTCTTCACTAATGATTTTTGCATAAATTTGTGTAGTACCAATGTCGGTATGATCCATTAACTTACTGACGTGTTCAATTCTCATTCCATTGTTTAGAGCTGTAGTAGCAAAAGTATGACGGCTAATGTGAAAACTTACATTGAATGGAATACCTAACTCTTTACCAATGTTTCTTAAATGAAAATTTGCAATGTGTCCATTTCTTTCTGTTTCGGTATATTTATAATTTACATCTGCTAAATACCTTTCTCTATCTTTAATCATATTGAAAACAAAATCATCTGGCTTGGTTAGTGGTGTTCTGTATTTCTTCAAAATATTCAAAGCTGTTTCGCCTAATTTGAAACTATGCTGTCTGCCTGTTTTACGAATGGTTTTATTTATCTTCTTATTTTCTTCGTCAAAATGTTTCCATTGAAGCTCCATAACATCGCCAAATCTTAAACCACCACCAAATACAGAGAATACAAACTTATCTCTGCTTAGTTCAGCTTTGCCCTCAGAAGTAATTTTAAGGTCTTGGAAACGCTGTAACTGGTCTGCATTTAGGTATATTCTTTTGCCCTTATCTTTTCGTAATTTGATACTTAAAAATGGGTACACATTAGCAGGTATTATTTCTTCTCGGATTGCCTCTTTGAACATTATAGCCAAAATCATAATAGAATATCTTACAGAGGTATTGCCATTGTTTAGAGTTGTACTACAATAATTGACATAATCTTTGAGCATTGTTACTGTAATATCATCAAAATACAATTCTTTAGTACCTGCAAATTTTTCAAACTTCTCTGTGTACCTTTTGTAATTCATATAGGTTCTTAAAGCCAATGTACTTTTGATTTTTTCGCAACGGTCATAAGCATAAGTAAAAAAATTAGTGCTGTCTTTTCCTTTGATAGCTTCTTTTAACTTCTTGGCTGATACAGATTTTTTCTTTCTTTCAAGGTCTGCTACTTGCCCTTCTGCATCGGCTACCTGTTGAGATAGAAAAGCATTAATCCTGGCACTATTGGGGTGGTTCTTTTTTACTTTCTGTTTAGCTTCATCCCATTCGTTTGGTAATAGCTTTACACTGGTAGTAATGAATTTAGTTTTACGGTCTTTGATAACTCGTAAATACAAAGGACTATGCCCTGCCTTGTCTGTTTGGTGCTGTCTTAAAATTAGTTTTACGCTTGCCATATCTTGAAACTTTAATAGTTAATCATTGTAGCATCTTCGCAAATTTCGCCTTGAATTATTGGGCTATGCAAATGGAAGAATTACGATACAAAGGTACAACAATTAGTACAACAAATCAATATTTTGTGTGCTTTTATTTGCTTTATTTTGCAGTAGATATTTTCATAAATCCTTTATTAATAGGCATTTCAAAGAATTTAATTACACAAGGTTTGTTATTTACGCTAACACGGGTTTGGCGAAAAGCGGGGGCGAAAGTGCTACTTTATACGGTAGTGCTATTAAATAAATTTTGTGCAGGGTTTGGCGGAAGTGCTTTTTAGCCCCCGCCTTCGCCAAGCCCTGTCCGATGTGCAAAAGTCTTCGCTACGCTTCGCCTTTTGCACATCGTCGCGGATTACATCCGATGATGCGTTTAGGCTCGCTACGCTCGACCTTCAACACATCAACGGATTTGCAAAATTACTTCACTTGCAAACTTCGTTTGCAGTTCGTAACTTCGCAAATCCATGCACGTTGTGCGTCATTCAAAACTAACACCGTGAAAATTGAAAATTTAGAAATACATATTGACGAGTTTAAAAGCAAAGCAGCCGCAACTGACCGATACACTTCATTTGACTATTGCTATAACTATTTCAAAAACACTAACGACCTAACCAAAGACATTGAAAAAAGTTGTTTGGTTTTGGGATTTTATTTAGCAAGTTGGGGAATGTTAAGAGGTTCAAGTTTTTTACTTCAAAAGAGTGCAAAACACTTTCAAAAATTAATTGAATTTTATTCAACACTTGACAAAGATATTTGGCTTATTGACGTTGATAAATATTCTATTGAAACCAATTCTAAAATCATTGAAATTTACAAAAAGACCAAAGAAAATGTAATAATTGAAAATAATACACATTTGACTTTGACAACGAAAATTTTATTAGGAGTTTTTGGTTTTATACCTGCTTATGACAAATATTTCTGTAAAACTTTCAACGAAATATTTAATAACAAATGTGGCTTTACTGTTGTGAACAATAACTCACTTAATTGTCTAAAAGAATTTTACGACAACAACCAAATGACAATAGACAAACTTGCCAACGAAACTTTTACAACTGATTTTTTAACAGGTGAAAAGACAAACATAACTTACCCAAAAGCAAAAATTATTGATATGTTTGGGTTTACAAACGGACTAAATTAATATGCACTATCAACAGAAATTAGACAAAATATTTGGAAAAGGAAGTTTATGGAAACATAGAACTTTGAGAACTTTATTTGACCCAAATTCAAGCGAGTACAATCAAACAACAATGGACAAAAAACTTGAAATTTTGAACGCAATTAGAGAAAATAAAATAGACCTAAACGAACTTATAGACGAATACAAAGAATTTTACACAGAGGAAAATAAAATTCACGTAGTAGATGTTGCTGACGAAGGACTTGAAATATTATTAAAAGAAGAAACGAAATAAAATGAACGAACGCACAACATCGGTGGCAGTTGCACAACGTTGTATTTTTGGTGGTCGTTTCATAATATATAATCTTATTTTAGATACTTTTCAATTTCATTTATTATTTTTTCTTGTGCTGTTTGCCATTCATAGCTTGTGATGACAATCGTTTTTATATTGTAATTGTTGAGTATGTTTTCTAAGTGTATGTGCTTTCTATAATTGCTTTCTTTAGGCAAAACATCAACATCTACAAGATTTAAGTAGGCAACAATTTGTTCGTCTTTTTTGAGTATTAATGAAAGTTGTATGCCACCTAATGAAAAATTTCTAGCGATATTGTTTCCGAATTTATTGTGTAATGTTTGATAGATATGCTCAACGTATTGAATATGATTTGTAGTTGATGTATTGCTTTTTGTATTTTTTTGTAATTGATTTAAGATAAAGTTCTTTTGCTGCTCGTTGTTTGCAGAAACTTGTCTTGCATAAGCTAAATAAGCATACAGTATGCCTTTTCCTGTGTTGCCTTTTGTGCTTATTTCATCGTGGTACTGTTGTATGTTGTCATTAGGTATTGATGTAAAAATGATGAGTTTCTCTTTTGCTCTTGTGATAATTACATTCAATAATTTGTAACCTTTTTCTTGTGATAGTGGTCCGAATAATTGTCTAAATTTCCCTTCTTTATTTTTTCCAAATGTTGTTGATAGTATTAAAATATCACGTTCATCACCTTGTATGTTTTCAAGATTTTTGACAAACAATCCTTTTGCTAGCAATGTTTCTAATTGTTGATTATGGCTTGTATTTTCTGCTGCTTTCTCATAGATTAAATCTAAAATTAAATCTCTTTGAAAAATATTAAAAGTTCCAATACCTACGCTTGGTACAGCTGCAGCTATATCTAATGTAAAAATAAAATCTACTACAGCTTGTGCTTCTAATTGGTTAGTGCCTTTTTCATAAATTCCTTCTATAGCATAATATTCTATTGCTTGATAGTTTTTGGAAGCTGGCATTGGAATCAACCTTGACTCATAAAATGCATGGTTTGAAAACTGTATTAAATCTGGATGTTTTGAACGATAGTGAAAATCTATGTAATGATTTTTGTAGCCAGCATCATCTGCAAACTCTAATAAAGATTGGCTATCTGCTAAGAAGTCTGTGCTTTCTGTTTCGCTTTCTTCTGTCCAGAAAATTGGTGTGCTGCCAAAGAAATTACTTGGTGGCATTTGATGTTTATCGCCAGAAATCACATGTTGTTTTCCACGCAATAAGCTACTGTATGTTTCCTCAATTTTTAATTGCGATGCTTCATCTAAAATAATAATATCGAAAATTGCTTGTGCAGGAAATATTGAAGTACACACACTAGGATTGGTAAAAATAACTGGGAAAAAAGTGGTGAAAAAATCGATATCATCTTGTACTACTTTTCTCAATGTATTCTTAGATTCAAATTGTTTGTTCTTTCTAAGATTGTATAAGTATTTTAGATTGGTGATGTCTTTATTTGCAATTAAATTTTGCCTTTTTGTTTCCCATAGATGTTGAATTTTTTGTGGTATTACTTTCTTTGCATCTTCATCATGTATTTTCAATGCTGATATATTTTGTGCATTGAGTTGATGAATATTATTTTCAAAAGCGTAGTTGCTAATTATTTGGTGACGATACCAATAATTATAATATTCAGACCAATTATCCAACTGTGCACTTTCTAAAACTTGAATTATATGTTTAGAGTTTTCATTTTGGTTTAAAACAAATTTTTGATATTGATAGTATTCTTTAAAATATGTAGTATTATTATAAATTGCTTGAAATTTCTGTTTCCAATTGTGTATTGACGGTTCAAATTCTTGTACTACATTAGTTGCTTGTTGAAAGCTACAATCAAACAATGGTAAAGCATTCCACTTTGAAATAAAATCATTGATTAGTTTTAAATCATGTTGTTGTGCTTCTCTTTGTTGCCTGATGTTGCTTGAAAATATGGCAAAAATCTTATACACAAAACTCAACCAGCCACTGAGTGTATTATAATATTTATTGTTTTTATTTTGGTTGATGTTTGCAATAATTTCATCAGATGCTTTATTATATTCAGTTATTGCATTTTCAATTGAAGGTGCATCAAATTTTTGAATTACTTCATTGTCTATGCTTTGGAAAGATGTATAATTATTGCATTTTTGATACAAATCTTTAGCATTTTGTACAACATTTCTTAATGCAATGTATTCATCATAATTAAATTGAAATAAAGCATTTTTAATTTGTTGTTGGATATTATTTGCTTTATAGACATCTATTTTTTGTTGTGTTTCACTCACAGATAATAATAAATCTATCCAATTGTCATCACCAAAAATTACAGGATAGGTAGCATCAATTGCATTATTAATGATGCTTCTATTTTCATTAAATTTATTTTTTGTTTGCTCATATTCGTGTTGTCTAAATCGTAGTTCTTGCGTTGATTTTGTTTCTATGTAATCTCTAACTTTCTCTACAATTATTCTTCTGTCAGCGTGTACATCTTCTATCAATACACTAAGTTCTGCCAAATTTATTTTACTAAGATTTTGTTGTAAAACTTCTAATGCTGTTTTCTTTTCACAAACCACTAATACTTTCTTTTCATTCAACAATGTATTAGCAATAATTGCAGTAAGTGTTTGACTTTTTCCAGTTCCTGGTGGTCCTTGAATAATAATTTTTTGATTTTTATTTAGTGCAAACAAAATTGCTTCTTGTGTATCATCTAATTCATTTGCTGCAATTACATCAGTGTAAGTACACTCATGGTTTGCTTGGTGCAATGTTGCAATCGTATTGCTTTCTACCAATTGCTCAACATCATTGATGATACTTTGTTTGATTGTTTTATATAATCCAAACACACCAGAAAATCGTATCCACGCATTGTCTTTTGTAAGTAATTCAATAGATTCTTTGTTGGTACATGGCAAAATAGTTGCTACAAAATTATCTAAAGGTTGTTTGTTGCCTAATTTTTCTGTAATAATTTGTGTAGCATCTAAGAGTTCTTTTTCCGAAATCATTTCATCATCAAGCATAATTTCTAGTTCCTTAAATGAAATATTTTCATTGCTCTGCAAATAAGAAATCAATACTGGATTTAATACTACAGGCAAATCTTCATCTCTAGAAATATTCCAAGAATTGGTTTTTCTTAAATCTTTCTCAATCTTTAAGTACCAAATAAACAATGGTGCTTTAATAATTTTGTCTTTATTGGTGTTGTCTCTTTTTACCAACAATGGATAGCCAAATCCAAATGAATGATAGCCATGCTCTTGTTCATTTTCTTCATCTTGAAAATAAAGATGATTAAATTTTTTAATCAATTGTTGGATAACTTTTTTCTCGTCATCATTTTTATTAGCCAATAAAGATGAGTCAACTGAAATATTAAAACTAAACTTTGGTTGCGTAAATAGTTGTTGTAAAAATTGTAGGTGCAAACTTTGATGTAGATTTACAAAATCAAAAATATCAATTCTACCTAAGTTCGATGGTAAAGCATTCAAATGTATAGAACGTGCATCGCCACTTTTTAGCTTTACTAAAAGTTTTTTTAGAAATTCATTATTAGGCATAGAATATTATAGTTTATCAATCCAGAGAATAATATTTTCAAATACTTTATCCTTTTCTGGTTCGTTATGAGTTTCGTGATACAAACCATCATAACTAATAAATGTTGCATTACTGCCAACGTTTTTGGCAAATTTCTGGCTACCATCATGTGATGTGAGTCTATCAGCAGTTCCATGATAAACTAAAACTGGAATTTTTATTTTGTTGGCTTGATTAATAACATCTTTTCCTGTTTCTATCATTTCAACACCCATTATCGCAGAAATTTTATCATGAACTAGTTTGTCTTTAAGATAATTATCTACTACAGTTTTATCTCTTGATATTGCACTTGCGTCTAAACCACTTGGCAATGCTAATGATGGCAACAAACCTTTCATTAATTTCCCTAAGCTTAGTTTTATAGCTGGTGGAGTAAATGCTAATTCTAAATATGGAGAAGAAAATATAGCACCACTAAAATTTTGATTTCTCTTTATTAAATAATTACCTATTACATTTCCACCCATACTGTGTCCCATTAATATTTTTTTTATATTTGGAAATTCTTTATCTACTTGTTGTATGAACAATGTCACATCATCTAAGAAGATATCAAAACTTGGGAAATGTCCACGTTGTCCACCAGATTTACCATGTCCACGTTGGTCATATCCAAAAACTGCAATATTATTTTTGTTGAAAAAATGAGCCACATGCTCATATCTATTGATGTGTTCACCCATTCCATGTACTAAACAGATTACATATTTGGGTGTTTCTGTAGTATTCCATACTTTACCATAAATAGAAATACCATCACTTGTTGTCCAATTTATTTCTTTTGTACTCATTATATTAATTATTTTTACTATTTTTAGAAGATAAAACTACTAATTTTTTGTAGATGAAAAAAAGATTTATGTTTTTAATTAAATTATTGCTAATATCTGCGGTTGCATTTGGTGCCTATGTTGTATTGGCAATTCTATATGCTTGGATAACAGATTACAGACCAAAACCAGAATCTGATGCTGAAATATTAAAAACAGACAACGAAATAAGCAGTATTACTAAAGATACTTTGGTTTTTTATGATTGGAATATTGGCTATTGTGGTTTAGGAGCTGAGTCTGATTTCTTTTATGATGGTGGAAAAATGGTGCGTTCAACTAGAGATTTGGTAAACAAAAATTATGCTGGCGTAAAAGAAACTATTTTAAAATGGAAACAAGATGCAGATTTTATTTTATTGCAAGAAGTTGATGTTGACTCAAGAAGAAGTTGGGGACAAAATCAACTACAAGGTATAAAAGAAATGCTTGATTTTAATGCAGTTTTTGGAAAAAACTATCAAGTAAGATATGTTCCAATTCCAATTACAAATCCAATGGGTGGCGTTTTAGGTGGCATTGCAACATTTTTTCCTTATAAATTAGAAAATACACCAATCAGATATCAATTTCCATCAAATTTTTCATTTCCAAAAGGATTATTCTTTTTAGATAGATGTTTTGTAAAACATACTTTCAAACTAAAAAATGGAAAAAACCTTATTGTAATCAACACACATAATTCAGCTTATGATGGTGGTACACTAAAAAAACAAGAAATGGAATATTTTAAAAAATATTTAGTTGATGAATACAATGCTGGAAACTATGTAATTGTTGGTGGCGATTGGAATCAAATTCCACCAGGATACACACCAAAAGATAAAAATAGTGGCTACGAAGAAATGGAAATTCCAAATTCATATTTACCAAAAAACTGGACTTGGGCATTTGATGGAAAAACACCAACAAATAGAAAAGTAGATAAACCTTACGAATCAAATAAAACATATACAACTGTTATTGACTTTTATTTATTATCGCCTAATGTTTCACTCATAAATGTGCAAGGAATTGATGTAGATTTCTCATATTCAGATCACCAACCAGTACGTATGGTTTGCTCACTACAATAGATTTGCAATTTTGTAATACTTATTTTTACTTCTATATTCTTTGTTTTTTGTAATATTGTTCATTATTTACTCTTATGCAAACAAGGCTACCAAAAACAGAAGGAATTGAAGAAGCAAGCAAAGTACTAGAAAACATTGTTGAAAAAACTCCTTTACAACTGAATATTAATCTTTCAGAACTTTATCAAGCAAATATTTATCTTAAAAGAGAAGACCTACAAAAAGTTAGATCTTATAAAATTAGAGGTGCCTATAATTTTATTTCAAAACTAAACTCTAAACAAAGAAAGAATGGTGTAGTATGTGCAAGTGCTGGCAATCATGCACAAGGTTTTGCATTATCATGTGCAATATTAAAGATAAAAGGAGTTGTATTTATGCCACAAACTACGCCTAAGCAAAAAGTAAATTCTGTACAAAGATTAGGTAAAGAATATATTGAAATAGAACTATATGGCGATACTTATGATGACGCAAAACATGCAGCTCAGAAATATGCACAAAAAGAAGATAAAATATTTGTTCCACCATTTGATGATGCACTTATCATTGAAGGACAAGGAACAGTAGGCTTAGAAATATTAGAACAATTAGGAAAAAAGAAACTTGATTATATTTTTATTCCAATTGGTGGTGGTGGTTTAATTTCTGGAATAATTACATATTTCAAAAAATATTCTCCAAAAACAAAAATAATAGGTGTGGAGCCTTTGGGTGCACCAGCAATGCAACAATCATTGGAACAAAACAAACTGGTAGAACTCAAACAAATAGATAATTTTGTTGATGGCGCAGCAGTAAAACAAGTTGGACATCTAACGTTTGAGATATGCAAAAACAATATTGATAAAATGGTTTTAATTCCAGAAGGAAGAATCTGTACGCAGATATTAAAACTATACAACAGAGATGCAATTGTAGCAGAACCAGCAGGTACATTAGCCATTTCAGCATTAGATTTTGTAGATTTTGAACTAAAGGGAAAAAATATTGTTTGTATTGTAAGTGGTGGAAACAATGACATTGAAAGAATGCCAGAAATGAAAGAAAGATCATTGATATACGAAGGTTTGAAGCATTATTTCATGATAAAATTTCCACAACGTTCTGGTGCGTTAAAACAGTTTGTAAATAAAGTTTTAGGGCCAGATGATGATATAACACTATTTGAATATACTAAAAAAAATAGCAAAGAAAGTGGACCAGCGTTGGTTGGAATAGAACTTAAAAATAAAGAAGATTACGATGGTTTATTAGATAGAATGAGAAAATATAATATTGATTTTACTACGATAAATAATAATCCTATTTTATTTAATTTTTTAATATAATAATGAATCAAAAAGGTATTTTACTTGTCAATTTAGGCACACCAGACTCAGCATCCAATAGTGATGTCTATAAGTATTTAATTGAATTTCTATTAGACAAAAGAGTAATAGATTTTTCTTGGTTAAAACGTAATCTTTTAGTTAGAGGAATTATTGTTCCAGCTAGATACAAAAATAGTAGAAATGGCAATGCGCTATCAAAATCCAAGTTTAGAAAAAGCACTTGAAAATCTTAGACAAAAAAATGTATCAGAAATTATTGTATTGCCTTTATTTCCACAATATTCTTCTGCTTGCAATGGCTCAGTTATTCAAAAAGTACAAGAGATAACCAATACGTGGCTATCGCTACCAAAGCTTACGTACATCAATCATTTTTATAGTCACCCAAAATTTATACAATCGTTTGTAGAAAACTTAGCTGCATTTGATTTAGATGCTTATGACCATATCTTATTTAGTTACCATGGTTTGCCCGCAAGACATTTAAAAAATGCTGACATCACCAAAAAACATTGCTTACAAAAAGATGATTGTTGTATTGTAATTAATGAAATAAACCAAAATTGCTATAAAGCGCAATGCTATGCTACAACCAAATTAATAACTGAAAAGCTAAACATAGATAAATCAAAATATAGCACATCATTTCAATCAAGATTGGGCAAAGAAGTTTGGTTAGAGCCATACACAGTAGAAGTTTTACCACAACTAGCAAAATCAGGAAAAAAGAAAATATTGGTGTTGTCGCCAGCATTTGTTGCAGATTGCTTAGAAACACTTTATGAAATAACAGAAGAATACTTAGAATTATTCCAAGAACATGGTGGCGAAGTTTTACAACTTGTACCAAGTTTAAATAGTAATGATACTTGGGTAGATGCTGTAAGCGAAATAGTGCAACAAGCATAATTAGTTGTTTTGTAACATTATAATAACTAAAAAAAATAATATAATACGTTGTAAAACAATATATTTGTCTTTGGCAAGTTTTTTGTTTTAATACTACAAAATGAACAAAAATTTATTACTTATTTCTTTAATCCTTGTAAGTTTCCTAGAGTCATTTGCTCAATCAACTATTCTAAAAGGATTTGTAACAGACGCAAAACCAAAGAACCATTAACTTATGTAACCATTTCAGTAAGTAATACAGAAACTTATTTTACTGATGATTTAGGCTATTTTGAATTTGAAGTAAGTGGCAAAACAGATTCAGTAATTTTTTCGTATTTAGGATATAAAGAACTTTCACTAAAACAAAGACTATTTAAAAAAAGATACACTTGATATAAAATTAGAACCAGAAGGTTATATGCTACAAGAATTTGTAGTAAAAGCCAAACGCAGAGTAAAAGAAAAAGACACCATTGCAATTAGAATATTTAGAAATGTTGTAAAAAACAAAGACGAAAATAAACCTAAAGCATACGATTCTTACCAATACGAAGAATATTCAAAAACAGTAGCTTCTTTGTATAATATAAGTCCAAAATTATCTAAAAGGAAAATACTAAAACCATTCAGGTTTGTACTAGAAAACCAAGACACTACAGAATATGGTGTTCGCTATATTCCACTAATATTAAAAGAAACAATAACAGACCACTACCACACAGATAAGCCAAGCCAAGACAAAGCCATTCTAAAAGCAAGTAAAGTTTCAGGAATTGAGCAATTAAGGTTCTCTGACTTATTAGACATTGTGTACGACAACACAGACATGTATGGAGAACAAACCATAGTAAGTGGAAAAACATTTGTATTACCTTTTGCAAAAGGCGGATTAGCATTATACAATTATTATTTTGTAGATAGTGTAAAAGCAGCTGATAGTATTTGGACATATCAATTAGCTTTTGTTCCCAAAAGCAAAAGCGATTTATTATTCTTAGGCAGAGCTTGGATACAAGATTCATCTTATGCAATAAAAAAGATAGAAATTAGTATAGATAAACGCTCCAACTTAAATTTTATAAACGACTACATGCTCAAACAAACTTTTGTTGAAGAAAAGAATGTAGGATGGTTTTTACAAGAAGAGGAAAGAAGCTCAAATGTTGCTTTTACAAAACGAAAAAAATCAAAAAGCATTAGATTGTATCGATATCAATCTAAAAATGACATCAAACTCAACCAACCAATTATTGATACAATATTTAATCCAAGCAACCCAACTATAATAAAAGATTATAGAAGAAGAACAGATAGTTTTTGGGTAGCAGAAAGACATGATACATTAAGCAAAGTAGAAAACAATGTTTATTTCTTAATAGATTCATTAAAAAATACAAAATTCTATAAAAGAATATCAAAAGTTGGTTCCTTTTTTTCGAGCGGACATTATAGATTTAATAAAGTTGATTTAGGAAATTTATACCAATTAGTAAGTTGGAATGATGTTGAAGGCGTAAGATTAAGATTAAATTTTAGAAGCAATTGGAGATTGAGGGAATGGGTAAATTTTAAAACCTATGCAGCTATTGGCACCAAAGATAAGAAATTCAAATTTGGCGTAGAAGTCAACTCAAAACTACCTGATAAGAAAAATAAAGCACACAGCATTGGTATTAGTTACAAAGATGACTATCAACGATTCTCATTAGAGCCAAATGCATTAGAATATGACCATATTGTCAATACACTTTTAAGACGAAGAAATATTCCAGATTTAGTATATGTAAGAAATGCAAGCATATATTATGCAAGAACATGGATACCAAATTTCTCTACTAATCTTTCATTTAATTATAAAAAATACATCACCGTTCCTGGCAAAATAGAATTTGTAAAAACACAAGCAGACAGCACAGTAGTAAGACACAACAGTTTTGATATTTTCTCACCACAGCTAATTATTTCTGCCACACCAGGTGCAAAATTTTTGCAAACAGGCAATAGAAAAATATTTTTAAAAGGAAATCTACCACGATTTACACTTAGCTACACTGGTAGTTTCAAAGGCTTTATCAGCGATTTCAGTTTCCATAAATTAGATTTATTAATCGAAGAAAAACTAAACTCACCAATAGGAAGAACACTCATGCAGCTACAAGCCAGCAAACTATTTGGAAGTGCACCATATCCATTGTTGTTTATACATCCAGGTAATCAATCTTTGCTTGTACAGTACAAAAGATTTAATATGATGAATGAAGCTGAATTTGCTGCAGACCAACAGATTTCATTCTACTTAGAACATCATTTTGATGGTTTTTTCTTTAATAAAATTCCACTATGGAAAAAATTAGGACTAAGAGAAGTATTTTTTACTAAAATGGCATTCAGTAGTCTTGACAAAAACAAAGTAACCTTTTCAGATTTGCCACATCATATACAAGGATTAAATGGATTTTATGCAGAAATTGGTTTTGGTATCGAGAGTATTGCAAAACTACTTAGAGTAGATTTCAATTGGCGATTGACACAAAAAAACAAACCAGATACCAAAAGATTTAGAGTCACGTTTACCATAAGTCCAAATTTCTAATTACTTATAAGATTATAATAAAAGGTTAATGCATTAGAAAAATAGCGTTAAGAAAGTAAATTCAAATATTTTTAAAAATAAATATTATATTAGTTAGAGTAAGCAAATCAGAAGTGGATACAACAATATGACATCTAAAGTATAAAAATAAGATTTTAAATGAAGTTGCATTTGTAACTTGAATTCAGCACTTAGAAAGAATTATTTTACAACAAAGAATTGTATGTATTAATCAACTTTTGATATGATTTTTCTATGCTAAATTGTTTAGATTTCTCAAGATATTGAGTTTTTGCATCAGCCAACAAGTCTCTATTTTCATAGAAAAAATCAATCTTTTCAGCCAAATTTTTAATGTCTGAGAATACAAATTCTTTATTGATGGCAAATTGTTTTGCAGCACTCAAGTCTGAGTCTGAAATTAATGCAGGTAAGCCACATGCTATTGCTTCCAACGCAGTCATACATTCTACTTCTACAGCAGCACAATGCACATACAAATCTGCTTTGTTATAATATTCAATTACTTTTTCTGTAGGCAAATATTTGAATTCTACTTGATTGGGCAACAACTTATTGGCTAAGCCTTCTAAATACTTTCGCTTTGGACCATCACCAATAATTTGTACTCTAATTTTGTTCTTATATTTTGATTGTGCCACTGCATTAATCAACATATCTTGCCTTTTTCTGCAGCATTTCTACCCACAGTAAGCAAAGTAAAATAATTTTCATTTTTTTCTAAATGCAAATCACGGTATTCTGATATCACACCATTAGATATAACAACTGTTGGTGTTGTGCAACCATATCTTTTAATTTCCTGAGCAGCAAAATCACTTGGACATACAACAATATTTGATTTTGAATAAATTGTATGTATAAAAATTTTGTATATAAACTTTATAATTTGTTTATTATAAATTCCAATATTGTTGGCAATTTGCTCTGCTTGAACGTGAAATGTAGAAACTATTGGTTTGTTTTTTTGCTTTGCAATTTTAATTGCTTTGTAGCCTAGATAAAATGGAAAATGATTGTGTACAATATCTACTTTATCTATTACATCTATTAATTTTTCATTATTTGGCCACGCAAATGTAAATTTCATACGCTTCATAATGTTGCGTATAAATAAAAATGGTGGGTAAAATTCTTTTAATAAGACTTTATCTTCTACAGGTTTTCCTGTTGATACGATGATTACCTTATTACCATTACTTCTTAGTAATTTTGTAAATCTTTGTGTAGATATCACAGCACCATTTCTGGCGTCATCATATGTATCCAAAACCATGGCAATCCGAACTGGCTTGTCTATCGAATCTTGCATACCTAAAATTCAATATATAAACAAAAAAACTATTTAGTCTTTTTTTGCTTCTTCTTTTTGTTTTTTTACTTTATGAGGACGTGAATTACCAAAGCTACCATTAACTATTTTTCCTCTTTTTGTTCTTTTATCGCCTTTTCCCATTTGAAATTAAATTTTATTTTCCGCAAATATAGTTATTTTATGTAAAATCAAATTAAACTTCAAAATATTAAATGGTAAAAAAAACACAATTATATTAGATTTGCACTATGATTACATCTGGATACAACATTCTTTTTTGGATAATTATTACAATCATTGCCATTGAGGCTATTATTGATTTTATTTTAGACAAAAGAAATAGCAAATCTTGGCTACAACCTATTCCAACTATTTTAGATGATGTGTATGATGTTGAAAAATATAAAAAAGCACAAAACTACCATGCAGAAAGAGAAAAACTGAGTAGTATATCTACGGTTTTTAGTATAGTACTTACACTTGTGTTTTTATTTATAAAAGGATTTGCACATGTACAACTTTGGGTAGAGGCACAAACAAGTAACGAAATATTACAAGTATTATTATTTTTTGGTGTGTTTATGATAGCATCAGATTTTATTAGTTTGCCTTTTCAACTATACAGCACATTCGTAATTGAAGAAAAATATGGCTTTAACAAAATGTCGCTTAAAACATTTATTATTGATAAGCTAAAAGGTTATTTTATCTCAGCAATAATTGGTGGTATTTTACTTAGCTTATTTGTATTATTTTATCAATATGCTGGAAAGCTATTTTGGCTATATGCTTGGATATTATTTTCTGCATTCAGTATTTTTATGGTAATGTTTTACACCAGCTGGATAGTTCCTATCTTCAACAAACTACAACCATTGGAAGCTGGAAGTTTAAGAGAAAAAATTGAAGCTTTTGCAAAAACAGTAGATTTTCCTTTGACTAATATTATGGTAATTGATGGCAGTAAAAGAAGCACAAAAGCAAATGCCTATTTTAGTGGTTTAGGTAGTAAAAAAACAATTGTATTGTACGATACATTAATTAAAGACCACACAGTAGAAGAACTTGTAGCTATTTTAGCACACGAAGTTGGTCATTATAAACTAAAACACATACAAAAAAGCATAATTATAAGTGTTGTACAAATGGGCATCATTTTATACATTTTATCTTTGGCAATTAGCCTACCACAATTAACACAATCATTAGGCTACGCATCAGACAAGCCAGTTTTTGTATTAGGCTTAATAGCTTTTAGTTTATTGTATAGTCCAATTTCTACTGTTGTAGAAATATTTATGAATGTATTTTCTCGCAAAAATGAATTTGAAGCAGACAACTATGCTAAAGAAAAAACAGGAACTGGACAATTTTTAATAGATGCATTAAAAAAACTGAGCAGCAATAATTTGAGTAACTTAAATCCTGATAAATGGTATGTCTTTTTCAACTACTCACATCCACCATTAAAAGAAAGAATTACAGCACTATTGAAATAAGTAATCGTATTTAGATTTTTGAGCATTTCATTTATCTTTTATTAGAATTTCATAACTCGCACATATAATATATTTATATCTTCACTTTATACTTTATATAATACATTTTTATAATTCAGAAAATATACTTATTTTAGATAAAAACCATCTAATGTATAAAACTTTATTCATCTGCATTTTGCTATTATTCTTTCATTGTAATCTAAAAGCACAGCTGGTAGATTATAAATTAATAATGGACTCTTTAAATATTGCTTTAAAAAAAACTAAAGTAGATACTGTCAAGGCAGAAACCTATTTGGAGATGAGTTATCAAGCTCTAATGAATGGTGATATAGATAAAGGTCTACTAATTGTAGATACTGCAGAAAACATTGCTAAAAAAGCAAAATGGAATATAGGGATTACTACTGCGCATAGATACAAAGCAAATATGTATACGGCAAAAGGTGATAATGTAAATGCATTAAAGTTTTTTAAATTGTCATTAAAAGAAAGTGAAAAAAATAAAGACTCACTTGGTGTGATTCTAAGTAATTATAGCATAGGTGCCATTTATCAACGAGAAAGTAATTTGCCTAAAGCGACTGAATATTTTTTAAAGGGAATAGATTTGTCAAAGCAAATAAATAGTGATGATCAAATGGCTATGGGCTATTATTCAATATCTGTCATTCTTTTTATACAATTTGATTTGAATAAATCTAAAGAATATGTAAACAGAGCATTAGCTATTTTCAATAGGAAACAAGATGCTGATTATGTATATTGGCAGGCACAAGCCTATGAAATATTAGGAACTGTATATTTAAAAGAGAAAAAAAACGATTCTGCAATTTATTATTTTAATAAATCACTTGAGAAAAATAAAGCTGCAAATTTTGTGGAAGGTATTGGTAGATTGAATGTACAACTTACATCAGCTTATGAAAACAATCCAAAAATACAACTACAATACACAGAAGAAGCAACCAAAATTTTTGAAGCATATGGTGATAATCTTTATAAAATATACAATGATGGTAATCGTGGCCTGGTTTATAAAAATCTATACTTTCATCCAGAATTAATTAAAACATTGCCAGATAGCCTACAACTGTCAAAATCAGAATTTGCTACTAAAGCAGATTATTATTTAAACTATGCTATCAATAAATCAAGAGAACTAAAATACTCAGACCTTGAAATACAATTTCTAAAACCTTATGCGCAATTGTTGGCAGACCAAAAAAAGTATGCAAAAGCTATTGAATATTATGAAGCATTTGTTACGTTGAATGATTCTGTTTATTCTCAAGATTTAAAAAACCAAATTGCTGGCTTAGAAAGTAAAAGAGAAATAGAAACACGCGATAAACAATTACAAATTAATCAACTACAATTAGATAAAAATAGAAGTGAACGCATTATACTTTTTTGTGGACTTGCTGCCTTATTAATTATTGGAACTCTATTGTATTATCAAAATAGAACCAGAAAAAAAACAAACGATACTTTGCGAAAGTTGAATGCCGAATTAGATAAAGCTAACCAACTAAAAGCAAGATTCTTTGGTATCCTCAGTCACGATTTGCGAAGTCCGATTGCAAGCTTAGTCAATTATTTGCAACTACAAGAAAATAGTACAGAAAATTTGCCTGCTGAAATTAGAAACGAATGTAATCTACAAATAAAAAACTCTGCCAATGATTTGCTCAACAATATGGAATCATTGCTCACGTGGAGTAAATCGCAGATGCAAAATTTCAATCCACAAAAAAAGCAAGTTTCGGTAGATGATTTGTATGCATACATTCAAAAATTTTATTCAGAAAGCAATATAAATAATATAAAAATACATTATATAAATATAGAAAATCTCACAGTAAATACAGACGAAAATTATCTGCAAACTATTATGTATAATCTTACAGCGAATGCCGTAAAAGCATTAAAGAATACAGAAAATGCGGAAATTATTTGGAATGCAAAAAGAGAGCACAACCAAATTGTATTGTCAATAACAGACAATGGTAGTGGAATAAAAAGCGAACAGGTAGAAAATTTATTTACAGAAAAAACGACAGCCAACACCAAAACAGGGTTTGGCTTACACATTATACGAGATTTAGCAAATGCCATACAATGCAAAATTGTTCATGAAAACAATATACCTAATGGTACTATCTTTAAGCTTTATTTGTAATAAGTCCAAGCTAAGATATTGCATTAATACTACATATATGTATGCAGAACTTTTTTGTTCAACTTCTAATTGCATTAGTTTAATGATATATAAATTATGTAAAACTGCCACCCAAAAATACAACGTTGTGCAACTGCCACCGATGTTATGGGCTGGTTTTTTATGAAATCGTCAACGAAATTTTTCTTCCAAGTCCGTTTTCTAAAAGTCGATACAAAGTTGAAAGTTGAATGTCGCTGTGTCCATTTTCAATTCTTGAAATAAAACTTTTTTTTGTTCCTGTTTTTTCGGCTAATTGTTCTTGAGTCAACTTTGCTAAATGTCTTTCTTCTTTGATAACTTCGCCAATTGCAAAAGCTTTAGCTTTAATTTCAAATTCGGTTCTTTTTGCAGTTCCAATTTTTCCGTATTGTTTTTCAAGATGTTCTGAAAATGTCGTGATATTTTTATTTTTTGTTTTCATTTTATTCTGTTTTTATTTCGTTAAAATATTCATTCATTATTTTAATTGCTTTGTCTATTTCTTTAGTTGGTGTTTTTTGAGATTTCTTTTGAAAACCGTTAAATAAAACAACTACTTTTCCTTTGTCAAAGCAGCAAAATATTCTGTAGATATTACTTTCGTACTCGATACGAATTTCATATAAATCTTTAACACCTTCAATTTTCTTGAAAAACTTAATTGGAATGCGTTCAACTACTGAAATAATAAACAAGACTTCATCTATTTTAGTTCTTACTTTTTCTGTTTGTTCGTTAAAGAACTCATAGAAAAAGTTTTTGTAAAATATGATTTGTCTTATTTCTTCCACGAAACAAAGTTAACGAATAATGGAACAAAAGCAAAATTTATTTTGACCAATCTATTACTTTACAGACTTTTTTTAATTGGAATACACCATTTTGAGTATATACAAAGGTAAATACATCATTATTTTTATCAACACTATAGTAGATTTTATATAACACATAATCTATTTCAAAAGACCATTCTAAGTTAGAATATGAAGATGGCAATACATCAGAACAACTAATATTGATTTCGTTTTTGATTTCATTTTTTAGAAGCTTTTTTTCATAATCATTAATTATTTTTATGTCTGTTTCATTTTTTGCGATAGTAATACCTTGAATCGGATATATTTTAAATAATGGATTCTTTTGCATCATAAATATTGTTTTCTTATTTGTAACAATATATGGAAACTTGTCTCCATCTATTTCTATTATTTTACTAACAAATAATGGTTCACTTTTTTCGCCATTACAACCTACAACACCTGGTAGAACTAATTCACTTTTTTCAATATTTGCAACTACTTTTGGGTTTTGTTCAGTAATTTTATACCATGTTCCATCAGTATTTAGAATAATTTTTTCACCATTTGAATTTGTAACAACATTCTGTGAATAAGAATAATGAATTGAAAACATACTAATAAATAGTAAAAGTGCGAATTTTCCGTTAGTCCTGCGGCACTTCAAAGCAGGCACAATATTTTTAAACTTGCCCATAACGGTTTGCGGCTTGGCGAAGTGGCGGAAATCGAAGCACAAATGTTCAGTTTTGCACAAAAGTTCAATCGAAGAAGTGCCGTTGAATTTAGCACTAAACCCGCCATTTTGCCAAACTGCTGTGTTTGTTGCACAACGTAAAAATAATGACTTTTTTGATATTTTATATCTTCTGTATAAATAACTATATATTAATATACTTAGAATACTTTTATATAACATATGTTTGCTTATTCTTCGTATATTCGCACATGCAAGGACGCAAATCATTTCAACCTAAAACTATTTTCTTTACTTCTCTGCCTGAGCTCGTACCTCAAGATAATTTCTATAGAAAGCTGAATAGTGCCATTTCGCTTCATTGGATTTATAAGGCTACTGCTGTGTATTATGGCAATGATGGCAACGAAAGTATAGACCCAGTTGTGTTTTTCAAAATTCTGCTTGTTGGTTATCTCAACAACATAAATTCCGATAGAAAACTCATCGCTTTCTGTGCTGATTCACTTGCCATTCGTTTGTTTATTGGTTATGATATTGACGAGCCTCTTCCTTGGCATTCTACTATTTCTAGAACTAGACAATTATATGGCGAAGAACTATTCCTTACACTTTTCAACAAGTACTAAAGCTATGCGTAGACAAAGGCATGGTTAGTGGTAAGCGTCAATGTGTAGATAGTGCTTATGTAAAAGCCAATGCTTCTATGGATGCTTTGATAGAAAAACAAGTTGTTGATGATGCTGTATTGTATGCTAATGAACTGAACGAACATAGCGACTTTAAAGTAAAAGCTTCTATGAAAAAGCTGTAGACAAACACCATGCATGGAAAGCTAAAGCATACAAAGATATGCCTGGCAATGCAGTAAATCCTAAACAGACAGATGAGCATGGCAATCTTATTCGTCCTAAATTTACCAGCAACCATACACACATCAATACAACAGACCCTGATGCTAGAATAGCAGTAAAGCCAGGCAAAGCAAGACAACTCAACTATGCTGCTCAAGTAAGTGTAGACGATAAATATCATGTTATTACTGGTGCTTTGGCAGATTTTGCCAGCAAGAAAGATAGTGATAGTTTAGCTTTAATTATTGAGAAACAAGTGTTAATTTATTAGAAAATGATATAAAAATAAAAGAAGTAATTGCCGATGCTGGTTATAGTAGTGGCAAGGCACTAAAGTATTTAGAGCAGAAAAATATAACAGCCTACATTCCTAATTTTGGACAATACAAAAGTGAAAGAGCAGGTTTTGTTTTCAATAGGATAGATAATCAGTATGAATGCCAGCGTGGCAACAAAGCAGTACTGAGCTACAAAGGGATAAAAACAGATAGCAAAGGTTATGAAAAGAAACAATACAGAAGTAGTGAAAGTGATTGCAAAAATTGTGCATTGAGAGCACAATGCTGTGGTAAGGTTACCAAATACAAAAAGATAGAAGACAGCATAGATAAACCATATTATGATAGAATGCATGAACGTTTAACAAGTAATGAAGCGTATGCAAAGCGTATGGTACGGAAACGGAGTAGCACAGTAGAGCCAGTATTAGGCACGCTGATAAACTACAGAAACATGAAGCGAGTAAATACACGAGGCATACAAGGAGCAAACAAATACGTTATTGATGGCGACAATAAGTTATAATTTACAGAAATACCTGTTCTTTAATAAGCCAAAGCGAAAAATAGAAGCATTAAGCCTTATTAAAAGCAATAAAAAGGCAAGAAACAGGCTAAAAAGCAAATAGAAACCTATATTTTTACAAGAAGCGCCACCAGATACCAGAGAACAAAAAGAAAGAAAGCAATAATATATTAATGCAAATAATATATGATATATAAATTATGTAAAACGACCACAAAAAAAACCGCGTTGCGCAACTGCCACCCGTGTTATGCACAGTTTTTCTCATTAGTCATTTATTTTATTCAATGGTTCTGTCAAAAAATATCCTTCAAAATAGCCTTTGTTCACTGAAGCTTTATATTTTTCTCCAATCGAAAATGATTCGTATTTTCTTCGTCTTACTTTGTTTTTTAATCTACCATAATTTGAGTTAAAGACGATATAATAATCAGTTGCTTTTCCGTGTGAAATATTCTTATCTATGACTATCATCTCAATCTTTTCTACAGTATTGCCTTTTAACCAATAATTGAGGTTCATTCGTAAACCCATTTCTAATAAAAAACTAAAAATAAATGTCAGCATTACAAGTCCAATGATTGAAAATGCTTTCTTAAATTTAGATATTGGTAAGTCTATGTCAATTTTGTCAAGTCTTTTGAGAATTATGATTGAAATTATGTGGGTAATAGCTAATGTCGTTATAGCAGTAAAATTTACACTGAAGCCTTTGTCAAGATAAATGTCGTCTAATGTGAAAAGTCCAATAATTAATAAAGTAACAGCACATATAAATGGTAGTGTTATAATAATTGCAGAAATTTTTTGTCTTTTTGTAATAGTCTTACCATTCATTTAATGAATTCATTTTTTGTTGTGGTCTGTCGTCCTAAAATTGTGCATAACGTTTTGCCGCTTTGCGAAGGCGGGGATTTTTAGCACTAAACTTCATTAGATGCACAAAGCTTGAATTTAGCACTTCACTGTCATAGAAGCACGAAACCCCCGCTTTTGCAAAACGGCTGTTAGTGGCTGGCATTCTGTTCTGTCGTCTGTTTGTTAGCATAGTTGTCAATTCGCTTATTTCGTGCATTTATGAAGTCAGTTACTTTTTTCTTATAAACTAAATATTCGTCAACGTCTGTAAATGTCGGCTTTGTTTTAAAGTTGTCAAATGGCAAGTAAAACCGAATATTTTCACTCTCGTCAACAAGGTCATTTAGTAAAAAGAAGTCAATGTAACCTTTAAAGTTCCGAAACAGGTCAAAAAAAGTTTTTATACCTTAGAAATGTGTCGTAAAGCGGACTTTGTTGTCCTTCGTAAAAAAGTCTGATACATTCCAAAGTCAAGTCAAATCGGTCGTCAATTAAACTATTTACTCCACGAGCTTGATTGATTGTAAACTTGTTGTCTATTTTATTTTTCGGAAAAAGTGTGTAGGCACCAATTGTCGAACCAATGTCAAAAAGTTCGTTTACTTCGTTTGGAATTTGTTTTATCAACCATTGTTTTCTCGTCTGATTTCTGTACGAGTGAGTTATGGCATCACTTCCCAAATTGAACTCGCCAAGTTCCGATTTGTGATATAAATACGTTCCGCTTTTTTTATTGTCTAATTCAAAAGTTTGTCCGTTTGGCAATGGTTTACTCCATAACAATTTATGATACGAACGAAGTGTCGGACTTGTGCTGTCTGGGTCGCCACCGTTTGCGTCTGTGTATACATTAAACGTAATATCTAATTTCATTTTCCTGTCGTATTTTTCTTTGCGTCGCGGTCGTCCTATGCTTGCCACTAACACACAAATATACGCAATAAATGGAGTTGCGTATATTTTTTTGTTAAAAATATTTTTTCCTTATAATCTTCTTATTATCAATATTGTATGTTAAATATGTTTTTGCGTATTTTAAATATCCTGTCGTAATATTTTATCCATATTTCATTTGTATATACCCAAAATGCGCAAGTTGTTTTTTGCTTTTTCTTCAAATAATTAACATAAATATTTATGGAATTTTTCTGCTTTTGCGTCATTATTATAGCTGGGGGTACTTCAAACCTAAGCTGGCTTATTTTTTAATTTAAAAATTTTATTATTATGTCAAACATTACCAACAACAAACTCTCTGCTACGCTTACAGCAGCGCAAATTTCGGCAGTAAAAACTGCCATCAACACCATTAAATCTAACTTGCCTATGCTCATAGGACTGACTACCGAAGAGCGACAAAGTATTCCTAAAATTGATGTGAACAACAAAGTTTTTGTTGAGGATACCATCAACGTCATGGAAAATAATCCTACGCTATTGCCTGCTTATTTTAACACCGCAGAACTGAAAAAAGACTTAGAACTTTTTCAGCAATTAGAGCCTCTTTTGCAAGAAATTGCCAAACTGCACGAGCTTATAGACGATACTAAAATGTTGGCTGGCTCTGAGGCTTATGTTACTGCATTGGCTGCTTATAGAAATTTTGCGGCAGCAGCTACTGCGGGCATTCCTGGTGCAGATAGCGTGTACGATACACTAAAAACTCGCTTTGCTACGCAGTCTAGCTCAAGCAATTCAACAAATAATAATACACCTAGCTAGCTTACTTTTTTAGTGGCTCAATCTAGCTCAAAGCCTACCTAGCCTGTCTTTTTAGACGGGCTTTTTACTTTTTATGTGGACTGACTCGTGTTTTACTGCGTTTACCCACTTAAAAACTGAGCTGGCTTAGTTAATAAGTGGGTATCACTAAGGTTTGAAGTGGCCTGGGGTACTTAAAACCTAGGCTGGCTTAGGTAAAAACTTAGCCAAGGGGGTACAAAAACTGAGTGTCACTAAGGTTTTAAGTGGCTGGGGGTACTTAATAAGTGAGCTGGCCGAGTTCGGAACTGAGCTGGCTTAGGTTTGAAGTGGTCTGGGGTACTTAAAAACTGCGTGGACTGACAAATTGGGTGGTACCCCCACTTCCATAGGTGGGGTACCCACTTCGGAAGTGGGGGTAAGCGTTAATTTTGTGCCATTATGGCAGTTTTTATTGATTTTTATTGAAATTGTTTAATGTCATTGCCTTGAAAAAGGCAATCTCATATTTCTAAGTGATTAGGAGATTACCACTTTCGTGGTAATGACAGTAAAGCTATTTTTTTCTTGATAAAACAGTGCATTTACTTTCTTTGTCTTGATACAAGAGTGTAATACTTACTTTTTTTGATAAAATAGTGCATTTACTTTCTTTGTCTTGATACAAAGAAAGTAACAAAGAAAAATCAAGGCTTACGAAAAATGACGCTAAAAATATTCGTCTTCGCTAAAAGTTTTTAAACTTGTTCTGCTTCTACAAAGCAGAACTTCAAACAGCAAAACTTTCTTTACGCTCAACGTTTATTTTCTTAACGCTATTTTTCTAATGCTTTTTTTATTTCTTATATCAGATTATGATTTCAGTCGTTTTGATTTTTCTTCGCCACGTGCTGACGCTTGAACGCATGGCAGTCGTCAGTCGACAGTCGACAGTCAGCCGTTGATTGACGCTTGAATCTTCTTTTTATTCTTTATTTTCTTAACGCTATTTTTCTGATGCCGTGTTGGTCGGCAGTCGACGGTCGACAGTCAGCCGTGGATTGGCACTTGAACGTTCTTTTTATTTTCTTTCGCTATTTTTCTGATGCCATGACGGTCGACTGTTGACAGACAGCCATTTATTGACGTTTGAATGTTTTATACTTTAAAAGATTGCTTCACTTCGTTCGCAATGACGAAACTTTTTTACGCTATTTTTCTGATGCTAATTTATTCTGTGATTAAAAGGAGCTGTGTAATGATGAAAATCTTATTTGCACTAAATAAAAAACGCCAACTGGTGTTGGCGTTTTAATCTGATTAGAATTGTTGTTATTATTTACAATAAGCTATGAACTATTTTAATCTTTCAATGATACCTGCAATACCTTGTCCGCCACCAATACAAGCACTTACCATACCGTATTTTTGATTTTGACGGCGCATTTCATTGATTAATTGTACTGTAAGTTTTGCTCCAGAACAGCCAAGTGGATGACCTAATGCAATAGCGCCTCCATTTGGATTGATGATATCTGGATTTAAACCTGCTGTTTTGATAACTGCTAAAGATTGTGCAGCAAATGCTTCATTTAATTCTATCATTTCAATATCAGCTAGTTTCATGCCTGCTTGTTTTAGAGCTTGTGGTATTGCTACTACTGGTCCTATTCCCATAATTCTTGGCTCGCAGCCTACTACTGCTGATGTTACTAAACGTGCTATTGGTTCTATGTTTAATTCTTTAACCATTCTTTCGCTCATTACAAGTACAAATGCTGCGCCATCTGATGTTTGTGATGAGTTTCCTGCTGTTACAGAACCTTTAGCAGCAAATACTGGCTTTAGTTTTCCTAAACCTTCTACTGTAGTATCTTTTCTTGGACCTTCATCTGTATCTATAGTGTATTTTTTAGATTTACGTTTGTTCTTTTCATCTATAAAAATTTCTTCTATTGTAACAGGAACAATCTCATCTTTGAATCTACCTTCTTCAATGGCTTTTATTGCTTTTTGGTGTGAGTTGAAAGAAAATATATCTTGTTCTTCTCTTGTCACATTGTATTGAGTGGCTACTGCTTCTGCTGTTAAGCCCATTGATGAATAGTAATCCCAATTAGATTTGGCAATCTCATAATTCAATACTGTGCGCCAACCAGTCATTGGTAATAATGACATAGATTCTACACCACCAGCAATGATACATTCTGCCATACCTGAACGTATTTTAGCTGTTGCCATAGCTATGGTTTCTAAACCTGAAGCACAATATCGATTGACTGTAACACCACCAATAGTTTGAGACAAACCTGCACGTAGTACAATCATTCTACCTATTTGCATACCTTGTTCTGCTTCTGGTATGGCATTGCCACAAATCAAATCATCAATTCGTGTTTGGTCTAATCCTGGAACTGATGCAACAAGATGTTTTACAACATCAGCTGCTAAATCATCAGGACGATAAAAGCGGAAGCCACCTTTTTTGGCTTTCCCAATTGCGGAGCGATATCCGGCTACTATATAAGCTTCTTGCATATTTTTTTGAGTATTTTTTAGATTTGAGAAGTGAGATATGAGATATCACTTCTCAAGGTTACTTAATAATTTATCTCTTAGTTTAAAAATCATTTTTTGAATTTCATTTATTTCTGAAGATATAGAATTAAATTCTTCGTCTGAAATAAATCCTAACTTCTTTGATAGTTCAATTTGAGTATCTAATTCGCAAGAAGATCCGTAGGCAATAAATAAAAATTGTATAAATTCTTTATCTGTATTTCTGCCCGAACCTTCTGCAATATTGGATGGTATAGAAACGACAGCTCTTTTAAGTTGGCTAACTAATGCATAAGCTTCATCTTTTGGAAAATGTCCAGTTGTTTGATAAATCAAAACTGATAAATCCATTGATTTCTGCCATACTTTCAGTTTTCTATACTCATGTCTCATAGCTCAAATCTCATTTCTATACTAGTTACGTAATGGTTTTCCTGTTTGTAGCATGTGTTGAATTCTTTCTAATGTTTTCTTTTCGCCACATAAGCTAAGGAATGCTTCTCTTTCTAAATCTAATAAGTATTGTTCTGATACTTCTCTTGCTGCAGAAAGATCACCACCACACATAACATAAGCTACTTTTTTTGCAATTTTGGCATCATGCTCAGAGATATAACCACCTGCAACAAAAGATTCTACACCAATTGTAAGTGTTCCTAATCCTGTTCTGCCCAATATTTGAATGTCATTTCTTGGCGCTGGTTGTGTATAGCCTTGATCTGCCAAAAATAATACTTGTCTTTTTGCTTCTGCAATCACTCTCTTTGAATTGACTACTACCCTATCTCTTTCTTTTCTCATAAGGTTTAGTCCAAATGTTTCATAACCAGAGAATGAAGTTTTTGCCATTGCTACAGTTAAGAAGTTTTCTTGCAATGTTGGTAGAATTGGATCGCCAGCTTTTAATGAATCTGAGGTGCGTAATGCCATTTCTTTGGTACCACCACCACCAGGAATTAAACCAACACCAACTTCTACTAAGCCCATGTATGTTTCTGCTGCTGCTACAACTGCGTCTGAATGCATAGTTACTTCGCATCCGCCACCTAATGTCATACCATGTGGTGCAGAAACAACTGGAATGCCTGAGTATCTACAACGCATAGTAGTTTTTTGGAACTGACGTATTGCAATATCTAACTCATCGTATTCTTGATCCAGTGCCATCATAGCAATCATCATAAGGTTTGCACCTACTGAGAAGTTTGTAGCATCGTTGCCTATTACTAATCCTTTGTAGCCTTGTTCTGCTATTTCTATTGATTTATTGATAGCTTGTAATACATCGCCACCTAATGAATTCATTTTTGAGGTAAATTCTAAACAAACAACATCATCGCCTATGTCGTGTAAGATTCCACCTGAATTTTTCCATACTGGTTTGTTATTTCTTAAATTATCTAAGATGATGAATGCGTCAGCACCTGGAATTGCTTTATATGATTTTGATGCTTGATCGTAATATTTTTTTACGCCATTTTCTGTTTTATAAAATGATGTATTTCCAGCAGCTATCATATCTGTAACCCAAGTTCCGATAGTAAGTCCATCAGCTTTTGCAAGTTCTATACCTTTTTCTATGCCTACGATATCCCAATATTCGAATGGTCCAATTTGCCATGCAAAGCCACCACGTAATGCATCATCGATTGCATATAATGTATCTGATATTTCTGGTACTCTATTAGAAACATAAGCAAATAAACCAGCTAAAGAACGTTTTACTAATTGTGCGCCTTTGTCATCAGCTTTTATAAATGCATTTATTTTATCTGCTAATTTTTCTGCTTTTGATGCTGCATCTAATGATGCAAATTTTGGTTTGATTACTGGCTCATATTGCAAAGTATCTAATCTTAATGCAAATGAGTTTCTATTTTCATCTTTGTAGTAATATCCTTTTTTAGTTTTATTTCCAAAGAATTTATTTTCTAATAAGAAATTTACGTAAGGTGGTGTTGTAAATGTAGCTGCTTGTTCATCATTTGGACAATTGTCTTTAATGCCCAACATTACTTTTGTTCCTGTGTCATTACCTACTAAATCGCTTAATTTGAATGTGCCTGTATTTGGACGACCAATTGCTGCTCCAGTCAATTTATCTGTTTCTTCGATTTTTAGTCCTAACTCATCTGTAAGTTGGAATATTTTTGCCATTGTATAAACACCTACTCTATTTGCAATAAATGCTGGTGTGTCTTTACATAACACTGTTTCTTTTCCTAAGATTAAATCGCCATATTGCATAAAGAAATCTACTACACTTTGGTCTGTTTGTGGTGTAGGAATGATTTCCAATAATCTTAAATATCTTGGTGGATTGAAGAAGTGTGTTCCACAGAAGTTTTTTTGAAAATCTTCGCTTCTGCCTTCAGACATTAGATGGATCGGAATTCCTGATGTATTTGATGTAACTAGTGATCCTTTTTTCTGAAGTTGTCCACTTTTTCAAATACTTGTTTTTTAATGTCTAATCTTTCGATAACAACTTCAATAATCCAATCGCAATCTTTGATTTTAGGCATATCATCGTCGAAGTTTCCGAGTGTTACTCTCTTTGCAACGTCTGCTGTATATGCTTGAGCTGGCTTAGATTTTAAAGCGAAAGTGAATGCATCATTCACAATCTTGTTACGCATTTTAGGATTGGCTTTTTCTTCATCTTTTAAGTCGAAAGGAACGATGTCTAACAATAACACTTCGCAGCCAATGCCTGCAAGGTGTAGTGCGATACCAGAACCCATCACTCCAGAACCGAGTACTGCCACTTTTTTAATTGTTCTGTTTTTTGTCTCCATGATGTGTTAATAACTAGTTTAAGTTTGAAATATATTAATTAATGTTTTAAATCTGACAATGTTATTGCAGCAAATCTTGATTTTAGTCTTATATATGCGTTTTTCATAAATTTTGTGTCTTTGAAAATTCTACTCATCATTACTGCACCTTCAAATTCTGCTACTGTTTGTTCTGCTAAATTTTGTGCATCATTTTCATTTGTAATATTTGAAAATATATGTGCTACAGCATTTATCCATTCTTCATAAAAATCTCTGATGTGATTTGCAAATTCAGGAATTATCCTTGCTGTTTCTACGCCAATGTTGCCCATTATATTTCCATCAGACAATAGTGTTTTTTCTGATTTTTGGAACATTTTTTCTATTCTTTCTTGTGGCGTGAGTGCTTCGTCGTAGGCTATTGAGAATACTTTTTCTTTAAAGTATGCATGTGCGTATATGATTACTGCACTCATTAGTGCTTCTTTTGAAGGGAAATAATGGTATAAACTTCCTTTGAGTATGCCACATTCTTGAGCAATATCAGCCATAGAAGTATTGTGGTAACTCTTCTCTCTAAATAATCTGAAAGAATGTTTGATGATTTCTACTTCTGTTACTTTCTGTTTTGGCAATGCATTAGAATTGTAGTATAAAAATAATCAATGCATGCATTGCATCAAACGTTTGTTTGGTAATTAATGATTATTTAATAAATTAGTAGTTAATACTATATAAGTATTCCTTTTAAGTGTGGTTGCGTTTGTGTTTTATCAACTACATCTACAACTATCTTATTATCTACTTGTTGGTGTCTGCATATAACTTGACTAGGTAAGAATATTGGTGTTTTGAATGCTACATCAAATTGATGTGCTTCTTCTATTTTCTTTGGAAATTGTGCTAAAATTCTGCTTGCTGAATACATACCGTGTATGATATGTCTTTTAAAACCAAATAATTTTGCGCTTAGTGGATGCAAATGTATTGGATTGAAATCGCCTGATGCTTGTGCGTATTGTATGCCTAAGTTTTCTTTTAAATCCCAAGTTTGGCTAGCAAACTTATCCGTAATATTATCTATTTCCCAATCAAATACTTGTCCTATCCCTTCTTGTTTTGATTTGCAAAGATTGACCATTGTTTCTTCATAGACTCTTTTGCCTGCAATATCTATATATACTTCTACTTCAAATGCTTGACCTTTTTGGTGTGCAATTAGATTGCCTGTTTTGCATGTGATATCAAAAGGTTGGTTGTATTGTATTGGTTCTATTTGTTTTATTCTATTGGCAAAATGTACCATACCTAAAACTGGAAATGGAATTTCTAAACTACTTAGTAAGTAAGTTTTTAATGAGAATGTATGTACAAATAAATATGTTGATGGTATAAATTTACTTGGACTGAAACCACATACCTCTAAGTATTTTTTGTGTCTGCTTCAGTAATAGAAACATTAGGTACTTTGATTTCTATGCTTGGTAAAAAACTTTTTGGTTGTTTTAGTAAGGTTGTAGCAATTCTTGGATATACTTCCAAAGCATTTGGTAATGATTTTAATTCTATTGACTTGTACATGTGTCAAAAATACAAAAAGTATTTAATTATAAAATATACAAAAGATTATTTTATTTCATGAATTTGTAATATTCAAAGTTCAAGTAATCAATGAAACTTTACATCAAAGACTTATTACATAATTACTTATTCTTGATGATGTAATAACAACAAGTGGTTAGGAAATTTATTTTTTAAGTCCTATTTCTCTTAATCTTTGGTTTAGATATTCGCCAGCAGATATTGGCTCGAAAGCTATTGGATTTTCTGCTGTTACACAATCTTCTAAACAATCTAAGCGCATTTCGCTACGTGGATGTAAGAAAAATGGTATAGAGTATCTTGGTGTGTGCCACTTTTCTTTTGGTGGATTGACTACTCTATGTGTTGTAGAACGCAATTTGTTGTTGCACAATCTTTGTAGCATATCTCCAACATTTACCATTATTTGGTGTGGTTCTGCTTTAGCATCGTGCCATACATTATTTCTATCTAAAACTTGTAAGCCATCTGCACTTGCACCTACTAATAGTGTAATTAGATTAATATCTTCATGCTCTTCTGCTCTTATGGCATTTTTTGGTTCTTGGGTAATTGGTGGATAGTAGATTGCTCTTAAAATACTATTTCCATTGTGTATTTTGCTATCAAAATAATTGACATCCAGTTGTAGATATTCTGCAATGGCACGCAACAAATGTCTGCCTGATGTTTCAAAACTTTTGTAAAGTTCTTTGCCTACTTTATTAAAGGCTTCTATTTCTTTTACTTCTATATTGTCTGGATAGTCTTCTGCTGGCATTTGCTCGCCATCTTCAATATATTGCCCAAATTGCCAAAACTCTTTAAGGTCTGCAACTTCGCTTTGTTTTGCTTTTTCTCTTCCGAATGATGTGTAGCCACGTTGCCCAGCCAATTCTACAATTTCGTATTTTAATTTATCTTCTGTTGGTAGTGCAAAGAATTTTTGAATGGCATCATAAAAGTTTTCTGTAAGTTCTGCTGGTATGCCATGATTTTCAATTGCAGCAAATCCTATTTCTTCGTATGCTTTTCCAAAACCTTGGATAAATTTTTGTTTTCTTTCAGGATTATCAGAAAGATAATCGCTTAAGTCTAATACTGGAATAATACTCATTGTTGTATTTTTTTTGCGAATATAAGAAATACTTATGTATTGGCGAACTGCTTGCTTGAAAATTTAGCCTAGTTATTAAGCTTAATGCACGAGACATAATACATTCCATAGTTTCGGTCTAATGATAACAGCTTTTTTAATTTAAAATAAAATATCTCTTCATTGAAAAGAACATAGAATTCTATTTTATGATTGTTTATTATTTGATAGATAATTCTTATCCGTCTACTATCTAAGAACAAGCTACATAATTGTTAAATGGCAAGTAATTAAAATTCTAATATATGGTATATAATAAAAAATACTTCATATTTTAATATGAAGTATAAAAATAGCTAAATATTAAATCTACGTTTATTGCTATACTCTGTTGTATATGTATTATGTATCTCATCGTCTTTCATCATACCTCCGTGTCCGAATACATAAGTTTTTCTCTCCATTAGATACAAGAGTCCATGTTTTAGTTTCAATTTCTATAGATTTTTCCTTATTATTTTTTTCGGAATCGTAAGGAGATTGAGGATAAAAATGAACTCCTGAGAAACTTTTTGATCCTTATTTTATCCAACATGTTCCAGTGCTAAGATTTAAATCTATTGCCTAAATTTTTATTATATATATATTCTTGTAAATGTACTTGCTGTACATTCTGCAATTTTATACCACTTTGTTTCTTCTGAAGAAACAAAGTGGTTAGTGTTTAAGCCACTATACACGTTTATTGCTCTTGCTAGAGAAGGATTTGAGCTATATATTTCAAAATAAAATTCATTTCAGAAAATATAGATCCTGAAAAATTAGTTCGATATGAATAAAATAAATATTTAAATATTCTATTTTACACAGAGGTATTACAAAATCATCTACAAGAATATACTCATTAATATTAGCTTTAAAATCCCAAAAAGAATGCGAATACTTCACTTCATGTATATCCTCCTGGTGTTGTTGTTCCTGATTTTGATGTACTTTCTGTACTAATTTCTGTAATATAACTAAAGATAAATGCATTTAGCTGTAGTTCTTTTTTACAACTTAATACTAAAATTGTAATCTAGATAAAGTTGTATTTATAACTTAAATTCAGCTTATTGACAAATTCAAATTATATATTCAAATTTGTTAATATATGGAAGTCGATATTCATAAATATTTTGTGTGGAGCTATTTGTTTGTGATGATCATGATGCTGATATTCGTTCAACTCTATTTCTAATCAATAAACAAAACTCTACTTATTTCCTTTAATGCCATTGATTTCACAATTGAATGACGCTAAATTGGTATCGTAAGTTTTAAGTACATTCATAATGTCTGGTGACTTATTAGCATTCAAATTAAAGAATTTAATATTTCCATTGTTTGTAAAGCAAGACTTATACTTTGGTTGTAAACTACCATCAGGATTACTCATACTAGTATTGTAGTTGCCATCATAAATAATATCTGCTGGTGTTTGTGATATGGCTAAAACCAATTTACCTAAATCTGAACTTAAATCTGGAATCAATGTAATTTTTCTTTTAAAAGTATTATTGTGAATGTATATTGCTGTTGCATATGCTGTATACAGCGAATCATTAAATGACCTTCCTGTTGCATAATAACTAACTGCACAACAACCCAATGTTTTGTTGTCTACAAATGTATTGTTGTATACTTCAACACTATCATACGCCATAATGATTAATCCACTTCCAGATGGAATATCTGAAACATAACTTCCAGGCTTTGCAAAGTTTTTAAAGTTATTCTTTTCTATTTTATTGTTGTATACTTTACAGTTTTTTCCATGTTTTAGTGGCAATCCTGGTAAATCGTACACAACAATACCACCAGCATTATCATAACTATAATTATCATGTACTTCTGAGTTAATGCAGTTTTCAATTTCAATACCACAAACATTCCTAAATGCTGTGCAATTTCTAACTATTACATTAATAGATTGTCCTACATACACACCAGCATCAGCACAATAAGACACATCACATTTTTCTATCAATACATTTTTGCATTCAACAGGATAATATCCATAATTTCCATTCGATGAATCTGCGCCAGTAGTCCAAGTGGCATTTAAGTTTCTTAGTTCAATACCATCACAAGATTTTAGTTTAAAATTATCGCCACGTGCATCTTGTATTGTAAAATCTTCCAAAACGATGTTGTTGCAATTGGTAATATTCATTCCTTCAGCACCTTCATTTTGGTTGATGAAAGAAAATCGAGTCTTATCTTTGCCTTTGCCTTTTATAGTAATATTGTTTTTGCCTTCTATAGAAATAGATTTTGTGAAATAATAATTTCCTTCAGGTAACTCAATTGTTGCACCATCTTCAGCAAGAATCAATTGTTCTTGTAATTTCTTTTCAAAAGCAGCATCATGCACAAAATTGTTGTCTTGTTTTGTATTGTTTTTACAAGATATTAAATTTATTATTATAATAAGTAAAATGTATTTTTTCATAATTTATAGATTTATATTATTCTTTTTGGATTGTCTTTAATAAATGATTGCCAACCTGAGTATTTTTTTGTAGTTGTATTTTGTAAACCATACAATGAAAAATGATGACACATAGCAACAGCCAAACCATCAGTTGCATCTAATTGTTTGGGCAATGCATCAGTTTTTAAAATTTGACACAGCATGGCAGCCACTTGTTCTTTTGCTGCATTTCCATTTCCAGTTATACTTTGTTTTATTTTTTTTGGAGAATATTCTTGTACAGGAATTTTTTTGGACAATGCAGCAGCAATTGCCATGCCTTGTGCTCTGCCTAATTTTAGCATAGACTGTACGTTGTTTGCATAAAATGGTGCTTCAATTGCCAAAACATCAGGTTTGTATATATTGATGATTTGTAAAACTTCATCATATATTCTGCTCAATTTATCATAGTGGTCATCATATTTTTCTGTGTAGATACTTCCAATTAAGAGCAATTCAGCATGTCTTGTATTAGAACTAATAATGCCATATCCTGTAATTTTTGTTCCAGGATCTATGCCTAATATTGTAATTGTACTTTTTGAAGTCATTATCACAAATCTACAACTACAAATTATAAAAATTGTAGTTTAATTGATATTTTTACAAACTTGAAGAATATAATAAGCAATAAATATGTGAATTTTATAATAAAATGTGCCATAATCATATTCTTATTTGTGGTGCTTTATTATCAAATATATAAGAATGCAAATTTCTCAGAAGCAGTCTTACACGTAAAAAATTCTATAACATCTAATTACCATATATTAATCGTAGTATTTCTTCTTATGATTGTAAATTGGAGTTTGGAAACAATTAAATGGAAATTTCTAATTGATAGATTTCATCACATTTCATGGATGGACGCAATTGAAGGTATATTGTTTGGAATAACTTTTTCATTATTCACACCAAGTAGAATAGGCGAGTTTGGCGGACGTGTATTTGCATTGCAAAATGATAGATTGCAAGCAATAGTGTCTACATTATTAGGCAGTGCAACTCAGATTGTGGTCAATATTTCTTTAGGTACCTTTGGTTTTGTTTTGTTTCTATTGTACGAATCACAAATTGAAATAATCTATCTATTTGGAGTAATATTTATGGTTTTATTACTTATCTCATTAGCACATTTATGCTTGTATAATATTGATTACTTAGTAAATAAATTTCCACATAATAGCAAACTCAAAAATTACCTAAAATACATAGATATAATTAAGTTGTACAATGCTAAAGATATTTTCAAAATAGAATTTTTATCAGTTCTAAAATATTTAGTGTATGTTTTTCAATTTATGTTGCTAATATATTTTTTTGATATTGAAATTAAATTTTCTGTACTATTAATTTCTACAATAAGTATGTTTTTTTTGCAAACTATCAATCCATTAAATATTGCATTGATAGATTTTGGATTCAGAGGCAACGTAGCACTTTTTATTTTCAGCAAATACACTTCAAATAATTTAGATATTTTGGCAGCAACAATTATTTTATGGTTTATTAATTTAATAATTCCTGCTATCTTTGGTGGCATCTCAGCATTGAGGTTCAAATTTATTACAGAAAAATAATTTATATATGAGTTTAGATGTTATTGTTATTGTAGTTGGTTCAATTTTTTGTAGCTTAATGATATTCTTCGTTTATTTTACAAATAGAGACATCCAACCCAAACAACTTTTTTTATTGTTTTTTACAGAAATGTGGGAGCGTTTTTCATTTTATGGAATGCGTGCCTTACTCATTTTGTATATGACAAATGTTTTATTATTTAAAGACAAAGAAAGTAATTTAATGTATGGTGCGTACAATGCGTTAGTATACATCACACCATTATTTGGTGGCATCATTGCAGATAGAATATTGGGTTTCAGGAAATCAATCATTTTTGGTGGAATAATGATGGCAATAGGTCATCTCGTTTTAGCTATTCCAATTGAGCAAACATTCTTCTTAGGTTTAGGATTTTTAATCATTGGGAATGGATTTTTCAAACCAAATATCTCAAGCTTTCTAGGAAAATATTACGAAGAGAATGATAAAAGGAGAGATGCAGGCTACGCTATATTTTATATGGGAATTAATGTAGGTGGATTTCTTGGCAGTGCAATCTGTGGTTATTTAGGACAAAAAATTAGTTGGCATTTGGGTTTTGGTGTAGCAGGAATATTTATGATAATTGGGTTGATAACATTTCTACTAAATAGAAAAATGTTAGAAGGCAAAGGCGAAAGTTCAAACCTAGAATTATTAAACTCCAAATCTTTTGTAGGAATAAATTGGGAGAAAACAATTTATATTGGTGCATTACTCTCAGTTGCTATTGCAGTAGAAATTGTACTATATAATAATGTTACACAAGTCATTTTCGGAATTGTAGGTATTATCACCATTGCATACATTTTATTTGTTGCATCAATAGAAGAACACAAACCAATGCAGATGCTGTGGGCAGCACTAACCATGATTATTTTTTCAACACTGTTTTGGGCATTTTATGAACAAGCAGGTGGTTCATTAAATCTGATGGCAGAACGAAATGTAGATATGAATGTTGGAGGAACTAAGCTTTCTTCTGCAATGGTCAATAATTCAATAAATCCATTTTACATCATTGTGCTTACACCAATATTCGCATTAATGTGGAGTTGGTTAGACAAACGTAATCTAAAACCAAACGACCCAGTAAAATTTGGACTTTCATTCATATTCTTAGCAATTGGTTATTATGCATTTGTAGAAGGTGGCACAAAAGGATTAGCAACAGGATACATGCCATTAATATATTTTTGTATCGGATATTTTTTTATTACAGTTGGCGAGTTGTTTATTTCTCCAATTGGCTTATCAATGGTTACAAAATTATCACCAGCAAAAATTGTAGGATTTATGATGGGTACATGGTTTTTGGCTTCCGCATTTGGTCACGAGTTAGCAGGATGGATAGGTTCAAAAATGGCAATTCCAGAAACCAATATAGATGGTACACCATTTACTGTCGTACAATCATTACCAATATATTTAGAAGGATGTAAGGAAATAGCCATTATTTCTGTTATTGCAGCAATCGTTATCATACCAAGCTCATTAATAATAAAGAAATGGATGCATGGTGTTAAATAATTATAAACAAAGATGCAACCTTCTGAAACTCTTTGGCATCTTAGTTGTTATAACTAAATAATTATGAAGTACAATCAAATGCGTACAGTCTTTCACATATTTCTTTTAATTATTGTAGTAGGAGTTTTTTCTATTATCAACTTTTCTACAGACAAGAATAAAGGAAAACAACCAGAAATAGTAATTGTTGGAAACGACACACTAGGTAGAAACTGGGATAATCTGCCTTCAGCTCAAGAAATACAAGAAGCAAATTTCAGAAACTCAAATTCAGAATCTCAACAAGGAAACAATTATAACTCAAGTAACAGATCAGAATTTGAACCAATTGATTTTAGCGATAGAATTGAATCAAATAAAGGAAACCACTCTACAGTTATCTCATCTGATGGTAGAGAAATTATTGTTGAATAAAATTAGCACAAATCTTTTTTATTATATCTTTTTAAGATAAGAAGTATAAATTTTTATACTACCTTTGCACGTCATATTTTTTTATGGAATTAATTAATAATCAATTTGAAATAGGTGGAGTACCAGTATTGGATATTTGTAATGAATATGGAACACCTTTGTATGTGTACGATGCATCAATAATCGAAAGAAACTATCAAAGATTAATGAAAGCATTCAGCAATTCTAATGTAGAAATACACTATGCTTGCAAAGCATTAACAAACATCAATATTCTAAAACTAATGAAGAAAATTGGTGCTGGTTTAGATACAGTATCAATACAAGAAGTGCAGCTTGGACTAAAAGCAGGTTTCTTGCCACAAGAAATTATGTACACACCAAATTGTGTTGGCATAGAAGAAATAGACAAAGCAGTTGGTTTTGGCGTAAAAATCAATATTGATAATATTTCAATATTAGAGCAATTCGGAAATAAATACGGCGATACCTACCCAATTTGTATTCGTATCAATCCACACATCATGGCAGGCGGGAATACCAAAATCTCTACAGGACATATAGATTCAAAATTCGGTATTTCAGTTTATCAATTAAGACATATAGAAAGAGTAGTGCAATCTACAAACTTAAAAGTTGAAGGATTACACATGCACACAGGTTCAGATATAAAAGATGTTGATGTATTCTTACGTGGCGCAGAATTATTGTTAGATGCAGCAAAATCATTCAAAGATTTAAGCTATTTAGATTTTGGTTCAGGATTTAAAGTAAAATACTACAGCAATGATATCGCTACAAATATTGAAGAACTAGGCGGAAAAATTAGCGAAAGATTCAATGAGTTTTGTAAAGAATACGGAAAAGAATTAAAACTAATCTTCGAACCAGGTAAATTTTTAGTATCAGAATCAGGATATTTATTTGTAAAAGTAAATGTTATCAAACAAACTATGAGTACTGTATTTGCAGGCGTAGATTCTGGACAAAATCATTTAATCAGACCAATGTTCTATGATGCCTATCATCAAATCAATAATGTGTCTAATCCAAATGGCAAAACAAGAATATACACAGTTGTAGGCTATATCTGCGAAACAGATACTTTTGGCTGGGACAGAAAACTGAGTGAAGTACATGAAGGTGACATTCTATGCATCCACAATGCTGGAGCTTATGGCTTTTCTATGTCATCCAATTACAATTCAAGATACAGACCAGCAGAAGTTTTAGTAAAAGACGGAAAATCAATATTAATCAGAAGAAGAGAAAATATAGACGATTTACTGCAAACTCAAATTGACGTAGAAATATAAGCTATACCCAAAACTAAGCTAGTTTTACTAATTATTTTCTAAAACATGACAAATAATTAAACTAATATTTTAGATATATTGTTTAAGATTTGTAAATTTGTGCCTAGAAAATGCCAAAAGTAACCATAGATAATATTAGTATCGATGTCCCAGACGGAACAACAATATTGCAAGCTGCTAGGCTAATAGATGAACAACACGGTACAAATATTGCACCACCAACAATGTGTTATTACTCTAAATTAAAGACTACAGGTGGTTATTGTAGAACTTGCATTGTAAAAGTTGAAAAAGGTTCTGAAAAAGACCCAAGACCTATGCCAAAACCAGTAGCAAGTTGCAGAACTACAGTAATGGATGGTATGGTTGTTAGCAATACCACATCAGAAGAAGTAATAGAAGCAAGAAATGGCGTCGTAGAATTTTTATTAATCAATCATCCATTAGATTGTCCAGTTTGCGACCAAGCAGGCGAGTGTCATTTACAAGACCTAAGCTATGACAATGGTAAAGAAGAAACCAGATACGAATTTAAGAAAAGAGAATTTGAAAAAATAGATATTGGTGATAAAGTAAAATTACACATGAATCGTTGTATTTTGTGTTATAGATGTGTAAAAACTTGCGAACAAATCACAGATAATAGAGTACATGGCGTAATCAATAGAGGTGACCATGCAGAAATATCAACTTATATAGAACAAGCAATAGATAATGATTTTTCAGGAAATGTAATAGATGTATGTTTAGTTGGTGCATTTATAGATAAAACATTTAGATTCAAAAGCAGAGTGTGGTTTACAAAGCCAGTAGATGCACATAGAAATTGTACAAAATGTTCTGGGAAAGTGAGAGTGTGGTTAAAAGGCACAGATATTTTAAGAGTAACAGCGAGAAAAGATAGATGGGGAGAAGTAGAAGAATTTATTTGTAATGAATGTAGATTTGATAAAAAATCTGTCAGTGATTGGACAATTGAAGGACCAAGTAAAATAAGTCATCAGTCAGTTATATCACAAGGAAATTACGAATATTCAAAACTAAGATTACACCAAACAAAACAAAAAAACTTAAATGGAGTTAAGGCAGACTTAGGTGAAGGTGCTTTAAATCCAAATAATATATCAAAGTAATGGAAATAGTCATACTTTATAAATTTATATTAGTAATAATCGTTTTCTTAATTTCATTAGGAATAGCTGCCTACTCTACATATGCAGAAAGAAAAATAGCAAGATTCATGCAAGATAGAGTTGGATCAGATAGAGCTGGACATTTGGGTTAATGCAACCATTAGCAGATGGCTTAAAGATGTTCATGAAGGAAGAAATCATTCCAAATGTATCCAATAAATTTTTATTCATATTAGGACCATGTATAGCTATGCTTACTGCAAGCATGACAAGTGTGGTGTTGCCTTGGGGCGGAGATATGACAATAAATGGAACTACATTCTCATTACAAATTGCAGATATCAATGTTGCATTACTATATGTTTTCGCAGTTGTATCATTTGGTGTTTATGGAATAATGATTGGTGGCTGGGCATCAAACAATAAATATTCATTACTTGGCGCATTAAGAGCATCATCACAAATGATAAGCTACGAATTAGCAATGGGATTGTCATTAGTAGCATTAATAATGACTACTGGAACATTGAGTGTAAAAGAAATTGTAGAACAACAAGCAACAGCAGGTTGGAATATATTTTATCAGCCACTAGGTTTCTTATTGTTTTTTATATGTGCATTAGCAGAACTGAATAGAGCACCTTTTGATTTGGCAGAGTGCGAAACAGAATTAGTAGGCGGATACCATACAGAATATTCATCTATGAAATTAGGATTCTATTTATTCGCAGAATATATAAATATGTTTGTATCATCTGCAATTATTTCAGCTTTGTTTTTTGGTGGTTATAATATTCCATTTCAAGAATATTTACCAATAGAAGGAAATATATTGAGTATTTTGCAAGTAGCAGCATTCTTTGGCAAAACATTGTTCTTTATCTTTGTAATCATGTGGATAAGATGGACATTGCCAAGATTTAGATACGACCAATTAATGAAATTAGGTTGGACTATCTTGTTGCCATTAGCATTAGCAAATATTATTATTACAGGATTAGTTATGTATTTTACAGGAAGAATATAGATTTAAGAAAATGCAGCTTACAGATAGAAAAAAAGTAGTATCCAAAAAAGAAATGTCTTTTACAGAAAGACTGTACTTGCCTGCAATCACACAAGGTATGGGCATTACATTAAAGCATTTCTTCAAAAAATCTGCAACTGTAAAGTATCCTGAACAAAAAAGAACCATAGAGCCAATCTACAGAGGAGAACATGTACTAAAAAGAGATGAAAATGGCGCAGAACGATGCACTGCATGCGGATTGTGTGCTGTTGCCTGTCCAGCAGAAGCCATTACAATGGAATCAGCAGAACGCAAAAAAGGAGAAGGTCATCTTTATCGTGAAGAAAAATATGCAGCAATCTATGAAATAAATATGTTGAGATGTATATTTTGTGGCTTATGTGAAGAAGCATGTCCAAAAGAAGCCATCTTTCTAACAGATAGAATAGTGCCAGTAGATGTAGATAGAAAAGACATGATTTATGGGAAAGATAAGCTAGTAGAAAAAGTAGATGAACGCATTGATGTAAGTAAAAGACAACAAAAAGAACTAGCTACATTTAAGCAAAATAAATTTCATAAGCACAATCAGATGTGGACAGACGCATCTAGCTTGGAAGAAAAAGACAAACATTAATTAACTAAAAAGTAGTACAAAAACAGCGTAAAATACATGCCTATATCATCATACATATTTCTATTTCTTTCCATTGTTGCAATCTTTAGTGCACTTATGGTTGTAATTAGCAAAAATGCTGTATATAGTGTATTGTTTCTGATACTTACTTTTTTCGCAATTGCAGGACATTATTTTATGCTTAATGCGCAATTTTTGGCAGCAGTACATATTATAGTATACGCAGGTGCTATCATGGTACTATTCTTATATATTATCATGATGATGAATCTTAATAAAGATAATACAGAGAAGCGAAAAATATATCAGCAGTAGTAATTGGAATTACTTCAGGTTTATTGTTGTTAAGTTTAGTATATGCAGTAAAAGGCGCAGATGCCAAAATGATGGCACCTACATTCAATACTTCAGTAGGCTTAGTAGAGAATTTAGGAATGTTATTGTTTAATCAATACATGTTGCCATTTGAGGTATCATCGTTATTATTTTTATCAGCAATGGTAGGAGCAGTATTTTTAAGTAAAAAAAATCTATAATATGGCAGAAGTTATTTCAGGTGTTTCAATGCAATGGTATATATATTTAAGTATTACCTTGTTTGCAATTGGAGCATTGGGCGTATTGCTTAGAAAAAATGCCATCGTTATTTTTATGTGTATAGAGTTGATGTTAAACGCAGTAAATCTTCTGTTCGTAGCATTCTCAAGATATTTGGGCGATAGCTCAGGACAAGTAATGGTTTTCTTTATTATGGTGGTGGCAGCAGCAGAAGTTGCAGTTGGTTTAGCTATACTAATGATGGTGTACAGAAATATTGGAAACGTAAATATTGATAATTTAAAAAATATTAAACATTAATAATATGAAAAGAATACAAGTTTTATGTCTAATTGTAACGGCTGTTATTTTTTCTTCATGCGTTACAAAAAAGAAATTTGTTGAAGCAAACACAGAAAAAGATAAAGTTCAATTAGCACTCAATCAAACAACTTCTGATTTGGCTGAATGCGAGAAAAAATTTGGAAATAAATCTAATGATTACGAAAAAACATTAGACTTACTAAACCAAGCAAAAACAAAGATAAGTGGATTAGAAAATGAAATAGGTTACCTAAAAGGTGCAAATGGAAAATTGCTAGACCAACTTACAAATCTTTCTGTAATTAGTAAAGAAGGCGCAGAAAGCATAAAAAATCATTGGAAACTTTAGATAAACAATCACAAGTAATTAATGATTTAAATTCACAAATAAGATCTAAAGATTCATTGAATTTAGCATTAGTAATGAATCTAAAAAAATCTTTAGATGATGTAAACGACCAAGATATTGACGTACAAGTTCAAAAAGGTGTTGTTCTAATTTCATTATCTGATAAAATGTTATACAAATCTGGAAGTTATGAAATCAACTCAAGTGCATCAGTAGTATTATCAAAAATTGCAACCATCATTAATGATTATAAAACATTTGATGTATTAATTGAAGGCAACACAGACAATGTTCCAATGAAAAATAGTTGCATTGCAGACAATTGGGATTTGAGTGCAAAGAGAGCAACTGCAATTGCAAGAGAACTTCAATTAAAATATGCAGTAGATCCAAGCAGAATAATTGCTGGTGGTCGTTCTGAGTTTTATCCAAAAGTTCCAAATACTTCAGTAGATAATAAAGCAATCAACAGAAGAACAGAAATTATTATTATGCCTAAGTTGGATGAGTTTTTTAAATTATTAGAAATTCCAACTGAAAAAAAATAAACATAGAATAAACGCAGAATGGATCAATTAGCGATTTTTATACCATTATTTCCACTTATTAGCTTTCTGATAATTGCATTGTTAGGAAAAAAAGTACCTAAAATTGTAATTAGTTCAATTGCAGTAGGAAGTGTAATTATTGCATTTTTCATATCATTCATTATTCTCTTTACTCAAATACAAAACCAACATACAGTACAAATCAATCTATTCGATTGGATTACAGTAGTCAATTTCAAAGTGTCATTTGCATTTTTAGTAGATCCACTTACAAGTATATTTTTATGTGTTATCACAGGCGTAGGTAGCTTAATTCATCTATATTCAGTTGGCTATATGCATGATGAAGAAGACTATGCAAGATTCTTTTCATACCTAAATCTATTTGTATTTTTCATGCTAATACTTGTCTTAGCAAACAACTTACTATTAATGTTTGTTGGTTGGGAAGGCGTTGGTTTATGTTCCTATTTGTTAATTGGATTTTGGTACAAAAATCAAGAATATAGTAAAGCTGCCAACAAGGCATTTATTATGAATAGAATTGGAGACCTTGGTTTCTTATTAGGTATCTTCCTTACATTTGGCGTATTTGGTTCATTAAATTTCACAGATATTTTTACCAATACGAATGAAATCTTACAAAATGGACCACTAATTACAGCAATTACATTATTACTATTTATTGGTGCAATGGGCAAATCTGCACAAATACCATTGTATACATGGCTTCCAGATGCAATGGCAGGACCAACACCAGTTTCTGCATTAATTCATGCAGCAACAATGGTTACCGCAGGTATTTATTTAATAGCTAGATGTAATGTGCTTTTTTCTTCAGCAATATTTACTTCAAATTTTATAGCAATTATTGGCGTTGCCACATCATTGTTAGCAGCAATTATTGCAATGCAACAAAATGACATAAAAAAAGTATTAGCATATTCTACTGTAAGTCAATTAGGCTTAATATTTTTAGCATTAGGTGTAGGCGCATACACAGCTGGTGCATTTCACGTAGTAACACACGCATTCTTCAAAGCATTGTTGTTTTTAGGCGCAGGTAGCGTTATTCACGGCATGGGTGGAGAACAAGATATTAGAAAAATGGGTGGATTGAAAAGTGGAATGCCAATAACACATATCACATTTTTAATTGGTACAATCGCCATTTCAGGAATTCCACCATTAGCTGGTTTCTTCTCAAAAGATCAAATGTTAGCTAGTGTCTATGATAGCAACAAAATATTATTTGTATTAGGACTTGTAGCATCATTAATGACAAGTTTTTATATGTTTAGATTATATTTTCTTACTTTTCAAGGGAAGTTTAGAGGCACTGAAGATCAAAAACATCATCTTCATGAATCTCCAATTTCTATGACATTACCATTGATTAAATTAGCATTCTTATCAATATTTTCTGGATTAATTGGATTTCCACATGAATTAGGAAAAGCATTAGGAATTCCAAATTTTCTAGATCATTTCTTAGAACATAGCATTCACCCAAAACATCTACACATTAATTTGAATACTGAGATGATGTTAATGGCTGTGACAACAGTTCTTATATTGATTGTGATTTTCTTTGCTAGACATTTATTTGTTACCAAACAAAGAGTACCATTGTCTGATGAAGATCCAATGCCTTTAGCTAAAGAAGTTATTTATAATAAATTTTATGTAGACGAATTGTACCAAATATTTATTGTAAAACCAATTTTTAGTTTTTCTAGATTAATGCAAAAATTTGTAGAAAAATTAGGCATAAATGGATTCATAAATTCAGTTGCAGACATTATTATAAGACTTGGAAATGCACTAAAAATTACACAATCTGGAGCTACAAGTAAATATATTATTGTTATGGTACTGGCAATGGTAATATTTATTATTTATAAATTCTATTTTTTAATTTACAATCTGAAGTAATACAAATGCTAACAATCTTACTATTAATATTGCCTTTAGTTTTTTCTTCATTAATAATGATTGCAGGAAAAAATATGAGTAAATGGTTGGCACTTGCAAGTTCATTAGTTGTATTATTCATAAATGTTTACGTTTTTTACACTTTCAAACTTGATGCTACTTCTAGCTTGCTGAAATGGCATACAGAATGGTTGCCAAATATTGGCGCAAATTTCTTTTTACAATTTAATGGAATCAATATTCTATTAGTTACACTAACAAATTTGTTATTTCCATTTATTTTCTTCTCCGTTGATGAACAAAAAACATTCTATGCAGATAAGAAATTCTACGTATTAGCATTGTGCATGCAGGCAGCATTAATAGGCGTTTTCTTAGCACAAAATCTATTTGTATTTTATGTATTTTGGGAGTTAACTTTAATTCCAATTTATTTTATTGCATTGCTATTTGGCGCAGAAGGAAGACAAAAAATTACATTCAAATTCTTTATTTATACGTTGTTTGGTAGTTTACTAATGTTGTTAGCAATTATCTATATTGCTACAAATGGTAAAATCAATAACTTAAATATTAATAATGTATATCTAGTTGCTTCACAATTTAACTTACAGCAACAAATAATCATATTCTTAGCATTTTATATAGCATTTGCAATTAAAATTCCAATATTTCCATTTCACACTTGGCAACCAGATACATATGTGAATGCACCAACACAAGGAACTATGATGCTCTCTGGTATCATGTTGAAAATGGGAACATTTGCATTATTATATTGGTTGATTCCAATAGCACCATTTGCATGGAAATATCTATCATTCTATCTTGTTTTAATAGCTGTTATTAGTACAATTTATGGTGCATGTTTAGCATTAGTACAAAAAAAATATAAACGATTATTAGCTTATGCATCTATGTCGCATGTTGGTTTAATTGCTGCAGGTATATTTACATACAATCTACAAGGTTTACAAGGTGCAATGGTACAAATGTTGGCACACGGAATTAATGTCGTTGCAATTTTTTATACTTATGATATTATACAAAAAAGAACAAATACGGATGATTTTAAATTGCTAAAAGGAATACGTTCACAAAATAATTTATTTGCAGTATTGTTTTTAATAGTTTTATTGGCAAATGTTGCAATGCCACTAACCAATGCATTTGTTGGAGAATTTTTATTGTTAGATAGTATATTCCAATACAATTATGTGTTGTCTGGTGTTGCTGGACTTTCAGTAATTTTTGGAGTCACATACATGCTAAGAGCATATCATAAAATGATGCATGGTGTTGCTAATGAAACAACAACTAATTTTAAACCATTAAATTTTTCTGAGAAATTTATACTAAGTACTATGTCATTACTAATTATTGTTTTTGGCATTTTTCCTAATTTAATCCTTAATGTTTCAGAACAAGAACTAATTAAATTAATAGAACATGTGCAAAGTGTTTTAAAATAAAATACAGTGAAAGAGTTATTAATACTATCAGGATTAGGCGTAGCATCATTAATATTAGAAATTATTAATCTAAGAAAATTAATTTTGCCAATCATTATGCTCGGACTAATAGCATGTATTGTTGTTTGTTTGTTTGATTTTAATAATCCTGAGAATGTTTATGATATGCTTTTTGTAGACAATTCAGCACTCATCATTACAATAATTCTGTGCTTTACAACACTCTGCTGGTTTGCTATGAATTTAGAAGAATTTAAGCAGAATGAAAAAATAATACCTGATTTTACTACACTAATTATGTTTTCTTTAGCAGGAGCATATATCTTGAGTACATATATTAATTTTACAATGATGTTTCTAGGTGTAGAAATACTTTCTATTCCAATGTATATTCTTGCTGGTTCTAATCGTAAAAATATTTATTCAAACGAGGCAGCATACAAATATCTAATTATGGGTGCATTCGCTAGTAGTTTTCTATTGCTAGGTATTGCATTTATATATGGTTCTACAGCTACATTCGATATCAGACAAATTGTAATGAGTACTATGAGTCCAAAATTGAATGTACAGTTATATATGATTGGTGTATTGCTAATATTATTTGCATTAGCATTTAAAGTAGCAGTAATACCATTCCATTTTTGGGCACCAGATGTATATTCAGGTACACCAACACAAATTACAGCTTATATGTCTACGGTTGTAAAAGTTGCAGCTATTGCAGCATTCTTTAGACTATTTGTAATGGCATTTGGCATGATAAGTCCAGTATTCAAAGATATCGTATTACTTTTAGGAGTTCTTTCAGTTGTTTTTGGCAATCTATTAGCAGTTGGACAATCTAATGTAAAAAGAATGCTTGCATATTCAGGTATTAGCCACGCAGGATTTATGTTTTTAGCAATAAGTGTCGTAAATAAACAAACTACAAATGCTACATTATATTACATGGCATCATATGCACTTTCAGGTATTGCATTATTTTGGGTTGTAATAGAAATGAATAAATTAAAATTAGCAACTATTTCAGATTATAAAGGATTAATACAAAGAAATGGGTTGCTTACATTTACACTTGTTCTAAGTATGCTTTCAATGGCAGGAATTCCACCACTTGCAGGCTTTATTGCAAAATATAATGTATTGATACAAATATTCTCAGTAAAGAATATTTCAATAGCTTTATTAGCCATTTTTGGTTCATTAGTTGCAGTATATTATTACTTCAAACTAATTATTTCTAGTGTTCAGAATAGCGATACAGAAACAAACCCAGAAAAAATACAACTAAGCATTTTATCTAAAATATTTCTAATTCTACTTAATCTAAGTATAATATTATTAGGAGTATTTTCAAATATAATTATAAAATATACATAATATGGCATACGAAAATATATTGTTTGAGATTGACAATAGAATTCTAACAATAACACTAAATAGACCTGAAAAATTAAACGCATTAAGCCAAGGTTTAATGACAGATTTGAAAAGTGCTATTGAACAAGCTAAGCAAGAAGATATATGTGGCATAATTCTAGTTGGGGCAGGAGAGAAGGCATTTGTTGCTGGTGCAGATATTGCAGAATTTCAAGGATTAGATGAACAACAAGCTAAAGCATTAGCAAGAAGAGGACAAGATATATTTTTTGAAATAGAAAATATGAATGTGCCAGTAATTGCTGTTGTAAATGGCTTTGCATTGGGTGGAGGTTGCGAACTAAGTATGTCATGTCATATTAGAGTTGCTACACCAAATGCTAAGTTTGGACAACCAGAAGTAAATTTAGGTATTATTGCAGGATATGGTGGAACACAAAGATTAACCAATTATATAGGCAAAGCACGTTCAATTGAATTGCACCTTACAGCAGATATGATAGATGCCAATACAGCATTAAATTGGGGCTTGGTAAACTATGTAGAACAAGATAAAAATGCTGCGATAGAAAAAGCAAAATCTATTATACAAAAATCATCAACAAAAGGACCAGTAGCAATTGCAAAAGCAATACAATGCATCAATGCATATTACGATAAAACACAAAATGGCTACGATGCAGAAGTAAATGCATTTGGAGCAATTTTTAATACTGAAGACGTAAAAGAAGGCGTACAAGCATTCTTAGAAAAACGCAAACCAGAATTTAAAGGAAAATAAAATGAATAAATTATTTATAATTCTTTTAATAATTGGATTTTTTATTAACTGTAAATCTAATCAGTCGGGAAATATAAATAATGAAGCTCAAATAAAAGATGATTCAATTTTATCAAATAATATTGATGAAAATATTGATTTGGTAAGTCAATTTAATCAATTAAGATTAGCTATAATTTCACAGAATCCTAAACAAATTATAGTATTTTTTGATTTTCCTTTAACTGATGATCAAGCCAAAGGAATAGAAGATGTATTGAATTTTACTAGTTCAAATAAAATTGATGGTAATATTATATTAGAAAATGATTTTGAAAAAAATATCAAAAATATATTTGATAAAAATGTAATTAATGCATTAACTGAAATTTCATTGGATGAGTTGAAACAAAACAAAATGGCTGTTTCAAAAGTATTTCATGTTGCCAAAGAAAATACTGATTATTCAGTTTATGTTTCAATAGATGATGCAAAAAAGACTATTCAGTTATCAGTAAATGCTACATATCCACCAACAGATGATAATGAAGAAGCATTTGAAAGTGCTGCCATTTATAGTTTTAAATTCAATAAAAATAAGCAACTAAAATTTGATCAAGTTTTATATGCTGGATAAAAATATATATAATATTTATTTCTCAATACTTAATACTTAAACAATGAAATACAGAATTGAAAAAGACACAATGGGAAAAGTAAACGTGCCAATTGATGCATATTATGGTGCGCAAACGCAACGTTCTATCGAGAATTTCCAAATTGCTCAAGACATTAATAAAATGCCGAAAGAAATTATTCAGGCATTTGCTTATTTGAAAAAGGCAGCAGCTATTACCAACTATAAAGCAAAAGTGTTAGATAAACAAAAATGTGAAACGATAGGTAAGGTATGCGATGAAATTCTAGAAGGCAAGCTAAACGACCAATTTCCATTGGTAGTTTGGCAAACTGGTTCTGGTACACAATCTAACACGAATGTGAATGAAGTAATAGCTTATCGTGGTCATGTTTTATTAGGTGGACAATTAACAGACGAAAAGAAATTAATCAATCCAAATGATGATGTAAATAAATCTCAATCATCTAATGATACTTTTCCAACGGCAATGCATATTGCTGCCTATAAAATTTTAATAGAACAAACTATTCCTGGAATTAAAAAACTAAGAGCAACATTAGCAAAAAAATCTAAAGAGTTTGCTAAAGTTGTAAAAATTGGTCGTACGCATTTTATGGATGCAACGCCATTAACATTAGGACAAGAGTTTTCTGGTTATGTATCACAATTAGACCATGGAATTAAAGCTATTGAAAATACATTAGAGCATTTATCTGAGTTAGCATTAGGTGGAACAGCAGTTGGTACTGGAATAAATACGCCAAAAGGATATGCAAAAAATGTAGCGAAAGAAATTGCAACACTTACTGGTTTGCCATTTATTACTGCACACAATAAATTCGAATCATTAGCTGCACACGATGCAATTGTTGAAGCACATGGTGCATTAAAAACTGTTGCTGTATCTATGATGAAAATTGGCAACGACATTAGAATGTTATCATCTGGAACACGTTGTGGTATCGGCGAAATTCATATTCCTGACAATGAGCCAGGTTCTTCTATTATGCCAGGAAAAGTAAATCCTACGCAATGCGAAGCTATGACTATGGTTGCAGCGCAAGTATTAGGTAACGATGTTGCGATAAATATTGGTGGTGCAACAGGTCATTTTGAATTAAATGTTTTTAAACCAATGATGATTTATAATTTCTTACATAGTGCAAGATTAATTGGTGATGTTTGTGTTTCATTTAATGATAAATGTGCAGTAGGTATTGAACCATTACATGCTAATATCAAGAAAAATTTAGATAATAGCTTGATGTTAGTAACAGCATTAAACACAAAAATTGGCTATTATAAATCAGCAGAGATTGCACAAAAAGCACATAAAGAAAATACTACATTAAAAGAAATGGCAGTAAAATTAGGCTATGTTACAGCAAAACAATTTGACGAATGGGTAAAACCAGAAGATATGATTGGTGGCTTAAAATAAAACTACAATATTGTATTGAAATAGGAATCCTATACAAAATGTATAGGATTCTTTATTTTATATCTAATATTTCAAAATATGTTTCATCTGTACATTCTTTTAGTTGGTACAGTTTATTGATGTTGAAAGTCTTTCTAGTAGTTACTGGTTTGCTTTCTTCAAACATATTTAATCCTGTTGTGTTTTCCATTTTCTTTGTAGAATAGTTGATACTAGTACTCGATTCTTCGCCAGAAGCTCTATGAAATTCTGAATGGTCGAAACCTATTAATTCAAAAGTATTGTGTTGAAATCTAAATTTATACGTTGCATCATTTACATACCAAGAACCACAACTTAGCCAATAATTAAAATGTATAATTAATATATTTTTTGAAATAGATACATCGCCATTCCACATCAAAGGATCTGCCAAACATGGACTTTCTTCACTATTTTGACTTAGAATAAATCCATTTAGATTTTTTTCGATTAAAGTATAATTGTTTTTATTATCCTTAAAGAAAACTAAAATTCCTCTTGCATTAATATTTAATGTATCTTCTCCAAATCCATCATTCAGAATATAATTATCTGGATTGGTATCTTCGATAATTAAAACTAAATCTGCTATGGCATCTTTGTTTAAGTCACCTTCAATAGTAGAAATAATTTTCCAGTTTTTTGGTATTTGATTTTTATATGAGCTTTGCCCAAATGAAGCAGTATATACTAAAAATAATAATGCTATTGCTTGTATCTTCTTCAAGTAATTCTATTTGAATGAACTTATTTAATTATAGAAAAAGTTATTCTTTAGTTTTTAATTTCTGAAATATATTTTTCTTCTTTTTGCTATTGTCATCATCACTGTTATTGTCATCGTCTAATTTTACAGCGGGAATCATATCTGGTTTTCCTTTAATAGTTTTAACCAAAACACCATTTTGATATTCTTCTATTTTTTCTACATTTCCATTAGGTAAAAAATATTTCCATTCGCCAACTTTTCTATTGCAAAATTGCTCGTTTTTATAATTCTCCCAATTACCAGAAGTATTACTCATAAAATTACCTTCAACTTTTTTACTTCCATCTTTATAAAAAGATTTATACTCACCACACAAACAATTTTCATATTGATATGCTTTATACATCAAGTTATCATCAGCATCGTAAGTGTGTAACAAACATGGTTGACATGCATCTACAGTGTTCCAATATTTTCTATATTCTAAATATTTCTGTTTGGTAATTTCTTTTCCATTTACAGTATATTTAATGCCAAAAGGTGTGCTAGTTTCATACAAATCAACATTATAAGTTCTTAGTGTATCTAGCTTCTTTTGCTCAACATTATTCTGTTGATTATATGTATAATCTTTTTTTTGTTTTTGTAAATCAATAGTTTCAATTTCAATATCTTCTTGTGCAAACATAAAAAATGAAAAGGAAATCAAACACAACGTAAAAATGTATTTCATGATAAATTATTTTGTATAAATGTACATTAAACAAAATACATACCAAGATTTAGACATTAACACCTTGTGGAGAATGTATATGAGACCAATTAATTATTTATTTTTTTCTTTTTGTTATTCTTGCCTTAAACAAGATTTATGAACTGTTTGCTTGATTTTGACAGAATGCTACGCTATTTTATATGCCACTTGTGGTATTTATGGTAAGTAATTCTTTATTGTTGTATAATGGCTGTTTTATCTTAAAAACCGTAGATTTTTAGGTTAAAAGATCAAAGATTTAGGTTAGTAACTTAAACTTTTAGGTATTGAGACGTAAAAATTTAGGTCTCGAAATCAAAAATTTAATGTAAATACTGGTGTTTTAGCTTTTATATGATACACAGCAAGCTTTACAGTGTTTATGCTAAAAGTGTTTGGTTTTTTGTATAAAAATAAATATTAAATTAGATGAATGAGAATTAGAGAAATTTGTTGCTTACAGGATAAATAAAAATTAACAACCATTAAGCAATAAAAACATTAAATTTGGATATAAAATACAACAACATGGCACAAATAATAGATAAACAAATAATAGATTATTTACCATTATTAGGCAAAGAAGAAAAGAAAACTTTATTAAGTGTAATAAAATCTTTTATACATTTAAAATCAGAACCAATACGAATTAGTATTGAACAATACAACAAAGAAATAGAAGCATCGGAAAAAGAATACGAAGAAGGAAATTATGTAACACATGCGGAATTTAAAGAAGAAATAAGGCAATGGTAGAACAGCAATACGAGGTACTTTGGAATGCTACTGCAAGAAAAGAAGTAAAGAAAATATACAAATACATAGAAAAGGAATCAGCACAAAACGCAAAGAAAGTAATAAATGAAATAATAGAAGCAACAGAAAAATTAGATATAAATCCAGAAAGGTTTGGACTAGATAAATATAAGAATGATAATAATGGAAGCTATAGATATTTTGAATTATATAGATATAGAATAGTATTTAGAATTTACAAATCTAAAATCCGAATTTTACGAGTAAGAAGTACAGACCAAGAACCATTAGAATATTAGACTAATAAAGACTGAAAAAGAATAATAAAATCAAGGCTTATGAAAGTTAGTTTTTTTGTTTAAAAATATAAAAGAATAAAAACTCGCACATTGGCAGGTGTTATAGCGTAGCGTCACCTGCTCTGTCAAAATAAAAAAATAATATTTTATGCTGCCCAGTTTTCTCTATCTAAACTTCTGAAATGTATCGCTTCGGCAATGTGCTCTACTTCTATATTTTCTGATTTTGCTAAGTCTGCAATGGTACGTGCTACTCTCAAAATTCGCTCATATGCTCTTGCTGATAAACCCAATTTATTCATAGCTAAATTTAATATCTGTTGTGCATGTTGGTTTATTGCACACAAGGTTCTAGTTTGCTTAGTGCTCATCTGTGCATTGCAATGCACATTGGTTCCAGCATATCTATTTGCTTGTATTATTCTTGCTTCAATTACACGTTTTCTAATTTCCTGACTATTTTCGCCTTTTTTGATAGATGTGAGTTCATTAATATTTACAGGTGTTACTTCTACATGCAAATCAATTCTATCTAAAAGTGGACCAGATATTTTATTCAAATATTTGTGAACCACACCTGGCGCACAACTGCATTCTTTTTCAGGATGATTGTAATAACCACACGGACATGGATTCATACTTGCTACAAGCATAAAGTTTGCTGGATAATCTATGCTGAATTTTGCTCTTGAAATATTTACTTTTCGTTCTTCCATAGGTTGTCGCATTACTTCCAAAACTGTGCGTTTAAATTCTGGTAATTCATCTAAAAATAAAACACCATTATGTGCTAATGAAATTTCTCCAGGTTGAGGATTTACACCACCTCCAACAAGTGCAACATCAGATACAGTGTGGTGTGGCGAACGAAATGGCCTTTCGTATAATAATGTTGAATTTGCTTTTAATCTGCCAGCAACCGAATGTATTTTTGTTGTTTCTAATGCTTCGTGCAATGAAAGTGGTGGTAGGATAGTAGGCAATCTTTTTGCAAGCATAGTTTTTCCTGCGCCTGGTGGACCAATCAGAATAACATTATGTCCGCCTGCAGCTGCAATTTCTAAAGCACGTTTTATATTTTCTTGTCCTTTTACATCTGAGAAATCAAATTCTATTGAATTAAGATTTGCAAAAAAATCATCCCTTGTTTGAACTACTGTTGGTTCTATTGTAATTTTATTTTCAATAAATTCTACAACTTCACTTAGTGTTTCTACACCATATACTTCTAGGTTGCTAACGATAGCAGCTTCGCGTGCGTTTTGTTTTGGTAGAATAATGCCTTTAAATCCTTCATTTTTTGCTTGAATTGCAATTGGCAGCGCACCTTTTATGGGCTGAACTTTCCCATCAAGAGAAAGTTCGCCCATAATGATGTACTGTGAGAGTTTTTCGTTAGAAATCTGTTCTGAAGCAGCTAGAATACCAATAGCAATTGGCAAATCGTATGCAGAGCCTTCCTTTCTGATATTTGCAGGAGAAAGATTAATAATAATCTTTATTCTTGGCATATTGTATTTGTTGTATCTTAAAGCACTTTCAATTCTTGAAAGGCTTTCTTTTACAGCAGAATCTGGTAAGCCTACTAAATAATAATCTTTTCCCGAACAAACATTTACTTCAACAGTAATAGTGGTAGCATCTACACCGAAAACAGCACTTCCAAAAGTTTTTACTAACATATATAATTGTGTTTTTGCCTAATAAAGACGTAAAAACTTTGATTTTCCATAAATTTTTTTGAAAAAAATAGAAAATAAATTACTTTTTTATCTTTTGGATAGTGCAACACCATCAAAAGAAATGCCATTCCAGCCAAATTGTATGAAATTTCTAATGTTTTGGTGGTCTTCTTTTTCAGGATGTTCTAATACATCTTTTCTATAATAATCTCCAAATAGTTGTAATGTTTGTTCATTGCTTAGATTATGTATTTTTGCAAAATAGAAAATCTTGCATGAACCATTGTTCTGATTGATTTCATTTATATTTTTTCCATTAATGAATTTTGTTGGCGTAAAATCATAATGTTGGTCAATAAAACTAATGACTTCATCAAATTGTATGGTATCGATTGATGTTTGTATTTTATCAAGCAGCATAATGGTTGGATTTTAGACTTCTTTTACCCAATTAAATTTATCAGCACTTATTCCTTTTTGGATATCTACTAATTGTTGTTTTAGTTTTTTAGAAATTACAAATGTATTTCCATCTAAAAGATAATCTTTGCCTTGATATCCTATTCTATTAACTTCGTTTACAACCACTGCTGTGCCTGTACCAAAAATTTCTTTTAAGGTACCATCATTATGTGCATCAATTATTTCTTGAATATCTACTAATTTTTCTTCTACTTCATAGCCATTTTCTTTAGCAAGTGTAATAATACTATCTCGAGTTACGCCAGAAAGTATAGAACCATCAAGCATTGGTGTAATTATCTTATTGCCAATTACAAAGAATATATTCATAGTTCCTACTTCTTGAACATATTTTTTATGCTCACCATCTAACCATAATACATCTTTATAACCTTCTTTTCTTGCCAATTCTACTGGATATAATGAACCTGCGTAGTTGCCTGCTGCTTTTGCATCACCATATCCACCTTTTGCTGCTCTTATGTATTTTTCATGTACATATACAGAGATTGCTTCGCCATAATATGCACCAACTGGTCCAGTTAAAATAATAAACAAATATCTATCTGATGTTTTTACACCAATAAAAGGTTCTGTTCCAATTAAGAATGGTCTTATGTATAATGCAGAGTTTGGTACGTTTGGTACAAATGCTTTGTCTAAATTAATTAATTGTTCTAATGCTTCTAAAAATAGTTCTTTCGGCACTTCTGGCATAGACATACGACTTGCAGAATAGTTTAGTCTTTCTACATTTTTTTCTGGTCTAAATAATACAATGCCTGAGTTATCAGCTTTGTAAAATGCTTTCATGCCTTCAAAAATTGCTTGTCCATAATGAAAGACATTGCACGCAGGACTGATTTCTATATTTCCATAAGGTTTTATGGTTGCAGTTTGCCATTTGCCATCATAATATTCGGCAATAAACATATGGTCTGAGAAAGTTCTTCCAAATTTGATATCATTAAAATCTATATCTTTTATTTTACTTTCTGTGTTTTTAATTATATTGATATTGAGTTTTGACATACAGTTATTTTTTAATGCAAATTAGTTAAATTCGATTTGATATTTGTGAGAATAATTTATAATTATCTGTTTTTTAATATAAAATAATATTCTATGCTGTTTTTTTAGAACTAAATCTAAGAATAGTATAGCCTATAATTCCAGCAATTGTTGATGCTGTTAAGATGCCTATTTTTGATTCTACTTGATAGTGCATTTCTTTGAATGCTAAAGTAGTTACAAATAATGACATTGTAAAGCCAATACCTGCTAAGAATGAAACGCCAAGCATTTGTGTATATGTTGCATTGGTTGGAACAGAAACTATCTTTAATTTTGTAAGAATAAATATTGTACCAAATACGCCAACACATTTTCCAATTAATAATCCTAAAAATACGCCAATGGTAACTGGAGAATGTAATGTAGCACTTAACTCACCAGAAAATGTAACGCCAGCATTTGCTAATGCAAAAATTGGCATAATTACAAACGCAACAGTTGGGTGCAATAGATGCTCAATTCTTTGTAATGGTGTAATTGCAGCATTTGTATATTTTTCAATTTCCATTAATACTTTTTGTTGGTCATCTGTTATAGTTGTTACGGTACTTGGTGTGCAATTGTCAAAATCATTAATAAGTTCTTTCATCTTATTGATGTATTCTTTTTCTTTTATTTTTACATCAACTGGAATAACGAAGGCAACCAAAACAGCAGCTATTGTTGAATGTACACCCGATGTGAGAAATGCTAACCAAACACCACCAATGCCTAGAATACCATAAAATAATGTGTTTCTGATGCCTATTCTATTGCCCAAGTACATTATACCAAGAAAAATTCCACCTACTAATAAGTTTATTAAAGAGATATCTGACGTATAGAAAAATGCGATAACTAATACTGCACCTAAATCATCAATAATGGCTAATGCTGTAAGAAATACTTTAATAGAATTTGGAACTTTATCACCCAAAAGATATAAAACACCTAATGCAAATGCAATATCTGTTGCCATTGGAATTCCCCAACCATTTGCACTTTCTGTGGTAGAATGTGAATTGATAAAATAATATATTGCACCTGGAACAATCATTCCGCCAATTGCTGCAAATATTGGAAGCATAGCTTGTTTTGGTTTTGACAATTCACCTGCAATCATTTCACGTTTTAGTTCTAAGCCAACCACAAAAAAGAAGATTGACATCAAGCCATCATTTATCCAATGATGTAGGTTGTAATCTAATTTGAAACTATCATAAGCAATGACGAAATGGTGCTCAAAAATACTGTGAAATGCATGTGCTAATGATGTGTTTGATATGACTATTGCGACTATTGCTGCTAAAAATAATACTAATCCACTTGCAATAGAATTACTCATAAATTTACTTACTGGCTCTACAACCCATTTGTCTATTGGTTTCTGTATCATCATATCTATTTATTTTAGTATAAATATAACTATATGTAGCCATTTTGCTACAGTAGTTACCTTAAGTTTAGTTTAAATGAAAAGATGAGCAATAAAATTAACTATGGAAATACGCCCATCTCCATATATTTTTTTCCTATTTTATCTAGCGCAGAAACGTATGCAGCCATTCTAAGTGTAGGAATCTTTTTATTTGATTGTTTAATTTCTCTTAAAGCATTATATGAACTTATCATGGTGTCTTCTAATCCTGATCTTACTAAGTCCAATTCATTTGCACCATGTAGTTTTTCTCTTTCAGCATGGCTGATCTTCTTTCCTGTATTTTTTTCAATTAAATCTATAATTTGATTGAATGATGCTTGTTGGAATCTGTTATCTAATCTACCAAAATCTAATCTCGATAAGTTTTTTACCCACTCAAAATATGATACAGTAACACCACCAGCATTCAAGTACATATCAGGAATTATCAATACTTTATTTTGATTTAATATTTTTTCAGCATTTGGTGTAATTGGACCATTTGCGCCTTCTGCAATTATCTTTGCTTTTATTTTAGATGCATTTTCTATTGTAATTTGATTTTCTAATGCATCTGGAACTAGAATGTCACATTCTAATTCTAAAATAGCACTATTATTTTTGATGAATTTTGCTTTTGGATAGTTTCTTATGGTTTTGTTAGCTAATTGATATTGTTTTAAATCATTGATGTCTATTCCTTTTGGATTGTATAATGCACCTTCATACTCTGCAATTCCAGTAATGATAGCGCCATTTTCATATAATACTTTTGCAGCATGATAGCCAACATTCCCAAACCCTTGAACTATAATAGTTTTTCCTTCTATGCCTGTACCTAACCCAATTTTTTTCATATCATCAGCGAACGAACATACTTGTTGTAAGCCATAAAAAATTCCTCTTCCTGTTGCTTCTGATCTTCCATGTACGCCACCATGAGAAATTGGCTTTCCAGTTACACAACCTAAAGCATCAATTTGATTTGAATTAAATTGCATATAGGTATCTACAATCCAACTCATTTCTCTTTCACTCGTGCCATAGTCTGGTGCTGGTACATCTAATGCTGGTCCAATAAATCCTTTTTTGATTAATTCAAAGGTATATCTTCGAGTAATTTTTTCTAATTCTTCTTCTGTATAGTTTTTTGGATTAATTTTTATGCCACCTTTGGCGCCACCAAATGGTACATTTACAACGGCACATTTGTAAGTCATGAGTGCAGCAAGTGCCATTACCTCATCTTGGTCTACCATTTCACTATACCTAATTCCACCTTTGGTTGGCAATTGATGCTGACTATGTTGTACTCTATATGCTTCAATTACCTGTATCTTGCCTTTTATTTTGACAGGAAAATGTATTTTATAGATGGCATTACATGCTTTAATTTGTTGAATCAGTCCACTATCAAACTTAGTGAACTTCGCAGCTTCATCTACAAAATATTCAATATTTTGGTAGAATTTGTTACCTATATTCATTTTATTTCTTTTTCTATTTTGGTAAGTTTTCTATCAATGGAAAATAAAAAAGTTATCAATCCAATGAGTATTATGAAAACAACAACAAATACTGTAATTAGTTTTCCATTTGATAATAATAATACGTTCATGAAATTTATTTTTGTTGAGCAATAATTTGTTTCGCTTCTATTAATTTAACATCGATTTGTCCTGTAAGAAAATGATATAGCATAATAAAATCTGACGATAAACTGTAAAGTGGATATTGAAAGGTTGCAGGTTTATTTTTCTCAAACTTAAAATGTCCAAGCCAAGCAAATCCGTAGCCAAGTATTGGTAATAATGCAAATTTCCACCAAGCTGGACTTACAATGGCAAATATTAGCATGCCAATTACTAAACTGGTGCCAATATAATGCAACACTCTACAAGTAGCATCAGAATGCTCAGTAAGGTAATATGGATAAAATTCTTTAAGTGTTTGATATCTTTTTTCCATGATATTTTTTCTGAAAATTAAACTATTTTTGCCAAATTTTTAAAATATTTTTTCCACTTGAACATAAAAACAAAATCTACTTTATATATGCACATTGCTGTTTTGCTTTGGGGCATTACTGCAATCTTAGGTAGATTAATTGAGTTAAGAGAATTTATGTTGGTTTGGTATAGAATGAGTATGGTAGCAATTATTTTATTGTTTGTACCAAAATTATATAGAGATTTAAAACAAGTTCGTAGAAAAAATATAGCTCAAGTAGGATTTATAGGTGTTTTAGTAGCATTGCATTGGGTATTTTTTTATGGTTCAATAAAATTTGCTAATGTATCAGTTGCGCTATGTGCTTTAGCAACTACATCTTTATTTACATCATTCTTAGAGCCAATTATAAGTAAAACTAAATTTAATAAATTAGAAGTTTCTTTAGGTTTGATGATTATACCAGGAATTTTTCTTATTAATAAAGCAATTCCAGCAGGTTATGTACTAGGTTGGATTTTTGGATTAATTGCGGATTATTAGCAGCGCTTTTTACATCATACAACAAAAAATATACACAGCACGTACCAGCATTAGCTACAATTTGGTTGCAACTGACAGTTGGAGCATTGTTTTTATCTATTTTATTGCCTTTGTATATTTATTATTTTCCAGAAAGTTTTGTTTTTCCTACCACAATAGATATCGTCTATTTAATTGTTCTTGTAGTATTGTGTACCATTTTGCCCTATATTTTATATCTAATTGCACTAAAAAATAGTTCAGCATTTGCAACTAATCTTATAAATAATTTAGAACCAGTATATGGAATTATACTTGCAGCAATATTTTTTAACGAAAACAAGGAACTAAGCGTGCCGTTTTATATAGGTAGTAGTATTATCTTTTTGATAATTTTTCTTCATCCAATCTTAAAAAGGTATTTTGCATAGATTTTAAACGTAGATTTTATAAATACTTATAAACATTTTTGTAATTATATGCATAAAACATACAAATAAAATTCAAACTAACATGGTTTTTTTGTAAAAATCTATTGTATCTTTATGCAATAAATATATATATTCTGTTTTATGAGAAAAATTACACTTCCTATTATTTTAATTTTTGGTATTTTATTTCTTTTTGCAAATTCAACAATTACACTTAGCCCAGCTACTCAAACAATTTGCTCTACAGGAAATGATTCTGTTAGTTTTAATGTAAATACGACAGCAATTCCAAATAATTCTCAGATTGTTTTTTATAAAAATTCAGATAGCACATTTAATCCTTATTCTAATCAAGGAGATAGTATAGGCGTTATAAATATTAATAACAGTTCTTCAACAAATTTTTTGGCAAATAGTTGTCCAACTATATTAGGCATTTTTATAGATGCATGTAATGAACCACCATTGAGAGAACAAGACCATGAATATATGATTATTTCATCTGGCAATGGATTTAGAGTATCTAATCTAGGTGTAGATTTACCAAATAGTTCAGGAACAGGAAACGGAGATATAAACTTAGGTTCTTGCTCTTTTGCTACAACATTCAGACAAACGTATTTAGACAGTTTGAGAACAGGGTTTTGTAACCCATCAAATTTAATATTTGCTGGAGCAAATGATTCAATTCCAGGTGGCGCAATTGTTGTTGTTCTAACAGGTAATGGAACATCTTTTCCTTACAACTTTAGTTCATTTTGTCAACTAGGTGTTCCTGTTTATATTATTCAGAATAGTTGTTTTAGATCTAGTGGCGCTTTCGTTAATAATGCAGTTGCAAACTCGTGTAATGCAAATGCAACAGCATCAGAAAAATATAGACTAACAAGAATTGTAAATAGAGGTTGTTCAGATACATTAATATATGATAGATGTGGACTACTTGTATATACGCCAGCTAATGAAAATGATGGTGATGGAAATTATGTAATACGTCAAAAAAATGGTTCAGATACAGCATCAGTTGCCAACGGTGGTATACAAAATAACGCATCAAATAGATGTAATGGTGTTGTAGCAGATTCTTTAATACAAACTTATAAATTTACCTATAAAATTCCAGCATCAGTGTGTAATGATACTACATATATAAAAGCAGTAGTAAAACCAACAACAACAACTGGACAAGTAATTTCAAATAATGTGAACTTCTATTATTCATGTGTTGATGTGAGTACAAACTCTAATTCTAGAATTAACATTTGCTCTGGAGAGCAAACAGATATTTCAATTACAAGTACAGATCCAAATGCAACTTTTACATGGACAACTGCAAATGGAACAAACACAAGTGGAGAAGCAGCAGGAAGTGGAGATTTAATCAATCAAACATTAACGTTATCTGGAAATGCAACTTTAGATAGTGTTACATATGATATTACTGCGACAGACAAAGGATGTACAAAAACTATACAGGTTAAAGTAATCATTACAAAAGCACCTACAAAACCAAACTTAGGATTAGATACTTCAGTGTGTGGTACATTTAGCAAAGTTTTAAGTGCAGGACAAGCTGCAAACTGGACAAGAAATGGTTCAAATGTAGGTACTAATGTACCAACATTCACAGCAACACAAGTAGGTACATACATTGCAACAGTAACTAACACATGTGGTACTGTAAGTGATACACTTGTGATAACATCAAATAACTTACCTACAAAACCAAACCTAGGTAATGATACTTCTGTGTGTGGTACATTTAGCAAAGTATTAAATGCAGGACAAAATGCAACTTGGACATTAAATGGAAATAATGTAGGTACAGATGTATCAACAATTTCAGCAACACAAATTGGTACATACATAGCATCAGTTACCAATACTTGTGGTACTGTAAGTGATACAATAATTATTACACAAAAAATTGTTCCAACTGTAGATTTAAGAGCAGATACAACAATATGTAATGGTGCAACTATAACATTAGATGCAACAAACTCTGGAGCAACATATGAGTGGAATACTGGTGCGGAAACAGCAACAATAAACGTATCAACAGAAGGTACATATAGTGTAGTTGTTACTTTAGATGGTTGCACAGCTACTGATAGTAAGTTTATAGATGTTTTAGATGCGCCATCTGCATTCAATTTAGGGAATGATACAGCTTATTGTGGTGCATTTTCTAGAGTATTAACAATAAGTACTGGCGAAAGTGCAACATGGAGTACAACTGAAACAGGTACAAGTATTACAATAACAGAAGCAGGAACATATTCAGCAACTGTAAGTAACCAATGTGGAGAGCAACAAAGTAGAGTTACAATTTCTCAAAAAACAGTTCCAACTGTAGATTTAAGAGCAGATACAACAATATGTAATGGTGCAAGCATAACATTAGATGCAACATATCCAGATGCAACTTATGAATGGAATACAGAAGCTGAAACAGCAACAATAGATGTGTCAACAGAAGGTACATATAGCGTAGTTGTTACTTTAGATGGTTGTACAGCAACTGATAGCAGATTTATAGATGTATTAGATGCACCATCTGCATTTACACTTGGAGATGATACAACATATTGTGGTGTATTTTCTAGAGTATTAACAACAAGTACTGGCGAAAGCGCAACATGGAGTACAGGTCAAACTGGTACAAGTATTACAGTAACAGAAGCAGGAACATACACAGCAACTGTAAGTAATCAATGTGGTCAAGAACAAAGTAACGTTACAATTACACAAAATCAATTACCAACTGTAAGTTTAGGTAAGGATACTGCTTTATGTACAGAGCCAATCATATTAAGTATTGGCGAAACAGAATATGCATCAGTTGTATGGAGTACACTAGAAACAAGCAATAGCATTACTATAGAAGAAGATGGCGTTTATTTTGTTAAAGTAACTGATGGAAATGGCTGTTCAAACACAGATTCTATTAATGTAGGTATAAATTGCAAAAATGAGATTTGGGTGCCTAATGCATTTACACCAAATGGCGATGGCATGAATGATATTTTCTATGTAAGAGGAAATGCTAAAAATGTAAGAATTGACTTACTTGTTATTTATGATAGATGGGGAAATAAATTATTTGAAACAGGTAATATCGTTCCAGATAATAAAACTTTAGGTTGGGACGGAACTTATAAAGGCAAAAAACAACAAGTGGAAGCATATGGATATTACATAAAAGTAAGTTACTTAAATGGCGAAAAACAAGAAATTAAAGGTAATGTTACTTTAATGGAGTAATATTTTAGAAGAATAGAAAGAATTAAAATACAAAAAATTAGGCTCATATTTTTATATGAGCCTAATGCATAAAAATACAATATGAAAAAATATATAATACTATTCTTCTTACAAATATTTGTTTTGCAAACATATGCTCAATTTAATGATCCACTATTCAATCTTTCTGTAAGTAAAAGTACAAGACTAAAAAAAGAGAAAATTATCGTAGATTCTTTAACTACACTTTGGTACAATACATTGCAAGAAAAAACATTGAATGAATACGTATTGCCAAATGATACTATGCCAGTATTTGATGATGTGGAACAAAAAGCAGAATACGAAGGTGGTATGTATCAATTAATTGATTACTTAGAAAGAAACAAGCCAAGCAAAAATGATTCAGTACAAGTAAGTGGGCTGAATATTGTGAAGTTTATAATTTCAGATAGAGGAGATGTTTTAGCACCACAAATTGTATATAGCGATTGTGATGCTTGTGTACCATTTACCATAAAAATATTTAATGATATGCCACGATGGATTCCTGCAAAACAATATGGAATTCCAGTCTACACATATTATTCAATACCAGTTTTTTATTAATAAAAATAAATATATATGATGAGTAATAAATTTAAAGACTTATATTGGGCAGAAAATAATACAGTAAGCCAAGAAGAATACGCAGTAATAAAACTATCTGAACCCAAAGTTTTAGTTAGATACGAACCATCTGATGATTATTATGAAAATCCAGAGCAATTTCTATTAGATATAAAAGAAATAAAATGGTTAGATGCTACACCAACTGATGATGTGCAAAAAGAAATCTTAAGTCTAATTTCAGAATACATTGTAGAAGAAGAACGCTTACTTAATGAATTCTTAGATGAAGAAGAAGACTAAGTAAATTATTCTTATATTTATTAATTAAATTCTATACTATGAAATTGAAATATATTTTACCATTAATCACATGGATTGTGCCAACAGTAGTTATTTCTGCAATTATGTTCAAATTAGATGCACCACTTACAGATACACAATTTGGTGGTTTTGTAGCTTTGTTGGTTTCTGCTTGTATTACTTATATAGTAGGAATTAGAATTACTATGAAAGACAAATAAAGAACTAATTTTTTTAGTTTCTAATCAAGAGGCAACTCCAAAATATTTTCGTTGTGTAGTTTTACAAAGTTCATGCCTATTTTATATTCTTTATAAAATAAAGATTTCAATTGTTCATAGGCAAATACATTGCTAATCCAATCTACACCATTTATATCTACAATTACAAATTTATTTTCAGGATTTTGTCTAAAGTATTCAAAATACATACGTTCTATTTTATTCAAATATACTTTAGAGATTGTTTGCTCATATTCTCTACCACGCTTTTTTATATTTCTTATTAATGATTCAGTATCGCAATGCAAATAAAAAATAATTTCTGGCTTAGGTAGTTTTTTATATATTAGATTAAAAAAATTATTATAAAGTTTAAATTCTTCTTTAGTTAGATTAACTTTTGCAAACAACAAACATTTTTTTATCATATAATCTGTGATTACAAACTGAGAAAAGATATTTGGCTCAGAAAATATTTTAGTCAATTGCTGATATCTTTCTATTAAAAAAGACATCTCAAGTTGTAATGCATATTTTTCAGGATTATTATAAAACTTACTCAAATATGGATTATCATTGAAAGATTCTAAAATTAATTGACCACCAAACTCTTCAGAAAGCAAACTTGCCAATGTGGTTTTGCCAGCACCAATATTACCTTCTATTGTAATAAATTTATACATCCAGCGTCAAAGATAAGTATTTTTCATATTAGCCAATATATCAAAAAAATAAGTACTTTAGTGTTAATAAATAATAAGTAAAGATGGTGTTGAATTATATTTGGATTGCATTCTTTGTTGTAGGATTTATAGTAGCAATTATCAAACTATTATTAGGTGATGCAGAAATATTTTCTACACTTACTACAAAAATGTTTGATAGTACAAAAACTGGATTTGAAATAGCATTAGGTCTAACAGCATTAATGTCTTTTTGGCTTGGTATTATGAAAATTGCAGAAAGAAGTGGATTGATTATTACATTCTCTAGATTGTTGTCTCCATTTTTTAGTATGCTATTTCCAAGTGTACCCAAAGAGCATTCAGCCTATGGAAATATGATGATGAATTTTTCTGCAAATATGCTTGGCTTAGATAATGCTGCAACACCACTAGGACTAAAAGCCATGAAAGATTTGCAAGAACTTAATCAACAAAAAGATACAGCAAGCAATGCAATGATAATGTTTTTAGTACTAAATACAGCAGGCATTACTTTAATACCAACATCAGTGATGGCAATTAGGCAAACTATGGCTTTAGAACAAGGTTTAGTAGGCTTCAACGCAGCAGATATCTTTTTACCAACTTTGATAGGCACATTTATTTCATTCTTATCAGGTATGATAGCTGTGGCATTATATCAAAAAATAAATTTATTCAAATTGCCATTCTTGTTTTTTGTAGGCGGATTTATAGCATTAATTACTATCACATACATGTGGTTAAAACAATATCCAGCTGAGGAAATGAGTAAAAAAATAGCATTGATAGGTAGTATCATCATTTTTTCAATAATTGTATTGATTATTTTGTCTGGAGCAATACGGAAAATAAATGTCTACGAAGCATTTATAGATGGTGCAAAAGATGGATTTTCTACAGCAGTACAAATAATACCTTATTTAATTGCCATTTTGGTTGCCATTTCTGTGTTTAATGCAGCTGGCTGTCTTACTTTCATTACTGATGGAATTGGATTTGTTGTAAGAAGCATAGGTTTGGATGATAGATTTGTTCCAGTATTGCCAGTTGGCTTAATGAAAACATTGAGTGGAAGTGGCGCACGTGCATTTATGGTAGATGTTATGACTACCTATGGTGTTGATAGTTTTCAAGGTAAATTAGCATCAATTATTCAAGGAAGTACAGAAACTACATTTTATGTATTGGCTGTGTACTTTGGTAGTGTTGGTATAAAAAATACAAGATATGCAGTAGCTTGTGGTTTATTTGCAGATATTGTAGGTTTGGTTGGTGCAATCATCGTTGGATATTTATTCTTTGCCTGATGATTTTATATCGCAAATTATTTTCTATCAATATCTTTAAATTCTAAATCATGTCTGTAATAAAAAATATCCCATTTGCCATTATTGTATTCTAATGCGGTTAAATTTTCTATCCAATCACCTGAATTTAAGTAAGTAATACTACCATTTTCGTTACTTACAATTCTATTTTGTGGTTTGTGTATATGGCCACAAATTACGTAATCATATTTTTCTTCAATAGCAATTTCAATAGCCACATCTTCAAAATCTTGCACCTTAGATTTTACAATACTTTTCACTTTGTCTTTAATGTATTTTGAAATAAAGATTTGCTCTTTCCCATATTTCATTCTAATATTATTAATATATCTGTTCAGTCTAAAAATATTATCATAATATCTACCACCTAATTTTGCCAACCAGCGTGCACTACCACCAACAGACAAATCATATTTATCACCATGAAATATCCAATGTTTTTTCCCATCAATTTCCAATACAATTTCGTCTCTCAGTTCTAAAACATCAAAATTATAGCCAGTAAAATTGCGCATAGAATCATCATGATTTCCAGTTATGTAATATACTGGCGTTCCTTTTCTGGCAAAATCCAAGACCATAAAAATATTTTCTACATGCTCTTGAGGAAAATAGCCAGAACTAAAATTCCAAATATCTAACCAATCTCCATTAATAATCAAAATATTTGGTTCAATACTATTCAAATACCTATTCAGTTCTTTAGCATGCGATGCATGTGTACCCAAATGGATATCAGAAACGATACATATTTCAATATTTCTCTTTTTGTTTTGCACTATTCCGAAATTAATAAGAATTATTCTAATGATTAGTAGTTTTGTCTAATATTTTGTAAAAAAATCACTAAGTTTTCATATAAATACTACAAACTATACAAATAATGCATAATGTTTATTCATTTCATTGTTATATTATTACATTATTACATTGTTACAATGCCTTCATTACTAAATATCAATGTTGTATCTTTGCACTTTAATTAAAAATATATATGGACGGATTTAGAGCGTTAGGATTATCAGAAGAAGTGTTGATAGCCTTAGAGAAAAAAGGGTTTGAACAACCAACACCTATTCAAGAACAAACAATTCCACTTTTACTGAATGGAGAGAAAGATATTGTTGGTCAAGCACAAACAGGTACAGGAAAAACAGCAGCATTTGGTTTGCCAATTATTGAAAGATTTGACCCAAGTAGTAAAGCAGTACAAGCATTAGTACTTACACCAACAAGAGAATTAGCTATACAAGTTGCAGACGAAATTAAAGCATACAAAGGCACTAAAAGAATTTGGATAAGTACAGTATATGGTGGCGCACCAATTGGAAAACAAATGAGCGAATTAGAAAAAGGAGCACGTATTGTTGTAGGTACACCAGGTAGAGTAATAGACTTGATTGAAAGAAAAAAGCTAAAACTTGAAAACTTAAACTATGTAGTGCTTGATGAAGCAGATGAAATGCTTAACATGGGTTTCATTGAAGATATTGAGCTAATTTTGAAATCGTGTAATGAAGACAGAAAAATGTTATTGTTTTCAGCAACAATGCCATCACGTATTTTGCAATTAGCAAAAAGATACATGGGTGATTACGATATGGTACAAATTCAGAAAAAAGAGATTACAAATAACAATATTGAACAATCTTATTTTGAAGTACCAGATCGTGATAAATTTGCAGCATTATCAAGAATCTTAGATGTAGAAGAAGATTTTTATGGAATAATTTTCTGTAATACAAAAGCAGAAACAATTGAAATTAGCAATCACTTAAATGAAAAAGGATATTCTGCGGATTCTTTGCATGGCGATATTCAACAAAATTTAAGAGAGAAAGTCGTAAAACAATTTAAACAAAATAAATATGGTGTACTTGTTGCCACAGATGTAGCAGCAAGAGGAATGGACGTAAGTGATTTAACACACGTAATCAATTATGGCTTACCACAAGATCCAGAATCTTATGTACACAGAATTGGACGTACTGGGCGTGCTGGAAAAACAGGAAAAGCAATGTCTATCATTGACCCAACTGAAAGAAGAAAATTAGCATTTATAAAAAGCATCAGCAAAGCAGATATTCATAAAGGAAAATTACCTGATGCTTATGAAATGGTAAAAATAAAACGCACCAGAATCAAAGATCATGTGGAAACAATTATAGAAACAGAACACTTTGAAGAATATCTTTCTTTTGCAAAAGAAATATTAGGCGAAGGTGATCCAAGTACTACAATTGCTGCATTAATCAAGCATTTCGTTCAAGATGAATTAAATCCTAAAGCATATAAAGAAATTAAAGAAACAACAAAGGAAAGTTTCTCTAGATCTGCAAAACAAAACATGCGTTTGTTTTTTGCTAAAGGAAAAGACGAAGGCATTACACCAAAATATCTTCTAGATATGCTTAAAAAAGATACTGGCGTAGATAGCAGAAAAATAAACGATATTAGAATACTTAATAATTTCTCATTCTTTAATACAAATGGCGAAGATGGCGACATCATTCTTACTGTATATAAAAAAATGAACAATAGAAAACCACTAGTAGCAAAAGCAAGAGATAGAAACTAATGATATGAACCATCTGAATGAAATAAAATTATATTTAATTGATTTACAGAATAACATATGCAGTGCATTAGAAAAATTAGATGGTAAATCAAAATTTATTTCAGATAAATGGGATAGAGAAGAAGGTGGCGGCGGAGATACTCGAGTAATTGCTGATGGTAATATCTTTGAAAAAGGTGGAGTGAATTTTTCACATGTTTATGGTGCATTGCCATTATTTCTAAATACAGAAACAAAAGGTGCAACTTATTTTCACGCAACTGGTGTGTCTATCGTAATACATACACAAAATCCATATGTGCCTATCATACACATGAATGTAAGATACTTTTGTATGTTGGATGAAGAACATGGTAATATTGTAGATGAGTGGTTTGGTGGAGGCATTGACGTGTCGCCAGCATACCCAAATGATAGTGATATAAAATATTTTCATCAATATCTTAAAACTGAATGCGATAAATCAGATGTTACATTCTATCCAAGTTTCAAAGCATACTGCGATGATTATTTTACAATAAAACATAGAAAACAAATGCGTGGCATTGGTGGAATATTTTATGACCATTTAAGACCAAAAGATGCACAACATAGAGCATTTTTATTTCAGTTTATGCAAAATGTAGGCAATAGCTTTGTCCCAATTTATACAACATTAGTCAATAATAATAAAGACAAAACATATACTGATGTACAGAAAGAATGGCAGTATATAAGACGTGGATTGTATGCTGAGTTTAATTTGGTGTACGATAGAGGCACACATTTTGGCTTAAAAACAAATGGAAGAATAGAATCTATTTTGATGAGTTTGCCACCATATGCAACATGGAAATATAACTATCAACCTGAGGTTGGCACAGAAGAAGCAGCGGCACTAAAATATTTTCAACCTAAAAATTGGTTTTAATATTTAAAAAATTGATTATATTTACCAATATTGAATAGTATGAATAAAGGATTTGAACATGTTGATTGTAAGCATTGCTCTAATAGATTTAACTCTGTTTTTTGCAAAACTGAGTTTGATAAAATGGCTGAAATCAATAAACATAAAATATGTTCTACTTACAAAAAGAACGAATATATATTCAAAGAAGGTTCTTATGCATCAGGTGTTTTTTGCATTAATGGTGGAAAGATAAAAATATCTATGGTTGGTGATGAAGGCAAAGAACAAATAGTACGTTTGGTAAAACCAGGCGATATTATTGGATACAAAGCATTACTTTCTTCAGAAAAATATAGTGCATCAGCCATTGCAATCGAAGATTGTAATGTATGTTTTATTCCAAGAGAAGTTTTTACAGAAATTCTTAAAAAGACGCCAACTTATCCTTTGAGATGATGAAATTATTGTCTGATGAATTGAGAAAAGCTGAAGAAAAGATTACACATTTGGCCCAAAAACCAGTGCGCGAAAGAATGGCAGAAACTATTTTGTTCCTCAAAGAAACTTATGGTATAGATAACGAAGAAAATATAAACGTTTCTTTATCACGTGAGGAAATAGCAAATATTGTAGGCACGGCAACAGAAACAGCCATCAGATTATTGTCTGAGTTTAATAAAGAAAATATGATAGAACTTTCTGGTAAGAAAATAAAAATTCTAAATACCAATAAGTTAGTTCGAGTTGCCAATCTATACGATTAATAATATCTAAACTATTACTGTTTTCTATAAATTGGATATTCAGTATCTAACGGATTTTGATTGAGTAACTGTGTAATAATTTCGTATAGTCTTGGATATTTCTCATTAAACTCTTGTGCTTGCTCAAAAAACTTTTCTATAGAACAAGCATACAATTCTTCTTCATTTTTGAAAGCATAATATGGAAAGAAATCAGTTCCATCTAATTGAATTAAGTAAAAATTATTCCTGATGTATTCAATCAATGAAATATAATGTCTGATATTGAAATACACTCTTCGAAAATCGTTACTAATTTGTATGGCATGTGCAAATTCATGAAAGGCAATATGAAAACCATCATGTGGGTCATCTAAACTTTTTAATAAGGCAGATTCACTAAAATATATTGTTCTTCTTCTACCTGAGGTAAGTCCAGATAAATCGTAACCTAGATACATAAAAGATTCTTTATAAATATGAATTTCATCAAAATATCCCATTAAATATTTTTTTAAACCAAAAGTTAATTGAACAGCATAAGAAGAAATTAATAAGACAACAATTTTTTTATTTCTTGTAGAATCTACTGCATAATAAAAGTTTTTATGCATTTTATATTTTGCTACTCTTTCTTCAAATTCTTTTTTTAGTCTTTTATCTAATGAAGCATAATATGGATTGTATTTTGCCAAAGCTATTTTTTCATCTTCACTAAGTTTGGCATAGAACATTGCTTTAATAAAGAAAAAGATACTTATGTCTTCATCTTTATGAATATTATATTCTTCATACTCTATTATTTGTAAATATATATTACATACCACACACGAAATGATTAAAAATATAAATGGAGACATGTTACTCTGGAAATATAATTTTAGATATAATTGTCATAAAAGAAATAATATACTTTGATAAAGTATATCCAAAGATAATTTTTTAATTATAATTATTCTAAATATTGCCAAATTATGCAATACAATGTAGTTATTTAAAAAAATCGTTTTTTTATTCTTTTGTGGACAAGTTGTAGTTGTGCCATTTACAGTTTGCTCAAACTTTGGACTAATGTATGGTATGCCCAAATTCATACCACGCAAAATAAGTAAGACTGCCATGCATCCAATTACAAATGGTACAGCTTTATTTATTTTTTTTCTAATAGGTTGCGAAATATAATTTCCAAAAAATGCCACACTAAACATAATTGGCACTGTACCTAAGCCAAACGAAAGCATAAACAATATTGCATGGTTTATATTTCCAGTAGATAATGAACCAGCAATTGCCATATACACTAAACCACATGGTAATAATCCATTGAATATTCCAATTATAAATAAGTTAAGTATATTTTTTTCTTTTTTAAATAAAGAACTCAACTGTTGTTATATCATTCTATGGTATTTGGATAATATCGTGCCTTGATTTAACTTTTTGCCAATAAATGGAATGAGTAGAAATAATAAAATTATTGAACCAATTACAATAGAAAATACTTGTTGATATTTTCCAATAAATAATGTCTTGCCAATCAATCCAAAAATTAATCCTAAGAAACTATAGGTAATTATTCTGCCAAGATTATAAGTTAGTAAAGAAAGTATTTTTTGTACAGTGTTTTGTTGGTGTATAGGTAGTGCTAATGCAATTGGTCCACACATTCCTATACAATGAAAGCTGCCTAATAAACCTACTAAAAATCCTGATGAAATTGCATAAAACATTATGGAATATATATGTTTTTTTCAAAGTAATATTTGTTGTTATCTACTTCAAAAGTAATTTGAACTTGATAGTTTCCTGTTACAAAGTTTTGCATATCCATACTTTGCATGTGATTTTTTAATATAATAGCTGTAGTTCTGTCTTTTTTAGGATCACTTGGTCTATAGAAAAGTATGTTGCCTTTTATATTTTCTTGTATCAATTCTTTTGGGAATTGTATACTTACCTTTTCGGCATCAATTTTTACTTGTATTTCCTCACTTAGTTTCTGTAAATTTCTTTTTCCTTCAATGACTTCTTCATAGGCTAATTCTTTTTCATAGTAATTGTCTGTTACCATTTCTGATGTTACTTCTGTTGTTTTATACACTAGAAATGCCAATCCTAAGATAAAAAGTATTAATACTAATGCTATGCCTTTTCCCCAATTCATTTCTTCATTATTTAAATGGACCTAAAAAATTTGTTTTTATCGTTCTGATTTTTTTATTGCCATCATACAAAGCTATTTCTAAGTTTGTTTTATATTCTTTTACCTTTTCTTTATCTAAGATAATCATAAAATTTGCTTTTCCTTGTTGTAACGTTTTGGCAATTATCTTATCAGTTCCCACAAGTTTAATCTCACCACCAATATTCTCAAGTTTTAAATTGAATGCGATGTCTTCATTTGTTTTATTAATTAACTTTATTTCATAGAAGTTAGCTAACTTATTATTATCTACTTCTGTGAATAGTTGTCCTTTAGATCTTGTTATATGTGCATCAATATTATCTCTAGTTATTAATAAGAAAGCCATTAAACCAATTAATAATGCCAATATCACTGTGTATGCTTTCATACGTCCAGTAAATTCTAGCTTTTTTCCTTCTGCTATATTATTTTCAGAGGCGTATCTAATTAAATCTTGAGGTAAGCCAACTTTATCCATCATAAAATTACATGCATCTATACACGCAGTACAGTTGGTACATTCCATTTGTGTACCATTTCTTATATCAATTCCAGTAGGACAAACAGCCACACATTGGTTACAATCTATACAATCTCCATTTGTTCTTTCAGCACCTTTATGTATTTTGCCTCTTGGTTCGCCTCTTACATAATCATATGCTACAACAACTGTGTCTTTGTCTAGTAATACACTCTGTAATCTGCCATATGGGCAAATTACAATACATGCTAATTCTCTTACAAATGCATAAATAGCATAGAAAATTAATGTAAATGCTAACAACCCAAATATAAGTCCAAAATGCTCGTAAAACGGTTCTCTAGCATATTTTATTAAATTTTCTACACCAATAATATAAGTTAGAAATGTATTTGCTATTATAAATGATAAAAGGAAAAAAGCAAGATGTTTTCCTCCTCTTCTTAAAATTTTATTTGTATTCCATTCACTTCTGTCAAGTACTTTCTGGTCATTTGCGCTACCTTCAATCCAGTATTCAATTTTTCTGAATACCATTTCCATAAATATAGTTTGTGGACAAACCCAACCACAAAATATCCTTCCATAAATAACTGTAAAAAGTACAATAAATACTATAAAAGTAATCATGCCAACTGCAAAAATGAAGAAATCATCTGGCGTAAATATTTTACCAAAAAATATAAATCTTCTTTCTAAAATATTGAATTGTAAAAATGGTACACCATTAATTTTTATAAATGGAATTGCAAAGAAAATAGCTAAATAAACCCAACTTACATATGTTCTAAGTTTATACAAGTAACCTTTTGGCTGTAAAGCATAAATCCATTTTCTGTGTCCTTCTTTATCAACGGTAGATACTGTATCTCTAAATGTTTTGGGTTTCTGTAATTCGTCCATGATATATTTTTGTATTAATTAAAATCCCACTCTCAAATATATGAAAGTGGGAATGTTTTTATTGTATTATCATGTTAATTAATTGCTGTCACAGTAGTATCTGTTGTAGTTTCAACAACTGACGTAGCATCTGTTTCATTAAATAATTCTCCTTGTTTTTCTTTCGGAGATGCTGGTGATGTACCTTTTAAAGATTTTACAAAAGATGCAAGTTGTTCAATTTGCTGAGGACTTAAAAGACCACTCCAAGATGGCATTGCCTTATCTGGGTATCCATCACGAATAGTAACAAAAATATCCTTTAAATTACCTCCATGTAGCCAATAATTATCAGCTAAGTTTGGACCAGCACCACCACCACCATCGTTTGCATGGCAAGTACCACAATTTTTTACAAATAGTTCTTTTCCTAATGCAATTTCAGCATCACCTAGCATTACAAGATTATTTTCATCTACTGTTTTTGGTGGCGATAGTTTTTCGAAAGCTTCTTTCTCAGCTTTTGCTTGTAATAATGAGTTTTCATATTCTTGAATTTGCAATGGTGCAGATTCTGAAATATGGTATCTGTACATATATACGATTGCAAATAGTATAGTAAATGCAAAGCCAATAGTAAACCAAGGTGGAGCAATATTGTCTAACTCTCTAATGCCATCAAAACTATGGCCTAAATCAATATCTTTTTCTTGTGATAGTGGTTTGAAACTATTAATTTTATCCCATAGTGTAGTTGCTTTGCCTTCGCTTACTGCTTCTTTTTGCAGTGCATCAATACCTGTTAAGAAACTTATTTGTTTAATGAGATATGCAATAATAGCTATTTCTACTATAATGATAGTTGTTAATAGCAACGAAAGTGCATTATTTCCCATTGCACTTGAGTTTTGACTTGCTTCAGCTGCAACTGTGCCTGCATCTTGTGCTTGCGCAGCAAAAGTAGTAAGTAGTACAACTAATATAGTAGTGATACTTTTAGACTTTTCTTTCAATTTATCTTTAAAAAGATCGATTGCTTTTGACACTACTGCTGCAAGCATTAAAATTACACCTAATAATACAAATGCAATAATCAATAGCATAGTATTAGTAGATATAGATAATGGCTTTGATTGATTTATATCTTGTGCATAGCTACCCAATGATGCTAAAACTGCAACTGTAAGTAGTATATTTTTCTTGTTATTAATAATATTCAACATATTGATTGTTTTTAAATTTTATTTACTTTCTTCTAAAGGAATATTTTTCATTTCATCCATAACATTATCATCAGCTCTGATTACATATATTACACACATTAAAAAAAAGCTAAAGAAAACTAATAAAGAAAACAGGGGAAAAATGCCTACACCTGAAATACTTTCTAAATAATTTATAAATTTCATAAGATGTTATTTTTCTGCTTTAATATCTGTTCCTAATCTTTGTAAATAAGCAATAACAGCAATGATTTCTTTGTCTTTACTTATCTCAATTTTATTTGCACTTAAATCTTTTGCAATTGTTTCAGCTTGTTTTTCTAAGTCTTTTATTGCAATGTTTTCATAACCTTTTTCGTATGGAACGCCAAGTGTTTGCATTGCTTTTATTTTCTTAGGTAGTGATTCGTTATTCAAATCTCTTTTGAATAGCCATGGATACGGTGGCATAACTGAACCTGGTGAAGTAGATTGCGGATCTAATAAGTGATTGAAATGCCATGAATTTGGGTTCTTACCACCTTGTCTAGCCAAATCAGGTCCTGTTCTTTTTGAGCCCCATTGGAATGGATGATCATAAACGAATTCACCAGCTTTTGAGTAATCACCATATCTTGCTACTTCATCTCTAAATGGTCTAATCATTTGAGAGTGGCATGTATAACATCCTTCTCTGATATAAATATCTCTTCCTTGTAATTCTAGTGGTGTATATGGTTTTACACTTGCAATTGTTGGTACATTTGATTTAACTAAGAATGTAGGAACAATTTCAACAATGCCACCAATACCTACTACGATTAATGAGAAAATAAGCATTTGTATTGGTCTTCTTTCTATCCAACTGTGCCAGTGTGCATTAGATGGTGCAACATATTGTTTTGGTAGTGGTGCACCTTCTGCTTCTGTTTCTTCTGCGAATGAACCAGCTTTTGCTGTTTTGTATAAGTTATATACCATTAAAATTGCGCCACACAAATAAATTGTTCCGCCTATTGCTCTTAATAAATAGAAAGGAATTACAGATTGTAAAGAATCCATGAAAGAGTATGTTAATTGTCCTTCTGGTGTGAAATCTTTCCACATTAAACTTTGTTTGAAACCTGACCAATACATTGGAACTGCATAAAGTATAATTCCAAGTGTACCTATCCAAAAGTGCGTAGATGCTAATTTTTTAGAATATAGATTTGTTCTATATAATTTTGGGATTAACCAATATAACATACCAAAGGTTAAAAATCCATTCCATCCTAATGCGCCAACGTGTACGTGTGCTACAATCCAGTCTGTGTAGTGAGAATATGAACTTACATTTTTTAATGATAATAATGGACCTTCTATCGTTGCCATACCATAACATGTTAATGCAACTACGAAAAATTTAAGCACTGGATCTTCTCTAACTTTATCCCACGCGCCACGCAAAGTGAATAAACCGTTCAACATTCCACCCCAACTTGGTAATATCAACATGATAGAAAATACTGTTCCTAATGATTGTGCCCAATCTGGTAATGCTGTATATAATAAATGGTGTGGACCAGCCCAAATATATAAGAATATTAATGACCAGAAATGTATAATACTTAATCTGTAAGAATATACAGGACGGTTAGCTGCTTTTGGTACAAAATAATACATTAACCCTAAATATGGTGTTGTAAGGAAGAATGCAACTGCATTGTGACCATACCACCATTGTACTAATGCATCTTGTACACCTGCGTACCATGAATAACTTTTTAAGAATGTGACTGGTATTGCAAATGAATTTACTAAATGTAACATAGCTACAGTAACCCAGCTTGCTAAGAAAAACCAGATACCTACGTATAAGTGTCTTTCTCTTCTTTTAAAGATGGTACCTAGCATGTTTATCCCAAAAATTACCCAAATAATAGTGATTAGAATATCAATTGGCCATTCTAATTCTGCATATTCTTTTGATGTTGTAATACCCATAACTAGTGTAACTGCTGCCAGTACAATAATAGATTGCCATCCCCAAAAATGTATCCAGTTTAGTTTATCACTGAACATTCTTGTTTTTAATAATCTTGGGAAGCTGTAGTATACAGCGGTAAATATACCATTGCCAACAAATGCAAAAATAACTGCATTGGTGTGTAATGGTCTAAGTCTACCAAATGTGGTTTGCGCTACACCTAAATTTAATGCTGGTTCTGCTAATTGAAATGCAATGATAACACCAACCAACATGCCAACAATAGCCCAAAGTATGGTAGCGAATGCAAACGCTCTAGCAATTTTGTTGTCGTAATAAAATTTTTCTAACTCCATAAATATTTAATGTTTATTTTCTAGTATTTTTATTTATTTCTTGATCATCATATAGTATTCTATTTGCTGGAGAAAACTCATCTTCATATTGTCCATCTTTCACGCTCCAAATGAATGCAACAAGAAAACCTACTGCCACAAATAGGCTACATATTAAAAGTATTATTATTGCATTCATATAATTATTTGAAAAGACAAATTTCGTTATTTTTTCTTAAGATATTACTGATGCTACTCAATCTGAAATATGATTTTTATCATGTTTTACTAAATCAAGCTTCCAAGCGTAATATTTTGTTAGACTAAATGTAAGAATAATAATACTAATTGAGCTCAAAGGCATAAGAATTGCGGCAATTAGTGGTGATAATTTACCTGTTAGCGCAAATGATAGCCCTACGATATTATATAATAATGAGAATGTGAAACTAGTTTTGATGATTTTCTTTCCATATTTAGCAAACTTAAAGAATGTTGGAATTTTATCTTATTGTGATGCCTCTAAAATTCCATCGCAAGCTGGTGTGAAATTATTACTATTTTCTGTGATAGCTATGCCTACATTGCTTTGTTTTAGTGCGCCTGCATCGTTTAGTCCATCACCAAACATCATAATGTTTTGCTCGCTTTGTTGTACTTTTTTAATATTATTTAATTTGTCTTCTGGTCTTAAATTGAAATTTAGTTGTACATCATTTCCAAGTGTCTGATGTAAAAAATTATATTCAGATAAATTATCGCCTGATAAAATATGTAGTTTAAAATTGTTCTTTAATTCATGAAATACATTTGAAAACTGTGCTCGATAGACATTAGAAAAAATAAAATACCCAACAACTTGGTTGTCTATAGCCAAATATACTTCACTGTCTTGTTGTTTCCCTTTATCTAAATTAAAGAATGCTGCTGAACCTAATTTTAGGTAATGCTCATTGTGCCATGCTTCTAATCCTTTTCCAATTGTTTCTTTAAAATTTTTGATAGTTACTTTGTTGGTGTTTTTCCAATATTTTGCAATTGATTTGCTGTATGGATGTTTTGATTGTGCTGCTAATGATGCAAAATATTTTTGGTATTCTGTTGGTAGTGTGTTGCCTATAAAATTTATTTCTATTTCATTGCTTTCAGTAATTGTGCCTGTTTTATCAAATGCTATTTCATTTATATTGTTGAAATTTTCTAATACATTATAATTTCTTATATAAAATTTATTTTTTGTAAGTATACTTAGCATATGTCCATAAGTAAATGTAGATGCTAACAATAATGTACATGGACACGCAACAATAAGAATTGTAGTTAATGCATTGAACCCAATTGCGTATTCGCCTTTGGATATCCAAAATAATAATGTACCAAAGCCTAATGTTAATACAAAATAGGTGAAGTTTTTACTTAAGTCATCAATGAATTTATTTTTATTTTCTTTTGTATGGTAGTTGTCTTTATTCCAAAGATTGGTAAGGTAGCTTTGTTCCATAGGTTTGATTACCATGAGCTCAATGATGCCATTGAGTTGTTTGCCACCAGCATATACTATTTCTCCAATATTTTTTGCAACAGGCATGCTTTCTCCTGATACAAAACTATAATCAATTTCTGCATTTCCTTTTGTTAGTATGGCATCAACAGGAATTAATTCATTTGCATATATTTGAATAATATCATTTTCTTTTAATTTTTCTACTGATGTTGGCTTAAATACATTGTTGAATAATTTATTTACTGCAATTGGAAAAAATGATTTGTAATCTCTTTCAAATGATAAGTATTGATGTGTTTTGTCTTGTGCTATTCTGCCTATCAACATAAAAAATACTAAGCCAGTCATGCTATCAAAATAGCCATTTCCATTTAAGACAAATACTTCGTATAAACTTCTGATAAAAGTGATAATAACAGCCAATACAACTGGAACATCTATATTTAGGTATTTGTGTTTAATACTTTTCCAAGCTGATGAATAAAATTCTGAAGCTGAATAAAATAATACTGGCAATGATAAACCTAATGACAAAAAAGTAAATATTTTTTTTAGGTTTGGCTCAATATATGTTGTTTTAGAAAAATATTCTGGGAAACTAAACATCATAATATTTGCAAAACAAAAACCAGCAATTCCAATTTTATATATTTTTGATTTGGATGTTTTATTTATATTATTATCTGTCGAATGTAGACTTATATGTGGTTCGTAGCCAAGTTTTGTTAATGTTTCAACTGTTTTTCTAAGTGTAGTTTCTTGGTGGTTGAAAATTATAAATACTTCTTTTTTGCTAAAATTTATTTTAGAACTAATTATTCCATTGTTTATTTTGTGTATATTTTCTATAAGATATAAACAAGAACTGCAATGCATTTGTGGTAGATAAAATGTAACATGTGTATTTGTATTGTCTTTAAATTGAATGAGTTTTTGTTGTACATCTTCATTATCCAAATATGCAAACTTGTCTGCACGAGCTTCATCTTTTATAGAAATTCCTGCATGTTCGTTTAAATCATAATAAGTACAAAGATTATTTTCGTTGAGGATTTGATATACCATTTTGCAGCCATTGCAACAGAAATTTTTTTCATCTAATTGAATGTCATCTGAGTTGCATTGATCGCCACAATGGTAGCAAACAGTTGTATCTTTTTTATTTTGTATCAATCTTCAATAATTTTTATTTTGCTCCACAGAACATTTTCCTTTAAATATATTGAATTTCTGATATTTTCGTCTAAATTTTTCATCTCAACCATACTTAATTGTGTATAAGTGTTCCAATAAGGCTCTTGCTGATAACTATTGAATAGCATCTTTAATTTAGTAAGATTGAGTAAAATATTTTGATGTATTTTTTTGAACACATCTATTGTTTTTTGATGAATATTTTCGTTATTGTCAATTATTTTAGGAAATAAAATATAAGTATCGTTTGTAATTAATAAATTACAATCTTGCTGTAATTTGTTGATTAAAACTCTAACAATACCATGCGTGTCATCGTTATCTTTTTCATGAAGATTGCACGTGTGTATATATTTTTTTAAAATATCAAATCCAGATAAAATATGATTGTAATATTTTTGTTGTAAGTATTCACAAATTTCTTCTACAGACATTTTCTCAAAGTTTATGGTATTGTATATCATTGATTGACAAACTTGATGGCTAATTTATATTGTAATACTATATTATACGTTGATAGTCATCATTTTATTTTATGACTTTTATCATAAAATTGTTTATGTAATATACTATATTTCTAAATAGATTGACTGAATTTAGGCTTCTCATTCATATTGTCTTTTCTACTTTCAATTAGTTTTTTATCAAATATGGAACAAATATTTCTCAAAAAACTCCAACCCAGTTTTGTTAGTTCTAATGAATTATTATTAATAATTATAAGTTTGTCATCGATTAGTTGTTGAATATATTTTTGAGTTTCTGATGCAAAATTATAATCATCATTCCATGTTGTTTTACCATTGCATGCAATATCAAGAATATGTTGTCTCTGAATAATATCTTCATCAGTTAAGTTAATTCCTTTTTCAATTGGTAGAATATTTTGCTTAATTATCTCATAATATTCTTCTACTGTTTTATAATTTTGTCTATAAGCAAAAAATACATCACTAATAGCAGAAACACCTAATCCTATTAATGTTTGCGTATTGTTGGTCGTGTAACCCATAAAATTTCGATGCAATTTATACTCATTCTTTTGAATCAATAATTGATCATTTTTCAATGCAAAATGGTCCATACCAATATCTTCGTAGCCATTATCTAAAAATATCTTTTTTCCAATTTGATATAAATTGTATTTTTCTTTTCCTTTAGGTAAATCATCTTCGTTGTAAGCTCTTTGTGCTTTTTTTGTCCAAGGCACATGCGCATAACTATAAAACGCAATTCTATCTGGTTTTAATGAAATTACTTCTTGTATTGTTTTTGTAATACTTTCTTCGTTCTGAAAAGGTAACCCATAAATTAAATCAAAATTGATAGATGTATAATTTAGTTGCCTTGCCCATTCTGTTACTTGTTTCGTTTTTTCAAATGGTTGTATTCTATTGATGGCATGTTGCACTTTAATGTCAGTATCTTGCACACCAAAGCTTACTCTTTTAAATCCAATATTATATAATGTTTCTAAATGCTCGTAAGTTGTATTATTTGGATGTCCTTCAAAACTAAATTCATGTATTTCGTCTATTTTAATATCTTTTATAAGTTGTGTAAAAAGATATTCTAAATTTTTTGGACTAAAGAATGTTGGTGTGCCACCACCTAAATGTATTTCTTTAATCAGTATATCATTCTTAAAAATACTTTTATACATTTTCCATTCTTTGAGCAATGCATTGATGTAAGTTTCTTCTACATCATGGTTTTTTGTAATGCGCTTGTTGCAACCACAATAGGTACATAATTGTTCGCAAAATGGAAGATGAATGTATAAACTAATTCCATCTTGTGTCTTTTTTAAATTAATTGCTTTATTTATTTGCGATTTCCAATCTTCATTATCATCCAATTTTTCATGCCAAAACGGAACAGTAGGATAACTTGTATATCTTGGAACTGGAATGTCATATTTTTTTATTAATTCAAAATTATCCATGTACAAAAATAGCCAACTCAATTGTATTAGCTACTGATAAATGTCATATTACATTTTAGTCAAAAATTTCAAGCAATCAAATAATTCAAATATTATCAAGAATGTGTTGTTTTAAGATTATTTTACATAAAATGTTGGAATAGTTTTTGTTACAATTTAGTATCTTTAAATACTAAAAACATAATATTTGATGCGTTTTTTTATAATATTTATATTTATTTGTTTTACTCATTTTTGTATTGCTCAAGAAGTACAATGGGCAAGTAAGTTATTAGATTATACATCTGAGTGGCGTACTGGATTAACAGAAAATTCTTCAAACTTTAGAGCAACTCAAGTTTTAGGCTATCCAAATACTATGGTATTTGGAGTATCGCCTTTGGCTTGGGCACCAGCAGGCATGCAAGCTGGAAAAGAATCTGTAACTGTTGCATTTGATAAACCACAGTATGTACAACAAATTATCATTGGAGAAAGTTATAATGCTGGCGCCGTAAAAGAAATTATTTTATATGATGAAAAAGGAAAGTCTTATACTGTCTATGAAAATAAATATACAGCACCTAAAAATAATTATGGACAAGTATTAATTCCTTATAAAATTCCATCAACAACTTACAAAACACAAAAACTAAAATTAGTATTAAATACAGACAAAGTAGGTGGAATGCAACAAATTGATTGTATTGGTATTTCTTCGTCTACACAACCAGTAAAACTAAAAGTAAATGAAGTGTACTATAAAAGTGCCATAGCACAACCAGAAAATTTAGGACCAAATATAAATTCTGAGTATTATGACCATTTGCCAATACTTTCACCTGATGAACAATTGATATATTTTGCAAGAAAATGGGCAGAAGATAATACTGGTTCAGAACAGAAAGATGATATCTATTTTGCCTATCAACTCAATAATGGTGCATTTACAAAAGCAGAAAATATTGGCGCACCATTGAATACTGAAGAACATAATTTTGTAGTATTTGTAAGTAAAGACAATAATAGATTATACTTAGCCAATCGCTACAAAAAAAATAATATGACTGGTGTTTCTGTTTCTTCTAAAGATAAGTTTGGGAAATGGCAAAAACCTGTTTCTTTGAATGTTGAAGATATGTACAACAACAACGAATATGCACATTATCATCTAAATTTGAACGAAGATATATTGTTGATGTGCGTGGAAAGATTAGATGGATTTGGTGATATGGATATTTTTGTATCTTTCAAATATGCTGATGGTACTTGGAGCAAGCCAAAGAATTTAGGAAAGACAATTAACACAGTTGGCTCTGAGGCAAGTGTGTTTTTGGCTGCAGATACAAAAACTTTGTTCTTTTCTTCTGCTGGACATCAAGGTTATGGTAGCTATGATATGTATGTTTCTAAAAGACTAGATAACACATGGACAAATTGGAGTGAGCCATTAAACTTAGGAACAAAAATTAATACGGATGAAATTGATATTTATTATACAATTACATCAAATGGTGAGTATGCATATTTCTCAAGTGGAAAATCATATTTTGGGAAAAATGATTTGTATAGAATAAAATTACCTAAAGAAATTCAGCCTGAACCTGTGATAATTAATAATCCACAAATTTTGGCAAATAGTATTCAGAAAAAAGCACCAGAACCTACAGCAATAACTATAAAACCACAAGTGCCAGTTGTAAATAAAACACCACCACCAACGACAACAACATCGATAAAAGATACAATAAAACCATCAGTTGTAGCACCAACAACAAAGCCAAGCAATGTACCTACACAACCAACAACTACAGCTACAAATACGGCAACTAATGATTTGCAAAAGAAATTAGATAGCCTGAAAAATGCTCAAAAAATAAACCAAAATACAATACCAACTGCGCCAAAACCGACAACTAGTGTAGTCAATAATTTACCTAAGATAGATACATTAGTCAATAAAAATGCATTGCCAAAAAGTGCAGCATTTGAACCAACAGTTCCAAAGAAAGATAGCCTAGTAAATAAAAATGCATTGCCAACTAGTGCAGTAATGGAACAACCAAAAGAAGCTAATAAATATGTTGTAGATTCTTTTAAAAATATTCCAAAAGTAGTGAATAATGACCCACAGAAAAATGTATTTGATAATTTAAAAAAGCAACCACTGCCTACAGAACCATCAACAAAATATGAAACTATAGGTAGTACTACAAATGAGCCAGTAACATACAATAATATTGAAACGAACAAACTAGAATTGCCAACAAGTAATTATCAGCAACCAATAACCACAACTAATACAACACAGCCAACAGTAAACAACCAACAACCAATTACTACAAGCACCACAACTAATTACCAACAGCAACCAACAACAAGTCAGCAATCAAATACAAACAACCAGACATTAAAACCAAAGCAAGAATTAGCAACAGATCCATATGCTGAAAAATTAGCAAAGCTAAAAGAACAACAATACGAATCAAAATTGCAAGACAAACCAACTACTACAAATTCTGAGTATGCTAAGTATACTGAGAAAAAAGATTATATCAATCCTACAGTAGACCAAACTTATAATATCGATCCAAAGAAAAATAACATGGAGCAAAAATTATATGATTTGAATACTCCAAATTATGAACAAAGTACAAAAATAGATAATCCGAATGTGTACAAGCCATATGAAAAACAGCCATTAAAAGAAAAACAAAGTGATGTGTATGCGCAACAACATGATGAAATGCAAGATAAGATTGCACAGTTAAAACAGCAACAAACTCAAGCACAAACAAGTGATACAAAAGCACCTAAAAAATCAGAAATAAAACCAGATTATACAAATCCTGATGTAAAATATGTGCCTAAAGAAACACAAAGCATTAATACTTCAAATCAGCCAAATCCTCAAGTACAAAAATATCAAGATAAGCTAAAAGCAATACAGGATAAGATGAATAACATGGATAATTATAATCCTACAACATCGAACGCAACAGTTCAGCCTAAAAGTACATTAAACACAACACAACCAAATGTAGTAGCAAGCAATACAATGCCAAATAATATTGCACAAAAATAGATGAATTAAATAATAAAACAGAGGCATTGTCTGATAAAGTTGAAAATACAGTTACAAATATTCCAAACAATACACCAACAGCAAATACTACCACTGAGCCAACAATAAAACCCAATGAAAACTATTTGGCAGTTGTTGATAATAATAAAAACGAAGAAGAACTAAACAAACATATTGAAGAAATAGAACAACTTAAGAAAGAGCAAGAACAACTCAATCAGCAATTGAATAATACATTGAATAATTTGAATAGTAACAAAAATAACCTTGAAAAAGATATTGATGAATTAGCAAATGAAAGAGATAAACTTAGTCAACAATTGAATAATACCTTGAGCAATTTGAATGATAATAAAAATGTATTAGAAAAAGATATTGATAATTTGAGTTCTGAAAAAGATAAATTAGATGAGCAAAAGAAACAATTGGAACAAACAAACTCAAAACTATCTGATGAGAAGAAAAAGCTAGAGCAAGACAAAAAAATGATGGATGATTTACTTGCTCAAATGCAAGCTGAGAAAGATAAAATTGCAGCAGAAAAAGCTAAATTAGAAAAAGACAAACAACTACTTGAACTACTAAGAAAACAACAAGAAAAAGAAGTTGTTACGCTTTCAAAAAATATAGATTCATTACAAAAAATACAACAAAAGGCTATTGATGTAAATGCACAAATTCAACGTTATGAAATATTTGAAGTTCCAATTGAAGAAGGCGCAATTGCAATTATGAAAAGTATTTATTTTATGGCTGATGCATCATTCTTACAAACAAAATCGTTTCCTGAGTTAGATAAATTAGTGGCATTTTTAAAACAAAATGGTAAAATTCAAAAAATTGAAATTGGTGGACATACCAATGGTTTATGTGACGATTCATTCTGCATGAAATTATCAAACGATAGAGCAAAATCTGTGATGGATTATTTGATACGCAACGGAATTCCTGCTGAGAAATTATCATTCAAAGGTTATGGAAAACAATTCTTAATTTCTAAACCAGGCGACCCAATCAACCAAAGAGTAGAAGTAAAAATTGTTAGTGTAAAAGAAAATTAGAATAGTTTGTTTTTTAATTTTTGTAATAATGATATTTTTTTATGTATATAAATATAATTTATATTTTTTTCATATTCTAATTTAATATCATTCCAATTTGAATATAAATTCACATCTTTTGTATTGTTGATGATAGAGCAATTTTTACTTACTTTTTCTGCATCAAATGGATAAAAATCATTTTGAGTAATGGCATATGTGACGATATTTTCTTTGTCTAAAGAAAATGAAACTTGCAATTGTGCTGCTTTATCTTTCATGCCAATTATTGCAACATTTCTTGGGCTATTTGTCTTGTTTGGCTTTGAATAATGTATTAATTTATGATTGTATAAAATTGCTTGTCCAGCTTTCAAATTTGGCTCAATACCAATTTGTACAAACTTATTGGTAAATGATTCAAAAATTTGAACTGATGCCAAAACCACGATGTTTATGTTGCCATAAATGAGAATTTGGTATCAAACCAAGCGTTCCATTTTCTGTATTTGTTTCCACCAAAGCCAACCAAAGATTATAGGAATTATATTTTTTTTCATCTACAATATCCCAATCATTGTGTGCTTTTAGTGTTGCATTTCCGCTTTTTTTTGTTGCTAATGTTCCACCTAAAAGTTCTAAATCTGGAAATAAGTTTTGCATTCTTTCCTTTAAAATTTTATGTAATTCAGTATTTATAAAATTAGAATCTTCTTGTGCCAAAAAATGCGATGCTGCAATAAAATCACTTTGCCCAGACTTTAAATATTTTTCGCATAAACTATTCAAATAATTTATTTCCTCAACTGATAATACATCGATAATTACAAATCCATCATTTTTTAATTGAGTATTGTTGTCCATTTGAATAAGAAATATTTTTATGAATTTGTTTTTAAAATAGGATATTTTAAATCCATTTTTTCAAGTGCATCTTTTACCAAAACAGCAATTTGATATTCTTTGTACCAATTTTGGTCTACAGCAACTATGTTCCATGGTGCAGCTTCACTACAATATTTAAATGCATTTTCATAAGCTGTTCTATACGCTTTCCACAATTTTCTTTCTTCCCAATCACCATCATTGTGCTTCCACATTTTCTCAGGATTTGTTTTTCTTTCAGTTAGTCTTTCCAATTGTGCTTCTTCGGAAATATGTAAATAGCATTTTATAATTTTTGTTCCAGATTGTTCTAATAATTTTTCAAAATTATTGATGGCATCATATCTAAATTTTACGGTGTCATCATCTATCCAATGATGTACACTTTGTATCAACACATCTTCGTAGTGTGAACGATTAAATATAGTAATTTCACCTTTTTGTGGCACAACTTGGTGTATTCTCCACAGAAAATCGTGTGCCATTTCTATTTCAGTAGGTTTTTTAAATGTTTGCACCTTCAAACCTAATGGATTTAAGCCACCAAAAACTTTTTTTACAACACCATCTTTTCCACTTGCATCCATTCCTTGTAAAATGACCAATAAACTATTTGACTTAGAAGCAATTAGTTTATCTTGCATAGCATTGATTTCTTCTAGTAATTTTGCTGTTTTTTCTTTTATTTCTTCTTTTTTTAAGTTTTCAGGTGCTTTTGTACTTAATTTATCTAGATTTATTTTCATATTTTTCTATGCTATTTTTAATGTTAAATAATTCAGAATCTGAAAGATAAAAAATAATGTTAAACATTTTTAATTTAGAAATTAAAAATTATATTTGCATCCTCAAAAAAATGGAACATTTTTTGTATTTAAAATTTTAAAAACTTAACGATTATGTATTGGACATTAGAATTGGCATCATATTTAGAAGAAGCACCATTTCCAGCAACAAAAGATGAAATAATAGATTATGCTATTAGAATTGGAGCACCATTGGAAGTAATTGAAAATTTACAAGAACTTGATGGCGATGAAGATTTGTATGAATCTATTGAGGATATTTGGCCAGATTATCCTACAAAAGATGATTTCTTGTTTAATGAAGATGAGTATTAATCAATTCTTTATTTTGATGTAAAAGAAAAAGGTTGCTATTATGGCAACCTTTTTTTATTGTATTTTTATACTATATGTTTTAAAATTATCACTCGAGAAATGACCGTAACCACCATTTATATTACTAATTGCTGAAATGGGCTCTTTGTTGTTATTGCTTACGCCACCTCTATTTTTTTGCAAAGAATAGAAATAGTCGAAATATCCTTTTCCAACATTTGAAATTCTCAAAACTATTTTTTGTTCCAATATATTTGAACCGTTGAACACATTCCCATTAAATTCAATTGTAAATTCTTTTGATGTACCATTGAATTTTTTATCGTCAATAAATCTTCTATCATATGACTCGTTTTCTGAAAAATCTATTATCTTAAAATAAGAACCAGAATTATTGATTTGACTTATTGAATCACCAAGACTATCGATTGAAGAAGTCTTAATACTTTCATATAAATCAATTACATAAAAGTTGTCTATATTGCCATCATCTTCAATATTAAACTTTAATATGCCTTTTCTATTCCTATCTATTGTGTCTGGATATTGAATCAATCTATAATTGGAAATGGTAACCTTTGGAGGCAAAAATTCTGTTGCTTCAATAGTTTTCATATTTTCTACTGTACTTATTATTTTATAAGTATGATTGGCTTTTGCCTCATAGTTTGAAAGGTAGAAGCCTAAATTATTTGATGGATTTTCGAGTATATATTGCATGTTTTCAATAAAAACGCCATCTTCATATAATTGTACTGTTGCATTAGAAATGAATTCAATTGAACTATTATCATCTATTGCTTTTGATTTGCTGATGTAGATTTGTATCCTTGTGTTTTCGTTGATATAGCAATTTATCACTTGTTTTATTTCTACATTGTCAATTTTTAGGATAATATCTTTCTCACATGAAATGAAAATTATTATAGTTAATGTAATTATATATGTGTAAATTTTTTTCATTTTTCAAAATAAATTCTATATGATATTGATGGTAGTATTGGGAATAATGTGAGTTGTTTATACTTAGTATAATAACCTAGATCTTGTGAATAACTGTTTACTCTGAAGATACTAAAAATATTTAATCTATTGTAGATATTATAAATACTTACATTAAATACATGTTTTAAGTTTTTTCTTTCTTTAGTATAATTCATGCCTATATCTAGATGATGATATGCAGGCAGTACATAAGAATTTCTTTCACTGTATTGGTAGTCTTGTTCTTGGTTTCCATACATAGTCGAATTGTTATTTTTATATAGGTTGATAGTTTGGTTTGTAGTATACTTAGCAATAGGAATAGTTGCACGCATACCTGATGTGTACACCCAACTTATTGAAAAATCAAAATGTTTCTTTAATTTATATTGTAAGTTGATAGAAAAATCATGTCTTTTATCATACTTAAAAAAGTATTCTTTCCCATCATTTAGCTCATCAAAATGTCTTTTGCTCCAACTCAAATTGTATTTTGCCCATGCCGTAAATTGACCTAAATATTTGTTTGCAAAAAACTCTAAACCATAAGATTTTCCTGTACCATCAAGTGCAACTTGATTTTCCCATGACTCAGTATTGCTGATAAAATTATTAGATCCAGCATATTCTATCTGATGATACATTTTTCTATAATAGGCATCAACGCTAATAGTGTATTGTTTTTTAAAATTAAATTGCAGACCACCAGAATATTGCCATGCAGTTTGTGGTTGTATTTTTGCAATTGCAGGTACCCAAATATCACTTTGAATGCCGTTCTGTAAACTTGCCAATAAATGCAAAGGTTGCATATTGTATGTGATGGAGTTTCTAATACTTAGTATTGGAATAGGTGTGTAGATAAATTGAAATTTTGGTAATGCATATAAAAAACTCTTAGATTGTACACTTACCAAAGTGGCTTGCAATCCAAAAGTGTATTCTAGTTTAGAATTTATTTTATGATGAAAATCAGCATATAAAAAACTTTCTATCTGTTTATATTTTGAAATAACTCCATTTGACTGCGATATTAGAGTTTTTGTAGAATCATAATCTTTTTCAGAAATATTATTTACATCAAAATATTTAAAGTTTGTTCTAAATCCAAAATTGAGATTATACTTTTCGTTGAAATTTTGCTTCCAATCAGATAATAACGAAATCTCTTGTATTTTTGATATAGAATTGTTGTCGTAAAAATAGTTATAGTTATAATTATAAGTATAAAACTTGTCATGTAAGTTATAAGTATATTTTACTTTATAATTACTAAAATGAAACTGATTTAAGACTGTTAGTTTGTCGTTTATTTTACTTTCAATTCCTATTGAATTTGTAATATTATACCATCTTAAATAATTTACTTCTGAATAATATTTTTGGTCGCTTACATTTTCTATTCTATCTATTAAAGATGTTTGTTTATAAAAATCTTGACTATGGAAAAAACTCCAACGCAAAGTGTGTTTCTCATTTATTTTATACTGTATTGCAGTATTGATGTCATAAAAATAATATACAATGCTTCCACCTTGTAATTCACTACTTTTTTCAAATTGCTTTGCTGAAAGTGGTCCTGAAAATAATCCAACATGACAGTCACGCAAATTTATATTGATAGATGCTTTTTCTTTTTTTATTGGAATTTGTAAATTGAAATTTGAAAATAATGGACTAATTCCAAAGTTAAATTTTATTTTATTCAAATCACCAAATGATGGTTGGATATCTGTGATAGAAGATAATCTATTGCTAAATTTTGCAGGTAAATATGATTTGTGCAGATCTACATTTGTAATTGCATCAGAGCTAAATGTAGATAGAATATTGTACATATGTGCAACATTATAAATGGTTGCATTGTCATATTGCATTAAATTTTGGTCTGGACTACCACCACGTACAAAAATTCCTCTTTGTCCTTCGTTGCCACTTTGCACACCAGGCATAAGCTGCAAAGCTTTCAATATATCTTTTTCGCCTAAGAATTCTGGCATATTTTTTAATAGTTCCACACTCAAACTATTAATACCAGATTTATTCATCTCAGCTGTTTTCTTTATTCTATTAGATTGAATAAGTACTTCACCTAAGGTATTTTGTGTGCTTAGTAGAATATCTAGATTGATATTTCTGTCTAATATTATTTTATAAAACTGATTTTGATAACCTAAATAAGATACTTCAAATATATATTCACCACTATCTAATTCGATAGAGAACATACCATTCAAATCTGTAATGATAAAATTATTATTGTTGTTAGTGTCTACAAGTGTTGCAGCAATTAAATATTCTTTGTTATTTATATCCTGAATACTTCCAGAGAATATATACTTATCAATACTATATGCATTTGTATTGCATGCAAATAATAGAATTGAGATAAATATAATATTTAGAGATACTTTTTTCAATAAAAAATAAGTATAAAAAACTAAGATACAAAAAATAGATTAATTCACATCGAACCAAACTTTGCTTTGGTCATCTGGATAGAAATTGTAGTTTATTGTAATTTCAGTATTTGCAGGAATATGCCTTCTTGCAATTACCTTAAAAATTTCATCTTCATAATATGCTTCATATATAGCATTTGGGTCATATGAGTGATTGTACATAGCACCATAGCCTAAAACTAAGCCAGCACTTTTTCCATTGTCGCCCCACATAAAGTAATAATGATATAAAGTTGTTTTGTCTAAGTGTTTTGTGTCCTTTGCAGGACATACAACTACAGGACAAATTTCAATGACATCGCCTTCATTCAAATCTTCAGTACAAAATACGCCTCTTCCTTTTCCATCTAAATTCATTAAATATAATTCCATAAAATATTACTTATTTTCATTTTTAATATATGCTTCAATTACCTCTACCATTTGCTTAGAACCAATAAATACTTGTGTGCGTTGGTGCAAATCTTCTGGTTGTATTTCAAGAATTCTATTTGTTCCATTGCTTCCTTTTCCATTTGCTTGTTCTTGCACAAACGATAATGGATTACATTCATACATTAAGCGTAATTTTCCTTTTTGATCTTGTTTGGTATTCGGATAAAAATAAATACCACCTTTTATTAAATTTCTATGGAAATCTGCTACCATTGAGCCAATATACCTTAGTGAGTGTACTTTTTTAGCTTCACTAGACATACAAAAATCAATATATTGTTTTACGCCATCAGAAAAACTATTGTAGTATGCTTGATTAACTGAATAAGTCAAAGCATTTTCTTTGGTTACAATATCAGGATGCGATAAACAAAATTCTCCAATTGATGGTTCTAAAGTAAAACCATTTACACCATTGCCAGTTGTGTACACTAGCATAGTTGATGAGCCATAAATAACATAACCAGCGTGCCCTTGCTCAGTGCCTTTTTGTAAAAAATCTTCTAATGTGCAATTTTTGCCAATTTCAGATTTTCGTTTGTATATTGAAAAAATAGTACCTACTGTTGCATTCACATCAATGTTGCTAGAACCATCTAATGGGTCAAATAGAACAACATATTTCGCATTCTTTCTATTGTCAAAAGCAACAAAGCTATCTTCTTCTTCAGAGGCTATTCCTGCACATTCGCAACTATTTAAAAGTGTTTTCTTCAAGATATTATTAGCAAATTCATCTAATTTTTTAACTTCTTCGCCTTGTATATTGGTTTTCTCAGCATCACCAAGAATATTATCAACTAGTCCAGCTTTTTTCAAATCTCTATTTACGATTTTTGCAGCAAGTCCAATATCTCTCAATAGTCCAGAAAGTTCTCCAGTTGCATCTTCTATCATGCTCTGTGCTTCGATAATAAATTCGTCTAGTGTAATTAAGCGTTCTTTAGATGCCATAGATTATTTTTTTGTCAACAAAGATATAAAAAAAGCTATTTTATTATCTTTGTGTACTTTATTAAAATATAATTTTATGTTTAGAGTCTTTAAATTTGGTGGCGCATCAGTGAAAGATGCATCAGGAATCAAAAATGTAGCGTCAATAGTTGAGAAGAATGATGGCAAAAATCTAATCATTGTAGTTTCTGCAACTGGAAAAACAACCAATGCTTTAGAAGAAGTTGTTGAAGCTTATTTTAATAAGACAGGAAATGCTAAAGAAAAGTTTGATATAGTAAAGCAAAACCATCTTCAAATTTGTAAAGAATTATTTGATGATAAAAACGATGTATTCAATCAACTACAAAATGTTTTCAGCGAAGTAGAATGGCAGTTAGAAGAAGATAGAATGGATTCTTACAATTATGTGTACGACCAAATTGTTTCACAAGGTGAGATGCTTTCTTCAATAATTCTATCAGCATATATCAAACAAATAGGCATAAAAAACAGTTGGCTAGATGTAAGAGATATTATTAAAACTGACGATACATATAGAGAAGCTGTGGTAGATTGGATAAAAACTGCTGAGTTAACAAATGATAAAGTAGTACCAATGCTAAAAGATAATGTAATTGTTACGCAAGGATTTTTAGGCTGTACACCAGAAAATTGTACAACTACCTTAGGAAGAGAAGGCTCAGATTATACAGCTGCAATTTTTGCAAATTTGATAAATGCAGAACATCAAACAATTTGGAAAGATGTACCAGGCGTGATGAATGGCGACCCAAGAGTATTTGATGATGCTGTTTTCCTAGAGCAAATTTCTTATAATGAAGCTGTTGAAATGACATTTTATGGTGCAACAGTAATTCATCCAAAAACTATCAAACCACTACAAAATAAAAATATTCCATTGCATGTACGCTCATTCATTCATCCAGAAGGTGTTGGTACAATTGTAGGAAATACTGACCAAAGCAAATTACCACCAATTAGAATAGTGAAAAATAACCAATCTTTGATGATGTTTACAACTAAAGATTTTTCTTTTATACAAGAAGATATTTTAGCATCAGTTTTTAGAGCATTCAGCAAAGCGAATCTTAAATTAAATATGATGCAACAAGGTGCTATCTCTTTTGAAGCTGTGGTAGAAAATAATAAAGAAAAAATTCAAAAGGTTGCACATTTCCTTCAAGAGAATTTTAATATAGAGACACAAGAAAATCTATCAATTCTTACAATTAGACATTATAATGATGAAGCTGTTGCAAAACATACTGCAAGTAAGAACATCATCTTAACTCAGAAAACACCTACAACATTTCAGTGTTTAGTAAAATAAACATTTAATATGTTGTTAATTAGCGTTTTATAGATTATTACTTATTCTATGTAATAGTTTTTTGTAGAATGTTGTAATTCTATAGATTAAGTTTATTCAGCCAAAATTAATATTAAATTCTGAGCTATTTTTTCAGTAATAAAAAAAAATATCGTACTTTTGCAGTCCATTTTAATAGTAGTATACTAAAAAAATGGAGATTATAATTTATTGTTAACCATTTAAAAAGTCAGAATTTGACAACAGAAGTAGAAAATCCAAATCTTGAAAACGACGATGATTTGGTCATTAGAGAAAAAGAAGTCGTAGAAAGCGAAGCAATCGAGTTAGATGAAATTATTGTAAAACCAGTAAAAGAATTTGACTGGAACATCAGCAAAAGAGGTGCTAAAAAATACACCAAAGAACAAACTGCAGAGCTTGAAAAATTGTACGATAGTACATTAAGACAAATTGAAAACAACGAAATTATTAAAGCAACAGTGAGTACAATTACAGATTCAGATGTAGTACTTAATGTAGGTTTTAAAAGTGATGGCTTAGTTCCAAGAAGTGAATTTAAAGACATGCCAGATCTTAAAGTTGGAGATCAAGTTGATGTTTTCGTTGAAAATAAAGAAAACAAAAAAGGTCATCTTATTTTATCTAGAAAAAAAGCAAAATTAGTAAATGCTTGGGATAGAATTAAACAAGCTAAAGAAACAGATGAGATTGTTACAGGAAAAGTAATCAGCAAAACTAAAGGTGGTTTAATCGTTGATTTATTCGGAATGGAAACGTTCTTGCCTGGTTCTCAAATCGATGTAAAACCAATTACAGATTACGATCAGTATGTTGGTAAATTCATGGAGTTTAAAGTTGTGAAAGTAAACGAAACAATTAAAAATGCAGTAGTTTCTCACAAAGCTCTAATTGAATCAGACATCGAATCTCAACGTTTAGAAATCATTGGAAAATTAGAGAAAGGTCAAGTATTAGAAGGAACTATCAAAAACATCACAGACTTCGGTGCATTCATCGATTTAGGTGGAATTGACGGTTTATTATATATTACTGATATTTCTTGGGGAAGAATCAACCATCCAAGTGAAGTATTACAATTAGATCAAAAACTTCAAGTTGTTGTTATTGAGTACGATGAAAACAAAAAACGTATTTCATTAGGCTTAAAACAATTACAAGCACATCCTTGGGATAATTTACCAGAAGGAATTGTTGAAGGTGCTAAAGTAAAAGGAAAAATCGTGAACATAGAAGATTACGGTGCTTTCTTAGAAATAGTACCAGGTGTTGAAGGATTAATTCACGTATCTGAAGTATCATGGGGCAATCAACCAATCAACTCAAGAGATTTCTTCAAGTTAGGTGATGAGCATGAAGCATTAGTGGTAACAATTGACAAAGACGAAAGAAAAATGTCAGTTAGTTTAAAACAAATGTCTGAAGATCCATGGACAAAAATTACAACAAAATATGCTGTTGGTACAAAACACAAAGGTATTGTTAAAAATATCACACCATATGGCGTATTTGTTGAGTTAGATGATATCGTAGGTGGAATGGTTCATATCAGTGATTTATCTTGGACAAAACGTTACAATCATCCAAATGAATACACATCAGTTGGAAGCGAATTTGACGTAATCATCTTAGAAATAGATTCTGAAAATAGAAAAATTGTTTTAGGACACAAACAATTAGAAGAAGATCCTTGGGATACTTTCGAAACATTATTCCCAGTTGGATCAGTACACCAAGCTACTGTGCTTAAAAGAGAAGATAAAGGCGCTATAGTTCAATTACCTTATGGTATTGAAGCGTTTGCACCAACTCGCCATATCAAAAAAGAAGATGGTAAAATAGCAGAAGTAGATGAAGTACTTAATTTCAAAGTATTAGAGTTTGAAAGAGATGATAAGAGAATTATTGTTTCGCATACTAGAGTTATCGAAGATGAAAAATTAGAAGATAAGAAAAAAGTAGACTCTGATAAAAAGAAAGAAAGCAAAAAACAAAAAGATGCATTAAAAGACAACAACAATAAAGTTGAGAAATCTACTTTAGGAGATCTTGAAGCACTTTCTGATCTGAAAGCTAAAATGGAAGGTAAATAATTCAAATAAATAATTTATCAAAAGAGAATGGGTCATCGCAAGATGACCCATTTTTTATTTTTATACAATAATATATAGTTTGTATTTGGGAATTTAATTATGATAACAGTTTTGTATTTATTGATTCTATAACAATCTAAAATCAAATTACAATAAAGAAAACGTTCAAGCATCAGCACGCAGCGAAGAAAAATCGAAACGACTAAAATCATATTCTGATAAGAAAATGAAATTGGCATCAGAAAAATAGCGTAAAGGAAATAAGCGTCGAGCGTAAAGAAAAGTTTTTCATATAAAACGTTCAAGCGTCAGCACGAGGCGAAGAAAAATTGAAACGACTGAAATCATCGTGCAAAAAAAGATACAGCAAGATATTTATGTTATAATACAAACTATAAACAAGCACAAACAAAACCAACAAGATGATTTAAAGAAGTAAGATTTTTCGAGCTGAAGCCAAGAGCGTGGCAAAGTGCCTCAGCTTGAACTTGATTTTTCTTTGTTACTTTCTTTGTATTAAGACAAAGAAAGTAAAAGCAGTATTTCATCAAGAAAAAAAGTAAGTAAAGAGGAAAATATATAACTCTTTCTTTGTTGCTTTCTTTCCATAAAGGGAAAGAAAGTAAATACACTTTTTTATCAAGCGAAAAATTAAAAATACAATAGAATTAATTGTAAAAAATTATCTACGCATAAATCGAGCTGTAGAAATATTTCTTAAAGATAGAGCATGCTCTTGTGCCACAGAAATATTCAATATTAATGCTAAACATTCTATAATGTAGGCAATAGCTCATAAAGCACGAGCTACAGCTGCAATAATAAACCTAGTAGGTAGGTAGCTTAGGCAATAGCTGTAGAGTATAAAAATATAGCATTAACAACTAAGGCTACAGCCTGAATAAATACCACTTACAATTTATGAATAAATAGGTAAGCAGAAATATTAATTCTTACTACCAGCCACCCAAGCTAAAGCAGCAACAATAAAATTGTTAGCCATAGAGTTTGCGTCTAAAGCATAACAATTGTGTATTGTAGCATTAGTAGTAGAAGCAATTGCCAGAATAATAGAAATACACTAATAGAGGTATAATGTAGCGCTGCAACAACAATGGCTATCGCCTAAACTATAAAAACTAAACACTTTGCAATTTTTAACATAAAATAGACAATATTATCCGAGCATTTGCGTTTTCATATATAACTGTACAGTATTTGTAAAATAAATTATTAATTAAAATTAAAAAAAATAAAACATGTCAACAGGATATTTTCTGCCAGCAGACGATGCAGGCAAAGAGTTATGGCTAAAAAATTTTGCAGCCAAATTACCCAATTATGCAACTAAGTATGATATACCTACAGCAGATGTACAGGATATGCAACGTAGTGCAATTTACTTTACCTTCATTTTAGACTACAATAATCAGTTTAAAGATTATAGTAAGAAACTAACAGAGTACAAAAACGAAATGCGTAGTGGCAATAGCCAAAACAACACACCAAGTACTATACCAATAGCACCAGTTTTTGCAACCACACCAACATTAGTGAACCTGCCATATTTGTCAGAGCTACGGCTATTGCCAATAGAATAAAAAGCCACCGTAAGTACACCATTGCAGATGGCAATGATTTGAGTATAGAAAGTATACCACAACCTAAAAAGGTAGTAGATGCAGTAAATGCTAAACCTATATTACAAGTACACTTAGTACAAGGCGGGCACCCAGAAATTATATGGACAAAAAGTAGTTTTGATGCACTTGAAATTCATGTAGATAGAGGCGATGGCAAAGGTTTTGTATTGTGCGAAGTAGATATAAAACCAAACTATACAGATATGTTTCCATTGCCAGAACAAGCACAACTATGGCGATACAAAGCCATCTATAGATTAGATAATATGGTAACTGGTTTTTGGAGCGATACTGTAAATATAAGCGTAGTAAAGCTACAAATTACCTAATAACCGTTGTTAGACTTTAAATTTTTTGTGAATACGCCTGAGCAATCAGGCGTTTTTTTATTTATTAGCAAACTACAAGGCTACTTTCATTAGTTAATAAATGATGTTGAGTTATTATTTATATAAGATATAATATTGTAGAAGCATTGAAAATAATAAGTACCTCGCCATTGATTGTTATGGGGCGTAGGCAAGAAGCATGAGTTTACCAAGAATAAAAATAGTTTAAAAACTCAATCTGGTAGGCTTCTGCTGCAATCTACGAGAACAATATTATTTAAAGAGTTTGAATATGCCACCAATAAAAATAAAGGTTTGAAGTAACCTTGCTGATATAAAGATTCAGAATCACAAAGAATCCATAAATATTTATGTTAATTATTTTAATAAAAAGCAAAAAACAACTTGCGCATTTTGGGTATACACAAATGAAATAAGGATGAAATAATACGACAGGATATTTAAAATACGCAAAAACATATTTAACATAGAATATTGATAATAATAAGCTTATAAAGAAAAAATATTTTTTAAAAAAAATATACGCAACTCCATTTATTGCGTATATTTGTGTGATGTGCAAAAGTCTTCGCTACGCTTCGCCTTTTGCACATCGTGCGGCGGATTACATCCGATGATGCGTTTAGGCTCGCTACGCTCGACCTTCAACACATCAACGGATTTGCAAAATTACTTCACTTGCAAACTTCGTTTGCAGTTCGTAACTTCGCAAATCCGCCGCACGTTATCGCTCAGTGTAAAAAGCCAACCCGCAAATGGCACATTTGGTTTTTTCCGACACACGAGCCACCGCTCAAAAAATCAAAAGAGCCATTTTTTTCCAACGCTCGACAGAACAGTGAAAATAATTTATTACTTTTGACCAAATTTAGACAAGTACAAAATAAGACAATGACACTTGGACAAAAAATAAGAGAATTAAGGGAGCAAGCTGGTCTTAAGCAGAGAGAATTAGCTTATCAACTCGGTATTGGAGAAGGTTTTCTAAGCAAAGTTGAAAATGACCAAAAACCCTTAAAGAGAGAAGATTTAACTAAGTTGAATGAACTCTTTAAAATACCGATTGAAGAACTTGAATCATTGTGGCTTGCTAACAAGCTCTACTCAATTGTAAGAGATGAGGAATCAGCCTTGACAGCTTTAAAAGTAGCTGAAGAACAAGTAAAATATAAAAGTCTAAAAAATGCTTAATTACGTTTGTGAACCATACAAGGAATTAAAAGAGGTCGTTCAAACTTTTGAAGAGCAATTAGAATTGTTCTTTTCTAAGGACTTTGAGACTAAAACCAACAAGGCTAAACAAGATGAAAATTTAGGACAGGTTTTTACGTCTCCAATTCTTGCTAAGTTTATGATTTGGTTACTAAAAGACAATTTAAAACCAAATTCTTCTATACTTGATCCTTGTATAGGACCAAACACTTTTTTTAAAGCAATGACTGAAGACTTTTCAAATTGCCATTTAAAAGGTGTTGAAATTGACATTAATCTAATCACTGAAGAAATAAATAAGTTTTACGAAAGCCCAAATAGAACTTTAATCAAGGGCAGTTTCTTTGATTTACCAATTACAGAAAAGTTTGATCAAATTATCCAAAATCCGCCTTATGTAAGACAGGAACTATTGATTGAAGGTGCAAATTCAAAAGACAGTATTAGGTACAATGTATCTTCTCCTTTATCAACAATTCCATCACAATCAAATTTATATATCTACTTTTTATTAAAGTCTATTCTGCATTTAAAGGAAGGAGGCATAATGGTTGCCGTCATATATGACAGTTGGCTTTACAGCAGCTTTGGAAAATATTTAAAAGAATCATTCCTTAAACTAGGACGTTTAGAAAGTATTTATCATTTCAAGAAAAGTGCTTTTGATAACGTAGAAATAGGTGCTACCGTAATAAAATTTGTAAAGGATAATAATCATAAGAAATCTATATCATATTTTCCACTGAATGATTTGAACAATTTAAGAACTTACAATAGATTAAATGCAAATTGTATAAAATTAAAACAACAAGAGTTATTGACTTATAGCTTCAACAATCAAAGTAAAATCAATTACAAGTCCAACCTCTTTAAAGAGCTTAAAACAATTGTATCACAACCAATCCAAAGAGGAACATCGGCAGTAGTAAATAGCCATTTTATTTTCTCAAAAAATGAACTCCCTGAACTAAAACCAATTATCAAAGATGTTTCTCAGATTAAAACCTACACTGTAAAAAAAGAGAATGCTTACATTCTAGCAGTTAATGGGTCAATATCTAATGAAACTAAACAGTATTTAGAATCAGTTAAAAACGAAATTCTAAAAACACCAACTCAAAAGTTTATAGCAGTAAAAAGAGATATTGAAACTAAAAGAGATTGGTATAAAATCAATTTGAAAGCAACAGGTAATTTTATTTTCAACTATTATTTACGAAACAATATTGATTTCATTTATAATCCAAACAAGTTTTTGTCTTCTGATAACTTTTATATTCTCAATATCAAGGATAATGAGTTAGCTAATTTTGCAATTTTAAACTCATCTTTTACGAGATTAAATACACTAAGCAATTCAAGAAGTCAAGGAAATGGTTTGAGAAAAATACAGCTTTACGAATTTAAAGAAGTGAAAGTAATTGACATAAATAAACTTTCAGAACAATCCATAAAAAAATTGGAATTGCTAGGAAAAGAATTGATGAATGTGAGCAGATACGAAAACAGGCAAAAGCATATAATTGAACAAATTGATTTGGTATTGATTGACGAATACAATGAAAAAAACCGTTCATCATTAACAATTGATGATTTAAATAATGAAATAAAAGAATACTTGAATTAAAATGATAAACCTTTGGTATAACTCTGATGAAGTTACTGGATTTCATCCTGTCGTTGAAAGTGCTATTAACAACGCTATCATAAATTGTGGCTATGATTCTGTGATGGAATTAGTACATCATCCTGCGATTCCAAATAGTACAATCATACCTGACTTTGCAATTAAGTTAAAATCTTCAAATAGATACATTTTTGTTATCGAGGTAAAAAAAACATCACGTGATGTTACATCGCAAAGATTTCAAAATCAATCAAGGTCATATGTCTCTGATTTTTCGCCTTACTGGGAACCAAACTATCCGAAATATTTTTGTTTAACAAATATTGAGGAGTTAATCTTATTTGCAGACAGGCAAGGTCCTATTTCAACTTGTATTTTAAAAGGAAATCCAAAGTCACATACTCCATTTAACCCTCAAAATCGAGACGCAACGCAAACAAGCATTGAGTTTCAGACAACAATTGAACAAATTTTACCAATTATCTATAATCGTACTCAGCCTGAATGGGATAATAATTGGCAGCCAATAATTGACACGTTTGTTCAAAATTATCAAAGTGTTAGTAATAGTTTACAACTAAACAAGGACTTGGCAGATGAAATTACACTTTATGAGTTTTTCAGATTGTTAGCTTTTGCTTACTTAAAAGATTATTATAATCAAACGAGCAATCCAAATCAAAGCTATTTCCGAACTTTTCCACTAGCTAATGATAATCTTCAAACATTCATTACAAAACTAACTAACAATTACAACCGAGTATTACAGTTAGATTTCAATCAAGTTTTTTCAAATCACCCGAATTTAACAGATAGAATATTTCCTGAGAATTTCAGTTCATCAATTATACAATACTTTAAAAATACCATTCAAGCTTTAAATAGCTACAGTTCACAAGCCGTTTCTGACAACCCATTGCCTGAGTATATTTTTAACCTATTGACTTCAAGAGTTTATGACAAAAATACGCTTCACAAGAAAGGTAAAATAATGTCTGATACGGAGTTATCCATTTTGTTGGCAACAGTTACAATCGAAAATGAAAACTCAACTGTAATTGATCCTTGTTCAGGTGATGGAGCTTTATTAGATGCCGCGTACGACTATTTAAATATTTTGAGTCTTTCAAATACAATAACTAAATCACATAATCAATTACTGAATCAAGTAACTGGAATTGAAATTGACCCATTTTTAGCACAATTAGCTACGTTTCGACTTGTATCCAAAAATCTTTCTGGTGTTGACAGTTCCACGAATGCAAATATTATAACTGGAAATACTTTTACTAATTCAAATGTCGCTGGCTATGATGTTATATTGATGAATCCCCCGTTTTTAAGAAATGATAATCCTGATGCACCAATAACAATTGGAGATAAGGCTTTAATGAATAATGCAATTAACAGTAACGGACAAACGAATTTCGTCACTCTTGCATCCCAGCCAAATTTATATTTTTACTTCGTAAATTATTCTTGGCATTACTTAAATGCTAACGGTAAAGCGGGTTTAATTTTAATGGCAACATTTTTAAATAATAAAGATGGTGAGTTTTTAAAGCAGTTCTTGTTAGATAAAGTTGAATCAATTATATTGTATCCGAGGAATTACTTTGAGGATTTTAAAGTTACTACCGTTATAGTTGTTTTAAGCAAACAACCAAGTAATAATATTAAATTTCTAAGGGTAATAAATTCGGAACTACTTTCAAGACCTAACGATATAAAGACGCTATTATCTAATTCAGTTAATACTGTTGTAATGTCAGACTATAGTTTGAAGATTACCAACAGACAAATAAGCTCATCTGATAATTGGAAATTATTTTTTAATGACCCAGAAAATAAATATGATAAATTAAATACGTTTTCCTTTTTTGAACCTTTAAACTCATTCTTTAGCACGAGAAAAAGAGGTGGTGCAGGCAATAGTGGTGAATCAACTACAATATTTCCTAATTTATCAAAAACCTCGTATGACTTATCTAACATTGGTTTTGGTGTAAAAAATAGTAAAGCAAAAAGAAGTCTAATTTTAACTCAAAATGATTTGAATATTGAAAAAGCTCTGCACTTCCCAGAGTCATTTGATTACAACGAAAACAATGGCTTGAAAAGTAGGTTTAATAATGATTTATCATTAAAGAATCTATTCGATACAAAATCAAGATCCGACAAAAGTAAATGGAGAAAAATTGTAAATGAAACATTTAATTCAAAAGTTGAATTTGATATTCTATTACCAAGAAATGAAAGAACAAAACAAAGTTGTTACTATAACCCTTTTAGTTCTCAAGTAGTGCTTTCGACAAACTTTTTCTATTATCAAGGTTTAATAAACGATAACAAAACATTATCAAAAGAGACTCAACTAAAATTTATTACCGCATTTATTAATTCTTGCTTTGGTCAAATACAACTTGAGATTCATTCAAACAATAGAGAAGGCACAAGAAAATTAGAGGGTGACCACCTAGATATGATTAAGGTTATTGATATAAAAAAGGTTTCTCAAATTGAAGCAGAATCAGTTGTTTCCGCATTTGAAAGACTTAATAATTTAAATGTTGCTGTAAGCGGAGACGAAGGATTATCAACACCAAGAAGGCAATTAGATGAAGAGGTTGCCAAAATTATTTTTTCTAAGGATAACTTAGGATTCAATTCGAGTACTGAAATGACAAATTTCTTTGAACTCTTTTTAGCTGACCTTGTAGAAGACAGAAGATTATGATAAAAAATAAGATTAAAGTAATAGGATTATTTTCAGGATGTGGTGGTTTAGATTTGGGATTTAAACAAGCTGGATATGATTTGATATGGGCAAATGATATTTTGAAAGATGCTTGTGACACTTACAGATTGAACATTGGAGACCATATTGTAAATGAAGATATTACAAAAATTGACTTAAATACAATTCCAAATGCTGACATTATAATTGGTGGTCCTCCTTGTCAAGGCTTTTCAGGAATCGGCAAACGAGATCCTAATGACAATAGGTCAGCATTAGTGTATTCGTACTTAGATGTTGTAAACAAAGTACACCCGAAAATATTCCTTTTTGAGAACGTCACAGGTATTAAGTCATCTAAAGCAGCAGATGGTTCCAAAGTAATTGACAACTTAAAACAAGCATTCGAGAACATCGGTTATCATATCAATATTTTCACACTTAACGCAGCCGATTATGGTGTGCCTCAAAGAAGAAAAAGAGTATTTATAATTGGCAACAAAGTAGGAGTTGATATATCAGCACCACCACAAACCCATTTTGAGAACAAAGAGGGTAAGAGAAAGTGGATTTCTTCTTTTGAAGCAATCTCAGATTTGGATTCACCAACAGAAAATGGAGAAACAAAATATAAACACCAGCCGAAAAATGAATATCAGACGTTAATGCGAAAAAATGCTGACAAAACAACTTTACATATAGTTCCTTATTCTAGCCCAACGGATAAAGAAATTATTAGTCACGTCAAGCCAGGCGGTAATTATATGTACATTCCTGATAGTGTTTCAACAAAAAGAATTATGTATTTCAAAAGCACTGGAGGAAGAACTACTACTTATGGTAGACTTGACCCTGAAATGCCAAATTATACGATTAACACTCACTTCAATCGTCCAAATATTGGCTGTAACATACATTACAAAGAAGACAGAATGATTACAATTCGAGAGGGTTTAAGATTTCAGTCATTCCCTGATGAGTTTCAACTGATTTCAAAAACTCAAAGAAATTATTATGTACAAGTTGGAAATGCAGTTCCTCCATTACTATCGAAAGCTTGGGCTGAACATTTATTGACGTATTTATTAGATATTCCCTTCTCAAAAGCCATACACATTGCCAAGTCGCTCGAAAGCCAACCGCACAAGCCAAAACTTGTCAATGAGTATGTCTTTGCCAAAACAGAAAATGATACCGAATGAAAGAACACCGAAGCGATAACAGCGGTGGCAGTTGCACAACGTTGTATTTTTGGTGGCAATTTTAAATAATTTATATATCATATATTATTAGTATTAATATATTGTTGCTTTCTTTACTTTCGTTCTCTGGTATCTGGTGGCGCTTCTTGTAAAAAATATAGGCTTCTATTTGCTTTTTTAGCCTGTTTCTTGCCTTTTTATTGCTTTTAATAAGGCTTAATGCTTCTATTTTTCGCTTTGGCTTATTAAAGAACAGGTATTTCTGTAAATTATAACTTATTGCTGCCATCAATACATGTTTGTTTGCTCCTTGTATGCCTCGTGTATTTACTCGCTTCATGTTTCTGTAGTTTATCAGTGTGCCTAATACTGGCTCTACTGTACTACTCCGCTTCCGTACCATACGCTTTGCATACGCTTCATTACTTGTTAAGCGTTCATGCATTCTATCATAATATGGCTTATCTATGCTGTCTTCTATCTTTTTGTATTTGGTAACCTTACCACAGCATTGTGCTCTCAATGCACAGTTTTTGCAATCACTTTCACTACTTCTGTATTGTTTCTTTTCATAACCTTTGCTATCTGTCTTTATGCCTTTGTAGCTCAGTATTGCCTTGTTGCCACGCTGGCATTCATACTGATTATCTATTCTATTGAAAACAAAACCTGTTCTTTCACTTTTGTATTGTCCAAAATTAGGAATGTAGACTGTTATATTTTTCTGCTCTAAATACTTTAGTGCCTTGCCACTACTATAACCAGCATCGGCAATTACTTCTTTTATTTTTATATCATTTTCTAATAAATTAACACTTGTTTGCTCAATAATTAAAGCTAAACTATCACTATCTTTCTTGCTGGCAAAATCTGCCAAAGCACCAGTAATCACATGATATTTATCGTCTACACTTACTTGAGCAGCATAGTTGAGTTGTCTTGCTTTGCCTGGCTTTACTGCTATTCTAGCATCAGGGTCTGTTGTATTGATATGTGTATGATTGCTGGTAAATTTAGGACGAATAAGATTGCCATGCTCATCTGTCTGTTTAGGATTTACTACATTGCCAGGCATGTCTTTGTATGCTTTAGCTTTCCAAGCATGGTGTTTGTCTACAGCTTTTTTCATAGAAGCTTTTACTTTAAAGTCGCTATGTTCATTCAGTTCTTCTGCATACAATACAGCATCATCAACAACTTGTTTTTCTATCAAAGCATCCATAGAAGCATTGGCTTTTACATAAGCACTATCTACACATTGACGCTTGCCAGCAACCATGCCTTTGTCTACGCATAGCTTTAGTACTTGTTGAAATAGTGTAAGGAATAGTTCTTCGCCATATAATTGTCTAGTTCTAGAAATAGTAGAATGCCAAGGAAGAGGCTCGTCAATATCATAACCAATAAACAAACGAATAGCAAGTGAATCAGCACAGAAAGCGATGAGTCTTCTATCGGAATTTATGTTGTTGAGATAACCAACAAGCAGTATTTTGAAGAATACAACTGGGTCTATACTTTCGTTACCATCAATGCCATAATACACAGCAGTAGCCTTATAAATCCAATGAAGCGAAATGGCATTATTCAGCTTTCTATAGAAATTATCTTGAGGTACGAGCTCAGGCAGAGAAGTAAAGAAAATAGTTTTAGGTTGAAATGATTTGCGTCCTTGTACGTGCGAATATACGAAGAATAAACAAACATATGTTATATAAAAGTATTCTAAGTATATTAATATATAGTTATTTATACAGAAGATATAAAATATCAAAAAAGTCATTATTTTTACGTTGTGCAACAAACACTGCTGTTTTGCAAAAAAGCGGGTTCAGTGGTTAATTGAACATTTGCTCGCCTTTGTTGGTTTCTAACCAACAAACCACTTGGTGCATTTACACAACGTGATTTTTTTGGTTAGCAGAGTTACATAACTTATATATCTTGTGCTTAAAAACTAACTTAGATGTTACACTTTTCTTAAAAAGCATTAAATAACAATGCAATATTTTTGTTATTAACTTAATAGTAAGGATTACTAGCTTATTTTTATATTTGCTACTATATAATTATACCACCAACAATGACAAAATACACTTTCCAAGACAGACATATTGGCGTTAGCGAGCAAGAAACCCAAGAGATGTTGAGCGTTTTAAATGTAAGTTCTATTGATGAGCTAATTCAACAAACTATTCCAGAACATATAAAAATCAACCATAAAGTTGAGGTAGGCGAGCCTATGTCTGAGCCTGAATACCTAAGACATATACAAGCTGTTGCACAAAAAAATAAATTGTACCACAATTTTATAGGAATGGGCTATTATGGCACACATACACCAACTGTAATACTTAGAAATATTTTTGAAAATCCAGGATGGTACACACAGTACACGCCTTATCAAGCAGAAATATCGCAAGGAAGACTAGAAGCTTTGCTTAACTATCAAACAATGGTTACAGAACTTACGGGTTTGCCTATTGCCAATGCATCTTTATTAGACGAAGCTACTGCTGCAGCAGAAGCCATGCATCTACTTTTTGAGGTGAGAAATAAGCAAAAAAACTTAGCACAAGCCAATAAAATCTTTATAGATAAAAATACATTTCCTCAAACTATTGATGTGGTAAAAGGAAGAGCATTGCCACTTGATATTGAAGTTGTTGTTGGCAATACATCAGATTTTAAGCCAGACAATACCTATTTTGCTGCCATTTTTCAATATCCAGGTGCAGATGGTTTGGTGCAAGATTTTAGTGATATCATTCAAGCATGTAAAGAACAAAGTGTGTACACCACAATGGTTGCTGATATTTTAAGCTTAACTTTATTAAAAGCTCCAGCTACATTAGGCGCAGATATTGCTGTTGGTTCTACTCAAAGATTTGGTGTTCCAATGGGCTTTGGTGGTCCACATGCTGCTTATTTTGCATGTAAAGAAGAATTTGTAAGAGTAATCCCAGGAAGATTAATAGGCGTTTCTATAGATAAGTTTGGCAATAGAGCATTGAGAATGACTTTGCAAACTAGAGAGCAACATATTAAAAGAGAAAAAGCAACATCAAATATATGTACAGCACAAGCATTATTGGCTATTATGGCAAGTATGTATGCTGTGTATCATGGCAAAAGAGGATTGAAAGCCATTGCTGAAGAGATACATTTTAATGCAAATGCATTAGCACAAGCATTACAGAAATTAGGCTACATCATAGAACACAATTCTTATTTTGATACGATTAAAGTTATTGTAAATAACAAACAAGAACTAAAAGAAATTGCAGAACAAAATCAATGTAACTTCTATTACAATGAAGATGAAAGCGTTTATATCTCAATCGATGAAACAACAACAAGCGAACAGCTAGATACTATAGTACAAATATTTTCAGCATATAAAAAAGAAAGTGCAATAGCTATTCAGCAAGTAAAAGAATATGCTATCAATGAAAACTGTATAAGAAATACACCATTTTTTAGAACATAAAATTTTTAATTCTTACCAATCTGAACACGAGATGCTCAGATACATCAAAAAACTAGAAAGTAAAGATCTTTCATTATGTCATTCAATGATATCATTAGGCAGTTGCACCATGAAACTAAATGCCACTTCTGAAATGATTCCATTGAGTATTCCACAGTTCTCTGCATTACATCCATTTGTTCCAGCAAATCAAGCAGCAGGCTATTTGCAAATGGTAAAAGAACTAGAGCAGTTTCTAGCAAACATTACAGGTTTTGAAGCATGCTCATTGCAACCAAACTCTGGCGCACAAGGCGAATATGCTGGATTGATGGTAATTAGAGCCTACCATTATGCCAACAACCAAACACAGCGAAATACAGCAATAATTCCAGCGTCTGCACATGGTACAAATCCTGCAAGTGCTGTAATGGCAGGCATGAATGTAGTAGTTGTAAAAACTGACGAGAAAGGAAATATAGATGTAGAAGATTTAAAAGCAAAAGTAGAACAACATAAAGATACATTATCTTGTTTAATGGTAACTTATCCATCAACACATGGCGTATTTGAAGATACGATAAAAGATATATGTGCATTGATACACGAAAATGGTGGTTTGGTGTACATGGATGGTGCTAATATGAATGCACAAGTTGGCTTAACTTCTCCAGCAACAATTGGCGCAGATGTAAACCATATTAACTTACACAAAACATTTGCAATACCACATGGTGGTGGTGGACCAGGCATGGGACCAATTTGCGTAAATGCAAAACTTGCACCATTTTTACCATCGCATCCAGTAGTAAAAACAGGTGGCGCAATGCCAATACATGCTATAAGTGCCGCACCTTTTGGTAGTGCATCTATACTTTTAATTTCTTATGCTTATATAAAAATGTTGGGTAGCAATGGTATCACTGATGCTACTAAATATGCTATTCTAAATGCTAATTATATGAAAGAAAGATTAGCAGCACATTATCCAATTTTATATTCAGGAAATAATGGGAGAGTAGCACATGAGTTTATTATTGATTTAAGACCATTGAAAAAAACTTCTGGCGTAGATGCAGTAGATGTTGCAAAAAGATTGATGGATTACAATTTCCACGCACCTACAGTTGCGTTTCCAGTTCCAGGCACTTTGATGATAGAACCTACAGAAAGTGAAAATAAAAGTGAATTGGATAGATTTTGTGATGCCTTAATTCAAATAAAATCTGAGATAGATGATATAATTGAAAACAAATATTCTACAACTGATAATCCAATCATTAATGCACCACATACAATGTATGAAGTAAGTGCCAATGAGTGGAACCATGGATATAGTAGAGAAACAGCAGCATTTCCATTGAGCTATGTAAAAGAACATAAGTTTTGGGCAAGTGTAGCAAAAATTGATAACACTTATGGCGATAGATTATTTTAGCCAAGTTATATAAAATAAAAATTATGGAAGACAAAATTCAATCCTACTTTGACCTAAATGTTTGGAAGAAATCACACCAAATAGTATTAGAAATTTATCGATTAACAGATTCATTCCCAGAAAAAGAAAGAACAACATTGGTAGACCAATTAAAACGTGCTTCATCAAATGCTGTTATTTGTATTTCTGATGGTTTCCAAAAAAGAAATAGACAAGAGAAATCAAGATTATATATAGAATCTCAAAATTATTTGAATGAGTTGTATTATCTATCATTATTGTCAAAAGATTTAGGATACATTGCAGATGATACACTATCTGAAAATATAAATGAAGTACAAAGAATGTTAAGTGGTTTGATACGTTCTGTTTTAGGCACACAAAAACATAGTGGTGGCGGATACAATAAAAGAGAACAAGAACCAAATGTAGATGGGTTTATTGCCAACTCTAGCATTGATGATGTAGATATGTTGTAAAATAATTTTTTGATGTCAGTTTTAGATAAATATGAAGTTGTAATTGGTTTAGAAGTTCACGCACAACTTAACACAAAGTCCAAGATTTTTACCAGCGACAGTACAGCATTTGGTGCTGAGCCAAATACACAAATTAACCCAATAACATTAGGCATGCCTGGTGTGTTGCCTAAAATGAATATTGCTGTGATAGAAAAAGCAGTAAAAATGGGTGTTGCATGCAATTGTACCATTAATGAATACAATTTCTTTGATAGAAAAAATTACTTTTATGCAGATTTACCAAAAGGCTATCAGATTTCGCAAGACAAACAACCTATTTGCATTGGTGGCTATGTTGAGATAAAAATAGATAAGACGACAAAGAAAATAAACTTAACTAGAATTCATTTGGAAGAAGATGCAGGCAAGCTCAACCATGAGTTGGATGCACATTATTCTTTAGTAGATTTGAATAGAGCAGGTATCCCTTTGATAGAAATTGTTTCAGAACCAGATATAAGAAATAGCGAAGAAGCCTATCAATACTTAACTGAAGTAAGGAAATTAGTAAGATATATTGATGTTTGTGATGGAAATATGGAAGAAGGCTCAATGCGTTGCGATGCCAATGTTTCTGTAAGGCTGAAAGGAGAAACAAATTACAGAACACGTGTGGAAGTGAAGAATATGAATTCGATTAGGAATGTAAAACGCGCGATAGATATTGAAGTAAAAAGACAAGTAGAAATTTATGAAAGTGGAGGAACGATAGCACAAGAAACTCGAAGCTTTAATCCAAATGATGGTAGCTCTTTTCCATTGAGAACAAAAGAAGATGCACATGATTACAGATATTTTCCAGAGCCAGATTTACCATTGTTGCATATACCCAAAGATACCATAGAAGCAATAAAACAAAACATGCCTTTGTTGCCAAATTATTTGTATCATAAATTTATTCATGAGTATAATTTATCTGAGTATGATGCACAAATTCTAACAGATGAAAGAGAAATAGCTTCGTTCTACTTAGAAATTATACAACATACAAAAAATTATAAGTCAGTCGCAAATTGGCTGATTAATGATATTAAATCATATTTGAATGAAAATAACTTATCTGTGGCTGATTTGAAAATATCATCTAATCAAATTGCAGATATCATTGCATTGGTTGATGCGAATGAAATTAATTCAACAAATTCTAAGTTATTGTTTTCAGCATACCTGAATGGTAATAACAAAACAGCTAAAGATTTAGCAATTGAGCTTAATCTAATTCAATCCAACAACGAAGACGAATTGATGGTGTGGGCAAAAAATGCTATTGAAAATAATCCAGCTAAAGTAGCAGAATATAAAAAAGGAAAACAAGGTTTGTTGGCAATGTTTGTTGGTGATGTAATGAAAGCATCAAAAGGTAAAGCAGATCCAAAACGAACCAATCAGTTATTGTTAGAACTTTTAGATAATTAATATGTTTAATAGAATTTTTTGTATAATTTTTGTACTTCTTCTTAGTGTTTCGTGTTCTAATCAGAAAAAAGTGTTTATTGATGTTGAACTCGATAAAATAAAAGCATCTAATGTCGTTTTAGAAGATATCAATGCTGTTCCATTTGAGTTGATAGATTCATTAACTGTAAGTAATCAAAAATTTAGCATAAAAAGTTATATCAAAAATGATGGTTTATATCGATTAGCTTTTAATCAAAAAGATGTTGTGTATTTATATTTAAAAAAAGGCGATAAGATTAAACTAAAAATTACTGATAAAGGATTTTATAAGTATACTGTTGAAGGAAATGATGAAAGTGTACAAATGCAAAGCCTAATTGAAAATGTAGCAACAAAAGGTGCTGAGATAGATTCACTAACATTTGCAGTACAAAATTCAGTGCAAAAATCTAATCAAAAAGATTCTATAAAAAATATATTAGACGATAAAAAATCAGCCTATATAAATTATATTAAAGAATTTATAACTAAACAAAAAACGGCTGATGTTGCTGCTTTTGCAATAAATTTCTTTGGTCCAGCAGCGCAACAAGAAATGCCTTACATTGTACAAACAATAGAAGATTTGGGCAAGAAAGCACCTAACTCAATTTATGTAAAACAATTTAGTGATGCATTGCAACAATATAAATCTGCGATGTTGAAAGATGAACAAGCTGGCTTGCAAGTTGGAAATAAAGCACCAAATATTGAATTGACCAATTGGAATGGCGACACCTTAAGTCTAAAAAACTTGAATGGAAAATATGTGTTATTAGATTTTTGGGCAAGTTGGTGTCCACCTTGTAGAGCAGAAAATCCTAATGTTGTAAAATTGTATAATCAATATAAAGACAAAGGATTTGATGTGTATAGTGTTTCATTAGATGATAATGTAGATGCTTGGAAAAAGGCAGTGCAAAAAGATAAATTAGATTGGAAAAACCATGTATCTGAATTAAAAAGTTGGGAATCTAATGTTGCAAAAACGTATAAAATAGAATCTATTCCAACAACTTATTTATTGGATAAAAGTGGAAAGATAATAGCTAAAAATTTGAGAGGACAAGAATTGGAAAATAAGTTAGCTGAATTATTTCCAGTAAAAGATAAAAAATAAATATATTTATGTATAAATATGTTTCAAGTCTTAGCAATACAATTATAAAGCATACCATACTTCTACAAGAAAAATCTAAGTATAGAAAAGAAGAACAATTATTTGTTATTGATGGTTGGAAGGAAACCAAAATGGCAATTGAAAATAATTTTGAGATAGAAACTATTTTTTTTAGTGAGCAAGTAGATATTGATGATTTAATAAGTGAACTTTCTGAAAATAGAAAGGCTACACTCAACCAAAACAAACTATTGAAAGTAGCTGAAAATGTATTTGAAAAAATTTCGTACAGAGGCAATACAAGTAAAGTTGTAAGCATAGCCCAAGCAAAATCATCAACATATAATATATTGGATGATATTGAAAATCCTTTGTTTTTGGTAATTGATGGCGTAGAAAAACCAGGTAACTTAGGTGCTATTTTGCGTATTGCTGATCTTCAAATATTCATGCTATATTTTGTGCCGATTTGCACACAGATATTTTTAATCCAAATGTAATTAGGTCTTCTGTTGGTTGCTTGTTTAGTCAAAAGATTATTATTGATAGTAAAGATAAGATTTTGGAATATTTGCGTGAACGAAATGTGCATGTATTTACAACATCATTAAAAGCATCAAAAGACTACTTATTGTGCAATTATACAAAAGCCACAGCATTTGTAGTTGGCACAGAAGCAACTGGTGTTGATGAATTTTGGGAAGATAATGCTGAGCAAAATATTATTATTCCAATGCGCGGACAAAACGATTCTTTAAATGTATCTAATTCTGTAGCAATTGTTGTGTTTGAAGCATTGAGGCAACGCAATATATAATATTACTTAAAATCTAATACATTGATTTGTGCATTGCAAAATGAATATTCGTGTGCTTGATTTGAGCCTATGATAATTATTCTATTGTTGGAATATTGTTCTATTAATTTATGATACCATTCAATTCCTGTTGTATCTAAGTTTGATGTAGGCTCATCCAATAATAATGCTTGCGTGTCTGATAGTATTGTAAGTGCTAATTTTACACGTTGTTTCATGCCTGAAGAAAAATTCTTCAATAGTTTGTCTTGATGTTTTTCTAATTGAATGAGTTGTATAAATGCTTTGAAATCTTCAATTGCTAATTTTTTTAACGAAGTATGAAAATTATAAATCTCACGAAGTGAAAATTCTTCAATAATTGAAATGTATGGTGCAGTAAAAGCAATTTGTTGATTTATTTCAAATTCTGTTAGGCTTTTTTTGTTTGGAATACTATACGCTATTTTCCCAGAAGTTGGCATTAAGCCATTTGCTATAATTTTTAGTAAGGTAGATTTTCCGCTTCCATTGTGTCCAATAATTGCGTACTTGTTGTTGCTCTCAAATTGATAATTGACATGTTTGAATATCCATTCTTTCCCAAATTTTTTACTAATATCATCTAGTTGAATATTCATTATATTATTTATAATATTTTATTTTATCTTCTATTGGTGTGTTTCTTTTTGCTATTGGCAATGGTTTTTCTGTGTAGCCAATGTATAAAATACCTAAGACAGTGTCTTCGTCATTATATCCAAAAAAATGTTTAAACTCATTGGTGTGACACATGCCACCAGTACTCCAAAATGTTGCAATGTTTTTTTCTGTTGCTGCTAAAAGTATATTTTGTATAGCTGCACTTGTTGCACATATTTCTTCAATATCTGGAATATTTTTGGCTGTTCCTCTTTTGTTGGTGCATATAATTACATGCGAACACTTGTCTGCACGATGCAATATTTTATCGTACTTTTTTTTGTAAGAAATGCTCAGGATTTGTGTTTTGTTTAAAAAGTTCTGCGTGTATTTGTCCAAACTTTTTACAGTCATCAGCTTTGAAAATAATAAAACTCCAAGGCTCAGTCAATCCATGTGTAGGTGCCCAATTTGCTGCATCCATGATGTCTTTAAAATCATTGTCATTAATGATGTTTCCATTGAAATCATCTGGATCGATGGTGCGTCTTTGTGCTATTATTTGTTGTGTATTCATATTAGTTTAAGCTACTAAAATCTACTGGCACAACTCTAGAAATACCTTGTTTCACCATGGTTACACCATAAATATTATCTACACTAGCCATTGTACTTTTGTTGTGAGTTACTAATATAAATTGAGAATTTTCTGAGAATTTTCTAATTGCCTCATTGAATTTTTTGATGTTGTTGTCATCCAATGGTGCATCAACCTCATCTAAGATACAGAAAGGTGCTGGCTTGTATAAATATAAGCCAAACAATAATGACAATGCTGTTAATGTTTTTTCTCCACCAGATAATTGATTGATAGATTGTGGTCTTTTGCCTTTTGGTTTTGCTATAATTTCTATTTCAGATTCTAATGGATCTTCTGGATTTTGTAATACGATATCGCAATTATCATCTGGTGTAAACATACTTCTAAATACATCAATAAAATTGGTACGCACAGCATTGAATGTTTCCATAAATTGACCTTTTGCTGTGGTTTCAATTTCATTCATTGTTGCCAATAAATTTTCTTTAGAGTTGTTTAAGTCGGCTTTCTGTGCTTGAATGAAATCGTATCTTTCTTTCATTTCATTATACGCTTCTTCGGCCATTGGATTTACTTCGCCAAAGTTTTCTATTTTCTTCTTTACTTTCTGCATTCTGTCTTCCAAATCTTCTTTTGATGTTTGTGGTAGTGTAAAATCTTCATTCCACTCATCAACATTAATCTGAAATTCTATTGAAATTCTTTCTTTAAGTACATTCAATTTTAATTTGAAATCATTATAATTGTCTTTGTTGTTGCTGATAGAATTTTCAATATCTTGTTTCTTCTTATTTTGTTCTCTTATCGTATCTTCTATTTTTTGTATCGATTCTTTGGCATCAAAGTACGTAGATTCGTGTGTAGAAAGCTGTTGCATTTTGCTTTCTTTATCGTTGTAATTAGCAATTAATTCTTGCTCTAGTTTTTCTAAATCTTCTTCTAATATTTCAATTTCTACAATTGTATCTTCAGATTCTTTTTTTGCTTGTGTAAGTCTGTTTTGAGTTTCAGTTAGTTGGTTGTTTTTGTAGGTAATGTTTTGTTGGTTAGATTTTAATTTATTCTCTTGTTGTATAAATTGTATGTTGATGTTGTTGTACTGAACGGATAGTTGATTGTAGACTTCACTAGCTTTTTTAAATTCATTTTCAAAAGTATCATAATTCGTTTTGAGTTGAACATAGCTTGTTTTTAGTTGCTCTAATTCTTCTTTGATTGGATTGATATCATTTTTTGTGGTCTCAATTTTTTCTTTTATAAGCTGAGCATTAGAGTTTGTTTTGTCTATATTGTTTTGTTCATTTTCTAATTTTGATTTGATGCTTACCAAATCTTTTTCTAATTGTTGTAATGTATGGTTTTCACGTTGTATGGTATTTTTGTAAGCATTTACTTTTAGATGGTTGAGTTCTTGTTGTGCATCTTGTAGTTGCTTTTTTATATTTATAATTTCAACATCTAATGCTTTGATGTCTTTGTCTAATATTTCTAAGTTTTTTACTCTACCTAATCTTTTTCCTTCAAACAAACCAACAGCACCACCACTAATTTGATGTGTGGATTGAAGTAGATTTCCATTCTCAGAAATGATATAAACATTTTCTTTTTGTGCTAAGTTTTGATATATTTCACTAATATTTTTATTGTCAGTTGCAATAAAAACGCCATCTAATAAATATTCAATTAGTTTTTCATGTTTATTATCTACTTGTACTAATGTTGATGCTTTGATGGTGTTTGGAATATCAAAATTTACTTTTGTTTGCGTTTGATTGAATTTATCTAAAATCAAGAATCCAGCTTTTCCTGTGCTACTTTTTGTAAGTACATCAATTGCATTCAGTGCTGCGTTTTCATTGTCTACAATAAAATGGTTGAGTTGTGGTTGCAAAACAGTTTCAATAGCAACTCTATATTTTTCTTCAGTATAAATAATGTCTGAAAGCAATGGCGTTTCTTTGAGCCAGTTTACATTCTTCTTCAAAAATTTGATAGATTCAGGAAAGCCTTCCAAATTATCAATCATATTTTTAGTAAGCTTGTATTCGTTGTTTTTTGCATCTAGAATTCTGTTATTGTTGGTTAATTCTTGCTTTATTTGCTCATTAGCTTCCTCTAGTGCTTTTATTTTTTGTTCGTTGAGTTCTTCTTTTTTTACTAAATCTTCAACTAAAGATTTTTGTGTATTTATTTTGCTATCAAAACTTTCAATCTGTGTATTCAGCTGATTTAAGTTTTTTATTCTTTCTTCATTCTCAAATAATGATTGCTGAGCACTACGCTCCAAACTCAATAATTCATTTTCTTTTACAGCAAGTACTTTTTCTTTTTGTGCTATTTGCTGTTGTGTTTGGTTATAATCATTTCTTACTTTTTCTACATTATTTCTGTAGTCTAGGTTGATGTTTCTTTGCTCATCTAATTTTTCTTTAGCATCATCAAAAACCAATTTCAACTCATTCAGTTTTTCATCATCAGTTTTATTAATGTTTGCTAATTGATTTATTTCTTGTGTTAATGTTTCAGAAATAGATATAGATTGTTGTATTTGTTGTTGTAGCTGACTAGTTTTATCTTTTAAGAATTTTAATTTTTGAGTTTCTATTTTCTTCTTACTTTCGTTTTCTTGAATAGAATTTAAAAAAGAATTCAATAATTTTTGTTGCTCAGATAAATGTTTTTCCTTGTCAATAATACTTAGTTTTTCTTTTTCTAGTTGCGCATCATTACCTTCTATTTTTGTAATGATTTCCAATTTTTGGTCTTCTAAAGATTGTAGTTTCTGCTTAAGCTCATCAAAACTTACGTGAATGCCATGCAATTCATATTTAGATACATCTAATGAAATAACTTTGTATTCTTCTTTGTATGCTTTGTATTGTCTAGTTTTCTTTGCTTGTGTTTCAAGTTGTTTTAAGTTTTTGTCAATCTCAAAAAGCAAATCTTCAACTCTATTCAAGTCAGCCTCAGTTGCATTCAACTTTAGAAGCGTTTCTTTTTTTCTAGTTTTATATTTAGATATTCCAGCAGCTTGTTCCAATAATGTTCTACGCGCATTGTCCACGTTATTAAGAATCTGGTCTATCATCTTCAATTCTATAATTGCATATGAATCAGTGCTAATTCCAGTATCTAAAAATAAATCTCTAATATCTTTCAATCTACAGTTTACACCATTGAGTTTATAGGTACTATCACCATCTCTGTCTATTGATCTTGTAATCGTTACACTCTGAAATTCTGTAGGTAATAAATTTTTAGTATTATCTAAAGTAAGCGATACTTCAGCCAAATTGCTTGCAGCCTTATCTTTAGAACCATTGAAAATGATATTTTCCATTTTCTCCAAACGAAGTGCTTTATTCTTTTGTTCGCCCAAAACCCAGCGAATAGAATCTACTACATTTGATTTTCCACACCCATTCGGTCCAACAATGCCTGTAATGTTATTTTGAAAGTTGATGATTGTTTTATCAGCAAAACTTTTAAATCCTTTAATTTCAATACTTCGTAATCGCATAGCCTACAAATATACCAAAAATGAAAAAATTGTACAAGCATTTTATTGTTGGTGTATCAATCTTTTATTATATTTGAATTATGGAATGGTTGTACATAATTGGTCTTATTGGTTATTATTTATACAGAGCTTATAATAAAGGCATAAAAAATGCTACAGAAAATGGCAAAAACGAGCCTATAAAGCCAATAAATAAAAGAAAACCTGAAAAAACGCTAGACGAAATTCTAAAAGAATTGGTAGATAATGCACAAACCACACAAACGAAAAAGGCTGAAGCAAATAAACTACCTGATGTTAAAGTTTTAGACGAAAAGACAAAAGTTGTAAAAGAAGTTCAAAAACCAAAACAAGTTGAAAGATAATCTACTGTAGCTCAAAATTATAATAAGAAACAAGCGAATGTACTTCATAAAACGAAAGACTATCAATCTTCAATAGAATATGATGAGAAAATAGAGAATATTCTTAGTGGTAAAGTTGAAAGTATAGAAACAGCTGATATTTACAATAGTTCTAAAATAAATAATGAAATTGGCAGTCACTTAGAAGGTAATTCTAATGCAAATCGCCAAATAAAAATTAAAGACAGTGTTCTAAATACTAAAGACTTAGTTTTGGCACAAATTATTCTGGAACGAAAATATGCTTAAAATATATATTATAATATATAAATATAAATAATTTGAGTTTGTGGAAACACCATATTTCTAATTTTTCTGCATACCTAAATATTGAAAAATCACTATCTAAAAACACAATTAGTGCATACTTACATGATATTGCGTTATTAGAACAATATCTAGTGCTAAATAAATTTAGTGCAGAACCATCAGAGCTTACCTTAAATATACTAGAACAGTTTATAGCACATTTACATGACTTAGGTTTGGGTGATAGGAGCCAAGCAAGAATAATTTCAGGTATAAAAGCATTTTTTAAATATTTATTGTTAGATAATTATATTCAAACTGATGTTTCTACATTATTAGAAGCACCAAAGTTGAGTAAAAAACTTCCAGACACACTATCATTTTATGAAATAGAACAATTGATAGCAGCACTAGATTTATCAAAAGAAGAAAATATAAGAAACAAAGCTATGTTGGAAACATTGTATAGCTGTGGTTTGCGTGTGTCAGAGCTTATAAATCTAAAAATATCTCATTTATATTTCGATGTAGAGTTTGTAAGAGTAATAGGAAAAGGCAACAAAGAAAGATTAATTCCAATAGGCTACGACGCTATCAAGTATATAAAAATTTATATAGAACACACCAGAAATGGAATGAACATAGAAGAAAAATATCGAGATTTCTTGTTTCTAAATAGAAGAGCAAAACCATTGAGTAGAGTCATGGTTTTTTATATCATAAAGTCTTTGGCAGAACAAATCAATTTACAAAAAAATATTAGTCCACATACATTCAGACATTCATTTGCTACACACTTAATTGAAGGTGGCGCAGATTTGCGTGCAGTGCAACAAATGTTAGGTCATGCTTCCATCACAACTACTGAAATTTACACACACTTAGACCAAGATTATTTGCGTTCTTCATTAACAATGCACCATCCAAGATTTATGAAATAGTATTTTTGTATATTAAAAAGTGTAATTTATTTTTTAGTTAAAAATAATTAACCAAAAATAATGATTATTCACTTAAGTTAATTATATTTGGTAATGATGAATAAACAAATATTTTATTTTATTTTAATAATAGTAGCATTCGCTAGTTGCAAAAAAGAAAGCGATGACACAACTACAAACAATAGCAATTCTAAATTATTATACGCAGCAAGAGGAAAACAGGCAGGCATTTTCGATCAACAAGGCAGATATGTTATTCTTCGTGGTGCAAATTATAATGTGCTTGGCGATTATTGGCAAGCAAATTCAGATGTTGCTACAGTAAAAGAATATAGTGCCAACGATTTTGAAATCATGGCATCTTATGGTTTTAATTGCATTCGTTTGGTGTTCAATTGGAGTATGTTAGAGCCAACAAAAGGACAATACAATCAAGCATATATCAATAAAATAAAACAAGCCATTGAAGATGCAGCAAAACACAATATCTATGTTTTAGTAGATATGCACCAAGATGCGTACAGTAAATTTATTTTTTCGCAACCAAGCGAAAATTGTGAGAATCCATTAAAAGGTTGGGATGGCGCACCAGCTTGGGCTGTTATTACTGATGATAAGCCAACATGTATGCAAACTTCAGGTGGCGTTGGCGGAAGAGAAACAAGCAAAGCAGTAGTGCAAGCTTTCCAACATTTTTGGGATAATACTGATGGCATTCAAGATGCATGCATTAATGCATGGACAGAACTTGTAAAGCAAGTTGCAAATTACGAAAATGTATTAGGTTATGATATGATAAATGAACCAAGCTTAGGCAATGGTGCAGATTTGTTTGCTGAAGTAGTAAAACTTGGAAATTTTTACAATAAACTTGGAACATCCATAAGAGATGTAGAAAAGGCAAATAATTTATTAGAACATACTTTGTTTTTTGAGATGACAGTTTCTTGGGATGGACAACCAATACCATTTGTGCCATCATCTACATTTACTGAAATAGAAAATATTTGCTTTGCACCACATTCATATTTCGAAGCAATTTCTTATGCATTGACAGTAGAATTTGGTTATGATTTATTAAAAAGTTTCTCTAGAGGATACGAAACTGGAATGCTAATGGGCGAATATGGTTTCTTTGAAGATACAACAACTGCAGTTCCCAAATTAATTCGTTTTGCAAAAAAAGAAGACCAATATTTTCATAGTTCTACCATTTGGAGTTGGGTACAAGCACCAGGCGATCCTCATGTAATAGATTTTTCTGGTAATAACTATCCAGCAACAGAAATGGCAATGGCAGAAACTGATGTAAATGGGAAATACACAGGAAGATTAAAAACAGCATACTTAAACGTATTAAGCAGAACAAGACCAAATGCAATTGTGGGTTATCCAACATTCTTGGAATCAGATCCATTAACAGGAAAAATGCAGCTAAAAGCAAATAGTACTAAAGCAGGAAACACCATACTTTGGATACCAGACAGATTCGGAACACCAATTATTACTGGAACTAATGTGAAAAGCCATACTTTAAATAAAGTAAGTGGTGGCTATCTTGCAGAAGTAAGTGTTGAAGGCAATTACGAAATTTTAGTTGGATTTTAAGCTTACAAATACTCAAATCTGAAGTAATAATTTACAGCTAGCAATTCTATAATTATCTTAAAAATAATATGTAGGTTATTTTTTTTAATTGAGATTGGTTATTTTTAATGCTTAAATGCATCTTTAATAACAATGTCAAATTTTAAATTCAATACTACCTATAAAAAAATATTAGCAGATATGGTTACGCCAGTAAGTATCTATCTGCAATTGCGTCAACAATTTAAAAATACAATTTTACTAGAAAGTTCAGACTATCATGGTGATGAACATAATTATTCTTACATCTGTTTTGATGCAATTGCGGGTTTCAAGCTAGAGCAAAATATTTTTACAGCACAATATCCAAACCAACATACAGAAGAAATTACAATTGATAAAGCGCATAATTCATTAGAAAAAAATATCAATCAATTTATACAATCATTTTCAAACTACACCACACCAATACAACATTGCATTAGCAATGGATTATTTGGCTATATGACTTATGATGTTGTTCAGCATTTTGAAGATATACAATTGCAACATCAAAATAAAACATTACCAACGGCGCAATATTTTATTTATCAATACATCATAGCATTCAATCATTTTAATCATGAATTATATATTATAAAGAATGATATTGATAATTGTGAATTAAAAAGCAAATTATCTTTCGATGATATTGAGAATATACTTAGAAATACAACATCAAAATTAGAAGCTTTTTCATCTTTAGATACAAAAACATCAAATGTAGATGATGTCACATATATTGATATGGTGAAAAAAGGCAAAGAACATTGTTTCCGTGGCGATGTATTTCAAATTGTATTATCTAGACAGTTTCAAAAGAAATATAATGGCGATGATTTTAATTTATACAGAGCATTACGCAGTATCAATCCATCACCATATTGTTTTTATTTTGATTTTGATGCTTTTAGATTAATCGGTTCATCACCAGAAGCTCAATTAATTATAAAAGATAATAAAGTTACAATTCATCCAATTGCAGGAACATTTAGAAGAACAGGCAATGACGAAAAAGATGCAGCATTAGCGCAACAATTATCAGAAGATGAAAAAGAAAATGCGGAACACATTATGCTAGTAGATTTAGCAAGAAATGATTTGTCTCGCAATGGAAAAGATACAGTAGTTGAAGTGTACAAAGAAGTACAATTCTATTCGCACGTTATTCATTTGGTATCCAAAGTATCAAGTTTTATTGATGAAAATGCAAATAAAATAAAAATGTTTGGCGATACTTTTCCTGCTGGCACATTGAGTGGCGCACCAAAATATAAAGCAATGCAATTGATAGATTCGATTGAAAATACATCACGTAATTTTTATGGTGGAGCAATTGGTTGGTTTAATTTTAATGGAGATTTTAACCATGCCATTATGATAAGAACATTTTTAAGCAAGGATAATTTACTCACTTTCCAAGCTGGTGCTGGTGTTGTATCAGATTCAGTTCCCGAAAGTGAACTTCAAGAAGTGGAGAATAAACTAAATGCATTGAACAAAGCAATAGATTTAGCCAATAATATTCAATAATAATATGGGAAAAATTCAGGAATTTTTAAACTTACATTCTGGCGAAGAAGACAAAGACAAAGTTCTTGAGAACGTAATTGCCAATACAAGTTTTAGAGGTTCAAACTTTTGGATATTAGCATGTGCTATACTAATTGCTTCGGTTGGCTTAAATGTAAACTCAACTGCAGTAATAATTGGTGCAATGCTAATTTCTCCACTCATGGGACCAATTATCGGAACAGGATTTGCCTTAGGTACGTTTAATTTCCCTTTACTAAAAAAATCATTAAAAAATCTACTAATAGCTACATTGTTGGGCTTATTGGTATCAACATTTTATTTTTTAATTTCTCCATTCAAAGAAGAACAATCAGAAATATTAGCAAGAACATCACCAAATATATATGATGTATTGATTGCTTTTTTTGGTGGCGTAGTAGGTGCCATTGCAATTACTAGAACAGAAAAAGGCAATCCAATTCCTGGTGTTGCAATTGCTACGGCATTAATGCCACCATTATGTACTGCTGGCTATGGCTTAGCCATATCAAATATTAGTTATTTTTTTGGCGCACTTTTTCTATATGCAATCAATTGTGTGTTTATTGCTATTGCTACGTTTGCTATTGTAAAATACCTTAAGTACCCAACCTATACCTACATTGAGCCTAAGCGTGAAAAAATGGTTAGAAATATTGTATATGCGCTTACGCTGATAATGATATTGCCAAGTTTGTATTTTGCATATAGCTTATTTGAAGAAAAAAGATATAGTCAGAATGTAGAAAAATTCATCAATCAAGAATTTTCTGACAAAGATTATACAATTATATATAAAAAAATTAATTTAAAATCAACACCCAAAACATTAGACGTAGCTTGCTTAAACAAACAATTTACAGCAGATGAAATAGCATCATTGAAAGAAGATTTATTGAAATTTGGTTTAAAAGATTTGCAATTAAATGTAAAACAAGATATACTACCCGAAGAAACTAATATCAATGAATTGAATGAGTTTTATGTTAATAATATTGAAAGCAAAGACAAACAAATAGAACAGCTAAAAGAAGAATTGGCAATGTATAATTTAAATACAGAACCAATTCTCAATGAAATTAAAGTATTCTTTCCTCAAATCAATTCAATATCATTAGCTACACATAAAATAGATATTGGTAATGAAATGAAAAGTATAGTATAGTTGTATGTTTATATAATAGTAATACTATCCTAAAAAAGGATGAGCTAGATAAACTACAATTATGGTTGAAAGAAAGACTGAAAGCAGAAGTTGTAGTTGCTTATTCAGTACGATAATTATCTTTTTTGAATTAAAAATTGCACGTAATCTATGCCAGAATCTATTGCATTTGGTAGAAATAAGTCAAATGTAAAATGAACTGATTTTTCAATAATCACATCTGTTTCTTCTTTATTATTACTGTTGTCTCTAGACCAAAAATTTAGTATTTGCAATAAACATAACCACAATGTTTTTTCGTAATATCTACCTACAAATGGTCTGTCTATGATTTCGCCAGTTTGTTTGCCATAGTCTATTACATTGTTTGCATAGTTGCTAAAATCAATACTCAAATTTTTTACTTCATTATTCATCATAATAAAATTATTTCTTGATTGAAGAATAGGTATAAATTTCGCTCTTTCTTTTTCTAGTGTTTGTATGTATGTAAATACAAATGCCAGAAATTGTTCTCTTGCATTGTATTCCATAAAATTCTCATCTTGATGACACACATCAAAACTATGTTGTAAGGCTTCTCGTAGACTCATTGATTTAGTTTTTTAATTATATCTATATTTTCTTCGTTGTTCCAAAATATATGCTCTGTTTTTGCTTCAACAGTCTTTCCATTTTTATTAATCAAATAGGTTGTCGGATATCTTCTAATGCCCAAATCTTTCAATTTTTCTGATGATTGATAAAAATCTAAATTTGCTTTTGATATATTTTTTACTTGTTGAATTTTTTCAAAAGATTCATCAGAAATCATTAAGATTTTAAGATATTTCTTACCACCTACATTTTTTTGTAATGCTTCGAGTTCTGGAATTTCTCTTCTACAATCACCACACCAAGATTGAAAAAATGATACAATATATACTTGTCCTTTCAAACTATTTACATCAAGTATCTTTCCATCTTCTAGTTGTAATTTTGTTGCTGCAATAGGCACATCTGGTATATATTTTAAAAACACAAACTTATAAATTATAAATGATAATATAATTAATACTATTAATACATATTTAATTGTGCTTTTCATCATACAAATTTAAGATTTATTATCTAATTAATTACTAGATATTCTAATATCTTAACTATTTTTACCATAATGCAAGATGCGTTAGAAATATTAAAAAAGTATTGGAACTATGATGCTTTTAGAGCACCACAAGATAAGATAATACAAAATATTATTGATGGAAATGATACGCTTGCATTAATGCCAACTGGCGGTGGCAAATCACTTTGTTTTCAAATTCCAGCATTAATGAAAGATGGCATATGCATTGTTGTTTCTCCACTTATTGCATTAATGAAAGACCAAGTATTTCAGCTAAAAAAAAGAGATATAAAAGCAGCAGCTATCTTTTCTGGCTTGAGTTATAAAGAAATTGATATCATATTAGATAATGCTGTTTTTGGATATTATAAAATATTATACGTTTCTCCAGAAAGATTAAAAACAGAATTATTTATCGAAAGATTTAAGAAAATGCCAGTAAATCTTATTGCTGTAGATGAAGCACATTGCATTTCACAGTGGGGCTACGATTTTAGACCACCATATTTAGAAATTGCAGCTATTAGAAAATACCATGAAGATGTACCAATACTTGCTCTTACTGCAAGTGCAACACCACAAGTACAAAATGATATTCAAGAAAAATTAAACTTTAAAAATTCATCAGTATTTAAAAAATCATTCTTAAGACAAAATATAGTATTTAGTGTAAGACAAGAAGTTGCAAAGCAAAATAAATTATTAGAAATTGTTTCTAAAATAAAAGGTAGTGGAATTGTATATGTAAGAAATAGAAATAAAACAAAAGAAGTTGCTTCGTTTTTAATACAAAATAAAGTGAGTGCAGATTATTATCATGCAGGATTAACAAATGAACTTAGAAGTAAAAAACAAGAAAATTGGATAAACAATAAAACACAAGTAATTGTTTGTACCAATGCATTTGGAATGGGCATAGATAAGCCAGACGTACGTTTTGTTGTACACTTAGATATACCAGAAACTTTAGAAGCATACTATCAAGAAGCAGGAAGAGCAGGACGTGATGGTAGAAAATCTTATGCAATTGCATTGTACACAGAAAATGATAAAGAAAATTTAGAGGCAAAAATTGAAGAGAAGTTTCCAAATATAGATGAGGTAAAAAAAATATATAATTCTATTTTTAATTATTTTGGAATTGCATTAGGTAGTGGAAAATTTACAACCTATCGTTTTAATTTATACGAATTTTGCGAACAGTATAATTACAAATCATCAACAGTATATTATGCACTAAAGTTTTTGGCACAAGAAAATTACATTCAATTTAATGAAGAAGTTTTTGTGCCATCTAGAATAATGTTTGCTGTAGATTATCTAGAATTATATAAATTTCAAGTTGCAAATGCACAGTACGATGCCTTAATCAAATCATTGTTGCGTGCCTATGGTGGAATACTGACACAATATGTTAAAATCAATGAGAAAGATATTGCCAATATGCTAAAGATAAATATTGATGAATTGAAACAGCAATTACGCATATTAGCAAAAAAGAAAATATTGTATTACGAAGAAAAATCAGATACACCAGAATTATTTCTTTTAGAAGAAAGATTGCATGAAAATAATCTATATTTTAATATAAATTATATAAATGAAAGAAAAAAGGTTGCCTACGACCAACTAAAAAATATGTTGTTGTACATTGATAGTAAAGAAATGTGCAGACAAAAAATATTTTGCAATTACTTTGGTGATAATGAGTTAGCTTGTGGTAGATGCGATATTTGTTTGAATGCAAAGCATCAACAAAGCTTTGAAGAAAATATGAAAAACTCAAGAGCAACTATCATTTCAAAATTAAATGATAATTTTATACCAATACAACAAATAATGCCAAACACTCATTTAGCAAAAACAGATTTCGAGCTTGCTATGCGCACTTTGTTAGATGATGCTTTAGTAGAAATTAATGTAAAACATGAAGTCAGAAAGAAATAATATTATTTTTTTAGTAAGCAATGATATTGTAACAGACAATAGAATGCATAAAATATGCAACACACTTTCTGCAAATAATTATCATGTAGAATTAGTAGGTAGGTATTTACCAAATTCAAAAGCATTACCAAAACTATATTTCCTACCTACACGATTAAAATTATTCTTCAACAAGAATTTTCTTTTTTACGCAGAATTAAATATTCGCTTTTTTATATACTTATTGTTGCATCAATTTGATATAGTTTGCGCTTGTGATGCAGATACATTGCCAGCAGCAATATTAGCAGGAAAAATTAAAAGAAAGAAAATTGTATATGATGCACATGAATATTTTTCAGAATCACCAGAACTAATTGGAAGAACAAATGTTCAGAAATTTTGGCAATTTATAGAATGCAAATTAATACCACAAGTAGATATTGCCTATACAGTAAATCAATCATTAGCTACAATATTTAAAAAAGAATTCAACAAAGAATTTCATGTTATCAGAAGTCTTCCACTAAAAAACAATACACTGTATCCGTCAAAAACAGAACCATATTTTCTTTATCAAGGCGCAATAAATTTAGGCAGAGGCATCAAAGAAAGTATATTAGCCATACAATATATTAATGACTATTCACTTTATATTGCAGGCGATGGCGATGAGTTTGAAGAAATAAAAAAAATAATACAATATTATAAATTAGAACATAGAGTAAAATTGTTAGGAAAACTAAATCCGACAGAACTAAAAGTAATAACACAACAAGCATTTGCAGGAATAAACTTATTAGAACAAATTGGAAAGAATTACTATTATTCACTGAATAATAAATTTTTTGATTATATTCAAGCATACATACCACAAATTGTTATTGCATTTCCAGAATATATTCAATACAATGATCAATATAAAGTTGGTGTTTTGGTCGATAAATTAATTATAGAAGATGTTGTAAAAGCAATGAAACTATTAATTGAAAATAAACCACATTACGATGAAATAAGAAATAATTGTATCAAAGCAGCTACAATATTAAATTGGGAAAATGAAGAAAATAAATTAATTGAATTATACCAAAAATTATGAATGAATTAGAAAAGTTTTTAGAATATACATTAATAAAAATTAAAAGTTACGAACTTACAGTTGCTATGCTAATTGTAATTGCAGTAGTTATATTATTAAACTATTTTTTTCTATTTGCAGTAAAGTATTTTATACTTAAAAAACAAATACAAAATGATATTAATAGAAACAGGCTTCTGTCAATATATCTATTAGTAAAGTATATATCGTGGATATTCGTTATTGCAATTATTTTTGGTATTCTAAAAATAAAACTTACATTTTTGTTAGCAGGTTCAGCAGCAATCATGGTTGGCTTAGGACTTGGCGTTCAACAAATATTTAAAGACATAGTTTCAGGTATTTTTTTATTGATAGATGGAACAATTAAAGTAAATGATGTTTTAGAAATTGATGATATTGTTGGTAGAGTAACTGATATTAAACTACGCACATCAGAAATCATTACAAGAGATGGAATCAACATTATTGTACCCAATGGAAGATTTATTTCCGAAAATGTGATCAATTGGAGTCACCACGAAAAAATTGCAAGATTCAAAATTGAAGTTGGCGTTTCTTATGATTCAGATGTAGAGTTAGTGAAAAAGATTTTATTAAAAGTTGCAGCAGAAAATAAAGATGTTATTTCAAATGATAAGGATAGAAATACACAAGTTAGAATTGATAGTTTTGGAGACAACAGCATCAATTTTTCATTACATTTCTGGTCAAATATTATTTTTAGAGTAGAAAATATAAAGAGCGATTTGAGGTTCGAGATATTCAGAAAATTTAAAGAACACAATATTCAAATTCCTTTTCCTCAACGCGACATTCACATTATTACAAAATCTAATGAACCTTTATTATAAAAAAATTGGAGACGGAAACAAGAATCTAATTATTTTACATGGATTATTAGGCTCTTCAGACAATTGGCAAACTATAGCTAAAAATATAAAGCCACAATATTCAATTTATTTGATTGACCAAAGAAACCACGGACGTTCGCCACACACAGAAAATATGAATTATCAATTGATGGCTGATGATGTATTTGATTTCTTAGCACAACAAAATATCAATAAAACATCAATTTTAGGACATTCAATGGGTGGAAAAGTGGCTATGCAATTTGCCTTAACGTATCCAGATTTTGTAGAACAATTAATCGTTGTAGATATTGCACCAAAAAAATACCGTGGCGGACATGAGTATATATTAAATGCTATGCAAAACGCACCTTTGCATACATCAACAGATAGAAATGCAATTGAATATTTTTTAGAAGACAAAATTATAAACACAGCAGAAAGACAATTTATTCTAAAAAATCTAACACGCGATGAGCATAAAAATTTTATCTGGAAATGCAATCTAGAAGGAATCGTAAAAAACTATAATGAGCTGATGGATTTCTCAGAAACAACAAATCAATTTCTCGGAAACACATTTTTTATAAGAGGAGAAAAATCAAAATATATAAAAGATACAGACTACAAAAAAATAGAAACATTATTTCCAAAAACAACATTCATTACGATTATAAATGCAACACATTGGGTACACGCAGACAATCCAACACAATTTTTAGAAGAAATAAATAAAATTCTGTAAATTGTCAAATAATCTATACTTATGATAAGAAAAATAATACTTTTCATCATTCTATTATTAATAATTTTTGCTGCATATGTCTTATTTTTAAGAAAAGACCTAACACTCACACAAGAATACGTTAAACAAAAATACGCAGAGCCAACATCAAAATTTATCAATTGGAAAGGAGCGGAGTTGCACTACACAGAAAGTGGCACAGGTTTTCCAATATTAATGATACATGGATTTGGTGGAAGCCACAAAGATTTTTTACCATTAGACTCTTTGTTCAATACAAACCATAGAGTAATCAGAGTAGACTTACCAGGTTTTGCATTATCGCAATTTCCATACGCAGAAACAGACACAACCAATTATTTAGCAGCATACAACGAATATTTTAATTTCTTGATAGATACACTACACTTAGATTCATTCTATGTAATGGGCAATTCTTTAGGTGGATTAATGGCTTGGAATCTAACCTTACAACATCCAGACAAAGTAAAAAAACTAGTACTATTGAATAGTGCAGGCTACGATATGCGCGAAGTAATGAAAACAGCCAATGCAGATAGATTTAGAAATCCACTATTAAAAACAGCATTAAAAAAAGGAATTCCAAAATTTATGATTGCCAACGGAATTAGTAGAATATTCTACGATGGAAGCACACTTACAGATGCAAAAATACAACGTGTGAGCGATTTTTGGAACAAAGCAGGCAACTTAAAACACATACTAAGTATGGCAAGTTCTAATCAAATTATTGACCAAGAAAAAATTAAAAACATCCAAATACCAACACTAATTATTTGGGGCAAAAATGATGTAATTGTAGATGTAAAATACGCAGATAGATTCCATCAAGACATTAAAAATAGTAAAGTACAAGTGTACAATAATTGCGGTCATGTGCCTATGCTAGAAATGACAAACAGCGTATATAATGATGTACAAAGATTCTTTAATGAATAAGCATATACAAAGTATAAAAATCAAACTTATAACACTTATTTAATTCAAACTGTTAATAATAAATTTTGTTAAATCAATACAAACATTGTATTTTTATCTCAAATATTTATAAATGGTTTTTACAATATTACAAATAGTTGCATTTTTAGCAATAAGTGGCACTGTAGCATACATTGGGTTCAAAAAATTTAAAGAAATCTATGACAACATCATGCTGGGCAGACCAGAACATATAGATTCTACTTTAAGCTTCAGATTGAAAAGTATGTTTCTTGTAGCATTCGGTCAGAAAAAAATGTTTAGAATCACATTTCCTGCTATGTTGCACTTAGTTATCTATGCATCATTTTGCATCACACAAATAGAACTTTTAGAAATTATATTAGATGGCGCAACAGGACAACACAGAATTTTATACCATTATTTATTTCAAGGTAATATCTTAGGCGAGTTCTATCGTTTTGTAATTTCATTTATTGAAGTATTATCATTACTTACATTCTTTGTTACAATAGTATTCATACTAAGAAGAACAATATTTATTATACCAAGATTCAACAAACCAGAAATGAAAGGTTGGCCAACTAAAGACGGATTAATCATCTTAGCATTTGAGTTGACGTTAATAACATTCATTTTTATGATGAATGGCGCAGATAGAGCTTTGCAATTACAAGGCGATCCACATTATATTGATACAAAAGGATTTCTATTGAGCAATTACGTAGGTCATGCATTATACAACTTACCACACGGATTGTTGGTACTAATGGAAAGAATTGGATGGTGGGGACACCTTTCTATGGTTTTCGCATTCTTGTTATACTTACCATATTCTAAGCATTTACATATAATGCTTGCATTTCCAAATACATTCTTTACAAGACCAGAGCCAAAAGGCGAAATACACAACATGGATAGCGTAATGCATGAAGTAAGATCAATGTTTGATGATAGCTACAAAGCACCAGAAACTGAAGGCGAAATAAAATTTGGAGCAAAAGATGTCTATGATTTATCATGGAAAAGTTTATTAGATGCATACACATGTACAGAATGTGGAAGATGTACTCAGGCTTGTCCAGCAAATATTACAGGCAAAAAATTATCTCCAAGAAAAATTATGATAGACACCAGAGATAGATTAGAAGAAGTTGCCAACAATAGAAAAATACACTACCAGATTTCGTAGACAATAAAACTTTATTAAACGATTACGTTACAGCAGAAGAGCTTAGAGCTTGTACTACTTGCAACGCATGCGTTGAAGAATGTCCAGTAAATATATCACCACTAAGCATCATCATAGAGTTGCGTAGAAATATGATTATGGATGAAAGTAATTCACCACAAGAGTGGAATACAATATTTGCCAATATGGAAAACAACCAAGCACCATGGCAATTTTCTCCAGAAGATAGAATTAAATGGACAGAAGAATTAAATTAAAAAAGTATAGTTATTAGTCAATAACAACAAAGTTTTAGAAAAAAATATCAATAAAAAATAAAACAATAAATATGTATACAGCTCCAGTTATGTCAGAATTAGTAGCAGAAGGCAAAACACCTGATGTTATATTTTGGGTAGGTTGCGCAGGCTCATTCGATCAACGTGCTCAAAGAATTACGATTGCCTTTACCAAAATTTTGAATCAACTAAGCATCAATTTTGCAGTATTAGGCACAGAAGAAGCATGTACAGGCGATCCAGCACGTAGAGCAGGAAATGAGTTTGTATTTCAAATGTTGGCACAACAAAATGTTGCAACACTAAATAACTATGGCGTAAAAAAAATAATTACAACATGTCCGCATTGTTTTAATACAATAAAAAATGAATATCCAGCATTAGGCGGAAACTACGAAGTATTACACCATTCTACCTACTTACAACAATTAATTAACGAAGGAAAATTGAAAGTAGAAGGTGGCGCATTCAAAGGAAAACGCATTACTTACCACGATTCTTGCTACCTAGGAAGAGCAAATGATATATACGAAGCACCAAGAAGTATTATAGAAGCATTAGATGCAGATTTGGTAGATGTTGCAAAATGCAAAACTAATGGATTATGTTGTGGCGCTGGTGGTTCACAAATGTTTAAAGAAGATGAACCAGGCACAAAACGTATCAATATAGAACGCACAGAACAGCTAATAGAAGTAATGCCAGATGTAATTGCAGTAGCATGTCCATTTTGCAATACTATGATTACTGATGGTATAAAAAATGAAGACAAACAAGACGAAATAAAAGTAGTAGACTTAGCAGAACTTATCGTTCAAGCTAATGGATACTAGTTTATAAAGTTGTTTTGTTTTTTGTGACTTTTGTATGAATTTATAATATTTTTATTTTAATGTAGGCAATGTTGGTAAATGAAAAAATAAGCATTGAAGAATTTGATAATAAAAATTATCAAATTAGACTTATTGAACCAATTGTTGAGGAAAAAGCAATTTTAACTCATTATCTACATAATATACATAATGGAGTTTCAAAGCATTATAAAAAAGATGCATTAGAAATTTTATCAAATTTTGTTGAATATAAAAATGATAATAATGTTCCAATTGTTGCAAATGATGCATTACAACAATTTCTATTTGAGGTAGAAAATGTTCCTTTTCCAACACCTGAAAATTATTCATTTAAGTTTATTGATCTTTTTGCTGGAATTGGTGGATTTAGAATTGCAATGCAAAATGTAGGTGGTAAATGTGTTTATACAAGTGAATGGAATAATGATGCTAAAAAAACGTATCGAGAGAATTTTGGTGAGATTCCATTTGGAGATATAACAAGCCAAGAAGTAAAAAAATATATACCCAAGAAGTTTGATATTTTATGTGCAGGTTTCCCTTGTCAAGCATTTTCAATTGCAGGTTATCAAAAAGGATTTTCTGATACAAGAGGTACATTATTTTTTGATATTGAACAAATTATTGAAACTCACAAACCTAAAGTTGTTTTTTTAGAAAATGTAAAAAATTTAGTGTCTCATGATAGTGGAAAAACATTCAAAGTTATTATTGAGATTTTAGAAAAAAAGTTAGGATATAAAGTTTTTTATAAGGTATTAAACTCAATGACACATGCCAATGTTCCCCAAAATAGAGAGCGAATCTTTATTGTAGCATTTGATCCAAAACAGGTAAAAAAATATAAATATTTTAAATTTCCAGACGAGCTAAAGTTAACAAAATCAATTCATGAGTTTTTAGAGAAAGAAAAACAAGATGATAAATATTATTATAAAGAAAACCATCCATATTTCCCAATATTAAAGAAAGTAATGGTTAAAAATGATACAGTTTATCAATGGAGAAGAATATATGTTAGAGAAAATAAAAGTAATGTATGTCCTACTCTAACTGCAAATATGGGAGCAGGTGGACATAATGTTCCATTAATTAAAGATAATTTTGGTATTAGAAAGCTTATACCAAAAGAATGTTTTGCACTACAAGGTTATCCAATGGATAAATATGTTTTGCCTCTAATAGCAGATAGTAAATTATATATGCAAGCAGGTAATTCAGTTACAACAAATTTGATTGAAAGAATTAGTGAAGAAATAATAAAAATACTAGAACTATGAAAGAATATAAACCAAGTTTACTAGATATTGATTTATCAAATAAAAAATTACCAGTAAATACTTATGCACTGAGAGTATTAGATAATAATACAGACTTAATTTATGATATAATTATTACTCATGATGGATATTGTCCAAATATTTTAGATGAGAGAGAACAATCAAATTATAATGATTATTTATCTAATTTGGAAAATAAAGTTATTACAGAATTCTTTAAAACAAATGGATTGAAAAAGCCAAAAAGTTATTCTAACCTATTAGAAGTAATGACGAATAATTTTGGAGAATTATATCATTATTCAAGAATTTCTAAATGAAATCTTTTGCTGAAATAGATATTGATAATAATGGTAATTACTTGAAATTACTTTCAGCTGTAGCTAAATTATCAGGTTTGTTTAGTGAAAGTGCAACTCCTTTTATTAATTATAGAGTTGCAGAAAATATATTCTGTAGATGTTTTAATGCTGAAAATTTATCTCGTTCAGATACAGCCTTTGATGCAAATATTAATTCTCTTGGTATAGGATTAAAGACTTTTGGATGTAATCTTAATAATAGTACTGAAAAAGTTGCAGAATTTAATTCACTCTCAAAATTACTTTCAAATTATAATGGGAAAGATTTGGCTTATAAACTTGCTGAATATAGGAATGAAAGAATTGATTTAGCAAATAGATTATATAATATTGAAAAATCATTATATCATATAGTTGCAAGGAAAAATAATAAGTTGCTTTTATTTGAAACTGATTATGATAAAATAGATATAAGAAATATTCATTCTGTAAAACAGAATAATGCAAGTTTGCAATTTGAAGATGGAAATAATTTTTACAGTTTTAATTATTCAAAAAGTACACTTTTTAGAAAATTTTATATTCCTAGTAATGCCTATCATCTACCAATTGAAATTCTAGAAGATCCTTATTCTTTATTATTAGAACTTTTTGAAGATAAAGTCTTAAAACAAGCTACGGATAAACTTACAAGAGGAGTTAATTATGTGATTTTACCTTTATATGGAATTAATAATAAGCAAAAATTTGTTTTTGAAAAAAGTGGGCTGAATCAATGGAATGCTGGAGGACGAAAAAGAAATTTTGGAGAAGTATATATTCCAATTCCAATTGAAATTCATAAATTATTTCCAAATTTCTTTCCACCAAGAGACCAACCATTTGAATTAAAAATTCCAACTGGTGAGATTTTCTCAGCAAAGGTTTGTCAAGATAATTCAAAAGCATTAATGACAAATCCAAATAAAGCATTATCAGATTGGTTATTGCGTAGAGTTTTTCAAGTAAATGAAGGAGAACTACTAACTATTGAAAGAATGAACGAGTTAGGTTTTGATAGTGTAATTATAATTAAAAATTTAGATGGCAGTTATAATATTGATAAGGCTATGATTGATAGCTACGAGTCTTTTATTCAATAGCAATATCTACCTACAAACTCTTATACCAATTATACAATTTAGTATTTGCAAATTCATGTTGTAGTATAGCATAGTACACCGTATTCCTACGATAGCCATCATACATCAAAGTATGTGATTTTAATATACCTTCTTCTTTTGCACCAATACCTAAAAGTGCATTCCTAGATTTTTCATTACGTTCGTCTGTTTTAAATTCAACTCTTTCAAAATTCAAAACATTAAAACAATAATCCAACATCAAGTACTTACAATGTCTGTTGATGCCAGTTTTTTGGTAGGCATTGCCCAACCATGTATAGCCAATTTCCAATCTTTTATCATAGTTAGATACATTGCAAAAACTTGTGCTACCAACAACTGTATTGCTATATTTATCAATAATCACAAAAGGATATCTTGATTGCATGGCTTTGCTATCCAATGCATCTTTAATGTATTTTTCTAATAAATCAGCATTGTAAATCAGATTTGGAGAATATTGTAATAACATCTTATCTTCAAAAGCAATAACTTTTAAAGCATCAATATCATTAGCAACAAGCGGACGTAAAATTACTTTGCTATCTTCAAGAATAATTTCTTGATTAAAATCTAACATATAGCTTAATCTTCAAAATCTGTTTCTACCCAAGCTAGCATGCCACCTTTTAAATTCACAATTTCGCCAGTAAATCCTTGAGAAGTCATATATCTACAAGCTTGTCCACTTCTGTTGCCACTACGGCAATACACATAATAGTTTTTAGATTTATCCAACTCGCCAATTTTCTCTATAAAGCTTGGATGTTGTATATCTATTGCCAAATGCCCATCTATCGAAATATCTTCAATCTCAGCTGGTGTTCTTACATCTATCAATACAGCATTATCACTGTTTTTATATGCTGCTAAAAATTCTTTAGGTGCCAAATCTTGATGTGCCATGTTTCTTTATTTTTTTCTAGTTAAAACTTTAATTAATGTTCCTGCAGGTACTACAGTTGTTGTATTCATACCATTTAAGATAGCCAATTCTTCATGTCTTGCCGTAGGCATATCTTGTTGTGATAATATTTGTGCTAATGTATATTGCGCATTCGTTTGTACTATTTTTATTCTCTCAGGACTAACATCTATTTTCTTAGCATCTGTAATTTGTTTAAAACCATTTGTAGCACTTACAAAACTTGCTTTGTATTGGTCATATAATTTCATATCAGTAAGACCAAGGAAAACATAGATATTGTTGTTAAACGAAATTAAAGTTGTATGTACTGCCAAAACTTGCTGCTGTTGAGTAGATGTAGTTTGTTGTGTTGTTTGTGCTTCACCATATTGAGAAATAAAATGATAAGCATCCAATCCATTTATTTTTGTACTTGTACCTTGCGTTAATAATTTTAATTGATATCCTTTAATGATTTCATCAGCTGCAGCTTGCAGTGTTTTTTGCGATGATAAAGTAAGTGTAAGCATTGCATTTCCATCAGCAGAACCAGCCTGTACTTGAGTAGGAGAGTTTTGATATTGCCATCCTTTTGGTATTGGATATTGGAATTTCATTTCAGGCTGATAAAAGATATTTGTTGTTTTATCCAAATATCCTTGTCTTGGATCTTCGCCATACACCAAGCCATCTATCATTTTTAGATATTCATTTCTATTTACTTTTAAGTTGGTTACACCTTTTTGTTTTTGCCATTCAGCAGCTAAGTTTTTTACATTCACATACCTATTTCCTGGATCTGGGTGCGTAGACATAAATTCTGGTACTCTTCCTTCTTCGCCACCAGATGCTCTACCTAAAGTATTGAAAAAATCAGCCATTTCTTTAGCATCATAGCCAATAGACGATGAATAGTTCACACCCAATTTATCAGATTCAGTTTCATCATCTCTAGAGAATTTTAAGAATAATAATTGCATGCCTTGCATAGCTTGTTCAGACATGCCTCTCAATTTTTCAGAGAAAATCATTCCACCAACTAAAGCAACTTGACTAAGCATTTGCTTAGTATATTGTTGTGCAGAGTGTCTTGCTGTTACGTGTCCAATCTCATGACCTAATACACCAGCAAATTGTGCTTCATTATTAAAATATGCCATTATACCACGTGTAAAATAGACATAGCCACCAGGCACAGCAAATGCATTCAATACATCAGAGTCTAATAATCTAAATTGAAATGGCAAATCTGGACGATGAGAAACTTTTACCATTTCTTGTCCTTTTTGGTTAATGAATTTTTGAAAGGTATCATTTGGATATAAGCTAAACTGTGCAATAATTGCTGGGTCACTTTCTTTGCCCGTTGCAATTTCTTGCGATTCAGACATGAAGTTGATTTGTTTTTTTCCAGTTACTGGATTTACAGCACACGATAGTATTACAAAAATACTAAAGATGCCTATGATAATTAATGTTGTTGTTCTTTTCATGCTACTGTTATTCGTATCAAATACTATGCCTTGTTGGGCTTTTCTATTTTAAGTTTTTGTAATAATTAAAAATTTCTTTTAAAGAATGTTTGGGTTTAAAATTAAATGTTTTTTCAAACAATCTACCATCAATAATTACTGGATATTTGTAATAGTTAATGAGATAAGGTGGAAAGGTTCTCCAATTTAAAAATTTAGAAATTCTTTCAGTAAGTGCTGGTGGTATCGATGGAATTTGTACAGCATTACATCCAGCTTCTTTTACCGCATCCTGATAGGCAATATAATCTGCTGGTGCTACATTGTACACACCAGGTTTGTTTTGCTCAAACGATGTTACAATAGCATCACGCATATCATCAATATGTATAAATTGCATCAATGGCGAAAATCCCCAAACTACTGGCGCTCTTCTATCTGAAAATAATTGCGAAAATGTATTTCTAACACCTGGACCAGCAACATTACATGGTCTTAGTATCGTTATATTTAGCTCAGGATATTTGTATAAGTATATGTTTGATAAGTTTTCCAATTCCACGCTATCTACTAAGTCCATTGTCAGCTCTGATGCTTTTAATGGTGTTTTCTCATCCAATAATGATGGATTGTATGGCGATGCACCGTACACAAAATAAGTAGATAATACGATGGTCTTTTTTACATTGTATTTTTTAGCTAAATCAAATAGCTTGCGTGTACCTATTACATTGGCATTGTAGCGCGTATGTCTATTCATTTCGTGCGCACCGATTCTACCCAAATGTATAATGCCATCAAATTCATGTTCTCTAAAAATATCTTCAAATATTCTTTTATTAAAATCTATTTTATAGCTTTCAACAGGTATGCCCAAGTCTACTTTAGTTCTAAAGTCTACAGCAATTACCTTATAATCTTTTTTTAGTTTATCAATTACCTTTTTGGCTAAGGCACCAGCTGCGCCTGTTACCATCACTTTCTTTTTTACACTCATGTTTTATATGCTCATGTTTTATTTTTCAAATACTGATTTTCTTTTAGCTAATCCTAAGTCAACTAATTTTTTTACTTCTGCTTTTACAATGTTTACACGTTCTTTAATATCATGTTCAGAATGTACATCATTTTCAAAATAGATAGGCTCGCCAAAATAGATAAAAACTTTTGCTGGCAATACTGCTGGTATTACTAATGGTGCATATGGCATTGAAAATAGTTTAGCAATCAAAGGCATATTAGTAACTGAGATAATAGATTCTTCGCAACCTACGATACCTACTGGAATAATTGGTGCTTTGTGTTGCATGGCTAAGTACATAAAACCATTTCCAAATCTTTGTAGCTTATATCTTTTGTCGAAAGTTTTTCCAGAGCCTTTTGCTCCTTCAGGAAACACAACAACAGCTTCTTCGTTTTCCAACATACGCTCACAGTTTACAGTATCTCCAATTACAGCACCTAATGAATTTAGCCAATTGCCAATAAATGGTACTGTAGGTAGAAATCTTTCTACCATTGCTTTTGGTGCTCTTGGTGCAAGATCGTTAGTAATCATTGCATAACCTACCAACATACCATCAATAGGTAGTTGTCCACTATGATTTGGAATAATTAAGCATCTGCCGTTTTTTGGTATATTTTCTAATCCAAAAGCTTCAACTCTAAAATAAGTTTCATACAAAAATTTAATAAATTGTATGGAGCTTTTCATATTTCTAATGTTGAAACCCCAAGCATCAAAGCCTTGAGAACCAACTTTATTAGGAAATACTTTGATGTATTTGTCGAGTTGGCTATTGTCTAAAATAGTTTCAATATAGTTTTTGTTATTTTTCGCCATAATTTTATATCAATATAGCTAAAAATATCTGTATTGCATTTAGCTATGGTATTAATTTTAGTTGAAATTACAATTTCTTTTCTTTTAAGCCATTAGCTATAGTTGCCATAAATGATTTTGCATCAAATTTATTGTTGCCCATAAATTGTGCTAAACCTATCATATCTCCATGTGATGTACTTGTTGCTTCTTTTGTTTGTATAATGCCTTTATAATCGCCCCATTTTGCAGATTCTACACCAACCATACCATCGTTTTTACCTTCATATGGTTTTATAATTCCTGCTAGGGTTCGCCATAGTGTACTTGGATATTCTTTGCTAATATGTCCAGCATAACTTTGATAATAAATACCATCAATATCTAATATTTCCTCATTAAAATGTTTCATAAGTTGCGTAGTAACTTGTAGTACAGCACGCATACTATCTGGTCTATCATCGCCCATTATTCTTGCATAGATATTGACTAACCTAGACAATGCAAAATTTGGAATTGGAATTTTGCCTAACACAATATCTGCTAAATGTGTACCTCTGTGTGGTGTGCCTAAAGTAGTAATGCTGGCTACCAAATCGTGCATGCCTAATTTGCTAGTCATATATCTTGCTTCAAGTCCACCTTTTGAATGCCCAATGATATTTATTTTATCAGATTTTGTTTTGTCTAGTACATCTAAAACTCTATATTTAAGTTTTATAGCATTGTCTGGAATGCTAAGGAAAGCCTGTTGGTTGGCAGTGTACACATCGGCGCCATGTGCTTTTAGGAAATCAGGAATTAAGCCCCAATAATTTATAATTTTATTTTGGTCGTGAAACCCTAATCCACTAACAAGAATAATAGGATATTTTGTATTGCAATAAGAAAGACGTTCGTGTGCACCTAATTGTTTAATCTCATCAAAATTCAACATAATGCAAGTATATACATTTTTTTACTTAATTTTTTTCGTTAATGTATATTTAATGCATATAATTCTAAAATGTGACATAGGCATGTGTGACGACTACGATGGCATCAGAAAAATAGCGTTAAGAAAATAAACGTCGAGCGTAAAGAAAGTTTTGGTGTTTGAAGTTCTGCTTTGTAGAAGCAGAACAAGTTTAAAAACTTTTAGCGAAGACGAATATTTTTAGCGTAATTTTTCGTAAGCCTTGATTTTTCTTTGTTACTTTCTTTGTATTAAGACAAAGAAAGTAAATACACTTTTTCATCAATAAAAAAATAGCTTTACAGTCATTACCACGAAAGTGGTAATCTCATTATTAATTAGAATTAGGAGATTGCCTTTTTCAAGGCAATGACATTAAACAATTTCATCAAAAATAGAAAGAACGTTCAAGCGTCAGCACGTGGCGAAGAAAAATTGAAACGACTGAAATCATAATCTGATATAAGAAATAAAAAAAGGCATTAGAAAAATAGCGTTAAGAAAATAAGCGTCGAGCGTAAAGAAAGTTTTGCATAAAGAACGTTCAAGCGTCAGCACATGGCGAAGGAAAATCGAAACGGCTGAAATCATCGTGCAAAAAAAGACACAGCAAGATATTTATGTTATAATACAAACACTAAACAAGCACAAACAAAACCAACAAGATGATTTAAAGAAGTAAGATTTTTCGAGCTGAAGCCAAGAGCATGGCAAAGTGCCTCAGCTTGAACTTGATTTTTCTTTGTTATTTTCTTTCCATCTAGACAAAGAAAGTAATACAATACACTTAAGTTCTTTTAACAATTATATACTAAGGATAAATTCTAAGTAATATAAATTTAATCAAAAAATGCTATCTTTATACATAGTAAAAGATGACAATACGATTTTTCATATTAATAATAGTATTGTTTGGTTTCTCAATTAAACCAACGCAAGCATGCTCATGTGAAACAAAATCGACCAAAGCAGAAGTTTCTTGTTGTGAAAATGAAAAATCCGATAAGGATAGTAAAAATAGTTGTTGCAATAATAAAACTAAAAATGACAAAGACAAAAATACATGTAATGGAAAATGCAACAATACAAACTGTAATTGCCCAACAAGCAATTTTGCATTCGTCATAGGATATAGTACAGAAATTGAAAACAAATCTTATTCTACAGCAACAAGCAATACAAAAACAATCTACACAGAAAACTATCTTTCAGATGGTTACAATTACATTTGGCAGCCACCCAAAATAGGCTAATTTTTATATGACAGCCAATGGTCTGTTCATATCAGATCAAATAATACAATTACACAAAACAAACTTTTATTTTTAAACACCTAAATTTTATTAAAATGAAATCAAGAATTTTATTAATAATGCTGAGTATATCATTATCAATTACAGCATGCAATACAAAAATCAAAAATGCAAAAATAGCAACTGTAAAAATATATGGAAATTGCGAAATGTGCGAAAGTACCATAGAAAAAGCAGGCAATATTAAAAACACAACTATTGTAGATTGGAACAAAGACACAAAATTAGCTTTAATTACTTTTGATAGCACAAAAACCAATCAAGACGAAATTCTAAAAAGAATTGCACTAGCAGGATACGACAGCGACCAATTTCTTGCACCAGATGATGTGTATGCAAAACTAAAAGACTGTTGTCAATATGAAAGAGTAGCAAAAACTGAAATTAAGGAAGAAACTATTTCTAATGTAGACACTACTATAAGCGTTGTAAAAGTTGATAGTGCGAAAACAGAAGTAAAAGAAGACCATTCAGCTCACAACCAAGTAGAACCAATTGCGCCAGTTCAAGAAGTACCACAATTAAAAGCCGTTTTTGATAACTATTTTATACTAAAAGATGCCTTAGTAAAAACAGATGGCAGTAAAGCATCAGCTAATGCAAAAGAACTAAACACAGCAATAAATGCAGTAAAAATGGAAAAACTAGGCGCAGAAGAACATACAATTTGGATGAAAGTAATGAAAGCTTTAGCAACAGATTCAAAAAATATTTCAGCTACTAAAGATGTTTCAAAACAAAGAGACTATTTTATGGCACTATCAAAAAATATGTATACATTGATGAAAGCTTCAAATCTAGAAAAACCAGTTTATTATCAACATTGCCCAATGTATAATGATGGTAATGGAGCCAACTGGATAAGCAAAGAAAATGTAGTAAAAAACCCATATTATGGTTCACAAATGTTGAGTTGTGGTAAAGTAGTAGAAACTATAAAATAAAAAGTAGAGGAAAGCTAAAGCTTGCCATTTAAATAATTTTGAAATGAAAAAATAAAATGGATATTCAAAATAAACTTTTAAGAAAACTGTTACCTATAGTATTATTGCTTAGCGTAACTCAAATTATGTATGCACAAAAAGTAGTTCGATACGATCTTTATGTAAAAGATACAATTGTAAATTTTGCTGGAAAAGAAAAACATGCTATTGCTGTAAACGGACAAATACCAATGCCAACTTTAGTATTTACAGAAGGAGATACAGCAGAAATTCACGTGCATAATTTACTCAAAGAAGAAACTTCTTTGCACTGGCATGGTTTGTTTTTGCCTAATAAGGAAGATGGTGTACCCAATCTTACTCAAATGCCAATTAAACCAAATACTACACATATTTATAGATTTCCAATTATACAAAATGGAACACATTGGTATCACTCACATTCTGGATTGCAAGAACAAATAGGAATGTATGGCAATTTTATAATGCTTAAAAAATCAGATGATAATATATTTAGAAAAGGTATTGATGATTTGCCAACTATTCCAATAATTTTAAGTGAATGGACAAATATAAAACCAGAAAATGTTCATAGAATGTTGCACAATGCCAATGACTATCCAGCATTGAAAAAGAATTCCGTACAAAGTTATGCAGAGGCAATAAAAGCTGGAAGTTTTAAAACAAAACTAAAAAATGAATGGAAGCGAATGCTTGCAATGGACGTAAGTGATGTGTATTATGAGAAGATATTGATAAATGGAAATCCTAACACAGAAATAAAGAGTATTGACGGAAAAGAATTAAAAGCAGGAGATAAGGTGCGTCTACGAATTTCTAATGGTGGTGCATCATCCTATTTTTGGCTCACTTATGCTGGCGGAAAAATTACTGTTGTAGCCAACGATGGTAATGATGTAGAACCAGTGGAAGTAGATAGATTAATTATTGCTGTATCAGAAACATACGATGTTGTTGTTACCATTCCAGCAGAAAACACAGCTTATGAATTCTTAGTAACAACTGAAGATAGAACAAATTCAGCATCATACTATATCGGAAATGGAATCAAACAATTAAAGTCATCTCTACCAAAATTAAAATATTTTGAAGGTATGAAGATGATGAATGATATGATGAAAATGAGTGGGAAACTTGATGATATGGGAATGAAAATGAGTCTGAACCAAATGGATATGAATGTGGTAATGTATCCTGAAATTACAGGCGAAGCAATTAAGAAGAAAGATAAGACAATGAAAGGTATGGATATGGACAATGACTCAAATCGATATAATGCAAATGCATTAGGTGATATTGTAACGCTAAACTATGCAATGTTGAAATCAACCACTAATACATCACTTCCAAAAGACGCACCAGTAAAAGAATTAAAATTTGAACTCACAGGCAATATGAATAGATATGTTTGGAGTTTGGATAATAAAGTAGTATCAGAAGTAGATAAAATTTTAATAAAAAAAGGAGAAAATGTAAGAATAGTTTTATACAATGGTTCTATGATGCGTCATCCAATGCACTTACATGGTCACGACTTTCGTTTGCTAAATGGACAAGGAGAAAATGCACCATTAAAAAATGTTGTGGACATTATGCCAATGGAAACTGATACTTTAGAATTTAATGCTAATGCAGAAGGCGATTGGTTTTTCCATTGTCATATACTTTACCATATGATGAGCGGAATGGGAAGAGTATTTAGTTATGAAAACCAAGCACCAAATCCATTAATTCCAAATCCAAAATTAGCAAAACGCAAACTTTTTGCAGATGATAGAAAATTTCATTTTATGGCAGAAAACGATTTTGCAAGTAACGGAAACGATGGAATGATGATGCTTCAAAATACTAGATGGAGCATAGGTACAGAGTGGCGTTTAGGTTATAACAATATGCATGGCTACGAAATAGGAACACATATTGGGCGATATGTTGGAAGAATGCAATGGTTTATGCCATTTGTTGGTTTTGATTATCGTTATAGAAAAATGGGTATGGATGAACGAGAGAAAAATATCTTTGGACAAACCAACAAAAAAGATAATCGAATTGCAGCAAGTATAGGATTCAATTACACATTGCCTATGTTAATAGTATTTCAAGCAGAAATATTTCATGATGGAATTGTAAGACTACAACTTATGCGCGAAGATATACCAATTAGCAAAAGACTACGATTAGGCTTTATGGTAAATACTGATAAAGAATATATGGTTGATTTAAGTTATATTATTAATCGTTTTTTGCGTGTACGAACACATTACGACAGCGATATGGGCTTTGGAGCAGGACTATCTCTAAATTACTAAACATACTACTGATAAAAAATAAAAATCGGCATCATAAAAATAGCGTTAAGAAAATAAACGTCGAGCGTAAAGAAAGTTTTGGTGTTTGAAGTTCTGCTTAGAAGAAGCAGAACAAGTTTAAAAACTTTTAGCGAAGACGAATATTTTTAGCGTAATTTTTCGTAAGCCTTGATTTTTCTTTGTTACTTTCTTTGTATCAAGACAAAGAAAGTAAATGCACATATTTTATCAAGAAAAAAAGTAAATGTAACACTCTTGTATCAAGACAAAGAAAGTAAATACACTTTTTCATCAAGAAGAAATAGCTTTACTGTCATTACCACGAAAGTGGTAATCTCATTATTACTTAGATTTTGGAAATTGCCTTTTCCAAGGCAATTTCCAACAAATAATGTTATCAAGAAAAAAGCAAAATTACAGCTAAAGTAATCTATTGCTGTTAACTATCAGCAGTATTGTCTTTCTTGTCGGTGTTGTCTTTTACTTGCTCTTCTGCGCCTTTCAGGTAGCTTGGCAAATTTAGTCCAGCCATATTAAATAAATCATTTAGTGGAGGCACAGTTTTCATCATTCCAGAAACAAAGTTTGCAGTAGAAGAGTTGCCGTTTTCGCTTTGTCCATTGCCAGAATCCCAAACCGTAATTTTATCAATCTTAATATTTTTAACGGCTTCAACTTGCGTTCTTACAAGTTCTGGTAGCTTTTCAATCAATAGTAATTGGAATGCTTTGTTTGGATCGCCACCAGCTGCTGCTACCACTTCTTTATAACCTTCAGCTTGTTTTGTCAAAATTTCAAATAAACCTTTTGCTTCAGCTTCCATTTTAGCATAAATAGCATCTGCTTCACCTTTTGCATTTTCTCTTATGGTTTCTGCAAATGCTTGTGCTTCAATAATGGCTCTTTGTTTTGCAATTTCTGCTGGTATTACAATATTGGCTATTTGTGTAGAACGTTCTCTTTCTGAACGTGCTAACTCTGCTTTTTGTTCTGCAACGTATGATTCTTCTAAGGCTTTTGCTTGTTGTACCTTTTCAGATGCTAAGGCTATTCTTAGCGCTTCTGCTTCTTTTTCACGACGTATTGCCTCAGATTGTGCAATGGCAATTTTGGCTTCGTTTTCTCCTTTTATAGCTATTGCATTGGCTTCTGATGTTTTAACTCTTGTATCTCTTTGTGCTTCTGCTTTACCAATTGTTTCATCTTTCATGGCAGTTGCAATGCTTATTTCTTTGTCTTTTTGGGTGATGGCAATTTTCACATCCCTATCTCTATGTGTTTCTGCAATTTGTGTGTCTTTTTCTCTATCTGCTAATGCCTTTCCTGTTTCTCCAATTTTCTCTTGTTCTGCAACACTTATTTTTGCTTCATTAATTGCTTTTGCTGCAGCTTCTTTACCTAATGCTTCAATATAGCCAGACTCATCTTTGATGTCTGTAACGTTTACGTTGATGAGTTTTAACCCAATTTTTTTCAACTCACTATCTACATTTTTTGAGATGTTGTCTAAGAATTTATCTCTGTCTGAGTTGATTTCTTCAATCGTCATGGTGGCAATCACCAAACGCAATTGACCAAATAGTATATCTTTTGCTAGTTCTTGTATTTGTTCTGAGGACAAGCCCAATAGTCTTTCTGCTGCAGTATTCATACTATCAGATTCTGTAGAAATTGCAATCGTGAAACGACATGGTACATCTACTCTAATATTTTGTCTACTCAATGCGTTTGTAAGGTTGGCTTCTATAGATAATGGTTTTAAATCTAAAAAAGCATAATCTTGAATAACTGGCCACACAAATGCACCACCACCATGTATACATTTTGCAGATGAACCACCAGTTCTACCATAAATGACTAATATTTTGTCTGATGGACAACGTTTGTATCTTGCTACTAATGCTGAAATGGTTACAAAAAGTACGACTGCTGTTACTACGATAATAATGATTGGTGTCATGATTTTTAATTAAATTTTTTCTACGATTAATATATTGTTGTTTTCTATTTTTATTACTTTTATTACACTACCAGATGGTATGCTGTCTTTCTCTGTCATGGCTTCTAATTCGTGGAAAGCACCATTAACACTTATCATTATTTTCCCTTTTCCTGTTTTGTTTTCAGGAATTGTTAGGTAAACTTCTGCTGTTTTATGAAGTGTGTTTTCAATTTTAAAAGAATTGTCTTCAGCTAGTTTTTGTACTTGCCTAATGATGATGAAAAATAAAAAGACAAATAATATTCCTACTACAGTTGCCAAAAGTATCAACAATGTTTTGTTTGTAATTGTTGTATAAAATGAAATTCCTGTCCAACTAAATCCTAATAAAAAGTTGATTAAATTTCTTAAGGAGAAAAGTTGAAAAGGACCGTGGTCATCACTCAAATTGCCATCAAAGTCTGCATGTAGACCATCACCAGCATCAGCGCCAACAAAAGTCATGATAGATTGTATGATAAAAATTAAACTTGAAGGAATGGCAATGAACCAAAATGTTTTGAGTAGTGCATCTAAGCTTTCAAATATTTCCATGATCTAAATTTATGATTAGTAGTTTATATATTTCTTGCTTTAAATATACAATTATTAATTAAAATATTTGACTGTATTCTATCATTTTTCAGATACAGTTTTACCTGACTGTATCTAAAAGAAATACAGCTATATCAAAAAATCTAAATATCTTCTTTGTCTTTATGAAGTTGGAATAACTAAAAGAATTGTATTGTCTGTTCTTTCTCTAAACATTACTCTCACAGCAATTCTATAGGTAACACCTTTTAATAATCTTAATTCTATCGTAGAGCCATTTGGTGTACCACTATTGTCATCGCCAGAAAGATATTCTACGCCATTGCCTACTTCTTGGAAGACTACCACTACACTATCCATGTTACCATGTGTCATAATCTGGTATTTAGAACTGTACTCAGGTTTAAATACAAATGTATCTTGACTTCCTGCTGGTGCTGTTACAAATTCAGGTTTATACGATGCAATATCTTTGAGTACTTCTATATTTTTTCCAGGATATGTGCTTTTAACCCACTTAATATCGTTCGGTGATAAATCCCAATTGATAGAAATGCCAGTTTTATTTAATTCACTTGGTTTTAGAATTAATCCACTTGGGAAAGAATAATGCATAATGGATAATTTATCCCAAGCGCTACCAGTTACATTATTAATTTTGTTTAATATATTACTGTCAACTTTGCTTGTATTCCATCCATTTGATGTCTGAAAATAACTATATACTTTGTCTTTGTCCCATTCAATGCCAGAATTCGGATTTTGATGTTCGTGTTTTAGACCCAACGTATGTCCAATTTCATGAAGTGTTGCTGTGTATGCATAGTCTGAATTGAAATTGCCACCAAGGTTCATGGTTTTTTCTTGTAATCTTATGTCTAAGATATCTCTACCAACATAAGACCACCAAGTACCATTGCTGTCATTTGGATCAAATGAAATTCTAATATGCGATGTTTCTGCGATATCCACTTCAGTAAATGTTATGCCAATGCCTACATTCTTCCATCTTTTAAAAGCTTTGCGTACAGTTTCTTTTTGTAAATTAGTACCGCCCATAAAGTAGAATTTCAGGTCAGTTCCATTTGCCCAATACTTGTCATTTGCAATTATAAATGATGCTCTTTCAGCGTTTACAGTGCTATCAAATGTTCTGGGTGTTGCAATTGGAATACCACAATAATTAATTGAAGCTTCATTTACACTTTTTTTTGTTGATGGCTTTTTTGCTGTCTGTTGTTTCTTTGTTTTGCTCATAATTTTAGTTTTATAAATTAAATATAATAATTTATTCTTATATAAAAAAGAGGAAACAAAATTTTTTACATATAATATGTTTTGTTAGTCTGAACTTATTTACATATCAATAAATTCATTTAAGCTAATTTCTGTTTGTTTTAATAAGCGTCTGTTTTCTTGTTGTAGTGTTTCTATTTGAGTAATTAATCTATGTATTACTTCAATTCCTGGCATATTTACTTCCATTTCATAGTGCCAATTCACGAAACGCTCCAAATCTGTGAGTTCATCGTGTAAAATATATTTTATCTCATCTTCAATTTCTGGATGAATTAGTCCTGAGTCTTCTAATGCATTGATAAATGTAATTTCAATGTTGTAGATGCTTATTATTTCTTCGCATGATATTCTTTCTGTCATAATCATGAATTTTTTAGTTGTTCGAAAAGATTTTTTTGTTTTTCATCTAAGTTTGTAGGTAGCAATACTTGATAAGTAAGGTACAAATCGCCAAATTGTCCATCTTTTTTGTAAACTGGAAAACCTTTACCTTTTAGTCTTACCACAGTTCCATTTTGCATTTCTGGTTTTACTTTTAATTTTATGTCTCCACTCATTGTTTTTATTAAAGTTTCGCCACCTAAAATTGCTGTGTACAAATCAATTGAGTGATTCATATATAAGTCATCGCCTTTTCTTGTAAATATATTATCTGGAGTAATGTTGAATGTAATGTATAAATCGCCATTTGGACCACCATTGGCACCAGCATTGCCATAACCTTTCAATTTAATTTGTTGCCCATCATAAGCACCTGCATGTATGGTGATACGAACAGATTTTCCATTTATTTCAAATGTTTTTTGATGTGTTGTATAGGCATCTTGTAAGCTAATATTCATCTCAGCTTTAATGTCATTGCCTTTAAATTTTCCAGATGCACCACCACGATAATTTCTGCCATAGCCACCAGCAGCGCCACCAAACATATTTTGAAAAAAATCAGAATAATCTTCATTGCCATCAAAATTTCCACTAAAGCTACTGTCATCAAATCCACCGCCAAAATTACCATTATTATAGCCACCATAGTTTTGACTATTTTGGTATGCTCTTTGTTGTTGTTGAGCTTTTTCGTATTCTTCGCCATGTTGCCAATGTTCGCCATATTTGTCATACTTAGCTCTATTTTCAGCATTGCTTAGTACTTCATTTGCTTCATTTACTTCTTTAAATTTTATTTCAGCATTTTTATCATTTGGATTCAAATCAGGATGATAGGTTCTTGCTAATTTTCTATATGCTTTCTTTATTTCATCTTGCGATGCCGTTTTATTTACACCTAATATTTTATAATAATCTACAAAAGCCATTTGTACTATTTTTTTAGTCAAAGTTAGTAAAATCAGAAGAATATATTTTAGTAGGATAAATATTTTTCATCAAATTTTATTTTTACGAATTGTTTGTAATCTGAACTTGTTTATCATTTGATATTTTGTTTAAATAGAACAACCTGCTCTGTCCCATAAATAAGAAATAAATTCGTATTTTTGCGTTTCGGTTTATGAATAAAAAAATTGCCATACAAGGTTTTCGTGCATCTTTCCATGAAATTGCTGCTGTGAAATTTTTTGGAGAAGATATTGAAACCATACAATGTGAATCATTCTCAAAATTATTCTCAGTAATGCAACAAAAACAAGCAGATTTTGCTGTTTGCGCTATCGAAAATTCATTAGCTGGTTCTTTGTTGCCCAACTATGCAATGCTTCGAGAATCTGATTTGACAATTATAGGAGAGGTTTTTTTAAGAATAGAAATGAATTTGATGGCGTTGCACAATCAATCTATTGACGATTTAGATGAAGTGCATTCGCATCCTATTGCATTATTACAATGCAGAAATTTTTTTAGAAAATATCCAGATATTCAGCTTGTAGAATCTGCGGATACAGCTTTAAGTGCTGAAGAAATATCAAATGATGAAATATCTGGAAGAGGTGCTGTGGCAAGTAAAAGAGCAGCAGAAATTTTTGGACTAAATATTTTAGCAGAAGATATACACGACCATAAAAGAAACTTCACAAGATTTTTAGTATTGTCTCCATCAAAAAATAATGCTGATAGTATCAAAAACAAATCATCAATTTCTTTCAGAGCTTACCATGAACCAGGCAGCTTGGCAAAAATTTTGACATTAATTGGAACACACAATATCAACCTAACTAAAATTCAGTCATTACCTATTATTGGCGAAGAATGGCAATATTATATGTACGCTGATTTAGAGTTTGATGATTACGATGTTTATCTAAAAATGATTGCAGAAATTGAAAAATATTGTTCAGCATTAAAAGTGTTGGGCGTATATCAACAAGCAGAAAAGATACAAATATAAAATACTACTATTAATGATTATTCCAGAATCAAACAAATTAAATCACATACAAGAATATTACTTTTCGGCTAAGTTGAAAGAAATTGCAAGACTAAAAGCTGAAGGTAAACCAATTATTAATTTAGGTATAGGAAATCCAGACTTGCCACCATCAGCTGAAACAATAGATGCGTTGGTAAATTCTGCGCAACAATTTCAAAACCATGGCTACCAAAGTTATATTGGAATAGCTGAATTAAGACAAGCCTTTGCACAATTTTATAAAACTTTTTATCAAGTAGATTTTAACACTAATGATGAATTATTACCATTATTAGGCTCAAAAGAAGGTATTTCATTTATATCACACGCATTTCTAAATCCAGGAGATAAAGTATTAGTACCAAATCCAGGCTATCCAACGTATACATCTGCAACTTATTTGGCGCATGCAGAACCAATCTATTACAACTTAGATGAAAGTAATAATTGGTTGCCAGACTTAGATAGTATTTCTGACAATATTTTAGATGAAATAAAATTAATGTGGATTAACTATCCAAATATGCCAACAGGCGCAGAAGGAAATATAGCCGCATTCGAGCATATTATTGCAAAAGCTAAAAAACATAAGTTCCTAATTTGTAATGATAATCCATACAGCTTGATATTAAATCATGAACAGGCAATGTCTATTTTTCATGCAAAAGGTGCCAAAGATGTGTGTATAGAATTAAATTCATTGAGTAAGTCACATAATTTAGCAGGAGCAAGAATAGGAATGATTGCTGGTGATAAAGCATATCTTCAAACTATATTAAAAGTAAAATCTAATGTAGATAGTGGCATGTATTTGCCTATACAACATGCAGCCATTACAGCATTAAGCAATTCTATGGAATGGCATGTTGAAAGAAATGATGTTTATAAAATGCGTAGATATTATGCTTACCAAATTTTAGATACAATGTCATGTGTTTATCAAACAAATCAAGTTGGTATGTTTGTTTGGGCAAAAATTCCAGATTCAATTACTGATGTAGAACAGTTGACTGAAAAAGTACTACACGATGCTGATGTATTCATTACACCAGGATTTATTTTTGGTAGCAATGGAAAAAGATATGTGCGTATTTCATTATGCAGTAATGAAAAAGATTTAGCAGAAGCATTGCAAAGAATAAAAAAAATATTCTAAGTTTTACGAATTGGTACTGGAATAAATTTTGAAGCTAATAATATTCCAATAAATATTAATGGCAACACTGCAATATGATATTGTTGTGGATTGATAAACCAAAAAACTAACAATAAAATCAATAATATTCTATAAAATTTTATATAGTTTAATACAAATTTAGATTTCTCTTTTTTGATGAGTAACAATGCTAATGGTAAGTTTAATGGCATTGTCCACAGAATATTTAAATTCCATTTTGTAGAAAGATGGTCAGTGCCAAACCACATAAAAATAAGCAACCAACCCAATAATCCTAAAATAGAAAAGTAAATAATTCCAATTGGCTTTAAATTGAACTGTGTTTTTGTGCTTAGTATAAGTAAAATGATAAATAGTAACCAAAAAATCAAACTTGGTGTTATCCAAGATACTTTCTTATATTCTGGTACTGTGTCTAAGATTTCGTTTGTTTGTTTTACAATTTTCTTTCCATTTAATGTTGCACCATCAATCAATTGCATTAATTCATATGGAATAAATGTTCTACCAAATCCTGATTCTGTGTCTGTTGGTAACCCAATCAATAAATCCATGCCAAAATCTAACCATTCATTGGTGTTGTGTCTATCTATTAATGCTCTGTAGGTAGATTTATCATCAACATCATCTTCAAATTTTACTTGTTGCTTGTAGACTACCTTTAGTAAAATATCTCTTGGTCGAGTAGCGCAATTATCAAATAAGAAATCGTATTTGTAATATTTATTTTCGTCTCTAGCATTAATAGTTAAAAACTCAAATGCTTTTTGTTTTTGAATAGAATCTAAATCTAAAACTTGCTCGTGGATAGAACGATTTTGTTCTCTGTAGCCTTGTACAAATTCACTATACGTATCAATAGATTCATAGTATAATAACTTTCCTTTGATGAACTTTATTAAAAAATCTGGGTCAGAGAAATCAAAAGTTCCATAGTTGTATACAAAATCCCAACCAAGTTTATTGTCTTTTACTCTAATTGCAGTATGTCCAAACAATTGATATGTTTCAGTACCTAAGCCAATTGTTAGTAAGCTAACTTGAGCTTGATTACTTAACTTTGGTACTTCAAAAATTCTATCTTGTTGTCCGAAAAGAGCTACATACTGGAAAATGAATATTAAGAATAAAAATTGTATTTTTTTACTAGTCATAAACAAAATATGTGCAATATTACAACAATTCAAATCATTTTTTTATGTTTTATGTGTAGAATATGTAATTTTACTTCATGAAAACGAAAGAAGAGATTGTAGAAAACTGGTTGCCTAGATACACAGGAACTGCTTTAGACGAATTTGGTGAATATATATTGTTGACTAATTTTGGAAAATATGTAGACCTTTTTGCAGAATGGAATAATGTAGAAGTAAAAGGAAGAAGCAACCCAATGCCAAACGCAACAGCCAACAATATTACAATAATAAATTTTGGAATGGGAAGCCCAGTTGCGGCAACCATGTTAGATTTATTAGCTGCTATAAAACCAAAAGCTGTATTGTTTTTAGGAAAATGTGGTGGACTGAAAAAGAAAAATGAATTAGGCGATTTTATATTACCAATTGCAGCAATAAGAGGCGAAGGAACAAGCAATGATTATTTTCCTGCTGAAGTGCCTGCATTGCCATCATTTGCCTTACAGAAGGCAATTTCTACTACTATCAGAGAGTATGAGCAAGACTACTGGACAGGAACAGTGTACACAACCAACAGAAGAGTCTGGGAGCATGATGAAGAATTTAAAGAATATCTGAGAAAAATTAGAGCGATGGCAATAGATATGGAAACAGCTACCATATTTACTGTTGCATTTGCAAATGAAATTCCAGTTGGTGCATTGTTGTTAGTGTCAGACCAACCAATGATACCTGATGGTGTGAAAACAGAAAAAAGCGATGCTGAAGTAACAAAAAGTTTTGTGAATGAACATTTAAAAATTGGAATAGATGCATTAAAACAATTGCAAGATAAATCTACAACTATAAAACACTTAAGATTCGAAGATTAATCTCTATTCATTCCATCTTTTTGTAGTTAATTCAAAACCAGCTAAGTCTAAAACTCTGTCTATAACTGTTGCTGCCATTTCTTCTATAGTAGTAGGTATATGATAAAACGAAGGTGAGGCTGGACAAATAATGCCACCACTTTCAGTAACTGTTTTCATATTATTAATATGTATTAAGTTCAAAGGTGTTTCTCTAGTTACTAAAATTAGTTTGCGTCTTTCTTTTAAAATGACATCAGCACTTCTTGTAATTAAATCATTTGAAGTACCTTGTGCAATTCTAGACAAAGTTCCCATCGAACATGGAACGACTATCATAGTGTCGTATTTTGCGCTTCCAGAAGCAAATGGTGCCATAAAATCATTTTTTTCATAAAAATCTACAGTATAATCTTTGTATTGATTTTGCTGTAGCTCAAATTCCCATACTTGTTTTGCATTATCACTCATTACTACACCAATTTTGTCAATTTGTGTAGATATCTGCATCAATTTGTCTAATAATACTTTGGCATAAATTGCACCACTTGCACCAGTAATTCCAATAATTATCTTTTTTTTGACCATTTTATATAATTTTTTGTAGTTTTATCAGAGTTGGTATTAAATTTGTATAACAGTTAGTAAAAAAACAAATCTACGATGAAAAAGTTAAAATTTGTACATGTTATGTTAATTGCATTATTTGGTTTTGCACCAAATATTAGTGCACAAAACAATCCTTCCGACGAAGCATGGACAACAATAGATAAAGCAATAAGTAAAGTTGACGATAGTCATCAATTTATTTTTGTTGATATATACACAGATTGGTGTGGATGGTGTAAAAAAATGGATCAATCTACATTTACTGACCCAACAACATTAAATAATTTGAAAAGTAATTTCGTTTTGGTAAAATTAAATGCCGAGGCAGAAGCACCATTCGATTTTAATGGAAAAACTTATGGCTTAGTACAAAATGGAAACAGAAAAACAAATGAATTTGCTTTACAAATTGGTACATCAAGTGGCAGATTAGGGTATCCTACATTAGTTGTTTTAGATGCAAAAGGAAACAAATTACAAGCATTTCCTGGATTTAAAGATACTGAGACTATAAATCAGTTAGTAAAATATTTTACTTCTGGAAGTTATCAAAAAATGGACTTTCTTACATTTCAATCAAATAATTAATTAATAAAATAATTATATAAATTATATTCATGAAAAAAACAACTTTATTTCTTTTTTTACTAATTTTATTTTTCAATTCTTTCTCCCAATGGAAACTAAATTATTTTGTTGATGATTTTAAGGATAAAACTAATGAAAAGTACATATCTCAAACTGATTATAATGGATTATTTAGTAATTCTGTAACTAAATATAGTAAACTACATACAAAAGTAATAATTTACTTTATAAATGAACAATTAATTATACCAAATGTAAAGTTTTATCTACATGAATATGGTAGTGATCAATCAACAACAAATATTAATAATAAATCTCTAAAGTTAAAAATTAAATATGATAATAATATTAAAGAGTTTGATGTGAATCTTTTAAATAATTCATTTGTTTTATCATCTAATGATGAAATCTTAGAATTTGTTGATATATTAATTGGACAATCAAAACCAATTAAGTGTAATCTTTTAATACATCAAGGCTCTTTATCTTCTGATTATAACTTTAGTATTAATCCTATTGGATTCAAAAAACAATATGACTTAATAAAACACAGCGAATATGATTCTCTGTTTAGTATTTATAAAAAGAGTTTGGTCAATTCCAACACAACAACCAAAAAGACAACAACTCCCAACACAACAGAAACGACTAAAACAAATACAACTAAAGTTTCTACACAGAAAACACCATTGCAAGAAAATGGAACAATAAAATGGCTAACATTTGAAGAAGCAGTAAAACTGAATCAAACAAACCCAGGGCAGTTTTTTATAGATTTTTATACAGATTGGTGTGGTTGGTGTAAAGTTTTAGATTCAAAAACATTTCAAGATCCATTTGTTGCCAAATATATGAGTGAGAATTTTTATTGTGTAAAATTCAATGCTGAACAAAAACCAGACATTAACTTTATGAATAAAACATGGAAATGGGTTGCAGGCGGAAGAAATGGCTACCATGAGCTAGCAGCATATTTTATGCAAGGACAAATGTCTTATCCAACATGTGTGGTGCTTACATCAAAATATGAGTTAGTTTATCCATTGAAAGGTTATGTGAAAGTGGAGGAATTTGAACCATTAATCACATTCTTTGGAAAAGAATTATACACATCTCCATCAAACAATTACGAAACATATAAGTCAACTTATAAAAGACAATAAGCATACTATCATAAGTTTATAATGCTTATATTAGTATCATGATAAATCTTACACACGAAGAAGTACTTAAGTTTGACAAGCTTGATATTCTTGCGAAACAAATTGTAGAAGGATTTATTATTGGCTTACACAAAAGTCCATATCATGGATTTTCTGTAGAGTTTGCAGAACATAGATTATACAACGCTGGTGATTCTATCAAAGAAGTAGATTGGAAAGTATTTGCACGTACTGATAAATTATACACCAAAAAATACGAAGAAGAAACCAATCTACGTTGCCAAATTATCATAGATGCATCTTCGTCTATGTATTTTCCTACAGAACGTACAGAACAGCAAATTAATAAAATTGAGTTTGCTGTAATGGCAAGTGCAGCACTGATGTATTTACTAAAAAAACAAAGAGATGCAGTAGGTTTATCTGTGTTTACAAATGAACTAAACTTACATACACCATGCAAAACCAATGCGCAACACCATCAAATGTTGATGTATGAATTGTATAAGTTAGTAACCAAAAAATCTGAAAAACAACACACAGCTGCTGCAAAATCTATACACGTAGTGGCAGATGCAATTCCAAAACGTTCATTGGTGTTTATATTTTCAGATATGTTTGATAAAAATGATGAAGAATTATTTCTGGCAATTCAGCATCTAAAACATAATAGACATGAGATTGTTTTGTTTCATACTATTGATAGAAATTTGGAATTAGATTTTAATTTTGAAAATAGACCATATCAATTTGTAGATATTGAAACAGGAGAAGAAATAAAACTTCAGCCAAATCAAATAAAAGATTATTATATAGAAAAAAATAAAGAAAGAAACTTGTATATAAAAACCAAATGTATGCAATACAAAATTGATTTAATAGAAGTAGATATCAATCAAGGCTATTATCCAATTTTGATGGAGTATTTGATTAAGAGAAATAAAATGAAAATCTAATTTATTTCAGTTCAGTATGTACATATAATTTGTTTTGATGTGCCATATCCAGCAAACTATGGTGGCGCAGTAGAAGAATTTTATAAAATCAAAGCATTACATCAGTTAGGTGTTAAAGTTATATTGCATTGTTTTGTATATAATAAATTTAAAGAGAATGATGGATTAAATGAATTTTGTCATAAGATATATTATTACGAAAGAAAAAATAACATGCAATCATTTTTTGCCACACAACCATTCATCGTAAAATCTAGAGCAAACAAAAACTTACTACAAAATCTTTCAAACGATAAATTTCCAATTCTATTTGAAGGCATACATACCACAGCATTTTTAAACCATGCATCATTAAAAGATAGAATAAAAATTGTACGCTTACACAATGTAGAGCATTTGTATTATTATGATTTATATGAAAATTCTAATTCAATATCTAAAAAAATATTTTATTATTCAGAATATACAAAACTAAAAAAGTACGAAGACAAACTTAAATCAGCCACATATCTATTGCCAATTTCCATTTCAGATAAGCAACATTATACAACTAAATTTTCTGATAAAAACATACATTTTGTTCCAGCATTTCATCAATTTTCTTCAATAGAAACGCAACAAGGAAATGGAAGATATATTTTATTACATGGAAATTTAAGTATAGAAGATAATTATAATTTTTTTATTAATAATTATAAATATTCCGAAGAATTTGATATAATATTTGCTGGAAAAGAGCCAACACAAAAGCTAAAAGAATATTGCACTATAAATAATATTCAATTGATTGAAAATCCAACAAACATTCAATTGTTTCATTTAATACAAAACGCACAAATTAACTTGGTATTTTCTTCAATCAACACAGGCGTTAAGCTAAAACTATTACATTGTTTATTCGTAGGTAGATTTTGTTTTGCCAACGAAGAATTTAAAAATCATTCAGAGTTCAGCACATTTCTAGTTGGTGTTAATGAAAATAATTTCAATGAACAATTGAAAACATATATGCGTAAATCTTTTTCTGAAGATGAAATAGAACAAAGAAAAATGCTTGAAGTTGAATTTAATAATCTAAAAAATGCAAACACAATTCTTAATCTAATGTAGTATTAAGAATTTATGCTTATATTTATATTTATTAAATTTTCATATGAGTACAATTGCAAACAGCGAACTAATTTTAAATTCTGATGGTAGTGTATATCATCTATGTTTATTGCCAACAGATATCTCTGAAACTATAATTTTTGTTGGCGATCCAGAACGTGTTCCAAAAATTACAAAACATTTTGATGAAATATTGATTAGTAAAAAAAACAGAGAATTTGTTACACAAACTGGAATATATAAAAGCAAAAAAATTTCTGTAATTGCAACAGGAATTGGAACTGATAATATAGATATAGTTCTAAATGAGTTAGACGCATTAGTGAATATAGATTTGAAAACTAGAACAATCAAAAACGAACATACAGCATTAAATATTATAAGAATTGGCACAAGTGGTGCATTGCAGGCAGATATTCCAATAGATTCATTCCTAGTTAGCGAATATGCAATAGGTTTGGATGGATTATTACATTTCTACGAATATACAAACGACGATGATTTACAACTAAATGATGCAGTACAAGACACAGCAAAAGTACAGTGCTACACAGCAAAAGCAAGTACAAAACTTATAGATGCATTAGCTGATGATATATTAAATGGTATCACACTAACAGCATCAGGATTCTACGCACCACAAGGGAGAAAATTAAGGCTATCGCCGAAACAACCAAATTTTATTGATGATTTGAGCTCAAAGGTATTTGCAAACAATAGAAAAATTACCAACTTTGAAATGGAAACTTCTGCAATTTACGGATTAGGAAAAATGTTAGGACATCATTGTATTTCATTCAATGCTATTTTAGCAAATAGAGTTTTAGGTCAATTTTCAAATCAGCACGAAGAAACTGTAGAATTATTAATAGATAAAATATTAAATAGAATAGCAAATAATTTATAAGATGAAAAACATAGCTATTTTTACTTCAGGAGGCGATGCACCAGGTATGAACGCTGCCATCAGAGCAATTACACGTGCAGCATTACAAGAACAGTTGAATGTATATGGAATTTATAATGGCTATCAAGGAATGATTGATGATGAGTTTATTCAACTAAATAAAAAAAGTGTAGGAAATATTATACATCGTGGTGGAACTATTTTAAAATCTGCTCGAAGTCAAGAATTTTTAACAGAAGAAGGCAGAGCAAAAGCTTATCAAAATTTATTAAAACACAAAATAGATGCTGTCATAGCTATTGGTGGCGATGGCACATTTGCAGGTGCAACTCAATTTACAAAAGAATTCAATATTCCATTTGTTGGTTTGCCTGGCACAATAGATAATGATTTATTTGGAACAGATTTTACCATAGGCTACAAAACAGCAGTGCAAACAGCAGTAGAATGTGTAGATAAAATTAGAGATACTGCCAATGCTTTTAAAAGAATATTTTTTATAGAAGTGATGGGCAGAGATGTTGGCACAATAGCCTTAGCAACTGGAATTGCCACTGGAGCCGAAGATATTTTTATACCAGAAACACAAACTAATTTAAGTGACTTGTCTGAAAGAATGCTAAAAGGAAAAGACAAAGAATCTTATATCATTATTGTTGCAGAAGGAGATGAGTCTGGAGGAGCAGTAGAAGTAGCAAAAAAATTTAAAGCACTACACCCAACTTATGATATAAAAACTTTAGTGCTCGGACATTTGTTGCGTGGTGGAAATCCTATTGCAGATGACAGAATAATGGCATCTAGAATGGGCATGGCTGCTATAGAAAGTTTAATTAATGGCGAATACAATATAATGATAGGCATTCATCATGATAAAATACTAAAAACACCATTGCATTTATGCAAAAAACATTTTCTTCAAATCAATGAAGAATATAAAAATTTGATTTATACATTGAGCTAAAATTTTTATATTTATTATAAAAAATCTGTTAAAAATTGTTTTTTTTTTAGATTTAAATATTTAAATTTGTTTTATAAATTATTGCAAATGAAAAATAAAACTATTCCTATTTTTTTTAGATTTTTACTTTTGTTTATTTTGGTAGCACTAGTACAATATACTAAAGCACAAGATTCCATTATTAGTTTTCCCGATGCTAATTTTAAAAATAAGCTATTGCAAGCTAATATTAGCAATATTATTGCTTATGATTCTTTACATAGAAGTATTAAAATTGATTTGAATGGAGATAGAGAAATACAGCAAAGTGAAGCGTATAGGGTTTTTGAGTTAGATGTGAGCATTTCGGATATTAACTCATTAGTTGGTATTAATTCATTTGTAAATTTACAAGAATTACTTTGTGTGGACAACCAACTTACTACATTAGATTTAAGTAATGTGCCTAATTTACAAGTATTAAATTGTTCGCTCAACCCACTTACTACACTAGATTTAAGTAATGTGCCTAAATTACAACAATTATATTGTATGGACAACCAACTTACTACGTTGGATTTAAGTAATGTGCATAATTTAGAATTTTTAGATTTCTCAAATATAGATTTTTTAGATTTCCCAAACAATCAACTTACAACAATAGATTTAAGTAATGTGCCTAATTTACAATTTTTAAATTGTAATGGAAATTCACTTACTACGTTGGATTTAAGTAATGTGCCTAATGTAATATCTTTAGATTGCTCAAACAACCAACTTACTACGTTGGATTTAAGTAATGTGCCTAATTTACAATTTTTAAATTGTAATGGAAATTCACTTACTACGTTGGATTTAAGTAATGTGGATTCTTTATTAGCTTTAGATTGCTCTAACAATAAACTTACTACATTAGATTTAAGTAATGTGGTTAAGTTGTATCAATTTGCATGCTCTAACAATCAACTTACTACGTTGAATTTGGGTAGTTCACTAGAAAATTTTAATCTATTTTTTGTAGATTCAAACCCACTCCAAACTTTGTATTTAAAAAATGGTGTAGCAAATTCAATGCCTGCTCCGAATTATTTAAGAATACCAACTAAATATTTAGAATATATTTGTACTGATAAAGAAGAAGTGGGCGATTGGTATCAATATTTAGATAGTATCGACCCTTTTTTTATAACAGTAGTAGATACTTTGTGTACTTTTCCTTTAACAACAAGTGCAATATCTAGAATATCTCCAAAACAAGGCGGTAATATTGGTGCTATTACTTTAGAAATATTTGGGTATAATTTATTGCCTAATACTACAATAGTACTCAAAAAAAATGGTTCGCCAGATATAGTAGGTGATACAACAATTTTAATTAATAGTAATATACTGAGTACAACCTTAGATTTAAAAGGCAAAGCGTTGGGTAAATACGATGTAGTAGTTACAATACCAGGTATTCCAGCATTTACTATTACTAACGGATTTGAGGTAGTAAATGGAATAGCACCAGAAATGTGGGTAAGCATTGCTGGAAGAACAACTATAAGAACAGGTAGAGAAAATACATATACTGTTACTTATGGAAATAAAGGCAATGTAGATGCTGTAATGATACCTTTAACAATTTATAATATTCCTAAAGATGCCGTCATTACGCTCCTATTTGATTCCATAAAAATTAGCGATTATACAACTGATACTAACTATACTTATGTAGATACCTTGTCTTCAATGGTATTTGATAGTACAAATAACACATACTATCTGCCATTATTCATACCCTATGTTCGTGCAGGAAGTACAGGTACATTTGATTTTAAGATTAAAATACCAAGCACTCAAACATTTGAAATAGGAACAAAAATATTTAGTCCTTTATTAGAATCTACTGCATTGTTAAATACAAGAGTAGCAGGAGAATGCATAAAACCTAGAGAATGTCATGCTCAAGCTGTTTCAGCATCAACTGATAAAGTTGCAGACTATGTTTTAGGTACAATTAGAAATGAAATTAATGAATGTGCTTCTAATGCATATAATACCTTCTCTGATATTTCAAGTGGAATGGCTAGAGTTGTTAAAGAAGCAAATATTAAAAATGCTTTATTATTAGCTGTAAACGCTGTAGTTGGTACAGTAAAAACTACTATATCATGTTCAAAATCTATACCGGGTGTATCATTTCCACCTTTAGCGATTGCAAAAACTTTAGAAACTACTTTGGATATCATCAATCATGCAAATGATTTTTATGAAATTGGCAAAGACTGGAAAGATTGCATAGTAAAGAGTGGTGATTGCAAAGCTCCTTTAGAACCAGAAAAAGAAATTAAGATTTCTGTATTTGCAGGTAATTCATACGATCCTAATGAAAAAGTAGGTGTTGGTAGTTCAGCAAAACCCTATCTAAACGAATCACAACCATTATTATATAAAGTATTATTTGAAAATTCTCCAACAGCTTCTTTGGCAGCTCAAACGGTTATTATTATTGATACATTAGATAAGGACAAATTAAACTTGGCTACTTTCAAGTTTACTTCATTTTCTGTAGCAAATCAAAATTATGACTTGGAAGGAAAAGATAAAAGTTTTGTTTATATAGCAGATTTAAGACCAAGAATTAATCTAAAACTCAGAGTGCTTGGAGCATTAGATACATTAAATGGTATTGTTAGATGGGAATTCCAATCTATAGATCCAGCTACTAATCAAATCACAGAAGATCCAATTGCAGGTTTTTTACCACCAAATATTACAGCACCTCAAGGTGATGGAAGCGTATCTTTTATAGTTGAACCAATTGAAAATATACAAGATGGAGATAGCATAATAAATAAAGCATATATCTATTTTGATGAAAATCCTGTCATTATTACAAACGAATGGAAAAATATTTATGATTTTACACCACCAATTAGTTCAGCTAAATCTTTACCAACTAACTCAGCTACTACATTTTCAGTTAGTTGGGCAGGTATAGATAATCCATCAGGAATTCAATATTATACCGTTTATATATCAAAAGATGATTCTGCTTATGTTCCTTGGATTGTTAGAACAACAGATACTGTTGCTATATTCACAGGAGAATTGAATAAAAGTTATAAATTTTATGTTATTGCAATAGATTATGTTGGAAATATAGAGCCATCAAAAACTGTATTTGAAGCAGTTACTTATACTTCTATATCTACAAATATTAATCAAAATCAATTAATGACTGATGTTAATGTGTACCCAAATCCATTTGACAATTCTATCAATTTACATTTTAATACTGATAATTTATTAATTGATAACGTTAATATTAGTATTTATGATATAAATGGTAAGTTAATTAACCAATTTTCAGGAGTAAGTCGAGTACAAACAGAAAATTTTCCAAAAGGTTTATATTTTGTAAAAGTTACTTACGGTATTGAAATGGTATCTTTTAAAATGGTAAAACAATAATTTTGTAATTAATCTAATGACAATAAAAATAGCCACCAATTTTGGTGGCTATTTTTTGTATTAATCTTGACTCTAATCTCTTTTCTTCTATCCTTGGCTAGCTTTAAATGCTTTAATTGCCTCAGTTAATTTTGGAACAACTTCAAATAAATCACCAACTATACCATAGTCAGCAGCTTTAAAGAAAGGAGCTTCTGGATCTTTGTTGATAACAACAATACATTTACTTTGGTTCACACCAGCTAAATGTTGTATTGCTCCAGAAATACCAATAGCAATATATAAATTAGGACGAATAGCAACACCAGTTTGTCCTACATGCTCATGATGAGGTCTCCAATGTACATCAGCAACTGGACGAGAACATGCTGTAGTTGCACCTAAAACATTTGCTAAATCTTCAATAATTCCCCAGTTTTCTGGTCCTTTCATACCACGACCAGCACTTACTACTAATTCTGCTTCAGGAAGTGGTGCAACATCTCCTTGTTGTCTTACTACTTCTTTTACAGTGATTCTTGAACTTGCTGGAACTAAGTCAATAGCTTCAACTGTTGCAGCACCACTGCCTTTGTTTGCACCAACAGAGTTTGGAACAACAGATATTACTTTATTCTCTGAATTGATTTTTGTATAGGCAAATGCTTTTCCAGAAAATGCTGCTTTTTTAATTACACCATCACCATCTGGTAAGCTAACTGCACCACTAACAATACCAGCATTAAATCTTACTGCTAATCTTGGAGCTACTGCTTTTCCTGTTAATGTTTGAGAAATACAAATTGTTTTTGCTCCAACTTTCTCAGCTGCATCAACTATTGCTTTTGCAAATACACCAGCATCAAAATTATCAAACGCTGAATTATTTGCATGTAGTACTTTCTTAGCACCATAAATTCCTAAATCTGCTAATTCAGCATTGTCTGCTGTACCCAAAGCCAAACCAACAGCTTCTGTACCAGTTTGCTCTGCAACTTTTGCTGCATAACTTGCTATTTCGTAGCTCGCTTTTTTTACTTTGCCAGCTGCAATTTCTACTAAAAATAAAACTGCCATATCTTATATCATTTTTGCTTCGTTATGTAATAATTGTACCAATTCTTCTACATTATCTGCAGCAATCATTTTACAAGCTGATTTTGCTGGAGGTAACTCATATTTTACCACACTTGTTAATGAGCCAGCACCTTGTGGAGCCACAACATTTAATGGTTTAGTTTTTGCTGCCATAATTCCTTTCATATTTGGAATTCTAGCTTCTGCCATACCTTTTGCACAAGAAACTACAAATGGAGTATCTACTGACAACACTTCTTTGCCACCTTCAATTTCTCTTTCTATAGTTGCAGTATTTCCACTCATATCTAATTTTGATGCATAAGATACATAAGGCTCATCTATCAATTCTGCTAACATACCACCTATGTTAGAACCATTGTAGCTAATCGTTTCTTTACCTAATAAGATTACATCATAAGCGCCAGATTTTGCAACTGCTGCAATCTCAGATGCAATAGCAAAAGAGTCTAAGTCACCTGTCGCATCAATTCTGATTGCATCATCAGCACCAATAGCCAATGCTTTTCTGATTACTGCATCATTTTCTGCACTTCCAACATTTACAACGGTAACACTGCCACCATTTGCTTCTTTTAATTCTAAAGCACGCACCAAAGCGTACCATTCATCGTAAGGATTCAGAATCCATTGTACCTTATCGTTGTTGAATTTAGTGTCATTATCAACAAACGAAATTTTGGTAGTAGTGTCTGGAACCAAACTTATACATACTAAAAATTTCATACTTTTGTTTTTTTATTTAAAAATATTGTTATAAAAATATCCACTAAAATAATTCATTTTTTATAAATTCAATGCATGCATTCAAATAGAATCCAAGAATTAGAAAACATAATTAGAGAAAATCCTAATGATAAATTTGCATTATATGCTTTAGCTAAGGAATATGAAACAAAAGGAGAAATTTATAAATCAATACAAATGCTTGAAAATCTATTGATTGTAGATAAATATTATGTTGGTGCATATTATCATTTAGCTAAAAATTTTGAAAAAACAGGAGAGATTAAAAAAGCATTAAATATTTATGAAGTTGGAATTACAATAGCTACAGAGCGACAACAGTTTCATGCATTAAATGAATTAAAAAACGCAAAAATGAACTTAGAATTGGAATTATAATCAATGTCGATACTTAATTTTGCTTAATTCCTATATACATTGATATATTTTTTTTATTTTTGGCAAAAATATTCATAGATGAAGCAATACAAACTAATTAATTTAGGATTAGGCATTATAGTTTTTTTAATTTCTTTATGGCAATATGGAAGTACAGCAGAATCTGCTGGTAGTTTATGGGATTGTGGTGAGTTTATATCTTGTGCTTATAAGTTGCAGGTAGCTCACCCACCAGGTGCACCTTTATTTATGTTAATAGGTAGATTTTTTAGCTTATTTGCAAAAGACCAATCACAAGTTGCATTTATGCTCAATTTTATGTCCGCATTTATGTCTGCAGGTTGTGTAATGTTCTTATTTTGGATAATTACAATTATTTCTAAGAGAATAATCGCACCAAAAGAAGAAGACTTAACAATTGATAGAGTTATATCAATTATGGGAGCTGGTTTAGTTGGTAGCCTTGCTTGTTCATTTATGGATACAATGTGGTTTTCTGCTGTAGAAGGCTAGGTGTACGCAACATCAATGTTCTTTATTTCTATTACTTTTTGGGCAGTAATGAAATGGGATGAGCAAGCAGATGAACCACATGCAAATAGATGGTTAGTTTTCGCTTGTTTTATGATAGGTTTATCAATTGGTGTTCACTTATTATCATTATTAGTTATTCCTGCTGCTGCATTAGTATATTATTTTAGAAGATATAATCCAACTATCTTAGGATTCTTTGTTGCTTTCTTTGTTGGTTTTGTCATCTTAGGGTTAGTACAAGTAGGAGTAGTACAAGTTATACCTAAAATAGCAAGTATATTTGAGATGTTCTTTGTAAATACACTTAGATTACCATTCAACTCAGGACTTATATTTGCAGTAATCTTATTGACTGTATTAACAATTTTAGCAATGAGATATGCTAATAAAATTAAACATGCAGATTTGCAATTAACCATAATTTGTGCATTAGTAATTTTTATAGGTTTCTCTTCATACATTATGGTGCCAATTCGTGCAGCTGCAAATCCACCAATAAATATGAACGCACCAAAAGATGCATTCTCATTAATATCATATTTAAATAGAGAGCAATATGGTGATAGACCATTAGTAAAAGGGCCAATGTTTACAGCACAACCTTACGATATTGAAGATAAAGGCAAGGTATATTTTCCAAATGAAAAAACAAAAAAATACGAAGTAAAAGACATTAAAAGATCATATAAATATAAGCCTGAAGATATGCAGTTTTTCCCAAGAATGGGACCAACCAATGATGGTGCAAATGCTGGTCAGTTGTTCCAATACTGGACGGATTTTCAAGGTACACCAACATTCTCTGATAACTTGAGCTATTTCTTTAAATATCAATTAGGACACATGTACTGGAGATATTTTATGTGGAATTTTGCTGGTAGACAAGATGATTACCAAGGTATGGCAGGTACCAATTTAACAAGCGGTAATTGGCTGTCTGGTGTAAGTGTTATTGATGATGCAAGATTGGGTTCTCAAAAAGATTTACCATATCAAATTGAGCATGAAAAAGCAAGAAATAAATTTTACCTAATTCCACTTATATTAGGTTTAATAGGCTTGTTTTATATGTTAAAAAGAAATACAAACTACACTTTAGTTGTTACCTTATTATTCTTAACAACAGGAATGCTATTGATTGTTTATCAAAACTCGCCACCACGTGAGCCAAGAGAAAGAGATTATGCATTAGTAGGTTCGTTCTATACATTCTGTATTTGGATAGGTTTTGCAGTAATTGCAATATCTGAACTTGTAAGAGAAAAAATGAAGAGTATTGCATTGCCAGTAAGTTTGGCTGTAAGTATTCTATTCTTAGGTGTGCCATATATGATGGCTAAACAAGGTTGGGATGACCACAATAGACATGATAGATTTATGGCAAGAGATTTTGCTATAAACTATTTAGAAAGTTGCCCACCAAATGCAATTCTATTTACCCAAGGCGATAATGATACCTATCCACTTTGGTATGCACAAGAAGTTGAAGGTATTAGAACAGATGTAAGAATATTAAATTTAAGTCTATTAGGTGTAGATTGGTATATTGATGGATTACACAAGCCAGCAAATAAAGCAGGTGCTATTCCATTCTTTAAAGACTTTACGCCTGATAAATATAGAGGAAGCAATAGACAAGTATTAAGTTACAATGCTCAATCTGGAATGGCTGATGCGAATACATATTATGACTTAGATAAAATACTTACATTCGTTTTAAGTGATGACCCAAAATATAAAGCACAAACACAACAAGGAGAAGTAGTAAGTTATTTTCCTACAACCAAATTCAAATTAAAAGTAGATAAAGCTGCAGTTCTTAAAAATAATGTAGTGCCAGCAAAATATCAAGATAGAATTGTAGATGAAATGGTTTGGGATTTAGGAAAAGATAGAGTAATTATCTATGATTTAGCTGTTTTAGCTTTGTTGGCTGGCGAAGATTGGAGCAGACCAATATGCTTTGCAAATACTGTAGAAAGTTCATACTATCAAGGTTTAGATAAATACATGATTCAAGAAGGATTAGTAAATAGAATATTGCCAGTAAGATTTGAAGAAAACCAAAGAGGTTATGTTGCTATGAATTCTGATAAAAACGTAGAAATTGTAAACAAGTTTAAATATGGTGGACTTGGAGAACGTGAGATGTTTGTTGATGAAAACTCTGCAAGAATTATGAATACACTTAAAAGTGTACATTTGTCAATGGCTGATGATTTAATTAGAAATAACAGAAATGATGAGGCAATCAAAATATTAGACAAAGCAAAAAAAGAGTTTCAATATGTAAACGCACCATATTATTCACCTAAAAGCAGATTCTTTAATGTACTCTCTGTACAATGGATAGATTTATATTATAGAGCTGGTGCTAAAGACAAAGCTAATGATATAAAGAAACTATTGTTGAAAGATATGGCTGATTGCATGAAATTTTATAATTCTAACTCAACAGGTGCTCAGAAATATGCAGAAGAAAAGAAAACAGCTGAAGACCTAGTAAAAAGATTAGAGTATATAGCAATCAATTACAAAGACGATCAATTTATGGCAGAATTGAATAAAAATTTCCCATTAATTGTTCAAAGTTCTACTGTTAGTCAAGGTCAAGTTGCACCACAACAAATATTTAATTAATATCATTACAACATAATGTCAGTATTCTCATCAGAAGTAACATCAACAAATTTAGCAGCAGACGGTCCTGTGCATCTCAGACAATATAGAGCTTACATAGAAGCCAAACAATTTATTTCTGGTAATATGTTAGAAATTGGCTGTGGAGAAGGAAGAGGTATTGATGTTTTAAAAGAACACATAACATCTTATACTGCAATCGATAAAACGCAATCTGTACAAGAAATTATTAAAAAGAAATACCCAAATGCAAAATTTATCAATATCACAATTCCACCAATTAAAGGAATTGAAGATAATACATTTGACAGTATAGTTTCTTTTCAGGTAATTGAGCATATTCAAAATGATGTAGAATACTTAAAAGAAATATATAGAATTTTAAAACCAGGTGGCGTAGCATTAGTATCAACACCAAATATAAATAATACGCTGACTAGAAATCCGTGGCATATTAGAGAATATACACCACAAGAGTTTAATCAACTTATCTCAAGTGTATTCACAAATTATACGATAAAAGGAATCAATGGTTCTTCAAAATTCTATACTTATCACGAAAAGAATAAATTATCAGTTCAGAAGTTTAAAAAGTTTGATATTTTCAATTTAGAACATAGATTACCACTTAAACTATATCAAATACCATATGATATTTTGAATAGAATGAATAGAAATAAATTGAATAATGACAACACAAAGTTAGTTTCTGATATTACAATAGAAGATTTTCATCTAACAGAAAATGTTGATGAATGTTTAGATTTTTTTGTAATATTGCACAAATAAATAATTTATTATATGAGTATGATTAAAGAATTCAAAGAATTTGCAATAAAAGGCAACTTAATAGATATGGCTGTTGCTTTTGTAATGGGTGGAGCATTCGGAAAAGTTGTTTCATCATTTATAGATGGTATGGTTATGCCAGCAGTAGGTATGCTTACTGGAGGCGTAGATTTTAATGACATGAAAATTGTACTGAAAGATGCTGTAGCAGCATCAGCTGATGGTACTATAGCTGCTGTCGATGAAGTTTCTATAAAATATGGTGCATTTATCACACAAATCATTACATTTATTGTTGTTGCATTTGTAATGTTCTTAGTAATTAAGGCAGTAAATAAAATGAAAAAAGAAGAAGCTGCTGCACCAGCAGAACCAGCTGCACCAAGTAATGAAGAAGTATTATTAGGCGAAATTAGAGATTTACTAAAAAAATAAGTAGATTAAATAATAAAAATTTTAAAATGCACCACTTTGTTGGTGCATTTTTTTATAGTTGCTCAAGGTTTGGTTTTTAATGAATTAAAAGGGAAACAAGTGAAAGTCTTGTACAGTCCCAGCTGCTGTAAACACACTTTGTAAATAATAATTTATAAAGTACTGAGTGCTACAACCACTGTGAAAACGGGAAGGTTCAGTAAAAGTGTAAGTCAGAAGACCTGCCAAAATAAAACAACTTAAACAATACGCTGAGGAAGTATTTATTTGGTATGAAGTGTAATAAATATACATATCTTATTGCGTTTGTATTAATACAAATGTTTTTTGCACCAATGTTTGCAGATACAGTATCTATAAATAACGTAGAAATCTATGCAATAAGAGAACAGTTTTATCAATTGCCAAGACAAAATACTTATCTATTAGATAGTTTTAGTAAATCAATCTATGGTAATAATAATTTGTCTGAACTATTGCAAAATAGCACGAATATCTATGTAAATAATTATGGGCTCGGTGCAAGCAATACAATTTCTATGCGTGGCACAGCAGACGACCAAACAGCAATTTTTTGGAATGGAATAAATATACGTTCATCAACATTAGGTAGTACAGATGTATCACTAATACCAATACAAGCTACAAATAAAATTTCTGTTGTTACAAATGGTGCAAGTTCAATTTATGGAAGCGGAACCTTTGGCGGAAGTATACTTATTGCTAATGAACCAAATTGGAATAATAAAATCTCTACAAGTACACGTTACTCATTTGGTAGTTTTCAACAACATCACATTACACAAGAAATAGAAGTTGGAAATCATAAAATACAATTTCAGACAAATAATGCTTTTCAAAAAGCAGAAAATAATTTTACTTTCAAAGATGTGTATCTACTATCAAAACCAATCAGAACAATAGAACACAATGCATTTCAAAATTGGATAACACAAAATTATTTGTATATAAAATTAGCAAAACAACAGCAAATTCATTTTGGTAGCTGGATACAAAAAAAAGATAAAGAAATTCCAGCATCAATGGGTGGAAGTTTACAAAGCGATAAATATCAAAAAGATTTTACAGCGAAAAATTATGTATTGTACAAAAAAGTATTTAAAAAAAGTAGTTTATATAATAGATTGTCAGCAATATACGATAAGCAAAACTATAAAGATGAAACGCAGCAAATCAATACATCATACAAACTAAGCAACATTACAAACAGCTTGAATTATAGATATTATTTTGAAAAAGATATTACGATTGATGCTGGGTTAGATTATAATTTTTTTAGAGCTAAAGTGAGTGAATATTCAAAAATCCAACAAGAACATAGAACTTCATTTTTTTTTGGATTTAAGTATTTCTATAAACAACTATCATTAAATGCTACAGTAAGACAAGAAATATATGGAAAACAATATATAAGACCATTGTTTGGTGTAAATATTACATATACTTCAAAGAACAATGTATTGCAATTAAATCTAAACTACGCAGACAAATTTAGATTACCAGATTTTAATGATAAATATTGGCCAGTTGGGGGAAATCCTGATTTGCTTCCAGAAAAAGGCTACACCATAGAAATGAATATTTCTTTAAACAAAATTTCTAAAAACAGTAAATATCAAATTATTTGGAATAATGCTTCTTACTATACAAGAATAAAAGACAATATAGCATGGATACCATTTACAGGCATATTTTGGCAACCAAAAAATATAAAAAATACACAACATGTAGGCTTTGAGTCGAGTGTGCAACAAAACATTAGAATTGCACAAAAACTAAAACTAAATTCTACAATTCAATATGCATTTAATAAATCAACTATATTAAAAGATGTAACAGAATATACTATTGGCAAAATTATGCGATACAAACCTATGCATCAATTAAAAGCAAATTTGTCTTTAGAAGAGAGATATTTTTCAATTGGATTGAACTATAGTTACAATGGAAAAAGATTTACAGATGATGAAAATTCTAAAAGCTTTCAATTGCCTGCCTATCACATAATTGATTGTATAATTGCTTATAAATTAGACTTTAAAAAATTACAAACACAATTTATTTTCCAAATCAACAACCTAATAAACACAGCATACGAAAGCATAATTAGCTACGCACAGCCAATGCGAAACTATAAAATCACATTTCAAATTAATTATTCAAAATAAATTTTTTAAACATGAGAAAAAACATTCAAAAATTATTCATTGCAGTATTGGTAATATTTCAAATAATGTCTTGTCAAAAAGAAGAAACAACTACAAAATATGATGGCACATATTTAGAAAGTGGCTCTGCAATTGTTGTGAACGAAGGAAACTTTGGAACGCCAAATGCTACAGCAAGTTTTATTAGTAGAGAAGGAGAACTTTTTAATAATATCTATGGAACAATCAATGGTGGTGTTGCACTAGGTGATGTATTTCAATCCTATTATATTGTAGGTACTAAAGGTATTTGCGTATTAAACAATTCAAGAAAAATAGAGATTGTAGACGCAAGAAGTTTTAGAAACATAGGTACTATTATTGATGCCACAAACATTACCTATCCAAGATATTCAGTAGCTGTAGATACATCAAGAGTATATGTTTCTAATGGAAGTGGAGAAGGCACAGTTTTAGTTATCAATCCTACTACAAAATCAATTGTTAAAACAATCAATGTAGGAAATGGCCCAGAGCAAATGCAAATTCATAATAACTATTTATATGTTGCAAATAGTGGTGGTTATGGTGTTGATAGCACAATATCTATCATCAACTTAACAACAGAAACTGAAGTGCAAAAAATAACAATTGGCGATATTCCAACTAAAATGGTGAAAGATGCAAATGGAAATATTTGGGTATTGTGCAATGGACAATCAAACTACTCAAATTGGCCAAATATTGATAAACTTACACCAGCTAGATTAGTAAAAATCAATACAACAAATAATACAATTGATAAGTCTTTTAGAATTATTGCAACTGGCTCTGAAAGCTATACAGGCAATCTTACTATTGGAAATAATGGACAAACAATTTATTATAACATAGATGAAACTGTGTATAGTTTGCCAATCAATGCATCTACATTATCACCAACAATTTTTACAAGTGGAAGAAAATTTTATGGTATAAATGCACATCCTTACAATGGACAAGTATACGCAACTTACGCACCAAATTTCTCTTCAAATGGCTTTGTATTTAGATTTGATGCTTCAGGAAAATTAATGGATTCTTTGCGTGTAGGCATAGGACCAAATGCTGTGATATTTAACTTATAATGATGAACTGTTTTTCTAATATGTTAAAATATTTATAATATTATTTTGGTGTAATGTTCTGATAATAAATTCATAACTTTCCATTGATTCGTTTAATATGAATATTCTTTAGATTTGCAGAGATGCATAACCCAATAGATGTCATTGTAATTGGTGGAGGTTTTACCGGACTTTCTGCAACATACTATTTGCAAAAATGTGGCTTGTCTGCAAAACTGTTTGATGTATCTAGTAGAATTGGTGGAAGAGCAAAAACAGATATTGTTAATGGTTTTGTGTTGGATAGAGGCACGCATTTTTACCATCATTCAACAACAGAATTATCAAAGATTATCAATATAAATACTTTGGGTTTAAAAAACATTTACCCAGGATATTTGTTCAGATACCAAAACGATTTTTTACTATACTCAAATCCATTGTTTAAGGCAAATGATTTGTTCTCTACGCTTTTTGCAAACAATACATCAATGAAAGATAAGCTGAAGTTATTTGGTTTTAATATGAAACTAAAAACATTCTCTTACTCTACTATTACCAAACAAAAAGATATATCTACATACCAATATTTTAAGAATATTGGATTTACTAATCAAACAATAGATTCCATTATTCGTCCTGTTGTGTCTTCAACTATTTTTGACAGGAATTTACAATCATCTTCAAAGCTATCATTGCTATATCTAAAATCATTATTTAATGACCATGTAGCGCTACCAGAAAATGGCATTGGAAGCATTGCAGAAACCATTGCCAAACAACTACAACCAGCATCTATTTGTTTAAAATCTAAAGTAAAAAGAATTACAAAAGATGGTGTTGAGTTTACAAATGGAAATATACTGAAAGCAAAAGCAGTTATTATTGCAACTAATGCCATTGACGCAAAAAATATATTCCCAAATGTACAAATAAGTACAGAAAGCACACATGTAAGTACTTTGTATTTTGAGTCTGATAGAGCACCAGCATCAAAACCAATTTTGATGGTTAATGCAAATAACGAAGGTCTGGTTAATCATGTATTTGTGCCAACTACACTTCATGAAAGCTATGCACCAAAAGGTAAGCATTTAATTGCTGTAAATATTATAAAAGAGCACGATTTAGATGATGATGAACTTGTAGCAGAAGCCATGTTAGAATTAACAAGTTGGTATGGTCTTCAAGTAAAAGATTGGAATCATATTAAAACATATCATATAAAATATGCTATGCCATTTAAGCCAATTTTAGATGATGTGAAATTTACAATGCAATGTAGAAGATAATCTATTTTATGCAGGCGATGCATTATCTATAGGTTCTATGGAAGCTGCACTAAGAAGTGGTAGAGAAACAGCTACTAACGTAAAAAAATATATTGACAATCTACCTAAACTAACTACTCAAGATATTATATCTAATACAATGGTAAAAGTTTAGTCTTGTTTTATATTTCGCTCATAGCTCAAATATAGATCTTGATGCATTTGCTTAAAACGTTCTATACATTGTTGTAAAAATTGTTCGTCAACTAATTTTTCAATATGCTCAAGTGTAGAAATTTCCTCACTAGTCCTAATTTTATAAACTTGTTCTAGTAAATCAAATTCTACTTTTAAGACCAACTTATCATTCATTACCATTACAGTAATCTTTAATATTGGATGGTATATTTGCCCAAGTATTCTCAATGAAATAAAATTATCTAATTTTAATAATAAATTCTGGCGTAGTTATCGTATTGCTAACATTTCCTGCTATATCTGTTATCCAAATTTTTAAGCTTAAAGTATCAACTGTTTTCTCACTTACTGGACTAAATCCTGGGAATGATGCATCTAATAAACCAGACATTTTTAGTCTAAGAACTCCAGTCTTTGGTAATAGCCCGCTGACTTCTGCAATTTCTGGGAAAGTAAATGAGTTATATATTGCAATATTTCCATATTTTGGAAAATTATAATAGAGTTTTCCTGCTCTAGCAATTGTAGTATCTCTTCCACCAATCACAGTATCTATTTGTAATAATCCTAAATCAGCGTCACCATCTGTGTATTCTACATAAATATAACTTTCTTGTGGATTATTTACATCAAAAGTACTGTTTGTTACATCGTGTTTTTGGTATTTTAAGGTTGGAACATTTGAATAGTTTGGTTCTTTAAAGCATGATGTAAACAGTAATGTTACAACAAGCATAATACATAGAATATTTTTATTGTTTATTTTTGTGTTCATGTTGGATGATGCTATAAAGTTAAAACAAAAAATTATATTTAATTCATTTTCTTTTGATGAAATGGCATTTTCTGTATTTCATTTTCAATATAAATATAATTATATTTATCGTCAATTTATTGATTTAAGCAAGATTAACATTAATGAAATTAATCATGTACATGATATTCCATTTTTGCCAATTCAGTTGTTTAAATCACATAAAATATATATTGCACCAACAGAACCAAATCTATTTTTTGAAAGCAGTGGTACAACACAAACTATACAAGCAAAACATTTTATCTATGATATAGATTTGTACATCGAAAGTTTTGTAAATGGATTTACTCAATTTTTTGGCGCACCTTCAGATTACAACATTATTGCATTATTGCCAAACTATTTAGAACGTCAGCATTCTTCTTTAGTATTTATGGTAGAGTATTTAATGCAACAATCCAATTCAGCGTTTTCTGGTTTTTTCCTTCATGATTTTGATGCATTAAATCAATTATTGCAAAATGCAAAACAAAGTAATAGAAAAACAATTTTATTTGGTGTTACATATGCTCTATTAGATTTTGCTGCTGCTTTTCCTCAAAATTTATCAGATTGTATTATTATAGAAACTGGTGGCATGAAAGGTAAAAGAAAGGAGTTGACAAGAGAAGAAGTGCATGCAACCTTAAATCAATCATTTAAAATAAATGCAGTTGGTGCAGAATATGGTATGACAGAATTATTGTCTCAAGCATATTCATTAAAAGATGGAAAATATACTTGTAGCAATACTATGCGTGTTTTTGTAGAGATATTTATAATCCAAAGGAAATAATAAGTAATAATAAACGTGGCGTAATCAACGTGATAGATTTATGCAATTTATACAGTTGCTCATTTATATCAACACAAGATATAGGTATTGTGCATGGTGATGAATCTTTTGAAATTTTAGGAAGACTAGATAATAGTGATGTGCGTGGTTGCAACCTAATGTTTAGTTAGTTGTACCAATTTTCAATTGTAGAAATAACTTTCTTAATAGGTAACCCAACTACATTTGTATAGTCGCCTTCAAATTTTTCTACACCAATATATTCTTGAATATTGTAAGCACCTGCTTTATCCAAAACTTCATTATTTTGTACAAAATGCAATATCTCAGATTCTTTTAAATTCTTAAAGTAAACTTTAGTAGTTTCTAAAAAAGATACTTGTTTATTGCTTTTTCTAATTGTAACGCCAGTTATTACTTCGTGTGTATTGTTGTTTAGGTGTGTAAGTAATTTAATAGCATGGTCTATGTTCTTAGGTTTTCCTACCAATCTATTATTAAATATGATTAAGGTATCTGCAGTAATAATAAACTCATCATCATTGCCTAAAAAGCTATTGATGTCATACATTTTAAGCTTTGATAAATACACTGGAATTTCTCTTAATTCTAATGAAGATGGAAATGATTCAGCAACTTTTGGTTTAATAATTTCTACTTCAAATCCTGCGTCTTCTAGTATTTCTAATCTACGTGGAGATTGTGAACCAAGTATAATCTTTGTTTTCAATTTAATATATTATTTAAAAAACTTAAATATTGTACAAATATATATGAACCAGTGCCTGATGTGTATATAAAATAAAACATGGTGCAGATTCCTATTAGCATATATATTTTTATAGCATTGCTATATATAGCATATTGCTTTTTTGATTTTGCCCACCAATTTATGATAAGTAAAATCACTAATGGAGAAATTAATAAGATGTAAACGAATTTTACAACATAATTAATTTTTATGTTTTGAAAATACAATGCAAATGAAATGCAATAGATAATTGTAATTAGAATGATAAATGTATTGATGATTTTTGTTTTTATAATGCCCAATTTAATTGGAACAGATTTGCATCCATATTGCAAGTCACCTTCTATGTCTTGCATGCCTTTTACAATTTCTCGTAGGAGCGTAGTTAGAAAAGCAAATATAGCATAGCATAATCCAGCCGCAAAAATACCACTCTGTATTTGAGTAATGATTTGGTCATCGTTGAATGTACTACTTTCGTAAAGCGCAGGCAATAATAGTACAAACGCAGCAAAAATAGCAATGATAAAATTGCCAATAAAAAATTGCTTTTTGAAATATTGTGCATAAAAATTTAAGGCAACTAAAATGATAATTGGCAATGTAGCAAGTTTTAGATCTTTGGAAAGTACAGCTAATGTTATTGTAAGTATTGTTGCTACAAGACATAATAATTTATAAAAATTATATGCATTGTCTACACTAATTGTTTTTTCAATAATTACTTTATTTGGCTTGTTGATAGTGTCAATGTCAGAGTCATAAATATCATTGATGACATAGCCACTAGCAGCTGTAAGTAATGTTATTAGTATTAAAAGTATATATTCAAAAGTATTGAGTGCAGGAATGAAATCATAAACTTCATAAAATTTTGGCACCACAAATGCATATCTAAATAAAATTAAAATTAGTAGAATAAATAATAAATTTATAGGTCTTATGATTTTAATGTATTCTTTCATGCTATGCTATTTTAAACCAGTTGTCTTGTGATTTTAATACTAATTCTATAATTTCTCTAACGCAACCTTCGCCACCTTTATTGTTGCAAATGTAGTCTGCAAGTTGTTTTATTTCTGTCGCAGCATCTTTCGGACAGCATTTCACAGCACAATGTTGCATCGCTTCGTAGTCTGGCAAATCATCACCAATGTATAATGTGTTTGCTGCACTCAGACCTTGTTCTTCTAAAAACTTCTCAAGTACTGGAAGCTTGTCATCAATTTTATAATAGATATGTTTGAAGCCAAGTTTTCTAAATCTTTCATACACACCAATAGAAGTGCCACCAGTAATGATGCATAAGTTGTATTTTTTTTGCAAGGCAGCTTTTAGAGCATAACCATCTTTTGCATTAAATAAACGCCACAATTCGCCATTGTCTGTTGCTATCAAAACACCATTTGTCAAAACACCATCAACATCAAAAATAAATGTATTAATGTTTTTTAGTCGTTGTAAGTAATTGTTAGATTCTATTTGCATGATATTACCAAAGTGCGAAATGTTCTTCTGTAACGCCGTAAGCTGTGAATTTTTCTGTTTGATTATTGATTTGTACTGTGCCTTCTATTTTTCCAAATACTTGCGTGAACAAACTTTTCATAACAACAAAATTTAGATTTTCAGTTCTTTTTCCATTTGGAAATAATGTTAAGTCTAAAATATTGTCTGCTGTTTTTATATTCCAATTGTTTTTATCTAATGGTTTTTTGTAATCAAATTTTGCATTAGATAATAAATGTTTTTCTCCATTAATAAATAAAACATTTTCTAAATTATCATTGAATTGGTCTACAATGTTTGATGCTATTTCTTTGCCACTTTCTGTTGTTCCAATAAAAGAAAGCCAATTCCAAGTTGTTTCGCGTGGTGGATATCCTTTTGTAAAATCTATACTACCAAAATTTCCTTCGCCTTTGTATACTTTGTTGTTGTATTTTATAGTTACCGATGTTGGTATGCATAAATTTTTATAAGTAAAATTAAATGGTCGTTTTGCATCTGATGTTGCTACAACACTAAAACCATTTTTGTTATTGTTGGTGCAAGTTGCAGTCAGCTCAAATTTTGAATTTACAGTTTTGTACTCTATGGTATCGCCATTGGTAGTAATACTGTAGTTTTTAAGTTTCCATGTAGAGTTTAGGTTTGGATCAAAGTCATTAGAAAAACCAAATGGAATAGTTATTTTATCTTCAATGAAAATATTTTCATCTGGAATAAAAATATATGAAAATGCTAATGATGTAGCACCAGCATCAGCAATGGCAATGCCACAAATAATTTCTTTTGAATAATACCCAAAGAAAATCCATGTTTTACGCTCAGTTCTACGTTTAAAGTAGAGTAAATCACTTTTATCAATTGCTGCTGTACTTACATCTTCAATCAATCCATCATAAACACCAAATGGAAGTGGTTTGCCATTTTGAATTAATTGTTTTTGTGCTGCAGAAATTTTCATTTATTTGCTTATTGAAGTTTAGAAATTAATGATTATTTGTTAAATATAAAAACTAATTTCTGAAACTTACTACTCCTTCATATTCTTTTTTAAATTCATCTAAGAATAAGTTTGCAGTTGCTTTGTCATGTCCAAGTTCTTCTATGAAAAAACTATGTATTTTGTCAATATTTTCAGCCAATGAATTCCTATCAAAATATACTCTTCCAGTTCTTCTAATAAAGAAATCACCAATAGAGTTTGTTAGCTCGTGGTGCATACAATAATAAGCTTCAGCTAGTAATGTATCACCATTAAATTTTTCCTTAGCATAATTAAGCACAATTGTTGTATTGCTACCATATTTTTCTACCAATGCAAGTACGTCATCTACATCAAATGATTTGTATTGTGTTTGAAGATTTCTGGCATATTCTTTTAGTGATTTGTTTTCTAAATTACCACCAGAAAGTTGAATTTTTGCTGTGCTACATGCATTGAATTTTCTATTTTCTTCTTGTTTCAATTGTCTGCAAACTACATTAACTGCGCGTTGTGCCATCTTTCTAAATCCTGTTAGTTTACCACCAGCAATTGAAATTAAATTTGTATCAGAAATAAAAATTTCATCTTTTCTTGATAAGTCAGATGGCGATTTTCCATCTTCATGAATTAATGGTCTTAATCCAGCCCAAGTAGAAATTACATCTTCAGTTGTTAAGTTGATAGATGGAAACATATAGTTTGTAGCATCTAAAATATATTGCACATCTTTTTTATCGGCAAATGGATAGTTTGTATCTGCATTATAATTTGTGTCTGTAGTACCAAGATATACAATTTCGCCTCTTGGAATCGCAAATATCATTCTACCATCTTGCACATCAAAATAGGTAGAATGTTGTATAGGAATTCTTTCTTTTGGGACAACTAGATGCACACCTTTGGTAAGATGTAATCTTTTTCCTTTTAATGATTTGTCAACTTTTCTAAGATTATCTACCCAAGGTCCAGCTGCGTTTATTACTTTTTTAGTTTTTATATTGAATAGCTCATCTGTTAAAGTATCAGATACCATTACTTCACTAATTTGTTTATTTGAGTTGAGCTTAAAACCATTACTTTGTACATAGTTTACAGCCAGTGCACCTTTCTCTATTGCAGATTTCAATACTTCAATAGTCAATCTTGCATCATCACTTCTATATTCTACATACATTCCGCCACCTAAAAGTATATCATTGTTTAATAATGGTTGTTGTGTTAGTGTTTGTTTGGCATTAAGCATGTACCTTCTTTCTTTTCTTTTTACGCCAGCTAGTGTATCATATACAAACAAACCAAGTGATGTACTACTTTTTCCTAAAGAACCTTTTTTGATAATTGGTAAAAGCATTTTTTCTGGTAATACAATATGTGGTGCATTGTTGTATAAGATGGTGCGTTCTCTACCAACTTCCATTACAATACCAAATTCTAATTGTTTTAGATAACGTAGTCCACCATGTATCAATTTTGTAGAACGTGAGCTTGTGCCAAAAGCAAAATCTTGTTTTTCAATAAGAGCAACTTTTAGTCCACGAGTAATTGCATCTAAAGCAATGCCTGCGCCAGTAATTCCACCACCAATTACTACTAAATCAAAAGTGTCATTTTTTAATTGTTGGATGTATTGCGCTCTATTTTTTGCAGAAAATTTCATATCTTAAGTTAAGATTATAAAGATAATGCATCAGAATTAGAAAGATGCCTAATCATTTTTTTTAAGAAAGATATAATGATAGCTTAAAATATTTGAAATGTGTAAGCAACATAATTAGTAATCAAATTTTTAACTATATTTACTTATGTTTCCAAAGCAGAATTTTTGTTCAAATTGTGGCGAAAAAGTAGTCTACCAACAAGCTGAAGGTAGAGAACGGTGTGTGTGTTTATCATGTAATATTATACATTATACAAATCCTAAAGTAATTGTAGGTGCCTTGGCATATTGGGAAGATAAAGTATTATTATGTAGAAGAGCAATTGAGCCACGAAAAGGATTTTGGAATATTCCTGCTGGTTTTTTAGAAGATGATGAGAAAACCGAAGATGGTGCAATAAGAGAAGTTTGGGAAGAAGCTGGCACCAACATTGAAATTATTCAACCTTATTTAATTTATAATTTGCCACAAGCCAACCAAGTATATATACATTTTTTGGCAAAATTGACAGATGGAATTGTCCGAAACGGAGAGGAGAGTATTGAGTCTAAATTATTGACAGAAGAAGAAATTCCTTGGAATGAAATTGCTTTCTATTCATCTTCTTATGCATTAAAAAGATTTTTTGAAGAACGGAAAAACAGTAGATTTACAATGCATTTGGCATCATTCCCAGAAAAGTAATTAATCTATACCTTTGATTATTCCTCTTTCAGATTGTGTAATGAAATTTACTATCTCGTTTTTTAAGAGATTGTCTTGAATTTCTATTTTTATTTTCTCTAAAGCTTGAGTTGTATTCAGTCCATTACCAAAAATTATTCTATATATATCTTGTATTAGATGTATATCTTCTTTAGAATATGTGTGTCTTTTCAATCCAACTGCATTAATGCCTGCGTATTGAGCAGGATTCCGCATGACTAAGCAATATGGCGGCACATCTTTTCCTATCATACTTCCACCAGAAATAAATGTATGTTTGCCAATTCTTGTAAATTGATGCGCACCACTCATTCCACCAAAATATGCATAGTCATCAATGTTTACATGTCCAGCTAAGTTGGTAGAATTTGCCAAAATACAGTGTTTGCCAACTATACAATCATGGGCTATATGAACGTATGCCATGATTAAAGTATGGTCATCAATTTTTGTAGTTCCTAATGCACTTGTTCCTCTATTAATTGTAGCACATTCGCGAATGGTAACATAATTGCCAATTTCTACAGTAGAGTATTCATTATTAAATTTTAAATCTTGAGGAGTAGCACCAATTACAGCACCATGAAATATCTTACAGTTATTGCCAATCTTGGTATTTGGCAAAATAGTAACATTAGAGCTAATCCAACAATTATCACCAATAACTACATTGTCGTGAATACTTGTGAAATTTTCTATAATGGTATCTTTTCCAATAATTGCATTTGGGTGTATGTAATTCATAAACAAATATACAATTATTGCAATAAAAGGGAAATGTAAATAATTTACTTAATAAAAGTGAATATATTATTTATATGTAGTTGTCTAATATATGTTTTACAAACCTTACATTTGAAGTATGTCCAGGTTTTAAAACAATTAATTTTCCTTGTATGTTTTTTCCTAAAAGACTCAAATCTCCGATAATGTCTAATAATTTGTGTCTTGCTGCTTCGTTATCAAATGTTTGGTACAATGGATTCAGCAAACCGCGTTCTGGTATTGAAAATATTGGTTGATTAAATGTTTCTGTAAGCCATTTCGCCTTTTGGTTATCAATTGGATTTTCAGAAAAAACAAGTGCATTCGTTAAATCTCCACCTTTAATCAAATTACTCTGATATAGATATTCAATTTCGTGTAGAAAGCAGAATGTTTTAGCTGGTGCTATTTCTGTGCTATAATCTTGCCACGAGTTCATTACGGCATATTGTTTTCCTAATGTTTTTGAATTATAATCAATTAAACATGTGGCTTCAAAATGTTCGTTTGGAATAAGTGTGTAAAATGCTTTTGTTTCATTGTCTTGCCATTCAATAATGTTCTGTACAACAAATGTATGCTTTAATTCTTTTTCTTGTTTAATTCCTGCATTGAGTATTTTTTCGATGAAAATTTTTGAACTTCCATCTAATATTGGTATTTCATCGCCTTCAACTTCAATGCAAATATTATCTATTTGAAGACCTGCCAAGGCTGATAATAAGTGTTCTATTGTATAGACCACATTATCTCCAAATTTTAAGTTTGTAGATCTTGTAGTATCGAAAACACTAAATGCATTAATTTTATATTTTTGATTATTATGTCTAAATGTGTAACCTTCATTTGCTTGTTCTGGATATAGTGTAAGCTTGCATTGTTTGCCTAGATGCAACCCTTTTCCTATAATTTCAATTGTTTTTACTATTGTTTTTTGATACATAGCTGAATAAAAAAGACTGTCAAAATTTGACAGTCTTTTGTGTTTAAATATAATTAATTTATAATTATAAACCTTGTTTTTTTGCTGCTTTTTCTTTTCTTTTTTTATCCCAAAGATCAAAATCAACTCTTAAGCCCAAATTAAAATACAAAGTAGAAGCATTTAATCTTTGTGCTGGTTCGTCCATTGGTTTATCCAAATCAACACCTGGCTTTCCAGTAAAATTTAAAGGTCCAGTTATTAAAGATTTTGTACCATATCTTGCTGTATTTGATTCGGCTGTAATTTCATCAACATAATTGTGATGAGTTAAGAATACAGGAGCTTCTGCTGCACTATTAATATTCAAAGGAAGTCCACCTGTAAGAGATGCTAAAGATAATAATCCACCAGAAATTTCTTTAATTAAATCATCCGCTATTGATGTTGGAATTTCGATATCTCCAATTTTAAGTGCTGTTGACATTTTAAATTCTTTCATGACAGTTTGAACTAATTTTATAGTGTATGCCTGAACTCTAGCTTCAGCATACATCCAAACTCTTTTAGAAAGCTTAACATCAAAACCAATTGAAGTACTAATACCAATAGTTGGTTTTAATTTTGTTTTAGCTGTTGCATCTAATTTCATGTGAATTAATGGGATACCAAGAATTGGCGGAATACCGTTTAAAGTTTGTAATAACCTACCAGAATTATCATCAATACTAGCTCTTGATGTTACATTTCCAAAAATAGGCAACAACAACCCTGCTTTACCTGTAATTCCAAATCTTTTTCCATTATCCCATTTCATTACTAAATGTGGAGAGATATACATTGCAAATGTGCTAGTTTTCTGTGTTGCATAATATGAAGGTGCTCCCAAATTTAATGAACCTAAAACCAATGGCTCCCCTTTTGTATTTATTCTACCATTTAAAGTTTCTGGGTGCCAAGCAAGTGTATGCAATACGTCTATACCTATGTGTTTATTAAACATGTGCCCCCAACCAAAGTTAAATGCAAAACCACCTCCTGAAGTACCAAAAGTAGCTTTTCGTGAAAGCATTGTAGGCGTTTGATCCCAAATACCCTCTCCTGTCTCTTTTAGTGGAGACCTTTTATTGGCAGATAAGAATGGCATACCATATCCTGCAGATAATGTCACATACCAATCTTTACCTAATGGTCTAATTACTTTATTTCTAATTCTTAACTTTAAAGATTGATCAGCAACATCTTCTTTGTTTGTTTTTAATTTTAAGCCAGCATCTTTTTTTAACTTTTCATTTTCTGCTTTTAGGCTTTCAATTTCTGCTTTTAAATCTTGCACTTCTTTATTTTCATCATCTGCCAAAAATTGAGTAGCAAAAGAATTACTTATTCCTAGTAAGAAAAGTAGAGAAAAATTATTTTAAATTTCATATTAACATTTTTAATTAGTGACCAAAAGTAAACATAAATAACATAAAAAAGAAACATTTTGTATATAATTTTTTAACTTTTTTCATAAAAAAAGCCTATCAAATGTTGATAGGCTTAATGATGTATATTTATAATTTACTTTTATGCACCAATCATACTTCCGCCACACACTCTAATTACTTGTCCTGCCACGCCATCAGAAAGTGATGATGATAAGAAAGTAATGAGTTCTGCTACATCTTCTGGTTGTCCGCCTTGTTTAAGTGTAGATAATCTTCTACCACCTTCTTTTACAAAAAGTGGCAAACTTTCTGTCATTTTAGTTTCTATAAAACCTGGTGCTACAGCATTTGCCATTAGTCCTTTTTCTACAAATAAGGTATTCATAAATGCTATCATACCTGCTTTTGAAGCTGAGTAGTTTGTTTGTCCTACATTTCCTGCAATTCCTGAAATTGAAGCTAAGCCTACAATTTTTGGATTTTTAGAAAACCCTTTTGCAATAAATGCTTCAGTTAAATTCATTGCGGCTTTTAAATTTACTTGCATTATTGAGTTCCATTGTGCAATACTCATTTTTGCAAGCGTTTTGTCTCTTGTTATTCCAGCATTATTGATAAGTATATCTAATTGACCATAATTGTCAATAACGTGTTTTTGTATAGATGCAACAGCATTCTCTTGTGTAATGTCCATTAATAAAACATCTCCATTGATTTCTTCTGCTAGTTTTTTTGCATCTTCTTCAGCTTGTGGTACATCAACTATAATTACTTTTGCTCCTTCTCTTGCTAAGAAAGTTGCCGTAGCTGCACCAATTCCTCTAGCTGCGCCTGTAACAATTGCTGTTTTTCCGCTTAGTAATTGATTTGTTGATTGTATTGCAGTTGCATAATTATTATTAAGCACAATTACTTGTCCTGTAATAAATGATGATTTGTCTGAAATGAAGAATAAAATTGCACGAGCTACATCTTCAGCTGGTGTATCTTTAATTACTAAATGGTTTACTGTTGTTCCATTTTTGCCTAATTCTTTTGATAATGCTCTAGAAAATCCTTCAAAACTTTTTTGAATGGTAATACTTTCTGCATTATTTCCTTTTTTAGATAACACCACAACTCTTGCATTTTTATTTAATTTTTGAACAGCAAGTTGTGCTTTTGTAAAAAACTCTACACTCATTTCTATGTTATCAATAGCTAAACCTGAGATAACAACAGCATCTATATTTTCTTGATATAAAGATGATTCGTTAATGTATGGTTTTAATATTTGAATTATTTTTTGTGCTTCAGTATCTTCATCTGATGTAGTTACGATTGCTGTTTTTTTAGTTTGCCACTCGTTTTTAGAATATGCATTATTATTTCTATTTAATAGTGCTGGAATGGGCAAAGGTAAATTTAAAGACTTTGCTATTTGTTTTACCATTGGGTTTTGCAAAAAATCGCTCATAATTATTTTTTTTGCAAAAGTAATAAAATATAGACAAATTTAGATGTAGAAACAGAAATTTAGCATTAGTTAAGATTTTCTATTTTATTGAAAAATTTGATATACAATAAACGAAGATACGTAGGCTAAAATGCTCATAAATGTAAATTGTAAAATTGGATATTTCCAAGATTTTGTTTCTTTGTAAACGACTGCTAGAGTACTCATACATTGCATGGCAAATACGTAAAAGATAATTAATGAGAAAGCAACAGGCAAATTAAACACTGGTTGTTGTGTGTTTTGATTCTTTTCAGTTTTTAATTTTTCTTGTATTGTTGTGCTTTCTGCGTCTTTCCCAATACTATATAATGTGGAAATTGTGCCAATAAATACTTCTCGTGCTGCAAATGATGTGATGAGTGCAATTCCAATTTTCCAGTCGAAGCCTAATGGTTTGATGATTGGTTCTATAGCTTTTCCAATAATGCCTGCATAAGAATTTTCTAACTTGTTGGCAGAAATGTATAAGTCAGCATCAGCATTATTCATTTGATGCATTTTTGTATATTGAATAGCTTCTCTTTCCTTTTCTTTTAAATTTGGTCCATAGCTTGCTAAAAACCATAGAATTATTGAAATGAATAGAATTATCTTTCCTGCGCCAAAAATAAATGCTTTTACCTTGTTCCATACTTCCATGCCTATGTTTTTCCAATGTGGTGTTTTGTAGCTTGGCAATTCTAATATTAAATAGGATATTTCTTTTGTTTTAATAATTTTACTTAGAATAAATGATGAGCCTAGTGCTGCAATAATTCCAAGAAGGTACAAACTCATAAATACAATTCCTTGTAGATTAAAAAAACCAAAGATTTGTTTTTGTGGAATTACAATTGCTATCAATAGAGCAAAAACTGGTATTCTTGCCGAACAACTAATAAATGGTGTGACTAATATTGTAATAATTCTTTCTTTCCAATTACTAATTGTTCTTGTACTCATAATAGCTGGTACTGCGCACGCACCACCAGAAATAAGTGCAACGATACTTCTTCCATTTAGTCCAAATTTTTGCATCGTATGGTCGAATAGGTAAATGACACGTGACATATATCCTATGTCTTCTAAAAATGTAATGATTAGAAATAGTATTAAAATTTGTGGTACAAAAATAAGTATTCCGCTGATGCCTGGAATTATGCCTTCTACCAATAATCTTGAAAACATATTGTTAGGTAATTGCTCTGATAAAAAATTTGATAAGTTTGCAAATTGATTATCAATAAAATCCATTGGAATAGCTGACCAACTGAATATTGCCTGAAATACAATTAGCATTAAGATGAAAAAAAATATAATGCCTAATGTTTTGTGTGCTAATACTTGATCTATTTTGTCAAGAAAGTTATTTTTTTTGATGCTTGAAAACGCTATTGATTTTTGAATTTTAGGAACAAATTTTTCGTATCGTTCCATAATTTCATCTAATTGTAATTCTATACTTTTGAAACTGAACTTAGATTTTAACTCAGAAATTATTGTTTTTTCGTCAGATGTTAAACATTTAAGCTTTTCTGAATGATGTAATAATAGTAATTTTTGGTAATCATTCGATGTATTGTATTGAAATGCATCTACTATGCTTTTTTCAGTATTGTTTAATGCATAGAATGTGCTGTGTTGTTGCTGTGTTTTTAATTGTTCATTAATTATATCTTTTAATGAATGAATGTTTTTACCTGTTCTTCCATTAATGGCAACAAACTTAAGTTTAAACTCATGTTCTAAAGTTTCTAAATTGATATTTATGCCATTTGCTTGTGCAATGTCCAACATATTTACAGCAACAATAATGTTGAATTGCAAATCTATTAATTGTGTAAGCAGTAATGTATGTCTTTCAATTTGATTGATATCTAAAACATAAACAATTAAATCTGGGTAATCTTTGTTGTTAGGTTCAAGTAGTATATCTAAAACAATACTTTCGTCAATAGAACTTGGATACAAGCTGTAGGTGCCTGGTAAGTCTATTATTTTTAGCGAAAAATCTTCAGTGTTGCATTGTCCAATTTTTCTATCAATGGTAACACCAGCAAAATTTCCAACTTTTGTTGTAAGCCTGTAAGTTGATTAAACACAGATGATTTTCCTGCATTTGGATTTCCAAGTAGAACAATATTTTTAGTGTTATCTTGCTTCAACGTTTTAATCTTGTTCTTCTACAATAATGTATTGTGCCTCATCTTTCCTTATTGCAATATTATGATGGTTGTTGATGTTTAGAAAAAAAGTATTACCATTTAATGTTTTTCTCTTTACTTCAATCATATAGTTTGGTAAAATTCCCATTGAATATAGTTTTTGTGCTATAGATTGGTCGTGAATAGCACATATTTTTGCTTTTTTATTAATAGGTATTTGGCTTATTGTTCTCAATTTAGAATTATTCTGAATTGCGAAAATACACTATAATATATTAAATAGATATAAAATATTGAGTATAAGCAAAGATTACCTAATTTTAAGTATTGCTAATTTTTTGAATAAATGACTGACAAGCAAGTGCTGGGTGCTCATTTTTCATGAAATTTTCGCCAATTAAAAATCCTTGAAATCCATTGTTTTTAAAATGCAATAATGTTTCAGTATTTCCAATGCCACTTTCTGCAACTTTTATAAAATCTTTTCCAAGATAGTTTGCCATTTTGATACTTTGTTCAATATCTACTTCAAATGTTTTTAGGTTTCTGTTGTTGATGCCAACCATATTTACTTTATGATACACATGGTCTAGTTCTTGTTCGTTGTGCAACTCAAGCAAAACTTCTAAACCTAAATTTTGTGCAATATTTGTAAAGTTTTTTACTTGTTGTGGTGTTAGAATTGATGCAATTAATAATATAATATCTGCGCCCCAATTTTTTGCTTCTACAAATTGGTATTCATCAATCATAAAATCTTTTCTTAGTAATGGAATATTTACATGTGTACGAGCTTGCATCAAATCATTTTTACTTCCACCAAAAAAATCTGTGTCTGTTAATATTGAACTTGCAACAACACCAGCTTGCTCGTAGCCTTTTACAACATCTACCACATTCGCTGTATTATTGATAATGCCTTTTGATGGTGATTGTCTTTTAAACTCAGCAATTATTCCAGTATTATTTTCTTTTAAGAAGTTTTGCGTTACAGAAATCGTGTTTCTATTAAAATAATTTGTGCGTTCTAGTTCTTGTATTGAAAAACTTTGTTTTGCATTTTCAATTTCTATTCTCTTTTGAGCTACTATTTTATCAAGAATGTTCATGGTTATAAATTTGTAATCTTAGGTAATTCGTGATATTTTTCTATGTTGTTATTTTTTTTGTACAATACATTAACTGTTTCAAGTGTTGATGTATCAAATATATAGGCTGTTTCGGTTGCTTCCAACGCATCTTTCAATAGTTGTAAAGATTTTTTGTATCTGTCTCTAATTTTTGCTTCAGGCACATCGTGTTCGCCTTGTGCTGCTCTAAATTTTACTCTTGCAATATTTGCTTCAACATTATTTGTATATAAATAATATAAATATGTTTTGTAATTGTATTTTTTTGCAATCTTAAATAATTCAATTTTTGATGGATGCGACATGACCGTTTCAAAACAGAATGATTGTTTTGTTTCAAAAATTTTATCTACAAGATATGTTGCTACAAATGATGCATGATAAGAATTGATTGCAGTATTTTCTATGGTTAAAATTCCAGACTTTATTTTACAACTAGCTAAAAAAGTAGCTTTATCTTTTATTCTTTTAAATAAAGATGAAGATTCTATATGATTGATAAATTCTTCTTGCGTAGCTTGAATTCTATATGCTGGAAAATAAAATTGTTTTTTTTCTTTTAAAGTAACTTCTATACTATCAGCACTCACATATATTTCTGTATGTATAATTTTTTGATGCTTAAATCTATTAAACATTGTAGATTTTCCAGAGCCATTTGGTCCAGCAAATAGTCTGAATTTTTGTGCCATTAATTTTCCTTTTTGTAAGGATAAACTTCTTTTACCACTCCATTTTCAACAATCACCACTGGTTGATTAAATTTTTTAGCTCGACTAATGACTGTTTTTGATACAGCTTTTAAGGCTTTTTCTATTTTTGCTTTTTCCACTTTTGCTGTCATACTATAAAAATAACAATTTATTTTGTGAATGGTTTTAACTTTTTGTCAATTTTCTCAAACTACTTAATGCTTTTAAGCCAAGTAAGCTATCTTTTGCTAAGGCAACACTATCGTCAAGTTCTTTTTCAAAATATAATGAAATAGCCAAGGCAGCATTAGCAATGACCACATTATTCTGTGCTGTACTTCCTTTGCCATTTAGAATATTCATAAATATATTTTGATTACTTTCTATTGTATCGCCACCAAAAATAGACTCAGGTGTAATGATGTCCATTCCAAATGCATGTGGCGTGTAGAAAATATCTTGTTTTTTAGTAAATATTTTTGTTTCTGAGGTTAATGAAATTTCATCATACCCATCAATAGAATGTACAATGGCAAAATTTGTTTTTGTTTGTCTTAATACATCTTTGTATAATTTTCCTATCCATTCGCTGTGCACACCAATAAGCTGTGTAGTTGGCTTTGATGGGTTTGATAGTGGACCTAATAAATTAAAAATAGTTTTTACGCCCATATTTTTTCTTACTTCTGCTACATTCTTCATTGCTGGATGAAATAATGGTGCATGCAAGAAAGTAATATTAGCATCATTAATTTGTTGTTGTAAAACAGATTCATCATTACTAAAAACAACACCAACAGCTTCTAGAATATTTGAAGAACCAGATACTGATGATACACCATAGTTTCCGTGCTTGGCAACTTTTACTCCAGCACCAGCACATACCAAGCATGCTAAGGTTGATATATTAAAAGTGTTTTTTCCATCGCCACCAGTGCCAACAATATCCAGTATATTTTTTTGATTTAAGTTGATATGCACAGCTTGTTCTAACAAAGCATTTTTAAACCCAAGCATTTCTGATGAATTTGGTAGACGCATATTGAGTGCAGAAAGTACAGCAGAAATTTGTATATCATTGAATTTCCTATTTGTAATATCAAGCATCAGTTGAAATGCTTCTTCTTCAGATAGAAAATGTCCTGTGTATAATCGTTGAAGTGTATTTTTCATTATAAATTAAAATATAATTATTTTGTATTAATTCTAAGTTTGTAATACACCTACACTAAAGTTTTCAAGTGGAGCATTGTTTGCTGCTTCTATGCCCATAGAAATCCATTTTCTAGTATCTAATGGATCAATAACGGCATCTACCCAAATACGTGATGCTGCATAATATGCAGTAGTTGTTTGTTCGTATTTATCTTTTATTGCTTTAAGTATGCTTTCTTTTTCTTCTTGAGTATGTGTTTGTCCTTTTGCTTCTAATGCTGCTTCTTGTATTTGCAAAATCACTTTAGATGCTTGGTCGCCGCCCATCACTGCAATTTTTGCTGATGGCCATGCTACAATCAATCTTGGGTCATATGCTTTTCCACACATGGCATAGTTGCCAGCACCATAACTGTTGCCTGTAACTATTGTAAACTTAGGTACTACTGAGTTTGACACAGCATTAACTAATTTTGCACCATCTTTAATAATGCCACCATGTTCGCTACGTGAGCCAACCATAAAACCTGTTACATCTTGCAAGAAAACCAATGGAATTCTTTTTTGATTGCAAAGCATAATGAAACGCGCAGCCTTGTCAGCAGAATCTGAATAAATAACACCACCGATTTGTACTTCGCCTTTGGCGCTTTTTACAATATTTCGTTGGTTGGCAACTATGCCAACACTCCAACCATCAATTCTGGCATAAGCGCAAACAATAGTTTGTCCATATTCTTCTTTATATTCTGTGAACTCAGAATTATCTACAATTCTTTTAATGATTTCTCTTACATCATAAGGTTTTCCTGTTGCTGATGTATAAATACCATAAATTTCTTTTTCGTTTAGTTTTGGTTTTTTTGCTTTTATTCTATCAAAATTAGCTGTTTCAAATTTTCCATATTTATCAATCAATTTTTTTATGGTGTCTAAGCATTCTTTGTCATCTTTCATTTTATAATCACATACACCAGAAATAGCTGTCTGTGTGTGTGCGCCACCTAGTGTTTCTTTGTCTACATTTTCGCCTATGGCTGCTTTTACTAAATATGGTCCTGCTAAAAATATACTTCCAGAACCTTCAACTATTAAGCTTTCGTCGCTCATGATTGGTAGATAGGCACCACCAGCAACACAACTACCCATGATTGCTGCAATTTGTGGTATGCCCATGGCAGACATTTTTGCATTGTTTCTAAAAATTCTTCCAAAGTTTTCTTTGTCCGGAAAAATTTCATCTTGCATAGGTAAAAATGCACCAGCACTATCTACTAAATAAATAACTGGCAATCTGTTTTCCATGGCAATTTCTTGTGCACGTAAGTTCTTTTTTCCTGTAATTGGAAACCATGCACCAGCTTTTACAGTTGCATCATTAGCTATTATCATGCACTGTCTGCCAGATACGTAGCCTATTTCTACCACTACGCCACCACTTGTGCATCCACCTTGTTCTGCATACATTCCGTCGCCAGCAAAAGCACCAATTTCAATAGTTGAAGTATTATCATCTATTAGATATTGAATACGCTCACGTGCAGTAAGTTTTCCTCTTTCGTGTTCCTTGTCGATTTTCTTTTGCCCACCACCCAAATAAATTTTTGATAATTTATTTTTCAGCTCATCAACACTTAGACGCATCTTATCTTCATTCAAATTAAAATCTATATCCACTTTCATCTCTATTTTTTGCTCAAAATAACAAATATTTGTGTATAAATAAAAAAGCCAAACTCAAAAAGTGAGAATGAATACTTTTCCTCTAATTTCTATGCCGAACAAAACGATATTTTATTTTTTATCAAAGCATGTTTATGTAATTAAACTATATTTTATTGCCAGTAAATACAAAAAATAAATATTATTCTAACTCTTTGTATTGTAGTCAGCATAAGAACCATTATAAATAAATACAAAATTGAATAATTTTAGCTTAATACATTGATATATATAATGCATTAATAAAAAACATACTATTAAAAATAATTTTTTATAAAAAAGATACATTTTATTTTGTAGATTTATTTTTAATATATATCTTCGTAGTACCATAAAAATTCCCATGAAAAATCAAATTCATACCGCATACCGCATACCGCATACCGCATACCGCATACCGCATACCGCATACCGCATACCGCATACCGCATACCGCATACCGCATACCCAACACACTATAAGCCAATATTGTTACATTTTTTCTTATCATTTATGCCTTGCTACATATATATATATATATATATAGCAATCCATATTGTATATGAGGTATCCAATTTTTTAAACGTAGCAAAGCATGCTACATCAGAATTAAGCACTTTTTCATATACTTCAAATGCTCAGATATATTACAGAAGCATTTTAGCATATCTGGCAGTGTTAGTAGTATACAAATTAAAGATTCTATCATATACCAAAACTATTTTTGTATATGTAGCAATAGTTCTTGTATGTGTAGCAATGTTTAAAGCATATTTCTTAATCAAATATTTATAGCATAAAATTATAACCAATAGAATAGAATACATGGAAAATCAATTAAATATATTATTAACCCTCGCCTTTGTTGGTTTTTAACCAACAAACCACAGAACATATATAAAATTAAAGATTAAAATTATTAAATTTGAAGTTTATATATATTGAATTACGAAGATAAATTTCCAGAGTTTATAACAATTACTTGTTATGAATGGTTAGCCTTAATAAAAAGCAATCAGGCAAAAGAAATTATTATAGAAAGCCTAAGATATTTAACACAACAAAATAAGATAGAAGTTCATGCCTTTGTGCTAATGGATAATCACATGCATCTTATTTGGCGAATAAAAAAAGGATACCTACGACAAGATATTCAACGCGATTTTTTACATCATACAGCAAAACAAATTTTAAAATATTTAAAAGATAATCATTCCGAAATGATTAATCAATTAGAAGCAAATTTAAAAGATAGAAAATTCCAAGTGTGGCAACGTAACTCTTTAAGTATTGATTTAAGAACAAAAAAAGTATATGAACAAAAATTAAATTATATACACAATAATCCAGTTAAGGCAGGAATTTGTATATTTGAGGAAGAATATAAATATAGTAGTGCAAAGTTTTATATAACTAATGAAAAAGATTGGGATTTTTTAAAACAAGGCGATGAATAAAATGCAATACAATTCAGATAGTGGTTTGTTGGTTAAAAACCAACAAAGGCGGGGGTTATTATAATAGTTGGGAAGATTTAGGGATTAATTGGAAGCTGTTATTTCAAAAAAGTAGAAAATAGGTGAATATGGAAACTCTAAAATTTAAAATTAATATATACCTATATATTTTTATAGTGAGCGTTTTGATTGACTTGTTAATTTTCTTATTAAGTTATATTCATTTTGGGTATTTACCTAAGTAAGCAATAAATGAAGAACCAAATGGTTTACTGTTTTTTAATTTAAGTTCAATTAGTAGTATTTTTTTCTTTGTAGTTCTTTTTAGCTTTATTTATGCTGTTATAAGAGTTATAATTTTATCATTAGTGTCCGATAAAGATAAAAAAAGAGAGCCATAATTTTGGGATTATGGCTCAAAATATATAGTTTGTTTTTGCACAACTTACTATATGAATAAAAGTACGCATAATTTTGGTAATTCGGTTCTCGGACAGCTGATTTCTTTAATTCCTAATTCTATTATTGATACAGCTGTTAACAAGCATAACAGTGATAGATATATCAAACGATTTACAACACTAGAACATTTAGTAACGATGTTGTTTTGTGTTGGCTCCAACAGTACTTCGCTTCGTGAGGTTTGTACTAATTTATTAGGTTTAGAAGGCAAACTCAAACATATTAAACTCAAACAACCACCTAAAAAGAGTACGCTTGGTGATGCTAACAAACGTAGAAATGCTGTTGTGTTTGAACAAATCTATTATGACTTGTTGGCTTTTTATAAATCAACTTTATCGGACAGCCGATTTAGAGAAAGTTATGGTAAAGAGCTGTCCATTATCGATTCTACTACTATTTTCTTGTTTAAAGACATCTTAAAATGTGTTGGGCGTAAACCGATAAATGGCAAAAATAAAGGTGGTATTAAAGTGCATCTGCAAATTAGAGCAGATTATAATTTGCCTACTTTAGTAAAATTTACAGATGCTACTGTTCATGATAGTAACTTTATCCAGCATATTTCTTTTGACTCCAACACCATCTATTGCTTTGACAGAGGTTATGTTGATTATCTACTCTTTGAGAGATTTAATCAAACACAAATACCATTTGTAACCCGTATTAAAGACAATGCAAAGTTTAGTTCTAAAGAAGAATTTAGTTTGGATAACTGCAAAGATGATGCTATTTTGAAAGATGAGCAAATAGAATTAGACATTAGAGAAAATGGCACAATAACAAGACAATTGCCACTTCGTAGAATTGCCTATTGGAGCGAACAGCATAACAAATGCTACGAATTTATTACCAATATCTACGATTTAAAACCAGAACAAATTGCTACAATATACAAGCAACGATGGCAAATTGAGTTATTGCACAAACAACTCAAACAAAATTTTCCACTTAATTATTTTTTAGGTGATAATGAAAATGCAATTATTATACAGATTTGGTGTACGCTTATTTACAATCTACTTATCACCGTTATTCAAAGAAAAGTAGAAAAACGAAAATGGGCATTTGCAAATCTTTGTTCACTAATCAGAACACATTTATTTAACTATATTAATCTAAAATCATTCCTCAAAAATCCACAAAAACACTACATCGTTGCTACACAAAATCAAATACAATTATTTTCAGGATAACCTGCTTTTGTTTTATTGTAATTTTATCACACATTTATATTGATTATCAATATCAAAAAAATATTCCGTAGTTTTATCGGACACTAATGTAATTTTATTTATTAAATCAGTTATTTCTAAGCAAAAAATCAAATTAATTTATAGCAAAAAGGTTGTATTACTTTTTCTAATTTGTATTACTATTAGAATTATTATGCAGATATACTTTGGAGATACTATAGCTTGGATTCTTGACTAATATTAGTAATCGTATAAGTTTTTTTGTATATAAATTATTAATTTATAAGGCTCCTCGCCTTTATTGGTTTTCCTCGCCTTTGTTGGTTTTTAACCAACAAACTACAGAACTATAGAATTTGTTGGTTTTCCAGAAGATTATTTAAAAAACAATTTTGCCCTCGCCCGTGTTGGTGTTTAGCTTAGCGTGGCAAAGCGTGTAGGCATGCGTCACCAACACGTTTTAATCACAATATTAAATTAAATAAAAAAATGTATATTTGTATATAATAATTATTTGTATTTCCTCGCCTTTGTTGGTTTTTAACCTCGCCTTTGTTGGTTTTTAACCAACAAACTACAGAACTTACATAACGAGTAAAATTAAAGAATATAATAATTAAATTTGAAGTTTATATATATTGAATTACGAAGATAAATTTCCAGAGTTTATAACAATTACTTGTTATGAATGGTTAGCCTTAATAAAAAGCAATCAGGCAAAAGAAATTATTATAGAAAGCCTAAGATATTTAACACAACAAAATAAGATAGAAGTTCATGCCTTTGTGCTAATGGATAATCACATGCATCTTATTTGGCGAATAAAAAAAGGATACCTACGACAAAATATTCAACGCGATTTTTTACATCATACAGCAAAACAAATTTTAAAATATTTAAAAGATAATCATTCCGAAATGATTAATCAATTAGAAGTAAATCTAAAGGACAGAAAATTCCAAGTGTGGCAACGTAACTCTTTAAGTATTGATTTAAGAACAAAAAAGTATATGAACAAAAATTAAATTATATACACAATAATCCAGTTAAGGCAGGAATTTGTATATTTGAGGAAGAATATAAATATAGTAGTGCAAAGTTTTATATAACTAATGAAAAAGATTGGGATTTTTTAGAACAAGGCGATGAATAAAATGCAATACAATTCAGATAGTGGTTTGTTGGTTAAAAACCAACAAAGGCGGGGAATACATTATAATACTATTATTGAAGCTGTTCGAAATGCATTTAATAATGGTCTATTATGGTATTTTGATTCAACAGGTACTCAATTAATTCCAACTAATAAATAATAATTTATGAAAGTAAAATCTATCATTTACATGCTTGTAATATTAGTTTTAATATATTATTTTTTATTCTTTTATAATGGGCGATTTTGTTTTAAGATTGAAGATAAAAATTGCAATAAGAAAGAGTTTTATTTTGATCCAAATTCAGAAAGAGTCTATTCAATAGACATAAGAATTAAAGGGAATGTTTTTTCTGATTCTGTAATTATAAATTTAGATAATTATAGTATGGATTACCATAAATACCAAAATGATATATCGTTTAAATTATACAAAGGAGAAGTTGATACAATATTGACAGATAATGAATGGTATAATACCAAAGGACAGATAGAATACCAACCATATAGCAGTAAAACGAGATGTGATAATAAATTAAAGATTAAGATAAAACTACACAAAACAATTATATAGGTTTTGTAAAGTTTTATCTATTTTTAAAGTCGATAAAATCTTTACCAGCAAAAACGATAGCGATAACAAAGATGGTATTATTTTCCCTCGCCTTTGTTGGTTTTTAACCAACAAACTACAGAACTTACATAACGAGTAAAATTAAAGAATATAATAATTAAATTTGAAGTTTATATATATTGAATTACGAAGATAAATTTCCAGAGTTTATAACAATTACTTGTTATGAATGGTTAGCCTTAATAAAAAGCAATCAGGCAAAAGAAATTATTATAGAAAGCCTAAGATATTTAACACAACAAAATAAGATAGAAGTTCATGCCTTTGTGCTAATGGATAATCACATGTATCTTATTTGGCGAATAAAAAAAGGATACCCTCGCCTTTGTTGGTTTTTAACCAACAAACTACAGAACTTACATAACGAGTAAAATTAAAGAATATAATAATTAAATTTGAAGTTTATATATATTGAATTACGAAGATAAATTTCCAGAGTTTATAACAATTACTTGTTATGAATGGTTAGCCTTAATAAAAAGCAATCAGGCAAAAGAAATTATTATAGAAAGCCTAAGATATTTAACACAACAAAATAAGATAGAAGTTCATGCCTTTGTGCTAATGGATAATCACATGCATCTTACTTGGCGAATCCTCGCCTTTGTTGGTTTTTAACCAACAAACTACAGAACTTACATAACGAGTAAAATTAAAGAATATAATAATTAAATTTGAAGTTTATATATATTGAATTACGAAGATAAATTTCCAGAGTTTATAACAATTACTTGTTATGAATGGTTAGCCTTAATAAAAGCAATCAGGCAAAAGAAATTATTATAGAAAGCCTAAGATATTTAACACAACAAAATAAGATAGAAGTTCATGCCTTTGTGCTAATGGATAATCACGTACATCTTATTTGGCGAATAAAAAAAGGATACCTACGACAAAATATTCAACGCGATTTTTTACATCATACAGCAAAACAAATTTTAAAATATTTAAAAGATAATCATTCCGAAATGATTAATCAATTAGAAGTAAATCTAAAGGACAGAAAATTCCAAGTGTGGCAACGTAACTCTTTAAGTATTGATTTAAGAACAAAAAAAGTATATGAACAAAAATTAAATTATATACACAATAATCCAGTTAAGGCAGGAATTTGTATATTTGAGGAAGAATATAAATATAGTAGTGCAAAGTTTTATATAACTAATGAAAAAGATTGGGATTTTTTAGAACAAGGCGATGAATAAAATGCAATACAATTCAGATAGTGGTTTGTTGGTTAAAAACCAACAAAGGCGGGGTTATATTCCCAATGTTACCTAAAGCTGCAGTTCTTGGTATTACCCAAGTTTTACGTGTTAATGGAGGAATACAAATTGACTTAAATATGATTGGGAACAAAGCAGTAAAAGTTAAAGATCTCGTTTTTGCAGATAATTCAATTATTTATGTTAAACCAATTGGAAATATTCTTAATATTTATAGTCCTGGTAACAAGATTTATTTTGGACAGGATTTGGTAGATTTTAACATCTATATATCTGGTAATAGTTGGAGTATTTATAAGGATTTTAATAAAAGTTTTAAATTCTAATATATGAAAAAATATGCAGTATTTTTCGGACATGGTTTTTTGCTATTTGTAGCATTATTATCAAGCTTTTTCATATCCTTTTATGGTTTTGGGTATAAAAGATTTGAAACCTCATTTCATTCTCTTGCTTTTTCTATTAGGTTTATGGAATATATTAGCGTTGTGATTATTTTTACTTCTATAGGGGTAACTATTTATCTTACTAACTATTTTAAGAACAAAGATATTGAAATAGTTAAAGGATTATACTTGTCATTTATAAATTATATAATATTAATTTTTATTTTATTGTATTTTTTCTATTTTTGAAAGATAAAAAGTAATACTCCCAATGCTCTCGCAAGTTTAGCGAAGCGTAACTTGTGATACCTCGCCCGTGTTGGTGTTTAGCTTAGCGTGGCAAAGTGTGTAGGCATGCGTCACCAACTTATAAAATTGTTGGCGATAATATAGATAAATTTATTTTAACACCAGAATCAGTAAATTATTTAATAAATATTTTAGAAAAATATAAATAATCCCCAACCTATGAAAAATAGTATTAAAACTATTGTAATTATATTACTGATCGGGAGCATCTATGTATTATATATACTTTTTTCAAACTCAGTTAAAAATATTGAGTTTTATAATGAAATTTATTCAATTTCCGAAAAATATTCATTACATCATCAATCTGATACTTTTGATATAGGCGACAGCAATGTAATATTATCACATATAGTTTCAGATAGATATTCTTTTGAATATTCACTGAATACAGGTAAATATGACAGCATTTTTTATTTTGGAGAATATCCGTTGCCAGTTCAAGTAAAAAATATAAAACCAGAGTTATATGATGACCTCGCCTTTGTTGGTTTTTAACCAACAAACCACAGAACATATATAAAATTAAAGATTAAAATTATTAAATTTGAAGTTTATATATATTGAATTACGAAGATAAATTTCCAGAGTTTATAACAATTACTTGTTATGAATGGTTAGCCTTAATAAAAAGCAATCAGGCAAAAGAAATTATTATAGAAAGCCTAAGATATTTAACACAACAAAATAAGATAGAAGTTCATGCCTTTGTGCTAATGGATAATCACACGCATCTTATTTGGCGAATAAAAAAAGGATACCTACGACAAGATATTCAACGCGATTTTTTACATCATACAGCAAAACAAATTTTAAAATATTTAAAAGATAATCATTCCGAAATGATTAATCAATTAGAAGCAAATTTAAAAGATAGAAAATTCCAAGTGTGGCAACGTAACTCTTTAAGTATTGATTTAAGAACAAAAAAAGTATATGAACAAAATTAAATTATATACACAATAATCCAGTTAAGGCAGGAATTTGTATATTTGAGGAAGAATATAAATATAGTAGTGCAAAGTTTTATATAACTAATGAAAAAGATTGGGATTTTTTAAAACAAGGCGATGAATAAAATGCAATACAATTCAGATAGTGGTTTGTTGGTTAAAAACCAACAAAGGCGGGAAAAAAATATGGACAGACATGAATTAGGAGACCCAAATATCTTTGATTCAAATACAGATAAAGTAAATAATGCACTAGTTATTAATAAATACATACCAGCAATCAATGCTTTAAATAAGACATTTGCTGATCCTTATTCCTATTCAATAGAGGTTGTTAAACTAATGCAGACTATTGGTTATGCAGTAAATGGTAGTAATAACAAACCCGTTATTACTTTCTTGTCACAAACTACAGCAAATAATTTAATTCAAATTTTAGAATCCCTAAAACCATAATAACATGAAGAAATTAATTTTTTCTATGATTATATTTGTTTTGATAGCACTTTTATTTATTTACTATTTGTTTTCAGTAACAGAATTAAAGTTTTATGAAGAATTATTCTCACAAACTAAGAAGTATGAAACATCATATAAAAGGGATTCAATTATAGTTTATGATAGTATTGTTGATTTATCTGGTATAATGTCAGATCCATATAAATTTGCATATACAATTAATTTAGGTGAGTATGATAGTATTTATTATTTCGGAGAATATCCTTTGTTAGTACAAGTAAAAGATAATAAGCCAGAATTATATGAAGCATACAGAAAATACTACAATAGTATTTTTGTTAATATTAATACTTTATTTGCCTTAACAGATAAACATTATTATATTGTCTATGCATTGTACAAACACGGAAAAGTAAAATTTATAAAATCATTAAATACATCAAATAATCTTCGTGTTTCTCCGTACTTTATAATGCTTAGGAATAAGCAGGAATTTTTAATATCAGGCAGAAACTATGAACAAAAAAATAAATCAGTTATTAGTTATGTTACGCTTGAGCCAATAGATAGTATTTATAGGATAAAAACAAGTGAGCCGATAGATTCGGCAGCAATTAAATAATTTGTTTTATTTTTTTAGGTAAGCATCATCAGGGTTTTGGTAAGCACAAATCACGGCTTCAATGAGAACAAAACGATTTGGCGTATCAATAGTATAATGAATAAGATATGGAAATACACTTTTGCAGTAGTTGGTTGGATAGATGTTTTTACAAGAGTAATATATAGAGATATTATAGTAGAAAGTTTAAAATATTGTCAGGTAGAAAAAGGTTTAAATTTATATGCCATGCACTCACAAGTTACGCAGCTACGCTATGGCTTTGCTTTGCTAAACTTGCGAGAGCTTGGGTATGCAAGAATCATCAATATGTGTAAATCTTAAAATCAAATAGCATGAAAAAATTAGTATATAAATTTATAATAATAGTAAGTATGATAATATCAGCACTAGTGCTAATTATAGTTGTCTATGCTTTTGTAAAATCAGGATGTAAAGTATCTGAAAGTTGTTATTTATGTTTTAAATATAAGGGAAATAAGTCTATAAATTTTACAGAAAATAAGTTTGAATCTATTAAAAAAGATTTGAAATATAATGAAGTAATACATTTATTAGGTACTACACCATATATAATCGAAAATCCATTTTACAAAGAAGGTGATTCGTCTAAGTTTGAGATTTTATATGAAAATGACTGGCAAACATTATATTATATAATAGAATTTAATAAAGATAGTGTCGTTATTTCAAAAAGAGTTCAAGATAGTGATTAACTCAAGCAAGTGACTCAGCCTCAGACAGGTGTTATCACCTGTCTCTCTTGTACACAATAGGTCATATATTAGCTCAACCATGCAGTTGTGTAAAAAAAATTAGCATTTTAGTGCTGTATATCATTATAAACTAAAAAGCCATTCTAAAAAAGTAGAATGGCTTTTGCTATCATAATCTAAAATAATTATTTTACTACAAATTCTGTTGTATTTACATAAATATCATCAGCATTATAAACATCTATTGTATAGTTTCCTTTCTTTGTAAAGGAATAATTTGTCCATGCAATATCCCAACCTTCTTCAACATCTATTTCCAAAGTTTCTAACAAATCATCACCTAAATATATTCCAACATAAAATAAATTTGTTTTAAATACTTTGTCGTTTTCAACTATAATATAAAATTCTTTGCCTCTAATACTTGATAGATATGCTTCGTCAGTTTTATTGATAATTTCATATGTTGATTTATTAATGTCTTCTGCAATTGAAATTTCAGAGTTTTCATAATAATAAGTATCTATTTCATCGTCATCGTTATCTTCATCTTCATCATCTATATATGATATTACTGCATACGTACTTGCCAATTCGTTGCCAGCACCATCTGAAATAGAAATTTTGTAATCTCCAGCTTCAGAAAATTTCAAATCTATCATTGCCCATTTTCTTCCTTTAGATTCAGATTCTTCTATAAAATGTGTTTCGTAAGCCACATAAGAACCAGAACTGCTTTTTTTGTCTATATAAACAGAAAGTGTTTTGGTAATTGGTTTACTTTGGGTATATATTGTATAAATATATGAGCCACTAGATTTTACATTCCAAGAAGCATAAACACCACTTGGCACACCAGTAGTTTTATCATAGTCTTCGCACAATACAACTTTTTGTGCAAAAATCAGTGTACTTATCATTGAAAGTACGGCAACAAATAATAGTTTTTTCATTATAGTAGTTTAATAATTCAAATTTGCATTTTTTTTTTAATATATACAAGTTTGATGCCATATTTAATAAATTGATTTAACATTTTTTAGTTCTGAAATTTTTATTTGTCTTACCTTTGCCTACAAAATGAAAACAAAAAGTATTAAGAAAGATAAAGTTAATGTGATAACACTTGGTTGCTCAAAGAATTTGGTTGATTCAGAAGTGTTGGTTTCACAGTTAAAACATAATCCTGTTGATGTTGAGCATCAGTCGGAAAAAAACAATGCAAATATTGTAGTCATCAATACTTGCGGATTTATCGATAGAGCAAAAGAAGAATCGATTAACACCATATTAGAATATGCAAGTGCAAAAGATGATGGAAAAATTGATAAATTGTATGTAACTGGCTGTTTGTCTCAAAGATATAAAGATGATTTAGAAAAAGAAATTCCTGCTGTTGATGCATTTTTTGGAACAAGTGAATTGCCTGCTTTGCTCAAAAAATTTAAAGCAGATTATAAACAAGAATTGATTGGAGAACGATTTTTGACAACACCAAAGCATTATGCTTATCTAAAAATATCTGAAGGTTGCAATAGAACTTGTTCTTTTTGCGCCATTCCATTAATGCGTGGCGAACATCAATCTAAAACAATAGAAGATATCATCACTGAGGCAAAAAATTTAGCATCAAAAGGTGTGAAAGAAATTATTTTGATTGCTCAAGAATTAACCTATTATGGTTTAGATATTTACAAAAAAAGAGCTTTGTCTGATTTGTTGTATCAACTCAATGAGGTTGATGGAATTGAGTGGATTAGATTGCACTATGCTTATCCATCAAAATTTCCTTTGGATGTAATTGATGCCATAAAAAATTGTGATAAAGTTTGTAATTATCTTGATATTCCATTGCAACATGCAAATGATGATGTGTTGAATGTAATGAAAAGACAGATAACGCAAGCTGAGACAAGAGAATTAATTCAAAAAATAAGAGAAATAAATCCAGATATTGCAATTAGAACAACAATGTTGGTTGGTTTTCCGAATGAAACTGAGGAAGCATTTGATGACTTATGCAACTTTGTGAAAGAAATGAAGTTTGATAGATTGGGTGTGTTCCAATATTCGCACGAAGATGATACTTCTGCTTATTTGATGGAAGATATAATTGATACAGATACCAAAGAAGAAAGAGCATCTATGTTAATGCAAATTCAACAAGAGATATCATACCAAAAAAATGAAGAGAAAGTTGGGCAAACTTTTAAAGTAATGATAGATAGAAAGGAGAGTGGCTATTTTGTTGGAAGAACAGAGTACGATTCGCCTGATGTAGATAACGAAGTGTTGATTGATGCACAAAAATTCTATTGTAGAGTTGGCGATTTTGTACAAGCCAAAATTGTAGATTGCACAGACTTTGACTTATACGCTGAACTTATAAATTAAGATAATTGAAAGTAGATAATATATATTTTAGTAATACTAATTTATTTAGTGCATTGGTAATTGATTTTATCGAAAATAAAGAAAATACAAAATCATTTTACAATTATAACAACACTTCTTTCGATATAGAATTGTGCATTGAGCATAAAAAAAATGAAAATATTGATAGAGAATTGTTGGCTAGTGCAATACAGCATCAGTATCAACATATATCAGATAAAGTAGTATTGGTTGATGAAAATATTGAATTACTTAAGTTAGATAATTCTTTTTGTATTGTTACAGCGCATCAGTTAAATGTTTTTACTGGACCATTGTATTATATATATAAAATAGCACAAACAATTGCTACATGTCATCAATTAAAGCAGCAATATTCAAACTATAATTTTATTCCAATTTATTGGATGGGCAGTGAAGACCATGATTTTGCAGAAATTAATCATATTAATTTGTTTAACAAAAAAATAGAATGGAATGATGCACAAAGTGGTGCTACTGGAATTTTTTCTACAGAAAATATCTTATTATTAATCGATGAGATAAAAAATATTTTAGGCGAACAAACTTATACATCAGAAATTATACAACTATTTAAAGATGCATACGCACAAGAAAATCTTACTAAAGCCACAAGATTTTTAGTGAATAAATTATTTGGAAATTATGGTTTAGTTGTCGTTGATGGTAATGATTCTGTTTTCAAAAAACAGTTTTCAAATATTATGTTAGATGATTTAAAAAATCATAATGCATTTCGTTTGGTAGAACAAACGAATAAAGCATTAACAGAACATAATTATAAATCTCAGGCAACAGTACGAGAAATAAATTTGTTTTATTTAAAAGATAATTTACGTGAACGTATTGTTTTTGATGCTGATAAAAATACATATCAAGTGTTGAATACAACAATTACTTTTACTGAAGAACAAATACAAACGGAACTCAACACACATCCTGAAAGATTTTCGCCAAATGTAATTTTACGACCATTATTTCAACAAAAAATATTGCCATCCATTGCATACATTGGTGGTGCTGGCGAAATTGCATATTGGTTGCAACTTAAAACAACTTTTGAGTTTTATAAAATTAATTTCCCAATATTATTACTTAGAAATTCTGCTTTGTTGCTAACAGAAAACATCAATAAAAGAATAGAGAAATTGAATCTCAATATTATTGATTTTTTTGCTGATGTAGATGTCATCAAAAGAAAATATATTGATGGATTTAATCAATTTGATATTGCAGAAGAAAAAGAAAATATGCTTGCACAATTCAAATCTATTCAATCAAAAATTGATGGCATAGACTCAAGCTTAGTTGGATTTTTAGGTGCAGAACAAAATAAATTAGAAAAATCTTTAGAAACCATAGAAGCTAAAGTTTTAAAATCATTAAAGCAAAAAAACGAAAATAGCCTCAATCAAATTGAAAAGGTATATCAACAGATATTTCCCAATCAAAATCTACAAGAAAGAGAAGAAAATTTTTCAGTATACTATGCAAAATATGGTCAAAGTTTTATTGACAATCTTATAAAAAACTTTGATGTATTTAATCAACAATTTTTAATCATCAGTTTAGATTAACTAGTGTTTTAAAGCAGCTTCTACAAAAGCACAAAATAATGGATGTGGATTTAAGATTGTACTTTTATACTCTGGATGAAACTGCACGCCAACAAAAAATGGATGGTTTTTTAGCTCAATAATTTCTACCAAATTATTTGCTTCGTTTTTGCCACTTGCAATCATTCCAGCATTTTCATATTGTTCTAGATATTGGTTGTTAAACTCATATCTATGTCTATGTCTTTCAGATATTTCTTTTGTATTATAAATTTTATATGCCAATGTGCCTTCTTTTAGTGTGCAATTGTATGCACCCAATCTCATTGTTCCACCTTTATTTTCTATGTTCTTTTGCTCATGCATAATGTCTATTACGGCATTTGGCGTATTCGCATCCATTTCTCTTGAGTTTGCATCACTTATGTTTAATACATTTTTTGCAAATTCAATGACTGCCATTTGCATACCTAAGCACACACCAAAAAATGGAATATTATGTTCTCTTGCATATTTAATAACTAATATTTTACCATTCACACCACGTTGTCCAAAACCAGGTGCAACAAATATTCCATTTATATTTTTTAATATTTTGTCAATATTTTCTTCGTTGATTTCTTCAGCATGCAATTTAATGATGTTCACTTTGCAATTGTGAAAAGCACCAGCATGAATAAATGATTCATAAATTGAAATATAAGCATCTTTCAATTCTATATATTTTCCTACAACTACAATATTTATTTCTTTGCTAGGTTGTTTATGTCTTTGCAAAAACAATTTCCAATCACTCAAATCAGCTTCTGGCAAATTATCATAACCCAATTTCTTTAGAACAGTTTCATCAAGCTTTTCATTTTTAAGTAAAATTGGCACATCATATATACTGTCAGCATCTAAAGCTTCAATCACACATTCAGGTTCTACATTGCAAAATTCTGCAATTTTATGTTTTCTTTCTAAGCCTAATTCATGTTCTGTCCTACAAATTATAATGTTTGGTTGCACACCATAAGACTGCATTTCTTTTACAGAATGTTGTGTAGGTTTTGTTTTTAATTCTTTTGCTGATGCCAAATAAGGTACAAGAGTAAGATGCAATACCAAATAATCTTGCTTTGGTAGTTGCCATTTTAGTTGTCTAATACTTTCTACAAATGGCAATGATTCGATATCACCAACAGTGCCACCAATTTCAGTAATAATAATATCATACTCGTTGCTATTGCCAAGCAATAACATTCTTCTTTTTATTTCATCAGTAATGTGAGGAATTACTTGCACAGTTTTGCCTAAGTAATCACCACGTCTTTCTCTGTTGATGACTTCCAAATAAATTTTTCCTGTAGTTACGTTATTTGCTTGCGATGTTGGCACGCCCAAAAAACGTTCATAATGACCTAAATCTAAGTCTGTTTCAGCACCATCTTCAGTTACATAGCATTCGCCATGTTCATATGGATTCATTGTGCCTGGATCAATATTAATATATGGATCAAATTTTTGAATTGTAACTTTTAGTCCTTGAGATTGTAGTAGTTTAGCTAATGATGCTGCTAATATTCCTTTTCCTAAAGATGATGTAACGCCACCAGTAACGAAGATAAACTTTGCCATAACTTAATTTAAGTGTTATGGACAACAAATATACAAAAAAATGTGCAACTATTAAATTTATTGTGTTTAACTTTTCATAACATAAATGTAATTTACGCGAATATTGAAAGGAATTATATTTGTACAGATTTTAATGCTTTATGAATAGTTATAAAATAAATATGAGCAAATTTTTCGCTTTTCCTAGCGTTCTGTTTGTTTGTATTATTATTCTAAAAGCTTATGGTTTCTCTGCACCTAATTTTACTAAATCAAAAATTGAATCTTACATTTCTACATTAGAAAAGAAGAATTATATTTTTGATAAAAATGCAGAACCAAAAGAAAATACTTTTTACTACGATGAAATAGAATTTGAAAGAACACAGTTTTTTACAAATTCAATACATACACCTAAAATTGAAATAAACAATTTAGTTGTTGATGTATTTTCTTATCATCCAATCTGGAAAAATAAAAACTGTCACAAAGTACCACTCTACGTACTCTATCGACAGATAAAAGCATATCCAATAGTATAATTACTCTAATTGTTTAGGATATCATATACTTAATATCATTTAAGTATAATTTTTTCACTTTATATATTTTTTATGGGTAACAATCACCATGTATTTGATGAACATCATGTGCTTGAACATCTAAAACATTATTTGCCTTCACAGGCACCACTTAAAGATTTTATTCACCACAATACTTTGCATGCATTTCAGCAAGATAAGTTTTTTACAGCTTTGCAAACTGCATCTGAGATATTTGGTTATAAAACAACATTGTCTATATCTGAGTATAGAAATCTATACGCACAAAGTAAAATAAAAGAGCATGCTTTAGAGAGTGTAATTATTCAAAGAAAAGGCATAGAGCATTTATCAGAATGGAAGTCAAAATTATTAGACCAAGATTCTTTAATCAATTATAATGGAAGAATTGGTCAATTAAGAGCAAAATGGAGAGCTTATTATAATGTGAAAATTGATAAAACAGTTCAAGCAAACATAATTAGAATAATTAGTAATTATTTAGACCAAGGCGTTGCATTGTACAATTTTCCAACACATAAAGAAGGATTGCTAAATTCAGTGCGTGCAATTGAAAATAATAATTTCTTATCTTTCTTTAAAAACAAAAGAGCCAAAAGCTTATTAAACGAAAAAGATATTTCAATTAATGATTTGTTGAAAATTTTGGTAGGCAAAGAATCATTGTATGAGCAATACATATTTGACCAGCAATTTGTACATCCAGGTTGGTCTGGCATGGTAGCATACATAGAAGATAATCCACACACTTTATTTGATGATAAAATCATTTCTTTGCGTGAATTTATTATCCTTGAGTTGTTATTTGAAATAGACACATTAGATAGTTTATTGCCAGAAAATTGGAAGCCATTAGGCGATGTAATACAAGAAAATCCAACACCACTTTTTGATAAGGTAAATTATAGTGAAGATTTTGAATTAATTTCTATTTGGCAAGAAGCTTTTGAATGGAGTTATTATGATGAAGTTTTAAATGGCATTCACTTTTGTATGACTTCAATTGAGCAAGAAACACAACACGAAAAAACTTCATTTCAAGCAATTTTTTGTATAGATGATAGAGAGTGTTCTTTTAGAAGACACATTGAAAAACTTGATAAAAATGCACAAACATTTGCATCACCTGGTTTTTTTGGAGTAGAGTTTTATTATCAACCAATTAATGGAAAATTTTATACGAAACTATGTCCAGCACCACTCAATCCAGAGTATATTATAAAAGAAGTTGGAAATGGTAAAAAGGTAAAAAAAGACTTACACTACAACAAAAATTCGCACACATTACTGAAAGGATGGCTAATTTCTCAAAGCTTAGGATTTTCATCAGCACTCAATTTAGCTATAAATATTTTTAGTCCAAGAATGACACCAGCAACGACATCATCATTCAAACATATTGACATAGATGCTGAACTAATTATTGAAAATAAAGAAGAATATGCTAAAGAAGATGGAAGACAACTTGGCTTTAAAGTAGAAGAAATGGCTACTCGTGTAGAAAATCTATTTAGAAGTATTGGTTTGATTGAAAATTTTGCTGACATCGTTTATTTTGTTGGTCATGGTGCTACAAGTATAAACAATACACACTATGCTGGCTACGATTGTGGTGCATGTTCAGGAAGACCAGGCTCAGTAAATTCAAAGGTAATTGCATATATGGCAAACCATCCAAAAGTAAGAGCAATATTAAAAGAAAAAGGCTTGCAAATTCCAGATACTACTCAATTTGTTGCTGCCTTGCATGATACTACAAGAGATGAAATTGCATTCTATGATGTTCAAAATCTTAATGAAAATAATGTCAAATTACATGAAAGTAATAAAGCAACATTTCATGAAGCATTAAAACACAATGCAAAAGAAAGATCTAGAAGATTTGATACAACTCATTCACATTTGCCATTGGATAAAGTATACAATAATGTAAAAAAACGTTCTGTATCTTTATTTGAGCCAAGACCAGAACTGAATCACGCAACCAATACACTTTGTATTGTTGGCAGAAGACAGCTTACTAAAAATTTATTTTTAGATAGAAGAGCATTCATGAATTCATACGATTATAGACTTGATCCAGAAGGAAAATATTTGTTTGGAATTTTAAACGCAGCTGCGCCAGTTTGTGGTGGCATCAATTTAGAATATTATTTTTCTAGAGTAGATAATTACAAACTAGGTGCTGGCACAAAATTACCACACAATGTAATGGGATTGATTGGTGTTGCAAATGGAATAAACGGTGATTTAAGAACAGGATTACCTAGTCAAATGATAGAACTACACGATCCACTCAGGTTGATGATAATTGTAGAACATTTTCCTGACGTAGTAATGAAAACAATTCTCTCAAAAGAGCAAACTTACGAATGGTTTAAAAACGAATGGATACATCTTGTTGTTGTTAATCCTGAAAATAAAAAACTATATAAGTTCCAAGATGAAGCTTTTGTAGAATATCAACCAACTTTCCATGCATTACCAATTCTCAAAGATGAAGAGAAATTGTACGAGAATCATAGTGAAAATTTACCAATCTTTTTAATCAAGTAATTATGGAGAATTATTTAATAGTTTTAATATTATTACCACTTATAAGTTTTATTATAAGTGTGTTCATTCCAAAAGAAAAAGAAGAACTAATATCAAGAGTAGCTTTCTTAAGCATAGGTTTGTATTGTATATTTTTATTAGCATCAATCATATATGTATTATTTGTTGTAGGCAAAAGTGTAAACATCAATGAAACAACAATCTTTTCTTCAGATAGCTATGTGTTTTTTATCGATTTCTTTTTTGATAAAATTACATTTCTATTTTTGTTTTTAGGTTCTACACTTACTTTACTTGTTACTACATATAGTAGATATTACTTACACAAAGAAAAAGGGTACAAAAGATTTTTCAATACTATACTATTTTTCTTTTTAGGGTTCAATATTGTTATTGCATCAGGAAACTTTGAAACACTATTCATTGGTTGGGAAATTATAGGTATATCATCTTTTTTATTAATAGCATTTTATAGAGAACGTTATTTGCCAGTTACCAATGCATTCAAAGTTTTTTCAATGTACAGAATAGGAGATATAGGTATTATTTTAGCTATGTGGGCAAGCCATCATTTGTGGCACGAAAACATTACATTCTACAAGCTAAGTAATTATCTATTAGTTAGCGAACACTTACAAGCACATACTATTATTGGTTTGTGTATTTCGTTAGCTTTGTTATTTGCAGCATTAGTAAAATCAGCACAATTTCCATTTTCTTCTTGGTTGCCAAGAGCAATGGAAGGACCAACACCATCAAGTGCCATTTTCTATGGTTCATTATCAGTGCATTTAGGTGCATTTTTGTTGTTGCGTACATACCCATTTTGGGAACATCAAGTTATGGTTAGAGTATTAATTATTTTTATTGGATTAATAACAAGTGTTTCAGCATCATTGATTGCAAGAGTACAATCATCAGTTAAAGCACAAGTCGCATACTCATCAATAGCACAAATAGGAATCATATTTATTGAGATTGCATTAGGATTACACATTTTAGCATTAGTACACATTGCAGGAAATGCATTTTTGCGCACCTATCAGTTATTAGTTTCACCATCAGTAGTTAGTTATTTAATCAAAGAACAATTCTATTCATTTGAAAAAAAGGAACATGTATTTGAGGAGTCATTAACAGAAAAATTAAAAAACTCAATATTCTTATTAAGCTTAAATGAGTTTAAGCTAGAATCTATTATGAGCTTTGTATTCTGGAAACCATTAAAAAAACTTAGTAGTAGTACAAAAATTATCAGTACAAAATTATTCATTATAGGATATGTACTATTATATGCAATTGCTGTTGGTTTGTATTTAAGTGGATTTAATTCTGGAGCGAATCATATATTATCCATAGTCTTTGCATCTTTTGCAGTATTTTCAGCAATAAAAGCATTTGCAGAAACACAAAGCCCATTTGCAGCTTGGTTCTTAGTTATCTTTAATCACTTATGGATAGTTATTGCAATATTATTCAATCAAAATATAGATGTTATTGAGATTGTTCTTTACCTTTCAGGCGTATTGTTTGCAGCAATAGTTGGCATTTTAGCACTATATACTTTGCAAAAGCAAGAAAGTATTTTTTATCTAAAAAAATACTTAGGACATATATACGAACACAAAAAACTTGCGTTTATATTTTTTCTTGCAGCAATAGGCATATCAGGTTTCCCAATCACAACTACATTTATTGGTGAAGATTTAATTTTTAGTCATATCAAAGAAAATCAAGTAGTGTTAGCAGTACTTGTATCACAAAGTTTTATCATTGGTGGCATTGCAGCAATCAGAATTTATGCAAGATTATTCTTAGGCATACATTGCAAAGCATATCATGAATTACCAAATCAAAATAGTTAATTAATAATTATAAACAAACAATTAAAATAAATAATATGAAAGAAAATAACACAAAAAATATTCCAGCAGATGGATTTGCTGGTTTAAAACAAAACTTCGCTTCTGATGCAACATCAGGATTCATAGTTTTCTTATTAGCATTGCCACTTAGCTTAGGTATTGCCAAAGCATCAGATTTTCCACCATTAATGGGTTTAGTTACAGCAATTATAGGTGGAATTGTAGTATCATTCTTTGCAGGCTCAAAGTTGACCATCAAAGGACCAGCAGCAGGTTTAATCGTTATCGTTGTTGGTGCAGTAGCAGAGTTTGGTGGCGGTGAGCAAGGTTGGCACTTAGCATTAGGTGCAATGGTAGTTGCAGGTATCATTCAAATTTTGTTTGGAGTATTTAGATTAGGCAAATTAGTAGATTTCTTTCCACTTTCTGCTGTGCATGGTATGTTGGCAGCAATCGGAATCATTATCATACTCAAACAAATTCCAGTTTTATTAGATGTAGATCCAGCATTAGCAAAAGGAAAATCTCCATTTGAGCTTTTAGCATCACTACCATTATTTATTACACATTTAGACCCAAAAGCGGCGCTTGTTGGTGTAATTAGTTTATGGATAATGATGGGTTGGGCAAATAATAAAGTACCATTTATTAGCAAAATACCAGCACCATTAGTAGTTTTATTAATAGCAATTCCAGCAGAATTAATTATGGATTTTCAACATACAGAACCACCATATGCATTAGTACATATTGGAAATTTATTTGAAAATATCAAAACCAATGTAGATTTTTCAGGCGTTAGTCATATTGGTATTTTTATAAAATTTGTGATAATGTTTGCTTTAGTTGGTTCATTAGAATCTTTATTGACTGTAAAAGCTATTGATATGATGGATCCATACAAAAGAAAATCAAACCCAAATAAAGACTTGATTGCGGTCGGAATTGGAAATGTAATTTCTGCAATTTTAGGTGGCTTACCAATGATTTCAGAAGTAGCACGTAGCTCTGCAAATGTAAATAATGGCGCAAAAACTAGATGGGCAAATTTCTTTCATGGATTTTTTATTTTAGTATTTTTATTGCTTGCTACACCACTTATCGAATTAATTCCAAACGCAGCATTAGCAGCGATGTTAATTACAGTTGGTATCAAACTTGCACACCCAAAAGAGTTTTTTCATATATTTAAAATAGGTAAAGAACAATTGGCAATATTTGTAGTAACTATATTCTTTACACTATTTGAAGATTTATTAGTAGGAATAGCAGCAGGTATTTTATTAAAAATGATTATACATTTATTCAATGGAGCATCAATCAAATCATTATTCAAAATTCCAGCTACAGTATCATTTAATGATAATGATTATTTAGTTGAAGTAGAACAAGCAGCAGTATTTTCTAATTATTTAGGATTAAAAAGCAAGTTAGAAGCAATACCACAAGGAATGAATGTTGTTTTAAATTTTGCTAAAACAAAGCTAGTAGACCATTCAGTATTAGAAAATATTCATCATTTCCAACACGATTATATTGAAGATGGTGGAACATTTAAGATTGTTGGCCTAGATGAACACAAACCATTATCTGAACATGAATTGGCAGCAAGAAAAAAATAAAATATTACCTAAATTAAATTACTAAAAATGAAAAGAATATTAATAATATTGATGGTAATTGTATGCACTAAAATACAAGCACAATCAGTACATAAATACACAAATAATTTCAATACTTGGTATGCATATGCAGGCGACCACAAAGTTGCTGACAAATGGGGCGTGCATTTAGAAGCTCAATTCAGAGTGAATGATGCAGTGATGAGATTTCAACAACTATTCTTTAGAACTGGTGTAAATTATTATTTTAAGAATGCATTTGCTACTTTAGGCTATGCTTATGCAGGTACATATCCTTACGGAGATTTTCCTGTAAAACGAGAATTTCCAGAACATAGAATTTGGGAACAAGTACAAGTAAAATCACAAATTGATAGATTCGAATTTGTCAATCGTTTTAGATTAGAACAAAGATTTTCAAAACTTCCTGTGCAAAATACAGATGGTTCTTATTCAATTGGAGATGCAGTATATACCAATAGATTTAGATACATGGGTAAGGTATCCATACCATTTAAAGGCAAAACAATAGTTGATAAATCATTTTTTGCATATGCCTACGATGAGGTTTTTGTAAGTTTTGGAAAACACGTAGCTTACAATATTTTTGACCAAAATAGATTTGGTGTAGGTCTTGGTTATAAAATACCAAAAGCAGGAAAACTAGAAATAGGATACTTATTACAAACTGTAAATAAACCAGATGGTGTGAAAATAGAACGCAACCATACTTTACAAATTAGCTTACTTTCTAATATTGATTTTTATAACAAAGAGAAGAAAGCAAAGAAAAAAGAAGCTAAAGAAGCTGAGATTAGCAAGAATCTTCCTCTAACTAATTAATAACATTCCTTTAAAGTTCAATTATTTATTTTTGATAGCTTAAATTTGAAAAAAATGATTGAAACGGATATTTGTATAATTGGAGCAGGACCAGTAGGTTTGTTCACTGTATTTGAAGCAGGACTACTAAAAATGCGATGCCATTTAGTAGATTATTTGCCTCAACCAGGAGGACAATTATCAGAAATTTATCCTAGAAAACCAATTTATGATATTCCAGGTTTTCCAACTGTTTTAGCACAAGAACTAGTAGATAACTTGATGGAGCAAGCTAAACCTTTTGACCCAACATTTACACTTGGAGAACGTGTCGAAGAAATTAATAAGCAAGAAGACGAAACATTTATACTAACTACACATAAGGGTACAAAAATTAAAGCGAAAATTATTGCAATTGCTGGTGGACTAGGCGTATTCGAACCAAGAAAAACCAGCTATTAGCAATATCAATGACTATGAACACAAAGGAGTGAGTATATGGTACTCGACCCAGAAAAGTTCAGAGATAAAAAATAGTTATTGCTGGAGGTGGAGATAGTGCATTAGATTGGACTATGTTCTTGGCAGAAATGGCATCAGAATTGATTATGGTACATAGAGGCGAAACTTTCAGAGGTGCGCCAGATAGCGTTGATAAGTGCAAGCAATTAGCTGAAGAAGGTAAAATAAAAATGGTACTTAATTCTAATGTTACTCATTTGCATGGCGATAATCATTTGAATAAGGTAACTATAACCAACAACGATGGTACTGCAACAGATTATGAAGCAGACCATTTCTTAGCATTATTTGGCTTAAGTCCAAAACTTGGACCAATTGCAAATTGGGGTTTAAATATTGATAAAAATGCAATTATTGTTGATACAAAAGACTATAGTACAAACATAAAAGGTATCTATGCAATTGGCGATATCAATACATATGAAAACAAGTTAAAGTTGATTCTTTGTGGTTTCCATGAAGCAGCATTAATGTGCCACAGTGCTTCTGAAATCATTAATGGAAAAAAACCAACATTAAAATACACAACAGTTAATGGTGTTAATTCATTTTAATTTTTCTAATTAATAATTAATGGAAAATATTACAGTATATATACAACAAGACGATTTTAGTTTCACACCTTTGGAAATTCCATTGGGCGTAGAACTAAGTCTAATGGAAGTCTTAAAAGGCGAAGGCTATCCAATTGAAGCAATTTGTGGTGGAATGGCATTGTGTGCAACATGTAGAGTAGAAGTACTAAACAAAGAAGCTATTAGCCTATACGAAGCAAATGACGATGAAATGTGTATTTTAGATACATTACCATGCAATACAGGAAACTGTAGATTATCGTGCCAAATAAAAATATCTGAAGAAATTGATGGATTAAAATTCAAATTTCCATCAGAAATTCTTGTTTAACGTTTAATTAAAAATTCTTTTGTTATATTGTACAAGTGAACACGCTTGGACTTATAGAAACTATCAAAGTTGTTAATGGTAGACTAGTATTCAAAAATCTACATATAGAAAGATTGAATAATGGTTTAAAGCTATTAAATGTACCAATTAATATCTATCAATTGGAAGATAGAATATTGCGTTTACTAAAATATGAATGTCTATCTAAAGGCTTAAAAAATATAAAACTCAGAATAGAAGTACAAAAAAATAGATTGCATGAATATATGCCAGAAATTGGCGAACTCAAATGGAATATTACCATAAAACCATTAGAACAAAATAAATTTACACTAAACGAAAAGTCAATAAAAATTGGTGTTTTCCTAAAAGATAAGAAAATTATTGATGAGTTTTCAAACTTAAAACACACAGACAGAGAAATATATAGTAGAGCATATGCTTTCGCTACAGAAAATAACTTGAACGAAGCATTGGTATTCAATACTCAGAATTTTCTTGCAGATGCCACCATTTATAATGTTTTTATTGTAAAAGATAAAAAGATATATACACCAACATTAGCTGATGCACCAGTTGATGGAACAGGACGAAAATTATTACTCAATAGAATAAAGCAACTCAATATTATTGAAAAAAATATTACTGTTGAAGATGTTTATATGGCTGATGAAATTTTTCTGACAAATGCTATCAAAGGCATACAAATAGCTACACATTTGGAAGATAAAATATTAGATAATGATATTTCAATACAAGTGTTTAATGAATTTAAAGCAACTGTAGCTGAACATTATGGCGAAGATTTGGTTTAAGTAGTATGCAACCCATTTCAATTTTTTGGTTTAGAAGAGATTTAAGACTAGAAGACAATGTAGCGCTTTTTCATGCTTTGCAGTCAAAGTATGCTGTGCTTCCAATATTTATTTTTGATGAGGAAATATTAGATGATTTAAAGGAAGATAAAAGTACTGCAATATTAGATGCAAGAGTTATTTTTATATATGAACAACTAAAAAATATAAAAAATCAATTAGCAAATTATAATTCAGATATTAAAATATTTTATGGAAATGTATATGATGTATGGCATAAAATTATAAAAGAAAATAATGTACATGCAGTTTATTTCAATCATGATTATGAGCCTTATGCCATAAAAAGAGATGAAAAACTACAAGAATTTTTTACTAAAAATAATATTGAAACTTACAGCTACAAAGACCATGTGATTTTTGAAAAAAATGAAATTATAAAAGATAATAACACACCATATTTGGTGTACACACCATATTCAAAAAAATGGAAATCAACATTGAATGACACATATATTCAAGCTTTTCCATCAGAGCAATACCTGAAAAACTTATTACAAACCAACCAACAATCAGAATTATTTTCTTTAAATGAAATTGGATTTGAACATAAAAATTTAGATTTTCCAACATTAAATGTAGAAGATGTATTAATTGCAAATTATAGTGAAACAAGAGATATTCCAAGTATTCAAGGTACATCAAGGTTGGGTGTGCATCTTAGATTTGGCACTATTTCTATCCGAAAATTAGTTAGCAGATGTTTGGAGTTACAAGCAGAAAAATATTTAAACGAATTAATTTGGAGAGAATTTTATATACATATCTTATATCATTTTTCAAATGTGATTGAACAAAGTTTTAAACCAGAATACGACAAAATAGAATGGCGAAACAACCATGCAGAATTTGATGCTTGGTGCAATGGTATGACTGGCTATCCAATTGTAGATGCAGGCATGCGAGAACTGAACGCAACAGGTTATATGCACAACAGAGTTAGAATGATAGTTGCATCATTTCTATGCAAACATTTATTAATAGATTGGCGTTGGGGCGAGGCATATTTTGCAAAAAAATTATTAGATTTTGAGTTGGCATCAAACAATGGAAGTTGGCAATGGTGCGCAGGCACTGGCGTTGATGCATCACCATATTTTAGGTTATTTAATCCAACTTTGCAAACAGAAAAATTTGATTCTAAATTAATATATATAAAAAAATGGATACCAGAACTTGAAACTATGTCTTATCCATTGCCAATAGTACAACACGAATTTGCAAGAAACAGATGCTTGAATATTTATAAAAAAGCATTAGAAAAGGTATAAATTATTTATCAATAAATAGCTTCTTTATTTCTTCGGCAACTCTTCTTCCAGTTTCTGCACCACCATTCATAAAACCTTGAAACATTTCACTACAATGTTCGCCAGCAAAAAACATATTTCCAATTGGTTCAATTTCTAAACCAGAAATACTTGTCCATTGCCCAACTTTATAACAACTATAACTACCTTTTGCATAAGGATAATCTATCCAATTTACAAAAACATGTTTGCCTAAATATTTTGCTTTTGAGCCATCAAATACTTTATCAATATTATTTAAGTTATTTCCAATAATTTTTCTGGTAATTCTGTTTTCCATACATGCGTTGGTGGTGCCATTTTATTTTTAAAAGAAACACTATTGAGATATGATGAGTATGAACCACCATAAAAACACACCAACAAATTATTAGGATTTTCAGGTGCTTTGTTGTAGCTAGAATCCCAAGCATTTGTAATCTCTTTTTGAAACATAAAGCCATATGCTTTTGAATACTCACGCCATGGTTTGCCTTCAAAACCAAGTATCAATTTTGTGTTGATACCATAGCCCAATTCATCAATACATTTGCGTTTTTCTTTAGACATATTAATGATATTTAGTTTTATTTTTCTCAAAATTGTAAATGGTATAGTACATACTAAATATTTTGCAGTTACTTTTTCACCGTTTGCAAATTTTAAATCATACAAGCCACTACTTCTTTGATTGATTTCTGTTAATTCATAATTTGTTTTAATATAATCAGAGCCAATTTTAGTAACTAAGTTTTCAATAATTTTTGAATTACCACCTTTTATTCTAAACTTTTCATCACTATCGCCAAAAACTTTAAAACCATATTCAGTATCAGTTTCTATTAAATCAATAAAATTTAGGGCAGATTGTTCTTGAGCATCTAACCCAAATTCTGCTACAAATGCAGCAATTAATAATTCTTTAAGCCAGTTTGCACATTTCATTGAGTGTAAATACTTATACAGTGAAGTATTGTCTAATTCAATGGCACGATCTGTATCATAATTTTCGCCTAATGCAATTTTATCTTTTGCAATCTTAGGAGCAATTTTTTTAAACTCTTGAATAACTTCTGCTTCGTATATTTTTCTATTGTCGAAATAAAATATATCTTTTATTAAATTATTTTCTTTTATTTCTTTTTCTAAGTCGATTAATTCAAGTCCAAATTCATCCACTAAATCTAAAATATCATTATGATTAGAATCAGTAAAATCAGCACCAAATTCTGGAAAAATAGCAAGTCCAGTAGAATCATTATAGTGTGTAAGAATTCTTCCGCCAAGTCTTTTGCTAGCTTCAAATACTTGAAAGTTTAGCTTAGTAGGAATAAGATGATTGGCGCAATTAAGACCAGCAATACCACCACCTAAAATGGCAACATCTAAAATATTTTCATTGTTGCTATTGCACGATGTTAGTAGAGAAGGAATATAGCATGACGCACCAATAGCAACTAAACTTTTTGTTGAGTTCTTAATAAATGTTCTACGTTCATAAGATATATTGTACTTATTTTTTATATTAATTTCGTCTATTGCAGTATGCAAGTTTGATAGTAGTTTTCTTAATGCTGTAGATTTTATACTTTTCATAAATAGAGTTTATTAAAAATAAACAATATACATTACTTCATCAAATCTATTATGTTATATAATATTTTTTGCATTTCTAATAAATTGTAGTTCTTTGTATTTGTATCAACTAATAGATGTGAGAATTGAGATGAGAGACTTAAATTGATTTAACACGAGTGCAGCGACTGATGAACACATAAAATAAAAATAAATATATTTCATAAATTGTAGTTCTTTATATTTGTATCATAAATAGATGTGAGAATTGAGATGAGAGATTTAAATTGATTTAACACGAGCGCAGCGACTGATCAACACAAAAATAAAAAATAAATATATTTAATAAATTGTAGTTCTCTATATTTGTATTAGTTCTGCAAAGCTTATACGTTCGATTATGTTTTTAAATTATATGTATTTTAAATTTTTTATTTTATTTAAACAAATCTGAATGCGTACCTGTACGTGTTAATGTTATTAATAATTTTTCATCATCTTGCGACCAAATTAACAACCAATCTGGTCTAATATGACACTCCCAAAATCCTGCAAAATTACCAGATAATTTGTGTGGCTTATACTTTTGTTTTAGTTCTCCATTATTCTGTAATTTTTTTATAATATCCAACAATACGGACATATCTAAATGTCTTTTCTTACATTTCTTTACGTCTTTTTCAAACTGATTTGTCGTAAGAATTTTATACATTACTGAACCAAGCGATTAAACCATGTGGTAACATTATCCACTTCTTTAGTGTTACCTTTTTTACATCTTGCATTGCTTTTTTTGTAACTTCATTCGGTTCTTTATACACTTCAACAATTGATAATTTTGCCAAATAATCTAACAATGCCTTGCCATCTTTTGAATCTGTATCTATTGCCACATAAACCATACTACTAAATTACAATAAAAATTAATATTATCCATTGTTTTTTTGTAAATTTGAATATGATGCTTGAAAGTTTAAAAATCAAAAAGCAAAAAGTCAAAAAATATAAGACTAAAGCGGAAGCTATTAGAGTAATATCCAAAGAGGTGAAAAAGAGTATGACAAAAAAATATTTAAAAGAATTTTTAAGTGGTTGTAATATTAGACTGTAATATTTTATTTGGTGTCTTGATAAGTGTTGTAAATTGATTTAACACGAGCGCAGCGACTGATGAACACAATAAAATAAAAATAAATATATTTCATAAATTGTAGTTCTTTATATTTGTATCAACACAACATCAATTTTTGGTTATGGTCAACTTGTTGTGAATTGATTTAAAATTGTAGTTCTTTATATTTGTATCAACAAAGTCGAATCTACTGCAGAAGGTACTACTGTTGTGAATTGATTTAAAATTGTAGTTCTTTATATTTGTATCAACAACAACCATTATGACATATCCACAAATTATGTTGTGAATTGATTTAAAATTGTAGTTCTTTATATTTGTATCAACCAAATTGTCTGCAACCTTGCGACCATCTGGGTTGTGAATTGATTTAAAATTGTAGTTCTTTATATTTGTATCAACTAAGCGACTTAAAGAATGGCCCATTTTATAGTTGTGAATTGATTTAAAATTGTAGTTCTTTATATTTGTATCAACAAAAATACTTCTACCCTCGTCTTTAAAATCGTTGTGAATTGATTTAAAATTGTAGTTCTTTATATTTGTATCAACTCTATTTTGCAGATTAATAATATACCAGCTGTTGTGAATTGATTTAAAATTGTAGTTCTTTATATTTGTATCAACCATTTTTTTATAATTTATTTTTTATTCTTTGTTGTGAATTGATTTAAAATTGTAGTTCTTTATATTTGTATCAACTCTTTGTAACAAAATTGACTACTATCTATATGTTGTGAATTGATTTAAAATTGTAGTTCTTTATATTTGTATCAACTTGCTCTTGGTAAGGATGGAGGTAAAGGAGGTTGTGAATTGATTTAAAATTGTAGTTCTTTATATTTGTATCAACTAATAAAGAAGAAGTTAGCGAATTTTGGCAGTTGTGAATTGATTTAAAATTGTAGTTCTTTATATTTGTATCAACAGAAGATGGTTTGGAAGAACCGGAACAACAGTTGTGAATTGATTTAAAATTGTAGTTCTTTATATTTGTATCAACCATAGTTCCAGTCTTCTTATAGATGCCATTGTTGTGAATTGATTTAAAATTGTAGTTCTTTATATTTGTATCAACAGAAATTTCAGTTGAACCACAAGATTTGCAGTTGTGAATTGATTTAAAATTGTAGTTCTTTATATTTGTATCAACTAGGCGAAGCGGAAAGTATTCCATTTGGAAGTTGTGAATTGATTTAAAATTGTAGTTCTTTATATTTGTATCAACAGATTGGATGTCGATGAAAAACATTTGGCTGTTGTGAATTGATTTAAAATTGTAGTTCTTTATATTTGTATCAACGATGAGGATAATGTACTAACAATTAAATCCGTTGTGAATTGATTTAAAATTGTAGTTCTTTATATTTGTATCAACTGCTTTTTAGTTTGCCTACCCATGTACACAGTTGTGAATTGATTTAAAATTGTAGTTCTTTATATTTGTATCAACTGATGAAGAAAAATCATTAAAACTATACAAGTTGTGAATTGATTTAAAATTGTAGTTCTTTATATTTGTATCAACAGGAACGCTCATAGAATTAAGATTTTATGAGTTGTGAATTGATTTAAAATTGTAGTTCTTTATATTTGTATCAACCAAGTTAAATTATTAACAACAAAAATTGCAGTTGTGAATTGATTTAAAATTGTAGTTCTTTATATTTGTATCAACACCTGCTACACATAAATCTTTTGAATAGCTGTTGTGAATTGATTTAAAATTGTAGTTCTTTATATTTGTATCAACTTTGTCAAAAAAACGCCACATTGGCGAGAAGTTGTGAATTGATTTAAAATTGTAGTTCTTTATATTTGTATCAACAATCCTAAAAGTAAGGAAACATTGTTAGCAGTTGTGAATTGATTTAAAATTGTAGTTCTTTATATTTGTATCAACAACTTCAAATATCGGAGCAAGGAAAGATACGTTGTGAATTGATTTAAAATTGTAGTTCTTTATATTTGTATCAACAATTTCAATCCTTTTTTCAAGGATTGCATAGTTGTGAATTGATTTAAAATTGTAGTTCTTTATATTTGTATCAACCCATCTGTAATAAAATCAGTTACTAAGTCGTTGTGAATTGATTTAAAATTGTAGTTCTTTATATTTGTATCAACTAGATATACAAATGTATGATAATTAACATAGTTGTGAATTGATTTAAAATTGTAGTTCTTTATATTTGTATCAACAAAATGGATAATATAGATGCCGATTTTTCGGTTGTGAATTGATTTAAAATTGTAGTTCTTTATATTTGTATCAACTAATCAAGAAGAAGTTAGCGAATTTTGGCAGTTGTGAATTGATTTAAAATTGTAGTTCTTTATATTTGTATCAACGAGTTGCCCTTGATCCTTGTATGTCCAACCGTTGTGAATTGATTTAAAATTGTAGTTCTTTATATTTGTATCAACACTAACTACTTTTTTAATCCATTCTTATTTGTTGTGAATTGATTTAAAATTGTAGTTCTTTATATTTGTATCAACAATTTTTCTTTTGCCATTAATAAAGCAAGTGTTGTGAATTGATTTAAAATTGTAGTTCTTTATATTTGTATCAACGACAACTTTGGGATAAAAATTGTGTTGTAAGTTGTGAATTGATTTAAAATTGTAGTTCTTTATATTTGTATCAACGAGTATTGCAGAATAGGTTTTACCTCCACCGTTGTGAATTGATTTAAAATTGTAGTTCTTTATATTTGTATCAACGTGGTTTAATGCCCCACCATCGGCAATACCGTTGTGAATTGATTTAAAATTGTAGTTCTTTATATTTGTATCAACGGCAGAACACTTAAATTAGAACGCTATACTGTTGTGAATTGATTTAAAATTGTAGTTCTTTATATTTGTATCAACAAAGTTTTGTATTTTAATAAATGGAATTAAGTTGTGAATTGATTTAAAATTGTAGTTCTTTATATTTGTATCAACCTAAAAGTTTTGATATAACAAAACTAATGGGTTGTGAATTGATTTAAAATTGTAGTTCTTTATATTTGTATCAACTACCAGCCTATAGCGGAGTATTTAGCTACCGTTGTGAATTGATTTAAAATTGTAGTTCTTTATATTTGTATCAACTAATTTTAAAGCTATAAAGACTTCAAAAGCGTTGTGAATTGATTTAAAATTGTAGTTCTTTATATTTGTATCAACGTTTTAGTGCTTCGTATGAACATTTGTAGTGTTGTGAATTGATTTAAAATTGTAGTTCTTTATATTTGTATCAACGCATTTGGCTAGGATACTAATATTTATTGATGTTTTAATCTGTTGATGCAATTGAAAAATGGACATTTTGCTGTAGTTTATATGGTTTTATGTCCATTTTTTATTTTCTAAAATAATTCTAGCTGCTGTGGAACATTTGGAAGTTCTGTTTCTTTTTTCCCAAAAAACAATTCCATTTGCCCAAATTGTTTATCTGTAATACATAAAATTCCTACATGTCCGTTTGGTGGAAGAAATTTCTTAATTCTTTTTATATGTACATCGGCATTTTCTCTACTATTGCAGTGCCTTAGATAAATTGAAAACTGAAACATACCAAATCCATCATTCAATAGATTGTCTCTAAACTTTGTGTAACGTTTTCTGTCTTGTTTAGTTTCTGTTGGTAAATCAAAAAATACTAGAACCCACATAATTTGATAAGCACTGAAATGCATAGTTTAGTTTGATAATTTAGTATATTTATATAGGAAGATTTTCTATTTAAATTCTGGATATATTATTTTTTTTGTTTTTCCTTCAAAACACGATGCTAATGATGCTGTGGTACGTTGTAGTCCAACCATTAGTGGACTTTTCTTACCATCTATCTCAATGTCTATTGCTGGTATTTCTAGTAGTCTTTTTTTTATAACATTTGTGAGCTCTTGTTCTTCAGGTATATCAGTTATTATTTCTTTTACAATATGATCTACATATGGTCTGTATGGTTCCATAATATCGTCTGCAAGACAATAGGCATTATATTTATTTCTATGGAATATGCCAAGAGTAGGCAATAATCCAGATGCAACCAGTCCTCTTGCTACAGTTGCTCGTAGAATGGCATAGCCATAATTTAGAAAATTATTTGGATACTCACCAAAACGTTCTCTGTAAAAAAATGAGTCTTCTTCTTGAAATAGCACACTCCAATAGTATTTTGCAGCTTGTGCTTCATGATTATTGCTATCGCCACTCAATACATTTGGTATTATATTTCTGATATATGTTGCGTTTATTTCCCATGCATCAAGCACTTTTGTTTGGTTATATATTTTCGCTTTAATGGTTTGTTGCCACAATTGTTTTTTTAGTGGTTCTGATGCATTAATCTGTGCCTTAAATTTTTCAGTTTGTTGCGTGTGTCCATCTAAGTTAAGCACCAAACCAGTTGGATGGTGTTTGTCATTACATTTAATAATGGCACAATTATTATCTAATAATTTTTGTATTACATTGTGTGTGATAGTTATTTGATAATTGTCTAACACCAATACGCCAATATCTTCAATAGGAACAAATCTTTCAAATTCATCCTGTTTTATTTGTAGTTGATTTTGCTTGACAGACAAATAGCTTTGCTGACCAAAATACAGTGTTTTCTTTATCATGATGCAAGATTTTTGAGCTATGCTTTTCTATTTGAATAAATAACTTATTTGATAATTCCATGTTGAAATACCCAAGTATATGTTGGTTATAGAAAATCATAAATAATGTTTTATGGTTTGTGTTTGTAGTTTATAATATTTTTTAATTATATTATACTAAAATTAAATAAAAATATAATTTATGTCAAGTGTTTTCTTAATCTAATATTCTCCAATTTGTATAATTTTTCCAAGATGGTTTATTCTTACTTTAATTATTGTACTTAAATTACTAGTACTTCTTAAATTAATGTATGCTTTATCTTTTAATTCTTTAATTTCATTAACTGTTGTTTCTAGATGATGTCTAAAAAAATAATTTTTTGTCGCAATTTTCTGAACTCTATATAAATTTTTACTAATAATTTTATTGTTCTTTTCATCTAATAAATCAATTTCATTGGGATTGAAGTCTTCAGATGGAAAAACAAACATCTCATTTTGTTTCATTGTAAATAAAAACTGCCATCCTAAATCTTGATTATATGTTTTATCTATAATTGGTAATTTTTGATTGGCTCTTTCTACTGCTTCAAAAAAGGAAACAATAGATTCTTGTAAATTACCATCTGCATCTTTATAAATAGCTACATGATGGTTGTTGCCTGTACTGATAAAATCATTTGGAATTTTCTTATTGTTCTCATCAAGTATTAAATTACCTTTGTGGTCTTTTTTATGATGCAATGCTAATCCATTAGCAATACCTGTGATGGTTACTTTTTTTATTGAAATATTTTTTTCTTTATTTAACCATATTGGATTATTTTCTAAATCTGCAAATGCTTTATCTGCTTTTCCACTAAATTCGTCTAATCTTTTTTGAAGTATTTTTCTTATTTTTTCATCTACTACTTTTTCTATTTTTAGATCTTTATTAATGTCTTTTCTAATGGTATAATTGTCTTCTAAATATTTTAGTTTTACAATTTCTGGAACTATTTTTTTTTTTTTATCATCGAGATAAATTGGATTTTTACTGAGTGCGTTTTTACCTGTAAATGCTTTTTTTGCATCGTTATTATTTTCTTCTAATCTTTTCAATAATAATGATTTATATAATTTATTACACACTAAATTTATTTTATCAATATCGAAACTCGCATTTATTTTTTCTTCTTTTATTACTATTTTTTTGCTTAATGCATAAACGGTTTCTTTGTGTAATTGTCCTCGTGGTGTTAATTGAGTAAATTTGTTAAAATTATTTTTTCCATTCTTTTTTGATTTGTTGATATTTCTAGTAACAACTTTATTTTTTACTTTAAAAGAAATTAATATGTTTTCTATGTGTTCTTTGGCTATTGTTCTAAAATTTTCCATTGGTGGAATAAACAGTCTTTTGCTATTGCCATTACTATCTATTAATCTTTTTGTTATTTTGTTTCTAATAGCAAATAATGGTTTACTTTCTTCATTAGATGCATTTAGGTTATTTATATATTGTATATGATTATGTGTTGTAAATGCAACTGTTAATGCATCCATAGCATGATGTCTGTGATCGTTTCTTTTTGTCCAATCTGTGATTACTTCTTTTTGTTGATTGTCTTTGGTTTCAATAATATTTGTAAGACCTATTGCTTTATATTTTGGTAAATTAATTTCTTTCATTACATTGACTAAATCCCAATCTTCTCTTAATTTATCTGTAATACTTCCTGTAGTACTTACTACAGTTTTGGTTACTGTATATAATAAATTTTTTGCTTTTTTTGCAATGTATTGTGTATCTCTTAAATCTCTATTGATAAAATCAGATGGAATTTCTGCTTCTGTCATTAATAGCTTGTTGTATTTGGGCTTAGAAATAACTTTTTTATCTAAGAGCATTTTTAAAGTATCCTTATATTTTTCTAAATTATCTGGCAAAACTCTACTGATATAATCAATAGCTGTTTGGTCTTTTTTGTCTAAATTGTTTTGTCTGAATGCTAAAGTTTTATTAGAAAATGAGTCATCAAATAGTTTTGCTTTTGGAATGATGTGTTCTATATCTATTTTCTTTGAAAATAAATCTTCTGCATTGATTTTAGTATTAGTATATAAATCCTTGTATCCGTTAGTTGCTAATTCTTCATATAATTTATATCGTATAATATCATTTCTTGTAGGATTTTTTATATTAAATGGGTTACTTCGTAATATTTTTATAATTTCTTGGTGTTTGATATTGGCTTCATTGATATATGCTGTATAATTTTCTCTTTCTTTTGCAGAACTTTTTAGTTCTCTTGCTAATTCAATTCTAATTTCATTTGGATTGCCGTAATTTTCTATTACCTCATTTACCAAATTGATCATTTGATTTAATATCTTTTCTACAACTGGATTTCTAAGTTCGTTCTTTTTTAATAGTTGAATAGATGTTTCTATTTTCTTGTTAGAAATATCTTCTTTAGTTTTTGAATTAGAATGATTATATCCAACTAATTCACAAGCTTTAGAAAATTCATATCCATCTTTTAATTTAGGTAAAATTTTATTAATAGCTTTATATGATAAATTGCCATAATCATCAGAAAAATTGATGGCACAAAATAGATTTGTGTATTCAATTGGAATTCCAAATTTGGTGTGAAGATTTTTTTTGAGTGCTACATCAGTATCGCCATAAATTAATTTATCTGCTTCTGAAATTTTATCATCATCTTGAGCTGAGTATAATAAGTGCCATAACTGATAACTTGGTTGATTGATACCTTTATCACTATCAAAAAATAAAATATCTGGATTAATACCTAATGTTGGCAAAATTGCTTTTAGTTCTTCATTAATTTCATCTGCTGACTTTTTATTCCAATCAAAACCATAGCCTTCATTTTCTGCAATTATTTGAAAAACATTATAAAATGATTGATTGATATTATTGCCTTCAAAACCTTTTTTGTAGTTTGTTTCCCAATCTTTTGAATTAATATTGATGAGTTTTAATACCTCTGATTGACTTAAATTTCCTCGTATATTTAATTCTTTAAAAATAGTTTCTTTGTCTTCTTCACTTAATACATGTTTTGTTTTTTCTGTTTTGTGTTTTATAACTACATTGTTTAGTATTTGCCAAATTTTAAATTCTTGAAAAATAGGAGAGGACTTTGGTATTACTTTAGAACCAATAATTTTTTTCTTTTCATTTCCATTATTTTTGACTATAATTTCTTTATGCTCAAACTCACATAAACTTATTAATCCTTTTTGTGATTTTAATTTTCGTTGATAAAAAATTATAATATCTCTTAGTTCTTCTTTTAATTGATTGCTAAGTATTGAATGATATTTTGCTTGTGTTTCCCAAATCTGTTCAAATTCATCTAAGTAATCTTGTCTGTAAAAAACTTTATTTTTCAATGAATGATGCTTGTTTTTACAAATACTATTATATAAATATTGTCCAACTGTTTGCTTATTAAAATATAATTCTTTACTTCTATCACTAATATTACCTAAATAGCCACTACTTGAGCTAATTTCTTTATTGATTTCTTGCAATACAATAGCAATAGTTTCTAAGTCAAATTTTTCTTTTAAAGCTTCAGTTCTCCATTTATACTTTTCTATTTTCTTTTCAGTTGCATTACCTTTTTGCTGAATACCAACTAAATTCCAATTCTCTTGTAATGTTTTCCAAGTTTGTCCACTGTTTTTTCCTTTTAACTTTTCAAAAAGTTCTTTAGTAAATAAATCAATATAAAATTGAGTTTGAAATTCCCAAATATGATTGAATTCATTTATTAAATCTGAGTTGTAGAATGTTGGTATATATTTTTTCCCACTACTTAATAATTGATAAACAAATTGACCAACAGTTAAATTTTCGTCATAAAGTTTTTTAGCAATAGCCATACCATCAATTAAACTTCCTTCATCTGTACTTTTTGCTTTTCTGCTACTTTTATAACCTCTTTTTTTATTAATCATTAAGAGTACTCGAGCAAATTCATTTAATTCAATTTTTTCTACAGCTGACTTTGCTCTTAATTTAAGTGTTTCATAAGTGGTGTTTTTTCCATCTTCAATTAATAAATTATCGTCACTAATTATTTTATTTTTGTTGAGTATGCTAATAAGCTCTTTTCGTCTCAATTTAAATCTTTGTAAATTTCTTCTTGCACTTCTTTTATTGGTTCTTCCTGCATTAGGTGAAATTCCTTTTCCAGAACAAAAATCTTCTTCTGGTTTCATAGAAGCTGCACCAGAATCCGTCTTTACCATATTTTCGCCATAATGTATTACTCTTACACCAAGTTTTATAATACTTGATTTTTCGTTAGCTTTATCGTCTTCATTCACCAAAGCCCAACCTATGCTATTGGTTCCCAAGTCTAGTCCTAAAATTGTTTTCATAGCTTTTAATGTGTATTTATTGTTAAATCATTATTTTGTAAAACTCTAATTCTACACAATATTAAATATTATTTATTACATTTGCAAATGACGATTCGATATAATGTATAATGATTGACGAATTATTATTGAGTAGGTTCAAACTACCTTGCAAGCTCAACCCAATGACTTGTAGCATTATGTACATAATTCAAAGTATATTATTGTTTAATAATATGTGTAGAATTAGTTGTGAATTGATTTTTAAATTGGAAGATGGATAAGAGAAATCTTGTCCATCTTTTTTTATTAGATTCTTGGTACCTAAGTCTAAGCCTAAAATTGTTTTATTCATAGTTTTTAATTTTCCAATAAAAATAGAGAAATATTTTTTTATATCATAACTGTTTTGTAACTTTGTATTCTACAATTTAAAATCAATTCACAATAAGGATTATTCCGTTGTGAAAGCATTGGTTCGCCTCTTGTCCATTATCAGGAGGCATTTTTATTTCATATGTTTCACGAATACCATTAAAAACAATAACAATATTTGAGCTAATACAACTAAGGTGGCGCAAGTCGCCTTTTTTATTTTCTAACTAACAAAAAACAATTTTAACTACCTTTGTTCGTATGACAAATGCTCAATTATCACAGCAATTTAAGCTATTGGCTGAACTAATGGAACTGCATGGCGAAAATGATTTTAAAACTAAAAGTTACTATTTCGCAGCACGCACACTCAAAAATTTAGATATAAATCTTACTGAACTATCAACTTCAGAAATTGAACAAATTCAAGGAATTGGCAAAGCTATAGCTCAAAAAATTTATGTGTTACTACACGAAGATAAATTCGATTTGCTTGAAAAATATTTGGCTATCACACCAATTGGTATTGTCGAAATTTTACAAATAAAAGGCATTGGACCAAAAAAAATAAAATTACTTTGGGATGAATTGCAGATTGAATCTATTGGAGAATTATTATATGCATGCTACGAAAATAGACTTACAACAATCAAAGGTTTTGGAGAGAAAACTCAAGCAAATATTATTGAGCAAATTGAGTTTATGCAGAAAAATGCAAGTAGTTTCTTGTGGGCAAGTGCAGAACCATTAGTTATAGAAATTCAACAAGAAATTGAACAACAATTTCCAAATATTATGATGAGTGTAGTAGGTGCGTTTAGAACTAAAGAAATTATATTAGACAATATTGATATTTTAATAGCAAGTAACGACAGTGCTGTTCAAGAAAAGTTAATTCAAGATTTTAAGAACTATCCAGTCACTTTTCATTTTTGTACAAATGATGATTTTTATAACCAACAGTTTAGACTTTCTTCCAACGAAGAACATATTAGTGAGATAGAGAAAAGACTGCCAGCCAATAAAACTTATACTTCAGAAGAAACAATTTATAGTGATGCAAAATTACCATACATAGAACCAGAATTTCGCAATGTAGAGAATACTATTCAATTATCAGAAAATGATATATTAAAAGATATTATTACGCTAAAAGATATAAAAGGTATAGTACATACACACACCAAATATTCTGATGGTAGTAATACTATTGAGCAAATGGTAAATTATTGTATGCAACAAAATTTTGAATATTTGGCAATTTCTGATCATAGCAAGAGCGCATTTTACGCAGGTGGATTAAAAGAAGAAGATATTATAAAACAACATCAGGAAATTGATGCGCTAAATCTGAAATATCCAAATTTTAAAATTTTTAAAAGTATAGAAGCTGATATTTTATACAATGGAAATTTAGATTACGATGCAGATATCTTAAAGTCATTTGATTTGGTAATTGCATCAGTACATGCGCAGTTAAAAATGAATGAAGAAACTGCGACTGCACGAATCATCAAAGCTATTGAAAATCCTTACACAAATATACTTGGGCATCTTTCAGGTAGATTGTTACTTTCAAGGAAAGCTTATCCACTCAATTACAAAAAAGTTATTGATGCCTGTGCTGCAAACAATGTTTGTGTAGAACTTAATGCAAATCCACATCGTTTAGATATTGATTATTCGTGGATACCATATTGTCAAGAGAAAAATGTAAAAATTGCCATCAATCCAGATGCACATAATTTGCATGGAATTCATGATATTAGACATGGTGTAATGGCTGCAAGAAAAGGACTGTTGATGAAAAATAATTGCATTAATACCTATAATGCTCAGGATTTTATAGCACAGTTAAAGAAATAATCGATAATTATTTTTAATGAGATATGATGTTATAAATTATCAGATAAAAAAAGTATTTTCGCAATCATCTTAAAATTTTAGAATGAAAAAACATATTATCATTATTATTATGAGCATTATTGTAGTGCTTTCTGCTTGTAATTCTTCTTCAAAGAAAGAAAAGAAAATGACTCCAGAAGAAGCTAAGGCAAAATTGGATTCTATAAGAAAGATATTGCGAAGTAATAGACCAGTATATGATACAGCAAGATTAGGCAATCCAGATAGTTTGATGCAATTTCCAACGGTATTAAAATTTGAAAAAGAATTATATGATTTAGGTACAATAAAAGAAGGTGAAAAAATTAAACACAATATTATTTATACAAATACTGGGAAATATCCATTAATAATTTTTTCAGCAATAGGTAGCTGTGGTTGTACAGTTCCTGAGTACAAAAAAGAACCATTAGCACCAGGCATGTCAGATACATTGAGCTTTACATTTAATTCTGAAGGAAAACATGGAAATCATACAAAAACAATTTCAGTATTAGCAAATACAAACCCATCTTCAAACCAAGTTAAGTTTTCAGTAAAGGTTAAGTAATAAACCAAATTTCAATTTTATTGTTTAACTAGATATGAAAAATTACCTTTCTTTATTCAAATTCTCACATACAATATTTGCATTACCATTTGCTTTGATTGGCTTTTTCTTAGCATTCCATACTACACATGGTAACAGTAATTTTTCGATAACATATTGGGCAATTAAATTGTTATTGATATTAGTTTGTATGCTTACGGCACGCAATGCAGCAATGGCATTCAATAGATACATAGATAGAAAATATGATGAAAAAAACCCAAGGACAGCCATTAGAGAAATTCCTGCAGGCATCATCACGCCAAAAAATGCATTGTGGTTTATAATTATTAATTGTCTTATATTTATAATTGCAACTTATTTTATTAATAAACTATGCTTTTATTTGTCATTTGTGGCATTGGCTGTTGTTTTAGGCTATTCACTCACCAAAAGATTTACTTTTTTGTGCCATATCGTATTAGGTATAGGTTTAGCATTAGCACCAATAGGAGCGTACCTTGCAGTTACAGGAAAATTTAATGTATTACCATTAATGTTTTCGTTTGCAGTATTATTTTGGGTATCAGGCTTCGATATTATTTACGCACTTCAAGATGAACAATTTGATAGAGAAAATAATTTATACTCTATTCCATCTTACTTTGGTCAAGATAGAGCAAAGTGGATTTCAAGAACTCTACACTTTTTCAGCATGACTTGTTTGGTATATGCAGGAATTTTAGGGCAATTTCATTTTATGTATTGGACAGGCATCTGCATTTTTGCGATATTGCTAATCTATCAACATAGTTTAATTATCAGATTTGGCTTACAAAAAGTAGATTTAGCATTCTTTACTACAAATGGTATTGCAAGCATACTATTTGCAATTTGTACCATATTAGATTTATTACTACTTAACTAATTTCTTCCTTCAAAGCATTAATAAAAATATCTATTTCTTGTTGTTGTATGGTAAGACTAGGCAACAAACGCAAAGTATTAGCATTGTTTGAATTTCCAGTAAATATCTTATGTGTGTAGAGTAATTTTTCTCTTAATGCTTTAATCGGATTTTCAAACTCCAAACCTAAGATCAAACCTTTGCCTCTTATTGCTTTAATAGATGAGAATTGTTTTAATTGTTCTAATATGTATTTGCCCATTTGTTCAGCATGTAGCATTAATTGTTCTTGTTCTATAACGTCCAACACAGCCAAACAAGCAGCACAAGCCAAAGGCGAACCACCAAAAGTAGTGCCAAGCATACCATAAGTTGCTTTTATCTTCTCAGAAATTAATACACCACCAACAGGGAAACCATTGCCCATTCCTTTTGCGATAGTAATAATATCTGGCTGTACATCAGCAAACTGATGCGCAAAAAATTTACCAGTTCTGCCATAGCCACATTGTATTTCATCAGCAATAAATATGGCATCAAATTGATTACAAAGTGTTTGTATTGTTTTCAAAAAATCTTCTGTTGCTTCGTAGATGCCATTCAATCCTTGTATGCTTTCTACAATTACTGCGCAGATATCATTGCCTTCTTTTTCAAATGTATTTTTTAAAGCATCTATGTCGTTGAAAGGCAAAAATATTACATGGTCATCAAAATTGATAGGTGGTTTTATTTTTGGATTATCAGTCACAGCAACAGCAGCAGCAGTTCTACCATGAAAAGCACCATGAAAAGCAATTACCTTTTTTCTTTTATTATAAAATGATGCTAACTTTAATGCATTCTCATTTGCTTCAGCACCACTGTTAATTAAAAATAAATTATAGTTTTCACAACCAGATATCTTACCTAGTTTTTTTGCTAATGTTTCTTGTATATTTAGATGTACAGAATTAGAATAAAAGGATATTTTTTCTACTTGTTCTTTTATTTGTTTTGTATAATGTGGATGCGCATGACCAATAGAAATTACTGCATGTCCACCATAAAAGTCCAGATATTTTTCGCCATTTTTATCAAATACAAATACACCATTTGCTTTTTCTAACTCAATGTCAAACAAAGGATACACTTTAAATAAATCCATCTTTAAATATTTTGTAGTCTAAATTCTCTTTTTTTTTATAAAAATGATAGAATAGTAGATTATTAAATAATAAAAAATAATGTTAAGCATAAATAACGTTTATTATATGATTTATTGACATAAAACAATTTTTTAATTTACTATAAATTGTAACTTTGTTATAAAATATAACTTAGTTATAAAAATGTCAGTTTCTGAAAGAAGGATAAAAGAACGTATAGAAATGCAACAGCATATACTATCTACTGCAAGAAATATTGCAGCAAAAGATGGTTGGCAAAATCTGACAATCAGAAAAATATGTGATGAAATAGATTATACAGCACCAGTTATTTATCAATACTTTGAAAGTAAAGAGAAAATATTAGAAAATATACGTTATGATGGTCTTCAACAAATGAAACTAACATTTGAGAAAATTAATTCAAAGACATCTAATCATGAAAATAGATTAATTGAATATGCATCAGCATGGTGGAAATTTGCACTAAAAAATTCAGAAATATATCAGTTGATGTATAATTTACAAGGCGCCGTTTGCCCAATAAAAGACAATTTACCAATTCATATAGTTGAGTTCTATATAAATTCATTCATAGAAATAAATACTAAAGCAAAGAAGTCAAAAACATATAGTTTAGAACTTTGTGATAATTACATTGCTATTATTCACGGATTTATTGCCATCAGAATGGTGAATAAAATTAAATCAGGCAATGAATCAGCAGAAAAAGTATACATCAATAGCATTAAAAGATTTATCCAATCTATAAAAAATAACTAATATTTATGAAGAAATCAAGTATTATATTTTTACTAATAACATTAATCATTGTGGCAATCTTGGCATATGTAAAAATTTCCAAAAACAAAGAGATGGAAGCAAAGAATGCACCAATGGGAAAAGGTGGGTCACCTACTCTAATAGCCAATGGTTTTGTAGCTGAGTATTCTAAGTTAAATAACGAAATTACAGTTAATGGTAATGTATTGGCACAAGATGAAGTTGTTTTGCAACCAGAGGCTTCAGGTAGAGTTACATATCTAAATATTAAAGAAGGTGCCATTGTGTCTAAAGGAACTTTGTTACTAAAAATTAATGATGCAGATTTGAAAGCACAAGCTGCTAAACTAAAAACTCAGCAAAAAATTGCACAAACTAATTTAACAAGGCTAAAGGAACTTATTAATATAAAAGGTGTATCGCAAGCGGAATACGATGCCGCAGAAAATAATCTAAATAATATTGATGCTGATCTACAATTGTTGCAAGTACAAATTGACAAAACTGAATTAAGAGCACCATTTTCAGGAAAATTAGGACTGAGAAATATTAGTTTAGGTGCATATGTTTCTCCATCAACGCAAATAGTAAGTTTGCAAAATACATCACAACTAAAAGTTGATGTTTTTGTACCAGAAAAATATTCCAGTCTTATACAAATAGGAGATATGCTACAATGTCAAACAGCCAGTAGTGATGATATTTTTAAAGCAAAAGTAATAGCTATAGAACCATTCATCAGCGAAAATACAAGAAATTTAAAAGTAAGAGCATTGATACAATCGAATACTTCAAAAGTATTTCCAGGTGCATATATAAAAGCCAAGATAGTATTAAAAGAAATGCCTAATACTATCATGATTCCAAGCAATACAGTAATTCCTGATGACAAAGCTACCAAGGTTGTTGTAACTGATAGCGGAAAAGTAAAATTTGTAAATATAGAAATTGGATTCAGATCTGAAAGTGAAGTACAAGTATTAAATGGCATAAGCATAGGCGATACAATACTTACAACTGGTTTATTACAAGCAAAACCAAATATGCAAGTAAAAATCAAAGAAGTTACATCAAAATCTATCATAAAATAAATAATTCATAGACAAATAAAATAATAACTATTTTATGGGATTACCATCACTAAGTTTAAGACGTCCAGTATTTGCAATTGTAATGAATGTCATGATAGTTCTATTTGGAATTATTGGATATAAATTTTTAGGCGTAAGAGAATATCCAGCTATTGACCCACCAGTTATTACTGTTCGTACAAACTATACTGGTGCGAATGCAGATATTATTGAATCTCAAATTACAGAACCATTAGAAAATGCGATCAATGGCGTACAAGGCATTCGTACTATATCATCAGCAAGTAATCAAGGTTCTTCTAATATTACAGTAGAATTTGAATTATCTGCTGATTTAGAAACGGCAGCAAATGATGTAAGAGATAAAGTTTCTCAAGCAGTAAGACTGTTACCACAAGATATTGATGCTGCTCCAGTTGTTTCAAAAGCAGATGCCAATTCAGACGCTATCATTTCTATGACTGTACAAAGCGAAACCAAAAGTGTGTTAGAACTTACAGATTATGCTGTAAATGTATTACAACAAAGACTACAAACAATACCAGATGTAAGTACTGTACAAATTTGGGGACAAAAAAATTATGCTATGCGCCTTTGGTTTGACCCAATAAAACTGGCAGCATATCAAATTACCGCAATCGATATTCAAAATGCTTTAAATGCTAATAATGTAGAATTACCTTCTGGAAAAATTGTAGGCTCTACTACAGAAATTACCGTAAACTCTTTAGGAAGATTAAATACAACAACAGAATTTGATGATATGATTATCAAAGATACTGATGGCCAAAAAGTAAGATTAAAAGATATTGGATACAGTGTTTTAGGTACAGAAAATTTTGAAACAAGCCTAAAAGAAAGTGCAGTTGCCATGGTTGCATTAGCCATAGTGCCACAACCAGGTGCCAATTATATCAATATATCTGATGAGTTCTATAAAAGAATGGAAGAAATAAAAAAAGAAGTACCTAAGGATATTAAATTAAATATTGCATTAGATAATACTGTATTTGTAAAAAAATCAATAGAAGAAGTAAAAGAAACATTGCTCATTGCAATTGTTTTAGTTGTTATAATAATATATTTATTTTTTAGAGATTGGATAATTGCAGTAAGACCATTAATAGATATTCCAGTATCCTTGTTAGGTGCATTTTTTATTATGTATGTTTTTGGATTTACTATTAATGTACTTACATTATTAGCAATTGTATTAGCAACTGGGTTGGTGGTTGATGATGGTATTGTTGTTACTGAAAATATATTTAAGAAAATTGAAAAAGGAATTCCAAGATTTCAAGCAGCAATAGAAGGTTCTGAGGAAATATTCTTTGCTGTTATTTCAACATCAATTACCATTGCCATAGTATTTATTCCAATAGTATTTATGGAAGGTTTTGTTGGTAGCTTGTTTAAAGAGTTTGGTATTGTAGTTGCTGGTGCTGTATTAATTTCTGCATTTGTATCACTTACTCTTACGCCAGTATTAAACGTATTAGTAGCCAGAAAAAATAATGAACATACTTGGTTTTATAAAAAATCAGAACCATTCTTTAATGCAATGGATAGCACATATAAAAATTTGCTAGAATCTTTTATGAACATAAGATGGGTGTCTTTCATTATCATCATAGTATGTTTTGCAACAATATATTTTATTGGAAAAACATTACAATCTGAATTGGCACCAATGGAAGATAGAGGAGCATTTAGAATTTCTGTTACAGCACCTGAAGGTACATCATATCCATTAATGCAAAATTATGTAGACGATATTACTCAATTTATTTTAGATTCTGTACCAGAACAAAGAATGACACTGAGTGTTACATCGCCATCATTTGCTGGCTCTGGTGCTGCCAATACAGCATTTATGCGTATACGTTTAAAAGAGAAAGAAGATAGAACAAAATCTCAAGATGAAGTTGCATTGTATTTAAATAGAAATTTCTCAAACTATAACACAGGCAAGGCATTTGTTATACAAGAACAAACAATTTCTGTTGGTTCAGCAAGATTTGGTATGCCTATACAATTTGTAATTAAAACATTCGATTTTGAAAAACTAAAAGAGGCAATACCAAAATTTATGGATGAAGTCTCAAAAAGTCCAGTATTTCTTGGTTATGATGTGAATCTTAAATTTAATAAACCAGAATTAGAAATTATTATTGATAAGGATAAGGCAACTGCATTAGGTATTTCTGTACAAGATATAGCACAAACACTACAATTTACAATGAGTGGGAGACGTTTTGGCTATTTTCTGAAAGATGGAAAACAATACCAAATTATTGGACAAAGTTTATATGACCAACGCAACAATCCTGATGATCTGAAAAATATTTTTGTAAAAAATAATCAAGGTACTTTAATTTCTTTAGATAATATTATAACAATGGTAGAAGTTGCTAAGCCACCACAAAGGTATCATTATGATAGATATAAATCTGCCACTGTTTCTTCAGGATTAGCGCCAGGAAAAACAGTTGGTGATGGAATTGAAGAAATGAGACGAATTGCCAAATTAGTTTTAGATGACTCGTTTTCTACTGCATTATCAGGCACTTCGAGAGATTTTGAAGAAAGCTCATCCAATACATCATTTGCACTAATATTAGCTTTGGTATTAGTATTCTTAGTATTAGCTGCACAGTTTGAGAGTTTTATAGATCCACTTATCATCATGATTACAGTACCATTAGCTATTGCTGGTGCAATGCTTTCTCTTTGGATTTTCAACCAAACATTAAATATTTTTAGTCAGATTGGAATAATAATGCTCATAGGTTTGGTGACCAAAAATGGAATTTTAATTGTAGAGTTTGCCAACCATCAACGCAAATTAGGAATGAGTAAAGCAGAAGCAGCTGTAAGTGCAGCAGCAATGAGGTTGCGCCCAATTTTAATGACAAGTTTAACTATGGCATTAGGTGCTTTGCCAATTGCAGTGGCATTTGGTGCAGGTTCTACAAGTCGTATCTCATTAGGAATTGTAATTATTGGTGGTATTATGTTTTCGTTGATTCTTACATTATTTGTAATTCCAGCTATGTACACATTTATGTCAAGAACTAAAAAATAAAAAAGATGAATAAAATATATGTATTATTATTTATTGTATTGAATATTTATTCTATAAATGCTCAATCAATTCTTCAGCCAGAAGAAGCCGTTGCATTTGCATTAGAAAAAAGCTTTGATATAATAATTGCAAAAAATGATGCTGAAGTACAGAATATTTATAATAATAAAGCTACTGCTGGTATGTTGCCTAAAATTAATATTACGACTGGAGATGTTTTTAATCTAAACAATATCAATCAAAGATTTGCAAGCGGCGAAGAAATAAAGAATAATTGGATTCCTGTTAATAATTTTAATGCAGCATTAAATCTAAATTGGACAATATTTGATGGTTTAAAAATGTTTGCAACCAAAGATAGATTAAATGCATTAGCATCTTTGGGTGAACTACAATTAAAAAATCAAATACAAAATACAATTGCCAATGTATTGAAAGCATATTTTGATATTGTACAACAAAAACAAAACATCAAAGCATTGTATGAATCATTAAAAATATCGGAAGAACGAATATCACTTTCTGACAAAAAATTCAATGTTGGTTATGCTGATAAAACACCTTTATTACAAGCTAAAGTAGATTTTAATAATCAAAAAATAAATATTCTAAAACAAGAAACAAATCTACAACAACAAAAAATCACGTTAAACAATCTAATAGGTAGAGATAATAGTATCGATTTTGATGTAATTAATGATATTGATATTAATAAAAACTTTGTGTTGCAAAATATACTTGATACATTTAGCATCAATAATTTGGATTTACAAATGTTGAACAAAGACATTGAAATTGCAAAATATCAACATAAAGAAATAAAATCACAACGATTGCCATTAATAAATTTGAATACAGGATACAATTATGCACAGAATAATAGCAAAGCTGGTTTCCAAATTTTTAATAGAACTTATGGGCCGACAATTGGTGTAAATGCAACTATTCCAATTTTTACTGGTGGTGTTGTGAAAAAACAATTAGAAGCATCATCAGTAAATATTGCTACAAAACAAATAAGTTTTGAACAAACTAAGCATAACCTAAATGCACAAATTATTGCGGCATACAATAATTTTAATTATGCATTGAGTGTACTTGAATTAAATGAAAAAAATATTGCAGATGCTAAGGAAAATTTAGATATTACTTTAGAAAAATATAGATTAAATCAGGCAAATTCTGTTGAAATACGACAAGCACAAAGCAGCTATGAAGATGCATTGTTTAATGTAATTGAAGCAAGATACACATCTAAAATTGCAGAAATAGATTTAAAGAAAATTAGCAATACTTTGGTAGACGAAAATAAGAAATAGATTATTTTCCTGATTGCATAATGCTTTCAATTTCTTCTACTTCAATTGGAATATCTGCCATCAAATCTATATTTCCATTTTCGCCAATGTAAATATCATTTTCAATTCTTATTCCAATGTTTTCTTCTGGTATGTAAATGCCTGGTTCGCATGTAAATACATTGCCAACTTGCATTGGTGCATATCTATTGCCAATATCATGTACATCGATGCCTAAAAAGTGTGATGTACCATGCATGAAATATTTTTTATATAATGGATTTTTTTCGTCTTGTTTAGCAACTTCTTCTTTGTTTAATAAACCTAATTTTATTAACTCTTCTTCCATTATTTTGCCTACTTCTAAGTTGTAGTCAGCTAATGTCACGCCAGGTTTCAAAATGGTTTTTGCTTGTTTCATGACATGCAAAACTGCGTTATAGACATCTTTCTGTCTTGCAGAGAATTTTCCATTTACAGGAATTGTTCGTGTCATATCAGCAGCATAGTTAGCATATTCAGCACCAAAATCCATCAAAACTACATCGCCATCTTTGCACATTTGGTTGTTGTCTACATAATGTAGCACACAAGAATTTTTTCCTGATGCAATAATTGGCGAATATGCATGTCCTGTTGCTCTTTGTCTAATAAATTCATGAATAATTTCTGCTTCTATTTCATATTCATAAACACCAGCTTGTACAAGCTTTAATGTTCTAATGAAAGCATCACGTGTGATGTTGCATGCTTGTTTAATGATATCAACTTCGATAGAATGTTTTACAGCTCTAAGTTTTGCCATTATTGGTCCTAATCTTTTCAAGCTATGTGCTGGATATTGTTGTTTTATTTCGTTTGCAAAACGTATGTCTTTGTATGGTACATGGTTGTTTGCTCTATCATTCTCATTGATATTAACATACACATTATCACAATAGGAAAGGAGAGAAGGTAAAACAGCTTCAAAGCTATTTGCCCAAAAAATATTTTGTATTCCAGATGCTTTTCTTGCTTCGTCAATTGTATATTTATGTCCTTCCCAAACTGCAATATGCTCATTTGTTTTTCTGATGAATAGTGCCTCTGTATAAACTTTATTCGGACAATCAGGAAAAATTATAAGTATAGTTTGCTCTTGGTCTATTCCACTCAACCAAAATAAATCTGGATTTTGTCTGAAAGGAAATGCTTGGTCTGCACTACGTGGCATCTCATCATTTGAAAATAATATGGCAATAGAATTTGGTGCTAATTCTTTAGCAAACTGCTTTCTATTTTCTATAAATAATGTATTATCTATTGACGTATATTTCATATAATTAATTAAGCTCTAGCTAATTGTTTATTCACTTCTTTGAGTTGTTTCTTTATTTCGTCACTTTTTATCTTTAGTGCATTGGCTCTTCTAAGATATTCTTTAGCAACTTTTATTTCTCTTCTTTGTGCGTATAATGAGCATAATTGTAAGTATGCAGTAGCTTTGTTGTCATCATCAGGCAACCCTTTTTGCAAAGCTATTTTAATATTTTTTAGAGCTTCTTTGTAATCGCCTTTTTGCATGGCAATAGAACCTAATTGTAAATATGAAGCACCTTCTTGTTGTGGTACTAAGCTACTTTTATTGGCTAAACTTTTTCTAATATTTGCTTCAGCCTCATCTAAGTTTTGACTTGCCATATCGAAATTTGATTTCAACATGTAGTAGCCTTGTCTAACTGGTTTTATTAAAAGATTTGGAAATTTTATACTATTCAATATTTCTTTTGCACCATCTACATCTCCATCAGTTACAAGTTTTTGTAAATACATCATTATTCAATAAAAATATCCCAAAGAATAGTACCTAAACCAAAAAACATAAAAAATCCATGCCCATTGTCCACCTTTTGTGTACGAAAATATGAATTAAAATTCCAATACCTAACACTAAAAATGCTTGCATAAAAACGATATAAAACAAAATACTTCCTCATATTCATAATTGAAGCACAAAAATAATCTTTTATCTCAGAATATTAAAATAAGATAACTTTATTTTACCTATTTATCTATACAGCTACTTCGCCTTTGATATGTGGATGAGATTGATAGTTAATTAACTCAAAATCATCATATTTAAAATCAAATATAGAAGTTACATTCGGATTGATTTTTATGCTTGGCAAAGCATATGGTGTTCTGCTGAGTTGTAGCTCAACTTGTTCTATATGATTGATATATATATGTGCATCGCCAAAACTATGCACAAAATCTCCAAGTTCTAAATTACATACTTGTGCTACCATCATTGTAAGTAACGCATATGATGCAATATTGAATGGTACACCCAAAAATGCATCTGCACTTCTTTGGTACAATTGGCAACTTAGCTTATTATCTATTACATAAAATTGAAATAATGAGTGGCATGGTGGCAATGTCATTTGTTCTATTTCAGCAACATTCCAAGCACTTATTATCAATCTTCTAGAATCTGGATTTCGTTTTATTTGTTCTATTAAGTTGGAAAGTTGATCTATTTCAATACCATTTTCATCTTTCCAGTGGCGCCATTGTTTGCCATACACAGGTCCCAATTCTCCATATTTTATTGCAAAGTCATGGTCATTTGCAATTTTCTGAGCAAATTGTTTCATGTCTTCTCCAACAAAATCATTGCTGTTTTTATATTTCTGATATGGCCAATCATTCCAAATATTCACGCCATTTTTACATAAATATTCTATATTTGTATCGCCAGCAATGAACCATAAAAGCTCTTGTACAATAGATTTTAGATGCAGTTTTTTTGTAGTAACTAATGGAAAACCATCATTCAAATTAAAACGCATTTGGTAACCAAAAACACTAACTGTGCCTGTTCCTGTTCTATCTTCTTTCTTTGTTCCTTTTTCTAATATATGTCTTAAAAAATCTTGGTAGACTTGCATAGTATAAAATTAGGTATTAGAAATGTAGTTTTTTTTCTAAAATACTAACAATACAATTTATATTGTTGAATGTGCTTAAAAATATAACCAAACGTTTGTTTGAATATGATTTTGTTTTTATATTGCGTATTAATTTTCTTTGAATAATAATTTGAAATACGTAACATGAATAAATTATCCAAAACATTAAACTCACTTAATTTCTTACCAGAACCATTAAAAATGAAAGCAATCAGTTTTATCTTAGGTAATACTGTAAAATATGTAGGTACATCTGGTGTACAATTTAATAAAATATCTTCGAATGAATTGGTAGCTTCGTTGGACAATATGACTAAAGTAAGAAACCATATTGGACAAATACATGCAATTGCAACAGCACTTTTGGCAGAAACGGCAACAGGAATTATTGTTGGTGTAAATATTCCTGACAATAAATTGCCTTTGATGAAAAGTATGAAAATAGATTATATCAAAAGAAGCAAAGGCGCACAAACTGCTGTGGCTACACTTAGCAACGAACAAATTGATACAATAAAAAACTCGGATAAAGGAGAATTGCTAGTTGCAGTAAAAGTAACTGATGAAACAGGAACAGAAGTGGTAAAAGCTGAAATGCTTTGGGCTTGGATTTTGAAAAAATAATACTAAATATGACAACTCAAAAAATAACAAAACTATTAGTAGCCAATAGAGGAGAAATTGCCATCAGAATTTTTAAAACATGTAGAATGATGGGCATTTCTACAGTTGCTGTATTTTCTGATGCTGATGAGCATGCTATGTTTGTAAAATTTGCTGATGAAGCTGTGCGTATTGGTGGCAAACAACCAGCAGAATCTTATTTATTAGTAGATAAAATTATTGCTGCAGCAAAACAAACTGGAGCAAATGCCATACATCCAGGCTATGGTTTTTTATCGGAGAAAGAACATTTTGCACAACGTTGTATAGATGAAGGTATTGTTTGGGTTGGTCCAAATCCTAATGCAATAGAAAAAATGGGAAGCAAAATTGGTGCAAAAAATATTATGCAAGCTAACAATGTACCAACAATTCCTGGCTATCAAGGCGAAGACCAAAGCGAAGCAACTATTAAGCAAAAAGCAATAGAAATAGGATTTCCAGTTTTACTAAAAGCAAGTGCTGGTGGTGGTGGAAAAGGTATGCGCATTGTACGAAAAGAAAGCGAATTAGATAAGGCAATTAATGAAGCAAAATCAGAAGCAAAATCAGGTTTTGGTGATGATACACTTTTGATAGAAAAATATTTTGATACATCAAGACATGTAGAATTTCAGATTTTTGGTGATAAACATGGTAATGCATTGCATTTATTCGAGCGTGAATGCAGTATTCAACGTAGATATCAAAAAGTTGTAGAAGAAAGTCCATCGCCATTTATAACTGAAGCTACAAGACAAAAAATGGGCGAAGCTGCAATTTTAGCTTGTAAGGCAATTAATTATGATAATGCTGGAACAGTAGAATTTATTGTTGCTCCAGACCAATCATTTTATTTTTTAGAAGTAAATACAAGATTGCAAGTTGAGCATCCAGTAACTGAAGAAGTAATTGGATTAGATTTAGTAAGATTGCAAATAGAAGTTGCTGAAGGCAATGCAATTCCTTTTAAGCAAGATGATATTAAACAAAATGGACACGCAATTGAAGTACGTTTATATGCAGAAGATCCAGCAAATAATTTCTTGCCAGTTTCAGGCACTATTGTAGATTGGAAACCAGCAAATATTGATGGTATTAGATATGATGCTGGTATAGAAAGTGGCTCAGAGATTTCAACTTTCTACGACCCAATGATTGCTAAAATTATTGCAAAAGGAAAAAACAGAGCAGAAGCAATTGCAAAACTAAATTTGGCATTGAAAGAAACAGTTTGTACTGGATTTACAACAAATAAAAATTTCTTGTCAGCCATTTTAGAAAACTCAGATTTTCAAAATGGAAATTTTGATACGCACTTTTTAGATAATATATTTCAATACAAAGGCGAACAATATACACAAGGAGTATTAGATAACTTGACTTGTGCTGTACAGCATATTAGATTTTTAAATCGTTTGGAAGAACGCAAGGTTGCACAAGGTGTACCTGCTGGTTGGAGAAATAATTTTTATCAAGCACAACAAGAAAAATATGCTTATCAAGGTTTTGAGTTTCTAGTTGAATATATTAATAAAGTTGATTGTTTAGAAATATCATTCGCAGACAAAAAATTTAGTTCTAAGTTTATTCATAAAAATAATAGTAATGAAGTTGTTTTAGAAATTGATGGTATCAGAAGAAAATACAACTATTCTATTGTTGATAATAAATATTATATTTCTTCAGCTACATTAGGTCAAATTGTACTTGCAACTGTTGATAGATTTCCGAGTATTGAAGCTGATGTAGTGAAAGGTGGCTATGTAGCACCAATGCCTGGCGAAGTGACAACTGTATTGGTAAAAGTTGGTGACCAAGTAAAAGCTGGTGATGCATTATTGAAAATGATTTCTATGAAAATGGAAAACACCATAGAAGCACACACAGATAGTGAAGTAGAAGAAGTATATGTTGTAGATAAACAATTTGTAGAAGCTGGTACGCTGTTATTCAAAATGAAAGAATAACTTCTAAAGTGAATATAAATATTTAGATAGTATATTTGCAAACTTAGTTTGAAAGTACTTACTAAAAATATTGAATTAAAATGTATATTAAAATGGTGTGCTGTTATTGCAATCGTTGGAATTGCAGTAGGTAGTGTCTCAGCTTTATTTTTGTACACATTAGATATTGTTACAAGCTATAGAATTCAACATTTTAACATCATTTATTTTTTACCATTTGCTGGATTGATAATTGGATTGTTATATCATTATTTTGGAAGAGAAATTATTACAGGAAATAATTTAGTTATTGAAGAATATTATCAACCCCAAAAGACAATTCCATTCTTGATGGCACCAATGATTTATATAACAACAATTTTGACACATTTATTTGGTGGCTCTGCTGGAAGAGAAGGCACTGCAATACAAATGGGCGTGGCTATTTCAGATCAATTTTCTTTGAAATATAAATTGAATGATGATGAACGAAGATTGTTGATTTTATTAGGAATTAGCGCAGGTTTTGCTGCTGTGTTTGGTACGCCAATTGCTGCTGCAATTTTTGCAATAGAATTAGTATATATTAAAACAATTAAACCAAAATGGTATTTTGTTGTATCTAGTTTTGTAGTTGCTTTTCTTGCTGATTTTGTTTGTAGTGCCTATGGTATTCACCATACACATTATATTATCAAAAGTAGTTTTAATTATTTTAGTATTGATTATGTATATGTTTTTTTATTTGGATTGATTGCTGCTTTGGTTGCAATTTTATTTATTCAGTTTGGAGTTTTGTTTCAAGAAATATTTTACAAATTTATTGCATACGCACCATTGCGTACATTTGTTGGCGGCATTATTTTATTAATAATTGTGCTTGTTTCTAAGAATACAACATATTTAGGCTTAGGTATCGAAACGATACAAAAATCATTTTTAGAACCAGTAAACTATTATGATTTTTTACTCAAAATATTATTTACAAGTTTTACTTTGTCTGTTGGATTCAAAGGTGGCGAAGTAACACCATTGTTTTTTATTGGCGCAACATTAGGCAATGCTTGTGCTTTATTTTTACCATTGCCTTTTGATGTTTTGGCAGCAATGGGTTTTGTTGCTGTGTTTGCTGCATCAACCAATGCACCATTTGCTTGCGCAATAATGGGCGCAGAATTGTTTGGTTTTACTCATTTTCCTTATTTGTTGTTGGTTTGTGGTGTTGCTTATTATTGTTCAAAAACATTTGGTATATATACTGCTCAGTACAATGTAAAAAAGTATAGTATTTTTCTTAAATCAAAATAGTTATTCAATTTCTTGAATTGGAATTTCTAATTGTAGGTAGTGTGTGAAAGTGTTGATTAATTCTTGATGTAAATTGCCGTGTAGTAATTCTATTATTTTAATAACATTAATAATATAAATGTTATTTGTATTTATAGTATTACCAGAATATGTTATACTTATAATTTGATTTTTATTGTCAGAAATTTCTTTGATATTAATTTCGATATTGTAATTATTAGTTGTAGAAAAGTATTTAATAAGATTATTCATAATATCATAAATAATGTATTTAGATACTTCATTGAGTTTTGTATTTATTTCTGCTAAATATTTTATTTTATTTTGATGATGGTTGTTGTATTGCTCAATAATATCATTGTTTGCTGTTTCTAATCCAAACTTTTCTAAAGTTGGTGGTAATAAATTATGCGAATACTTTCTTATTTTTTGTGTTGTATTATCAATTTGCAATAGCATTTCTTTTATCTTTTTTTGTTCTTCAATATTTTCAGTTTTTATGGAAGATAATTTCATTTTGGTAGTTGCCATTAATATGCCAATGCCATCGTGAAGCTCTTTTCCAACACGTTTTTTTTCATTCATTTGTGCTGTGATTGCAGCAAAGTTTTTTTGTGCATGCAATAAACTAACTTGCTGTTTCATTTGCTTGTTAGATTTTATAATTTGCAATACACGTAGCAAAATAGTGCCACTTACTACAAATGCAATTAAGAATGCATTTGAGTACGTAAATATTTGCTTGAAATTGATACCAGTTATATATTTACTTGTACTTGGAACTGGATAAAATAAAAAGAATGAAAAAGATATGAAGAAACTTAGTATGAAATAAAACATTGTTTTCTGTTCAAATTTTAAATAGGATATAATGAATGAAACAATGAAGCATATAACGCAAATTACTATGTAGATGTACTGAAATATTGCGAGCAATTCTTTTACAAAATCAGAGAAAAAACCAATACTTAATGTAACAAGAATTATGATGATACCAACATATAAAATAATTTTTATGTATTTATTTAAAATAAAATTTGGTATTCTTCGTACTATAAATAATCTTAAGAAATTTAGTGTAATAATAAGGTAGCTTACTAAGATTATCTTCTTTATAAATGTATCAATTTCTGGATATTTCGACCATAAAAATTCATAGGCAATGTTTTGTTTGATGAGTAAATACATTGTGCCAAATAGTAAAAAAATAAAGAACCATAAATAGTTTTTTTCTTTTATCAATCTAAACAAAATAAAACAGAAGACAATGAATAGAAACATAATTCCATAAAAAACACCTTTGCTTATCTCTAGTGTTTGTGTGCTGTTTATTTTCTCAAATTTATTCCAAACAAAAATATCATTAATAACATTTGGTTTTGTGTTTAGTATGTCAATTTGTACATTTGCTGTTGAGTTTTTTGGCAATGTATATTCAAAAACAACATCTCTATCATAAAATTTTCTGTCAGAAATTTTTGTATTTTTTCTAAAGGTATCTGTTTTTTCGTAACTGTTATTTTGAAAATAAATGATGATGTATTCAATATTTTCTACAGAAAGTTCAAATACAATATCTATGTTTTCAGCTGCAATATTTTTTATAGAAAATGATTTGTTAGTTAGATTTTTATTGTCAGCATTAACAACAGTTTTAGTATTTATCTTTTTACTTTTTAGTGTATAGTCAATAATATTTTCATTTGCAAAAGTATTGCAACAAAATAGTATAAATATATATGTAAATAATTTATTCAAAATTACTTTGTTTTAATGCAAATTATGTTTGTCCAAATATTTTCTTTGTTTTCAATTTCCATTTGTCCATCAATTTCATTCAATCTATTTTCAATATTTATCAAACCCAATCCTTTTTTTATACTTAACTGTTGATTGATTTTAATTTTATTTTTTATGATTATTTTTACTACGTTATTGTCCACAATATTACATGATAAGTTAATTTCTTTGCACTCAGAATGCTTTAATGAGTTGTTGATTAGTTCTTCCACAATTCTTTGAATGTGATTATTAAAATTATCATTAAAACATTTTTCAGCTAAAACAGTATCAATTTTTATATTTTGCTGTACATTTTCTGGTAGTTTTTTTAAGATATTATGTATGATGTTACCAAACTGATTTTTTTCTATTACACTTGTGTCATCATGCATAATTTTTGCTAATTCATTTTCAGCATATTCAATATTATTCAAAACACTTGTGTTTAGTTTATTAATGTCTTTAAAAAAAATAAAATCTTTAAAGTTTATTTTAATTTGCTTTATTTCCTGCAATATCTTTTTCTCTAAAAACTGGTTGATTTCATTTCTTGTTTGTTTTATGCTGTCTTTGTAAGATTCTAAATTTCTGTTTTGTAAAAAATGCAATCTATTGTATGATATGTTATTTTGCTTGATGATATTTCTATAGTTATAAGTAATAAATATGGTGATTAAAAGTATTTCGAGTGTAATTAATATGGTGTTGATTTGAGATGTAAATATGTTGCTTTCAAACAACTTAAGGTTTGATACATAGTTTAATGACTCCATTGAGTTGTAAATATTATTGTAGAAAACCAACCAAGAAAAAGTTTGCAACGCACCACCAGATAAAACCCAAAGTGCTTCTACACGCTTTGTAATTTTATAAGTATTGATAGATAAATACACAACAATAGCTATGTACACAAAAAATATACTGTAAACTGTATAAGTAAAAACTGTAAAATTTACAGCAAGCGAATCTAAAAACGTAAGTTTTACTAACTGTGAAATAGAGAAAATAATAACAAAAACGATATATGCTTTTATAATGAATTTTATGTATTTATACTCAGTACCAATATTGAAAAATTGATAAGAGAAATTTACATGTTGTGCAGCATAAATCATAAATAAAATGGCAGGCAATATAACTTGTACACCAATACTGTTGTACCAAATATAATGTCGTCCGAGTCCAGAAAAATAGATGTATATCAACAGTGTAATGATATTCATAAACATATATTTACTAAAAAACTTATTTTTACTAAATATATACATAGACAATAGTAATAAAATATATAGAAAGTATGTGCCAATAAATAAGCCAAGTATAAAACTATCTCTATTGGCAATTTTTAGAAACTTATTTTCACTACTCAAAATCAACTTTACACCAAGGTGCTCTTTCTGATTTTTAAGCAGAACGCTGATTGTTGTGCTACTATCTTTGTCAATCTTAAAGCTATAAATATCATTCAAATGTTTTACTTTCTGATGTTTTTGGAAAGTCTTATCACCAAAAAAAAATGTATCAGTATTATGAATGATTAGCACTGAATCAATAATAGGATTGATTATTGTAATGTAAAAATTTGTATTATCTGTATTGTTTTTTATAGTATAATCATAAGTAATATCATCATACAGAAAATCCTTTTGCAATGTGGCATCTTGTAATTCAGTACTAAAAATAGCATCGTTAATTACAATATTATTTTTAGCAAATACAAAATTTGTACATAAAATAATAGACACAAAAACTAATATTCTAATTATAATTTTATAAATTGAGGCTACTTTTTTCATTTATGAATACTACTGAAGATACTATATACAATGTTGCAAACCAAATTGCGAATACTTATGATGAATTATTAGCTAAATTTAATGAAATTACTTCATCTGCTAAACAACTTTTTGAAACAAAAGATTATCAAACATTATTTCATAAACAGCAAGAACGATACATGTTGTATTCAGCAGCAGTAAAATCTTGCATTAAACTGGTTGATGATTGTTTTGAAAGCGGAAAATATAATATAGATACTTGGAAAAAAATAAAAAAAGTATATTCTGATATTATAATCAAAAAACCATATAAGCTAAACTCAGAAACATTTTATAATTCAATTACCAGAAAAATTTTTCACGATAAAAGCTTCAACTTCGATATAGAATTTTTTGATAGAGAAGATTACAAACCAGTTGAAAAAGCGCATGAAGAAGTCTATGATACTATTCAAGCCAATAGCTTATCAGTTTTAGCCATTAAACAATTACTTAAATATTTTAAATTTGATGTGCCTTTCGAAAATTTAGACAATGATGCACATCATATTTTTGAAGAATTAGCACCAAATTTTATCTATCAAAAATCAAACTTATACTTAGAAAGAATAGAAGTATTAAAATATGTTTTTTACAGAAACAGAGGTGCATTTATTGTAGGAAGATTTGTGCATAGAAAATGGAAAATGCCATTTGTAATTCCATTACTCAACGAAGAAAATGGCATTTACGCAGATTCTGTAATTCACACACAAGCAGACATCAGTGTAATATTTAGTTTTACACGCGCATCATTCATGGTCAATACACCATATCCAGCTCAATTAATTGATTACCTAAAAAAATTACTACCATACAAAGGTGTAGGAGAGTTGTACGATTCCATTGGATATTATAGACATGGAAAAACTATTCTATATCGTGATTTTATGAACTATACTATGAATGAAGATCATAATGATAAATTTATCATTGCGCCAGGTATCAAAGGTATGGTTATGTGTGTATTTACATTAAAGTATTATAATTTCGTATTTAAAATAATCAAAGATAAGTTTGAGCCACCAAAAAATATTACACGACAACAAGTAATAAAAAAATACGAAGAAGTAGAATTTAACGATAGAGTTGGAAGAATGGCGTTCGCACATTTATTCGAGCATTTAGAATTTCCAAGAAAATTATTTAGTTTTGAATTAATACAAGATTTTGCAGAACATTGCAAGGAAACAGTAGAATTTAAAGGCGATAAAGTAATTATAAAACACGTATATCTAGAAAGAAAGATGACACCACTAAATATTTATCTCAATGAGGCAAACCATATAGATAAATACAAAGCAATTTTAGATTATGGATATTGTATCAAAGAATTAGCAGCAGCAAATATTTTCCCAGGAGATTTGTTGTTAAAAAACTTTGGCGTTACAAGACACGGAAGAGTAATTTTCTATGACTATGATGAAATACAAAAAGTTACAGAATTAAGATTTAGAAGAATACCACAAGCATCAGAGCACGATGAAAGATTTGGAGAAATAGATGTTTCAGCAGATATCAATGATGTCTTTCCAGAAGAATTCAAATCATTTATGGCACCAGATGGACCAATGGGCGATATATTTTTAGCAGAACACGATGAGCTATTTGATGCAAAATATTGGCGTTCTATCCAAAAGAAGATAAACAACAAAGTATATGTTTGCTTCTTTGCTTACGATAAATTTAAACGATTCAGAAAAGATAAAAAGCAAGACGAAGATTTATAGAGGTTAGTTTTCTTCTGTTCTTATTCTTTTAATATTTTCTAATTCTATAATATCAATTTTATCTTTTGGTCTATTTGTCTCTTTTTTGTTTTTGATTAATTGATTTATGTGCAAAAAAGGCACATCAATATCAAATATTTTAGCAATAGATGCCATATTTAAACAATCACTAAAACTATATTCATTAAGTCCCTTCATTTCTAAAATAACATCTATGTAAATGTTATTTCCAATATAAAAATTTGTCCAACCTGGAATAATGTCTACTGTAATCCAATCGATATCTTCATAACCATATTCATACATTACTTTCCCAAATGCTAATCTATTTGTTGCATTATCTTCTAACCAAATGTCAATGTCTGCTGTAGTTCTATTGAAGCCATGTAAGTTAACTGCAAATCCACCAATCATAATATATCTAACACTATTGTTATTTAGATTTTTCCAAAATGATAATATATTTTCATCAAATATATCCACTAATCATTTTTTTTATCTTGATGATGTGTAACCTTTGCATGCTTTAGCATAATACCAATTTTCATTAATTGTGTAGTCATCAAAAAACGTTCGGTATCTGTCTTTTTTAAATTATTTCTCAGTCTATTGATATGTTGTTCTTCTATACTTTTATTTTCTGTTTTCATATCAAAAAATTAAAACTCATATCTACGATAAGGCAAACTCCATCGCAAGCCAACATTAAAGAAATGTGTTTGCATATCTCTAGCATCATCTATACTATTTTTCTTTCTGTAGATATAGTTTAAGTCTATAAAGATATTATGCCAAGGCTCATAAGTAGCTAAAAAATCTACATAATATTGCTTTGCTTGCACACCTTGTCCAATATAATTGCCAAATTCATTTACAAATTTATAAGGTCTAATTGGATTATTGCCCCAGTTCTCTGTTTTGGTACTTTCACCTACCTTACTATAAATAAATCGAGTAGATAAAAACAATTGTTGAATAGGCTGATACTTTATTTCAGCAATAATTTCTTTAAAATTTGCACCCAATGGATGTGCTAATGGTTGATTGTAATGTGTCCAAGATGTTACAGTATCAGTATGACTATAAGTATATGGTCTACTCACATTGCCTTCCAATTGTATATCTAAATGGTCTACACCAAACGCATCAATATATTTTATACCAAATTGTGCAGCAAACTTATTTCCCCACCATTTATTTGGATGAAATAATCCATAGAATTTGCCTTTTCCAGGCACAGAAAATTCTTTAGAGAAATTAAATTCATCCAAAAGCAATTGAGAATATATTTGGAAATGTTTAGCAAAGTTAGCTTTCAAATCAAAGCCAATGAATGCATTGTCAGGCGAACCCAATGCTTGTTCTATAGAACGATAAAAAATTAATGGATTTAAGTATTGTAGCTCAAAATGATTTTCTCTAGAAAATACCACAGATTCAAAAATTCCTAAGTTCAGCCATCTTGTAGCATTAAAACTTAAATGGTGCATCGCCATATATTTTTTTCCTAGCAAGCCATCACCACCATGACCATAATATTTTGTAAGCTCAGCAAAGATATTCTCATAATTAAATTTCCAAACATTCGTATTGATTTTAAAGAACATATAGTTATTTGTAAAATCAGACAAAAACATAGAACGAATACCATCACCAATAAAATTATTGTCATAGCCAAATTGAAAATGTATATGTTTTGATGGTGTAAATGTTACATAACCTTTTGCCAAAAAGTAATCAAAACCACCATTTTTGTATTCCTTCCAATATCCAGCTCTTGGCACAACTTTATTTTCTTTTACATAATTTCCAATATAATTTGGAAATCTTCCTTGCTCAGACAAAAACTGCGCATAGAAACCAAACCAATTATCAATTTGTCCTCTGAGTTCAAATCCTTTGGAGTTAAAAATTTTAAAATCCTTTTCACTAAAATCATTACCCATTCTAATATACACGGCTGGGTCAATGCTCGCTTTGAAATGTGGCAACTCAACACTCATTAAATGTGCTGGATGTTTGTACATAAAGCCAAGTATAGCTCTATCTCTTCTTTCAATAGTTTCATCTAAGTCAAACTCAAAATTATCTTTATAGATATAGTTGATGTTTTTTTCATCCATTTTCGTTAATTCTATTTCTATATCGCCAGTATCTACTTTTCCAATATAGTCCATTACCATTTTTCTATCATATGGTTTGTTGGATGAGTGCAGACCTTCAATTAAACCAGTTTTTATTTCAAATCTATCTATGTAGTGATATGTTTGAGAACCTAAAGGAATGTAAGTGCCTTGTGCTTGTAGCACAATAGCTTGTAGCAATAAAATAGATATTATAATTATTTTGTTCATTATACTAAAATTACTCAAATATAATCATATTCATTTTTATTTGGTAGAATTATCTGAAATTTCGTATATCTTTGAGATATTATAAAAAATCATTATGAACGATAACAACAATAAAAGTGTAATATTTCAAATTGGCATTATTGGAATTCTATTTTTCATTTTCGGATTTATTACGTGGGCAAATGGTACACTAATTACTTACCTAAAAATTGCATGCGAACTAAACGATACTCAATCTTACTTTGTTGCATCTGCATTTTTTGCTGCCTATTTTATTATGGCAATACCATCATCTTATATCTTAAAAATTACTGGATTTAAAAAAGGAATGTCACTCGGCTTATTGGTAATGGCAATTGGTGCAGCACTATTTATTCCTGCTGCACAAACAAGAACATACACCTTATTCTTAACAGGATTATTCATCATTGGTACTGGATTAGCATTATTGCAAACAGCATCTAATCCTTTTGTTACTATACTTGGACCAATAGAAAGTGCAGCTCAACGAATTTCTATAATGGGAATTTGTAATAAAATTGCAGGCATTCTTGCCATATACGTTTTGGGTGGCATTGCACTCAAAAATGCAGACGAAATCAAAGCTAATCTATTAGTACTTACAGGAAATGATAAAGAAGCATTATTAGATAATTTAGCCAATAGAGTGGTGATGCCATACATTGTTATAGCATCAGCATTATTAGTATTGGCAGTTGTTATTTATTTTATCAATATGCCAGAGCCACCAGAAGAAGTAGAAGACCAAAACAAAGAACATAAAGATGAGCGAACTTCAGTATTGCAGTTCCCATATCTATTGTTAGGTGCATTAGCTATTTTCTTCTATGTTGGCGTAGAAGTTATTAGTTACGATACATTTATTGGTTTCGGCGAACATTTAGGTTATAAATTAGATATGGCTAAAAACTTCCCAACCTACACAGGTTATGCGTTATTGGCAGGCTATGTTTTTAATATTGTAGCCATACCAAAATTCATATCACAGCAAAAAGCTATGCTATTTCTTACAGTCTTAAGTATAATTTTGGTGGTATTATCTATGTTCACAAAAGGAAGTACAGCAATTGTATGTTTTATGCTATTAGGTTTTTCAAATTCAGTAATGTGGCCAGCAATTTGGCCATTAGCCATTGAGAAATTAGGAAGGTTCACAAAAATAGGCTCAGCATTTTTAATTATGGGTATTGTAGGTGGTGCAGTATTGCCACCATTGTATGCACAGTTTTCTACCATTATAGGAAACCTACAATTAGCCTATTGTATTATGATTCCGTGCTATTTGTATTTGTTATTCTATGCCACAGTCGGGCATAAAATAGGAAAGACTAAGTAATTTAATAAATAAACAAAAGTTGCTTTTTCGTAAAAGCAAACGGTGTTAGGAAAATAAAGTCTAAAATTATAAAAATGTTATTGTCATTACCACGAAAGTGGTAATCTCATTATTACTTAGAATTAGAAGATTGCCTTTTACAAGGCAATGACATTAAATAATTTTATCAAGAAAGAAGTAATAAAACGTTCAAGCATCAGCACTCAGCTGACTGTCAACAGCCGACTGCCAACCACCAAACGGCATCAGAAAAATAGCGTTAAGAAAATAAGCGTCGAGCGTAAAGAAAGTTTTGCTGTTTGAAGTTCTGCTTTGGAGAAGCAGAACAAGTTTAAAAACTTTTAGCGAAGACGAATATTTTTAGCGTGATTTTTCTGATGCCTTGATTTTTCTTTGTTACTTTCTTTGTGTCAAGACAAAGAAAGTAAATACCAATACTTGAAATAAATACAAAAAATAAATATTATATTAGTTGAATGAAGGTTATGAAAATTTGTAGTTTGTTGCATAAAAACCAACAAAGGCAGAGATTGGTATAAGTTAAATAAAAGTAGATGGAGTTTTATAACAAATGAATAAGTATAAAACATGGATAAAAGACAAGGAAATAAGGCGATAGGTGATAACACCTGTCGGAGACGGAGGAAAGAAGAGCCAAGTCAACCTACTACCCAAAACATACAAAAAGGACAGACCTTTCAGGCTCAACAAAATAAATAATTTCTAACTTTGCATTGACAAGGTAAATACATAGATATAATGCCAAAGCAACAGGAAATACAATCAAAACAATATCATAAATGGTTTGAAACCATTAAGCGAAAAATAAAATCGGCTCAATTAAAGGCTGCCGTAACAGTAAACACACAACTTATTGAATTGTATTGGGATTTGGCAAAAGACATTGTAAACAAACAACAAGAAGCGAATTGGGGCGACAATGTTTTGGAACAGTTATCAACTGATTTAAAATTGAGTTTTCCCGACATCAACGGTTTTTCAAGAAGAAATTTATATGCCATTCGGCAATGGTATTTATTTTACAGCACCGTATTTGAATTTGTGCCACAAGCTGTGGCACAAATTCCGTGGGGACATAACCGCCTTATTATTTCCAAAATTAAAAACACAAAAGAAGCTTTGTTTTACAGCAATGCAACAGCAGAAAACGGTTGGAGCAGAGAGCAGTTAGAAATTTCAATCAAAAACAAATACTATCAGGCAAAAGGAAAATCAATTACCAATTTTCAAAACACATTACCGCAACTGCAATCGCAGTTAGCAACCGAAACGTTGAAAAATCCATACAATTTTGACTTTTTAGGTTTAGAAGATGATGCGTTGGAACGGGAAATTGAAAATGCAATGCTGCAACACATTACGCAATTTTTGTTGGAGTTGGGAAAAGGTTTTGCGTTTGTGGGCAGACAATATTCACTCACAGTAAGCGACAACGAATATTTTATTGATTTGCTTTTTTATCATCTTCACTTGCGTTGTTTCGTTGTGGTTGAATTGAAATCGGGAAAATTCAAACCCGAATATGCAGGCAAATTGAATTTCTATCTTTCGGCAATAGACAGTCAACTTAAACACGAACAGGATAATCCAAGTATCGGCTTAATTCTTTGCAAGCATAAAGACAAGATAGATGCCGAGTATTCTTTGCGTGATATTCAAAAACCAATTGGCATTAGCGAATATAAACTGACACAGGCTTTACCTAAAAAATTTAAAAGTCAGTTACCAACTGTTGAACAATTAGAAATCCAATTAAGCAAAGAAGAAGCATCAAACAAGGGAAAAAGAAATAATTGATGAAATTAGAAGAATACTTACAAAAAGAAGAGAGGCTTTCATCAGAAACAGCAAAGTTGATTGATAGTCTTTGCGATTATACCGAATTGCCAAAAGGATGCTAAACATCAAGATGCACGAAGGAAAGTAATACAAATACAAAAAATAAATATTATATTAGTTGAATGAAGGTTATGGGAATTTGTAGTTTGTTGGTTAAAAACCAACAAAGACAGCGCATGAGGGACAAATGGCTTATGGGTGGTTTTACTGGGGTGCATCAAAAGAAGAAAATGATAAAAGAAAAGCATTTTACGAAGCAACAAATACAGTAGATAGCTATGATTATATGCTTTGTAGTTTGTTGGTTAAAAACCAACAAAGGCAGAAGTTGAATGAAGGTTATGGGAATTTGTAGTTTGTTGGTTAAAAACCAACAAAGGCAGAGGTTATAAACTAGATATGGCTAAAAACTTCCCAACCTACACAGGCTATGCATTATTGGCAGGCTATGTATTTAATATTGTAGCCATACCAAAATTCATATCACAGCAAAAAGCTATGCTGTTTCTTACAGTTTTAAGTATAATTTTGGTAGTATTATCTATGTTCACAAAAGGAAGCACAGCAATTGTATGTTTTATGCTATTAGGTTTTTCAAATTCAGTAATGTGGCCAGCAATTTGGCCATTAGCCATTGAGAAATTAGGAAAGTTCACAAAAATAGGCTCAGCATTTTTAATTATGGGCATCGTAGGTGGTGCAGTATTACCACCATTGTACGCACAGTTTTCTACCATTATAGGAAACCTACAATTAGCCTATTGTATTATGATTCCGTGCTATTTGTATTTGTTATTCTATGCCACAGTCGGACATAAAATAGGAAAGACTAAGTAATTTAATAAATAAACAAAAGTTGTTTTTTCGTAAAAGCAAACGTTGTTAGGAAAATAAAGTCTAAAATTATAGAAATGTTATTGTCATTACCACGAAAGTGGTAATCTCATATTACTTAGATTTAGGAGATTGCCTTTTACAAGGCAATGACATTAAACAATTCCATCAAGACAAAGAAAGAAAATGCAAATACTTGTAATAAATCCAGAAAATAAATATTATATTAGTTGAATGACGTTATGAAGAATTTGTAGTTTGTTGGTTAAAAACCAACAAAGGCAGACAGGTTTTCAAAATTATTATTTTCCGTTTATGATACCTGCAATAGCACTTGCACCGAGCTTTTGGCTTGGAATTACGTTGTTGGCTAACACAAGTGTAAAAGAAAAACTTGTCGAAAATGGATAAATATCAAGAAACTTTTGATACTTGGAACAAGGTTGCTTCACAATATCAAGACAAATTTATGGACTTGGATTTGTACAATGAAACATACGATTTTATCTGTAATTCATTGAAAAAAACAATTCAAAAATATTGGAAGTTGGTTGCGGACCTGCGAACATCACAAAATATCTTTTATCACAAAGACCCGATTTTGACATTTTTGGAATTGACATTGCTCCAAATATGATTGAACTTGCGAAAAAGAATAACCCCACCGCAAGTTTTTCCATTATGGACAGCCGAAATATCAACGAACTCAACACTAAATTTGACGGAATAATTTGCGGTTTTTGTTTGCCATATTTATCACATTCCGACAGCAAAAAATTTATAAGGGACTCACGCCCACGTTGGTTTTTAACCAACGTAAAAACAACCCAGCAACCTCTACAGCTTTTATGCTATAAAGTGTTCGGTTATCCGTACATAAATAAAAATCAAGTATTTATATGTTAGTATTTTTTGTTGTATAAAATTATTGGTATGCGCTAATTTATTTGTCTTATTTCAGTGCCAACTTTGCGTACTTCGTGGTTAAAATAAATAGTTTAAATTTTTTAATTTGTTTGCTATAAAATATAGCTTCAATTCAGCATCTAAGCTATACAACATTGTTGTTGGTTATATTGCTTGCGTACTGTTCTTGCATTTATGCTATCCGTTTTTAAAATTTTATAATTGGTAGTACTACCAGTTAAAACTTCCTCGCCTCAAACAGGTGTTATCCAAGGTAAAGTAAGTAAATACAAAATTCATCAAGAAATAAGTTTAAAATTATAGCAGAGAAATTGTCATTACCACGAAAGTGGTAATCTCATTATTACTTAGAATTAGAAGATTGCCTTTTTCAAGGCAATGACATTAAGCAATTTCAAGAATAAATTTATAAAATGTTCAAGCGTCAACACTCAGCTGACTGTCGACCGTCGACTATCATGGCATCAGAAAAATAGCGTTAAGAAAATAAAGAATAAAATAAAAGAACGTTCAAGCGTCAGCACGTGGCGAAGAAAAAACGAAACGACTGAAATCATCGTGCAAAAAAAGACTCAGCAAGATATTTATGTTATAATACAAACACTAAACAAGCACAAACAAAACCAACAAGATGATTTAAAGAAGTAAGATTTTTCGAGCTGAAGCCAAGAGCATGGCAAAGTGCCTCAGCTTGAACTTGATTTTTTTGTTACTTTTTTTATCAAGAAAAAAAGTAAGTATTACACTCTTGTATCAAGACAAAGAAAGTAAATGCAAATACTTGAAATAAATACAAAAAAAATATGAGGTTTTGTAAAATATTAGTAATGTCCTTTAGCAGAAAGAACAATAACAACAGTATCATCTTGAACAGAGTAAACAAGTCTATGTTCTTTATTAATTCTACGCGACCATAAACCAGCGTGTTCATATTTAAGTGGTTCTGGCTTTCCAGTTCCAGTAAAAGGATGTTCAGTAAGTTCTAATAACAAAGCATGTATTTTTTTAAGGATAGCAATATTCCCAGATTTTTTATAAATCAATATCATCAATAGACTGCTTAGAAAAATCTAGATGGTAGCCCATTATATGCCAAGAAATTTATTTAAATCTTCTTTTTTTACACGAGTAACTTTAGCATCAGCAACTTGTTTTTTACTTTCCAATATTTTGTTTACAAATTCAGGGTTATAAGGTTTTTCGTTAGTAAGTTCAAATTTTATTTTAAGGGCAGTCATAAATGCTTTTAGTGCATCAATTTGTGAACTGTCATCTGTATATGCTTTAATATTAATAGTTTTCATAATTGATATTATTTAGCTGTTTGTAAATTTTGTTCAAAGAAAGTTTTAAATCGTTTAGTTGTGAGCATTTTATCAATAATTTTAAAAACAGTCTGTTTATCTTCTTCTTCCAATTGTTGAATTAGTCTAATTTGTTCTGTTGTGTTCTTGTCTTCAATAGATATTTCTTTAGGAATTTGACCGTCATAATTAATAATTTGGTCAGTTGTAGTATTAAAAAGCTGAGCCATTTTTTGAAGTTCATCAATAGTAATAGCTCTTAGCCCTTTTTCAATTTTACTATATGCAGATTTATCTACACCAATAAAATTAGCAACTTCAATTTGTTTAAGTCCTTTAGATACTCTAATTTTTTTAATATTTTCTGCAATATTCATTGTACAAAAGTAACGATAAGAAATACAATATACAATATTGTGGATAAAATAGAAAATATTGAGTGTTTATATTAACAACAAAAAAACAAGCGAAACAACCTCTACAGCATTTATGCTATAAAACGTTCAAGCGTCAGTACGTGACGAATAATAATCGAAACGCTTGAAATTATATTCTGATATAAGAAAAAGAAATTGGCATCAGAAAAATAGCGTTAAGAAAATATGAGTCGAGCGTAAAGAAAGTTTTGCATAAAGAACGTTCAAGCGTTAGCACGTGGCGAAGAAAAATCGAAACGGCTGAAATCATCGTGCAAAAAAGACACAGCAAGATATTTATGTTATAATACAAACACTAAACAAGCACAAACAAAACCAACAAGATGATTTAAAGAAGTAAGATTTTTCGAGCTGAAGCCAAGAGCATGGCAAAGTGCCTCAGCTTGAACTTGATTTTTTTGTTACTTTTTTTATCAAGAAAAAAAGTAAGTATTACATTCTTGTATCAAGACAAAGAAAGTAAATGCAAATATTTTATCAAGAAAAAAGTAAATACAATAAGTATCGTTCTAAAAACATCTACTACCATCAAAATAAAACTATGTTGAGATATGCATAAGTCACAAGTAAAATTGAAAATATTTTCTATATTAGTACATTATCTATTTTGAAAGTTGCAATTGTAATATTAAATTATAATGGAAAGAATTGGCTAGAGAAGTTCTTGCCAAACGTTATTCAGCATACCACTTATCCAGAGGCAGAAATAATAATTGCAGACAATGCATCTACTGATGATTCTATCGATTTTATAAAAAATAAATTCCCACAAATAACAATTATTCAGAATGAAAATAATACAGGATATGCTGGTGGTTATAATGAGGCATTAAAACATATAAAAGCAGATATATATTGTTTGTTAAATTCTGATGTAGAAGTATGTAAAAACTGGATAGAAAATTTATTGCCAATATTTGATGATGAACAGGTTGCTGCGGCGCAACCCAAATTATTAGCTTATCACAATAAATCAGAATTTGAGTACGCAGGTGCTGCTGGCGGATTTATAGATAAATTTGGCTATCCATTTTGCAGAGGAAGAATATTTGATACAGTAGAGCAAGACAAAGGACAATATGATTACAATTCTGAGATATTTTGGGCAAGTGGTGCCTGTCTTTTTATCAGAGCAGATATATTTCATCGTGTAGGTGGTTTTGATGCCGATTTTTTTGCACATATGGAAGAAATTGATTTGTGTTGGCGTATAAAAAACTTAGGCTACAAAATAATGTATGCGCATAAAAGTGTGGTGTATCATGTTGGTGGAGGCACTTTAAATAAATCAAATCCAAGAAAAACATTCTTAAACTTTAGAAATAATAGATTTATGCTCAGAAAAAATCTAAGTTCTAAGGAATTAAATACAATTTATTTTTCAAGAAACTTTTTAGATAGATTAGCAGCATTTGTTGCATATATAAAAGGAAATAAAGAAGAAGCAAAAGCCATATTAAATGCAATTAAAGAATATAAAAATGAAATTGCAACATACGACCAAAAACGACTGGCAAACGAAAATTTTATTGAAACAAACAAAATCTCTGCTATCAATAAAGTAGGCATATATCCCAAAAGTATTTTGTACGAGTATTTTGTCAAAAACAATAAAATATTTAGCAAATTAAAGTTTTAAACCATAGCAAGTAAATAGTAGTTTATTTAGTTAATTTTTAAGACATTTTTTGTCATGATTATTTTTACCCAATAGATGTTAAAAGTATAGAAAAATAAGGTATTTTTTGTGGATATCTAATTTAAAAATCTCATAACTTTTTTGTATCTTGGTCGTTTAAATAACAGTATAAATTATGTCAGAAGAATTAGACGAAAATTTGCCCAGAGTTATCCCAATTAACATAGAAGACCAAATGAAAACAGCTTACATAGATTACTCTATGTCTGTTATCGTTTCTCGTGCTCTACCAGATGTTAGAGACGGCTTAAAACCAGTACACAGAAGAGTTTTATATGGAATGTTAGACCTTGGTTTAGCATCCAATAAACCATACAAAAAATCAGCACGTATAGTAGGAGAGGTTTTAGGTAAATACCATCCGCACGGCGACAGTTCAGTGTACGATACCATGGTACGTATGGCACAACCTTGGAGTTTACGTTATCCAATGGTAGATGGTCAAGGTAACTTTGGTTCTATAGATGGTGATCCACCAGCAGCAATGCGTTATACCGAAGCAAGATTTAAGAAAATTGCTGAGGATATGCTCGAAGATATTGATAAAAATACAGTAGATTTCCAAAACAACTTCGACGATTCATTACAAGAGCCAACAGTTTTACCAACAAGAATACCACAACTTTTAGTAAACGGTGCATCAGGTATTGCAGTAGGTATGGCTACCAATATGTTGCCACACAATTTAGCAGAAGTTATTGATGGAACAATTGCATACATAGACAATAATGATATTACCATTGACGAGTTAATGCAATACATCAAAGCACCAGACTTTCCAACAGGTGGTACTATTTATGGCTACGAAGGTGTAAAAGAAGCATTTAGAACAGGAAGAGGAAAGATAAGAGTACGTGGAAAAGCTACCATTGAAGAAAACAAAGATAGCAGAACTCAAATTATTATTACTGAAATACCATATCAAGTTCAGCCAAAAATGATTACAACTAGAGCTGCTGAGTTGGTAAATGAAAAGAAAATTGATGGTATTGCAGAAATTAGAGACGAATCAGACAAAGATGGTTTGCGTATTGTATTCGATTTAAAAAGAGATGCAATTCCCAATGTTGTATTAAATAATTTATACATCTATACACCACTACAAACAAGTTTTAGTACAAACAATATAGCACTTGTAAATGGTAGACCACAAATGCTGAATCTAAAGGATATGATTAAGCATTTCGTAGATTTTAGATTAGAAGTAGTTACAAGAAGAACTCAATTTGAGTTAGAACAAGCAGAAAAAAGAGCACATATATTAGAAGGCTTCATGATTGTTTTAGAAAATAAATCTATTACTGATGAAGTTATTCAATTAATTAGAGATTCTAAAAATCCTGAAGAAGCGAAAGATAACTTAATGAATCGTTTTCAATTATCTGAAATTCAGGCAAAAGCAATTCTTGCTTTGCAATTGCAAAGATTAACAGGAATGGAAATCGAAAAAATTAAAGAAGAGTATAGACAAATTATGGAATTGATAGCTAAATTGAAAAATATTTTAGCTAAAATAGAACTGAGATTTGAAATAATAAGAGAAGAACTTGCTGAAGTAAAAAAGAAATACGGTGATGAAAGACGTTCGGAAATAGTTACTTATGGCGATGATATTTCTTACGAAGATATGATAGCAGAAGAAGAAATGGTAGTTACTATTTCGCACTTAGGTTATGTAAAACGTACATCTTTAGATGAATATAAAAGACAAAACAGAGGTGGAAAAGGATCAGTTGGTGGCAAAACACGTGATGAAGACTTTATAGAACATATTTTCGTAGCATCTACGCACAATTATCTGTTGCTATTTACAGAGCAAGGCAAATGCTATTGGCTAAAAGTATATGAAATTCCTGAAGGCAATAAAACATCAAAAGGTAGACCAATACAAAATATTATCAATATTACTCAAGATGACAACGTAAAAGCATTCATTAATGTTGCAGATTTAAAAAGTGATGAAGTTTTAGATTCACATTTTATTATTATGGCAACTAAAAAAGGTACTGTAAAGAAAACATCATTAAGAGAATACTCAAGACCAAGACAAAATGGTGTAAATGCAATTACAGTAAGAGAAGGAGACGAGTTGGTAACCGCAGCAATTACAAATGGCAAATGCCAAATTATTTTAGGTTCAAAATCTGGTCGTGCAGTGCGTTTCGATGAAAGCGAAGCAAGAGCAATAGGAAGAACTGGCTCAGGTGTGCGTGGTATTACCTTACGTGGCGAAGCAGATGAACTAATAGGTATGGTTTGCGTAGATACAACAGCAGAAAGTCCAGAAGATATAATGGTAGTGTCTGAAAATGGCTACGGCAAACGTTCATTGTTAGAAGACTATAGAATTACATCAAGAGGCGGAAAAGGTGTTACTACATTAAATATTACAGACAAAACAGGAGAGTTAATTGCTATAAATGCAGTAACAGATGAAAATGATTTAATGATCATCAATAAATCTGGATTAACCATCAGAATTGGCTTGAGCAATGTAAGAACAATGGGTAGAAATACACAAGGTGTGAGCTTAATAAAATTAAAAGATGGTGATGCTATTGCTGCTGTAACAAAAATACAACATGAGGAAGAAGAGGAAAATGAAAATGGCACAGAAATTGACAATAATTCTGTAGAAAATAATGAATCTAATTCTGAAATAAACGATAATAAAGAATAATATGAAGAAAATCAATTTAATTTTATTAATGTTATTACTAGTTTCTGTAAGCACATTTGCACAGAAAGGAAAGGTAAATAGCGCTCAATTTGCATTAACAGAAGGCAAAATTCAAGAAGCAAAAAAAAATATAGATGAAGCTTTGACTGATGCAGAAACGCAACAAACAGTAAAAGCATGGCAACTAAAAGGAGATATCTATAAATCAATTTATGAAGGAAAGATATTTTTTACACAAACGCCAACAGCTTTAGAAGATGCAAAAGCAACTTACCTAAAAGCGTATGAATTAGAAACAAATCCAAAAAAGAAAAATGCAGTAGCACCATCTTAAGAGCAAATTGGTTCTTACTTTTTCACAGAAGGTTTGTCAAGATTTGAAAGCGAAAAATGGGCAGAAGCATATCTTAAATTTAATGAAGCAGTTGTGCTTAATGATTTCCTTACTAAAAACAATTTAACTAAAACAATAGATACTAGTGCAATCTATGCAACATCATTGGCAGCACACAATGGTGGATTAAAAAAAGAGTCTATTCATTTATTAGAGAGATTGGTTGCATTAAAATACAAAAACAAAGTTGTATACGAAACATTAGTAGATTTATATCAACAAGATAACAATCCTAAGTTCTTAAGTACATTAGATGAAGGTTTAAAAATGTTTCCAGATAGCAAATCACTACAAGTATCTAAACTAAATTACTATATACAAAACAACAAAACAGACGAAGCAGTTGCAGAGATAAATAATGCATTGAAAACTGACCCAAATAATCCAACTTTATTATTTAATATGGCAGTGTTGAATGAGCAATTACAAAGATATCATGAGGCTATAAAATACTACGACAAAGCAATAGAAAATAATCCAAAATATACTGATGCTATGTTTAATGCAGGCGCCATGTATTTTAATAAAGCAGTAGAAATTAATAAAGTAATTAATGATGATACGCCAGCAAGATTAGACAGTACGATTGCAGAATTTGTTGCAACAGACATTGTTACTTTAGATGAAATAAAAGCAGCATTGAAAGAACAAAACTTATCAGCATTAATTAATAGTTTTAATAATTATGCAAATGATAAAAATGCATTAAAAGAAAAAGTATCTAAAGTAAATGAGAATTTGAAATATGAATTAATTCAAGCAAAAAGAAACGCATTGTTTAATAAAGCAATGCCATATTTTGAAAAAGCATACAGTATGGATAAAAATTTAGTGCAAATAAAAAGTGCCTTAAAAGAAATCTATGCAAGAATGAATATGTTTGAAAAAATCAAAACTTTAGATTAATTAAGAAATACTTACAGAATAATTGTATATTTTTAAATAATAAAATAAAAAAACGTTATGGCAAACTACAAAATTGAAGAAATAGAAGGCATCGGACCAGCATTAGGCGAAAAATTAAGAGCAGCTGGCGTAAGTTCTACAGACAAATTATTAGATGCTTGTAAAACAAAAAAACAAAGAGAAGCATTAGCAGAAGCATCAGGTGTATCAGAAAAACAAATTCTTAAATTTGCAAACATGGCAGATTTATTCAGAATTACTGGAGTAGGACAGGAGTTCTCAGAATTGTTAGAAGCTGCTGGAGTAGACACAGTTCCTGAATTAGCACAAAGAAGAGCAGACAACTTAACTGCAAAAATGGAAGAAGTAAACAAAGAAAAAAACTTAACAAGAAGAACACCATCTTTAGCTGAAGTAGAAAAATGGGTTGCAGAAGCAAAAGAACTTCCAAGAGTTTTAGAATATTAATAAGAATAGTCTAATAAAAACTTATCGAAGCGCTCTGATTTTTCAGGGCGCTTTTTTATTAAAACTTATGAAAAGTCTTCTTTTAATATTTGTTCAATGTTTCTTTCTGCAAGCGCAGCAATTGTTAAGGTAGGATTTACTAAACCAGAATTTCCAGGCAGCATACTACCACAAATAGCATATAGTTTTTTATAACCATTTAGTCTACCAAACATATCAGAAGATTTGCCTAATACACAACCACCTAATGCATGATAGGTAAAATTGTCTGATACGCCAGATTTGATAAATAATGTATCTAAGCCACTTCCATTTGCACTATTCAATCTATCTATAAAATAACGCATGGCAGCTTTCGGTTGGTCCATGCCATTTGCTGCCCAATCCAAACTAAAATTATTGTTGCTGGTATCAAAATTAAATTTGCCTCTATATTCATTATAAGGTTGACCAACCATCAATAATATGCGTAAATCTATTCCAATTGGAAAAATATCTTGCATAGCAGTCAATGGTGCTATTGGATTATCATAATCTAAAATAGAAAGTGTTGGTGGACTTGTATGTATATTGCCAGTTGGTTTATTGATGTTGTTTCTAATTGCAAAAGCATTTCCATTACTACCAAATCCTTTTCCAACTTCTAAGTTTAGTTCTGGTAAATTACCTTTTTCTCTTGCTTTTACTAAAATTTCAGAAGTACCTACACTACCAGCACACACAAAAAGGTATTCACTATTAAAAGCTTGCTTATCTAAAAGTACACCAGTATCAGATATTGTTTCTACTTCAACTTGATATTTTTCAGTTGTTGTAGAAAATGATACATCTGTAACTTTTGATAAAGTCTTGATAGTTAGCTTTCCAGTACCTAATGCTTCAGCTAAATAGTTTCTATCTAATGAGTTTTTTATGCCATTGTTGTTTCCATACAATAGTTCACCATTTAGCGCAGATTTTTCTATTTCGCCTTGAGTTTCTTTACGCCAAATATCAAAATTATAAAATGAATCTGCATGCAATACATTGTAACCTGCATTTAATGCATGTTCTTTAGCTACTTGTGCAAATTTATAATGCTCAGAATTAAATAAATCTGCTGGCATTGGTGTTGCTTGTAGCATCTGCTTTACTCTTGGAAAATAAGTATTTGCTAATTGGCTATAATTTATTTCATTTGAAATGTATTGCGAAAAATGTTGCTCAGTAGGTGCAAATAGTACACCACCATTAGAAATAGAACCTCCACCTAAACAAATATTTCGATAAATATTCATATTCGGAAACTCTACCTTATCTAACACACCTGTGTATTTATCTTTCCAACCCAAGTTTGGACCAAATGGTAATTCTGATTTATTATTTAACCACGTAGATCTTTTGTCTGGTGGTAAGTTTGATGAGAATGTGTTTTTTTGTTGAGTTACATCATAGAATTTACCCATTTCAATAAGTAAGGTATTGATGCCTTTTTCAGCTAAACGTAATGCAACTATAGAACCACCAAAACCAGAACCTACTACAATTGCTTGGTAGTTCGTATCCGTTTTTTGTTTATCTTTCTTGCAAGAAACAGTACTAATAATAGTAGAGCCATAAAATGATGCTGTTGCTAATGCAGATAAGCCAATAAATTTTCTTCTCTTCAAATTTTATTTTTAATGTGTAAGTTAAGCAAAATCTTCGGCTAATATTGTCTCCATATTTCTTTCTGCTAATGCTGCGATAGTTAATGCTGGATTGGCACATGATGTAAATCCTGGAATCATAGAACCATCTAAACAATATAGATTTTTATAATTTTTCAATCTACCATAAGTATCGCTAGCTTTGCCTAATACTGCGCCACCCAATGGATGATAAGTGAAATTATCGCCAAATCCTTTTCCGTCAAAATACCAAGTCTTATCCAAAACACCACCATTTGCAGCGTTTAATCTATCTATAAATTCTTGCATTGCTCTTCTTGATATTTCCATTTGTGAGTGGTCAAAATGTAATTCTGCTCTATCTTTACTTGGATTGTATTCAAAATATCCTCTTTCTGGATTTTTTGTAATGGCTAATGTTAGTAATTGATTTAACTCCATACCAATTGGAAATGGTGCTTGTTCTGCTAGCATTGGCGCATGTGGATTGTCTAAGAAACCATAAGCAGTAACAGGAACTGCACATTGTGTTGCACCTGTTTTCTCTTTTAATGCAGTACGCATTGCCATAATGTTTCCATTATTTCCCCAATTTTTACCAACTTCATCATTCAAATATTGTAAGCCACCTAAATGTTTTGACTTAAGTAATATTTGCATCGTACCTACAACGCCTGCATTAATAAATAAATGTTTTGTAATGTATGTCTTAGTTTCTACTACTTCACCTATTTCATTTATAGTTTCTACATTTACTTCGTATCTTTCATCAGGAAGTTGTCTTACATGGTCAACTCTACTTAAGGTTTTTATTGTTAAGTTTCCTGTTGCAACAGCTGCTGGAAGGTAATTTCTATCTAAGCTATTTTTATAACCATTGTTTGCACCATATAATAAATCACCTTGAATAGATGCTTTCTTTACAGAACCATTTACCTCACCTCTGATTACATCAAAATCTACTCCAGCATTCAACATTACTTTTTGCATGCCTGCTTTTTCACAATGGTCTAAGCCCACTCTTGCATATTGATATACATCTGAGTTTAATAAATCATCTGGAACTTCACTAAAATTTAGAACATTTTTTACTTTTGGATACCATTTGCTCACCATATCATTATATGATACATATGGAAAATATTCATCCCAAAATTCTGGTCTTGCATATGGCAACATAGCACCATATACAACTGAGCCACCACCTAAACATGTGCCTCTAAAAATTCTCATATAACTTGAGTCGAATTCTACTCTATCAAGTACACCTACATATTTATCTATTTTAAACTGTATGGCAACAACTGGTGCTATCGTTTTTGATTTCAACCAGCATGCTCTTCCATCTGGTTGTAAAGTATTAGAAAAAACATTTTTATTACTTGATACTTGGTATTGTTTGCCCATTTCAAACATTAATGTTTTAATGCCTTTTTCAGCTAAGCGAAGTGCCGCAACTGAGCCACCAAACCCAGAACCTACAACTATAGCTTCTATTTCTTTGTCTTCGACTGTGTCATCCTTTTTACAGCCTGAAAGTGAAAATGTTGTACCACCTAAAGCTGCTATTGATGCCATTGTAGATAAACCTACAAATTTTCTTCTGCTTAAATTAGAATCCATACTATTATTTTTAAGTAACCAAAAATAGTGATATTTTTTTAATTTCTTGTAATGGTTATTGTTTTTTTAACAAGTATTTAATATAATTATTTTGTAATTATATATTTTATTTTTGATAGTAAATTTTTTAAAAATCTATCTTAACACATTGTATTTTAATGTAGTAAACATTGGAAAATGATCTGATAATGGCGTACCTTCTGCATCATAGAATAATGTTGAATCTAATTGAAATTTGGTGGCAGTAAGTTTTATTTTATCACTACTTCTATAAAATATTTTGTCTACAACTTCGCATTCTGGATGTGTTGGTGCATCACAGTTCATAAGTGAATTATCATCAAAATTTGGGTAAACATTGTTTCTTATTAGTTCTATCCATGAATTTGTAAGACCTAAACTGTCAATTTTCCTTATAATATCTCCAGTTCTAGTATATCTGCAATTAAAATCACCCATTAATATAATGGCATTATTTGCTGAATTTGCTTTTATGAAATTTGATAATTGCATTATATTACTTCTTCTTGCAATTAAACTGTTGCCATCAGAACCAGCATTGCAATGTACATTATATAAGTCGATATAGGTATCTGCATTAATTCTTAGTCTACAATAAGAAAAACCTTTAGGTGTAAGGCAGTCTGTATTTGCACAAGAGTACCATGCTATTCTTCTAAAATCTATAAATGGTATCTTTGATATAGTATTTAATCCATCACCAAATACTTTCTTTGCTTCGTATTTAGTTTTGTATGGTGCGGTAATATCTTTGTATAAAATATCATGGTATGCAAAGTCTTCTTGTACATTAACTACATCATAGGCATTAAGTAGTGGACTGATTAATGGTGTATGTTTGATTGGGAATTGATCGCTATTGATGCCTTCTGGAAGTCCTGCAACATTATATGTTAATACTGAAATTTCGCCATTGGCTGGTAAATCTTCATATTGTTTTTGTTTGTAACAAGATACATTTATTGCTAAAATTATGCATATACCTAATTTTAGTGATTTACTATACAAGAAATTCATTACACTAATATAATGACTTCTTTTGAATTATAATACTAGTCTAAAAAGCCTTTTGATTTCATCCATTCATCATTGAAGAATTTTCCGACATATCTTGAGCCATGGTCATGCGTTACAATGATTACTAAGTCATCTTTTGTTAATGGAAATTTTTCGTGTAGTTGTAGTAATCCTTGTACAGCTGAACCAGCAGAATTTCCTAGAAATAAGCCTTCTTCTTTTGCTAATCTTCTTTGCATTAAGGCAGCTTCTTTGTCAGTTACTTTTTCTATATAGTCTATTAAAGAAAAATCGTAGTTTTTTGGAATAATATCTTCACCAATACCTTCTGTAATATAACTGTGTATTTCTTTTGGGTCAAATGTGCCTGTTTCGTGGTATTGTTTTAAGATTGAACCGTATGTATCAATGCCCCAAGTTTTTATTGCTGGATTTTGTTCTTTCAAGTATTTTGAAACGCCTGTAACTGTGCCACCAGTTCCAATACCTACAACAAAATGTGTGATTTTCCCATCAGTTTGTCGCCAAATTTCTGGTCCTGTGCTTTCATAATGTGCTTGTCTATTTGATAAGTTATCATATTGATTGAGCCAAACTGAGTTTGGAGTTTCATTTGCTAGTTTTCTTGCAACAGAATAGTAAGAACGCTCATCATCTGCATCAACATTTGTTGGACATACTATAACTTCTGCACCAAGTGCTCTTAACATATCAAATTTTTCTTTAGATTGTTTGTCGTTTGATGTGAAAATACATTTGTAGCCACGTACTGCTGCAACAATGGCAAGTCCCATTCCTGTATTTCCAGAAGTACATTCTATAATTGTGCCACCTGGTTTTAGTCTTCCATCAATTTCAGCATCATCCACCATTTTTACTGCCATTCTATCTTTGATAGAATTTCCAGGATTTCCATATTCTAATTTTACACATACAGTTGCTGGAATATGTGCTGTAATCTTATTAAGTTTTACAATTGGTGTATTACCTATTGTGTCTAGTATATTATCGAAAATTTGCATCAGCACAAAAGTACAATTTTTTTTGTTTATTGATTTTAAGAATAAATCAAATATTTAGATTGAATTTTATATTTTATTCAAAGTCAGTTGAAATATTTGTTTTATGAAAATAGTTTATTTGTGTGTTTATTGAGATTAATTTAGTTGTTGAAATAATTAAACTTTAAATTTAATTATAATTACATAAAAATTAGATAAACAATTAATTATACTTATTTAACTAAATTAAATTATTGCTCTTGTAGTTTTATTTTTAATGAAATGTCAATATCTGTGCCTCCACCAGCATTTGTTGGATTTCCATCTTTTACTCCAATTCCATTCTTATTTAGTTCATGTCTAAGTATTAATGTTAGATTACTTAAAGTATTCGTTTTAGTACTATCTGTTGTAATTTTAGAAATTAATCCTAAAGGATTTCCATCTGAATCATTATCTAAATAGTTAAAGTTATTAATTAATTTAGATATAATAAATAGCTGATGTTCTGTTGCTTCTTCTTCTATTTCGTAACTAATCGTATCAATAGTATTTGTATTCTTAGAACTAAAGATTTCTATTTCTAATTTGTATGTCCTATTTGGATATAAAGTAATAGTATCTTTCCTGTTATTGTAAATTGCATCATCAACGCAATACAAAAATATTTTTGATTGATTAGTAGAATCAGTGAAGGTAAAATCTATTCTTGTAATAAGTTCTGTCTCATTTACTGGCTTTGGTAATTTTTTACATTGTGCAAAAAATAGGATAATCATTAAAATACTCGAAACTAAAAATACTTTCTTCATGATGATTAATATTGTCAATTAAAAAAATATTGAATTCTAATAGTGGAATTAAAACCTACTTCATCTGCAAAATATCTGAGTCTATTCAAATAATCTCTATAGGTTTTGTTGAGTATGTTTTCAAATTGTAATGAAGTTACCAATTTGTGGTTTGAACCAAGATTGAAGGTAACACCTAAATTTGCATTTAGTAACCAATAATTGTCTGGTGCTGGTTTAAAATCTTTCATTTCTGTTGGTGTACGTTTTTGCCTAAACACATATTTAGACTCAAGTTCAACAAACGTATTAGTCACTTTTTTAAAGTCTTTAAAAAACTTGATGGATGCATGCAAAGCATCTGGTGGAATATTTATGATATAATCTGTAGTTGTTAAATCTTTTGCTCTTATCATATTATATTTCATTTGCAAGGATGCAAAAGTTGAAATCTGAGATTGAGCTTGAATTGCAATATTCTGTATTAATGCATTGGTTGATATATAATGAAATACTGGAAAGGCACCACGAATGGTATAAATTGGCAAACTATCTGGAGCTAAATAAATGTAATCTTTGATGTATTGTAGTCTATAAAAAAGTTCGATGTGTATGTATTTTTTATAATTGTATTGCAAAATATTATTCCATTGAAATGCTTTTTCCAATTTTAGCTTGCTATTTCCATATTCAATACTTGCTGTACCATGATGTAAACCATTGCTATGCAACTCATTCATGTTTGGTAGTTTTGTTGTTAAAGTAATTCCTGTTTGAAGATTTACAATTTTATTAGGTATATAAACATTGGATGAAATAGAATATGGTATAAAACGATACTTATTAAATATAATATTTGCATTTTTATCAAAAGTGTATGCCAATGCATAACTATATTCTATTCTAGCGCCAACATCAACTTTGATGTTCTGTTTATTAAATTCATGTGTGGAAAATAAGCCAATATTATGTTGAATATAGTCTGGAACCAATGGCACAATACCAGTTTCTGCATTATTAGTATTGTTTTTATATAGATAATTTATTCCAGATTTGTGAATCCACAACCAATCATTATTCTTGGCAACATACTTTTCATGATTGTAACTTACTTTCGAACTATAGGTAAGCAAATTCATGTCTAATGCAGGAATGTTAGATCTACCACCTCTTCTTATGTCAAATTCCTTTCTTCTATTGTGTTGAATATTATTTCTAAATTCTAAAAACGCATTCTTTTTTAGTGTATAAATTAGTTTTGCATCAGCTTGATGGTGATTGATGTGCTGTTTTGGACTAGAAATTTCAAAAGTTCTTGGTAAAATAATTAGTGGCGTATCTGATGCAATGGCATTATTCAAATCATTTATGTTTCCAATATGTGCAGCACGCAAAATGCCCAACTCTTGTTGAATATAATTGTAATTTATAGCAGCAACAATATTTTTACCGATTTTTATTTTTTGTAAAAGTGTAAAAGCTATTTCTTCATTTCCTGTATTACTTAAATTATATTTTGGCGTATTTGAGTCAGCAGCTTTTTTGTATGAAAATTGAACTCTAAACCCATATGATTTTTCAAATGATTGTTGCCAAAAAGTAGAAATTGATGTTCCAAGATTATTAGTCTGAAATGAAGATAAAACACCAAATTTTTTGTATTTACTTAATGAAATATTTTGCTGTTCTAGTAATACGACTGCACCAGTATTTTGTGTTGTATATTCAACAAAGCTACTATTAGTAATAATATTTGCCTTTGTTATACTATTTGCATCAAGTTCTGGTGCATGGTCTGGACTCCAGTCTTGAGTATTGAGCAATATTCCATTATAAACCAAGGATACTCTATCATTAAAGAAACCATTTACAATTGGTTTTGAAATATTAGCACCAGTTTTTAAAATACTAATTCCATTTATATTGCCAAGTATCGTAGTAATATCTTTTCCTTGGTTATTCAAGAAATCAATCCTATTTAGCTTAATACTATTACCAAAATCTTCTTTTATTCTATCAGATGTTGTTTGTATTTCTTGCAACAATTCGGTATGATGTTCTAAATACAATTGAATACTAATGTCTTTATTAACTAATATTTTTTGAGTATCAGGCTGACAGCTTATATGCGCCACAACTAATGTATAAGTTTGCTCGCATAAGTCATTAATTTCAATATAACCATCTTCATTACTATTGTAAAAACTATTAGTTTCAATTATATACACACTTGCAAATGCAAGTGCAGTTCCATCATGTTCATCTACAATATTACCTTTAATGCTAAAGTTACATGCAAATGAATAGGAAAATATCAAGTTAGTTAATATGAGAATCAGATGTTTCAGATTGCAAAAATATAAAAAAGTATTTTAAAATGCAACTAAGTTGCATTTTAAAAGTTCAATTAATAAGAAACAATACTTCTTAATTGTAAAGTTATTTTTTCAATGCATGCATTGATTTTATCAATTCAATACTTATTTTTACAAAAAATACACATATGGATTTGTTCAGAGAAGCAGCTGATAAAATGGTAATTTATAATGTGAGAAAATCATGGTTAGGAATTACTAAATTTTATAATGACATGACTACAAAATATGGTGGTACAATTTCTATGGCATTTGTATTGTTAGCATTATATGAAGAAGATGGTGTGCCTGTAACCAAAATTGCACCACGCATTGGAATGGAACCAAATAGTTTATCAAGAATTTTGAAAGAATTAGAACAAAAGAATATATTATTCAGAAAAAAAAGTAATGATGATTCAAGAGTTGTACATATATGCTTAACCGAAGATGGTAAAAACTTAAGAAAACTAGCATTAAAGTCAGTATTTAATTTAGAAAAAGAAATAAAATCAGAACTAAATGAAGAAGATTTAAAAGGCTTTTTCAAAGTGATGGAACATGTGCCATTAGCAATAAGTCAAATCCAAGAAAGCATGTCAAATTCAAAAAAATAGCTTACTTTTATAAAAAAATAGAGCAATGCAGGTAGACGATAAATTGATAGACAAGCTAGCTAAACTTTCTAAACTAAAATTTGATACTGAAGAATCAAGAACAGAGATAAAAAGCGACTTGACAAAGATTTTAGGCTTTATGGAAAAATTGAATGAACTAAACACAGATGGCGTAGAACCTTTAATTTTTATTAATGAAGATGTAAATGTATTTAGAACTGATGAAGTAAAATATTACATTACTAAAGAAGAAGCATTGGCAAACGCACCATTAAAAAACAAAGACTATATTTTAGTGCCTAAGTTTGTAAAAGGCACAAAATATTAATTAACAACAAAGCATATTATTAATAATGTCTATTATTGATATACAACAAATAAGAAGAGAGTTTAAATTAGGAGATGAAGTAATTCGAGCCTTAAAAACTGTAAACTTACAAATAAATAAGAATGAATATGTAGCATTAATGGGTCCATCTGGCTCAGGAAAATCTACGCTAATGAATATTTTGGGTTGTTTGGATACACCTACAGCAGGAAAATATTTACTCAATGGAATAGATGTAAGTAGCATGAAAGATAATGAGCTTGCAGAAGTTAGAAATAAGCAAATAGGATTTATATTTCAAACATTCAATCTAATACCAAGATTAAATACATTAGAGAACGTAGCATTACCATTAATATACGCAGGATGGAGCAAAGACAAAAGAGAACAACGTGCAAAAGAAGTGTTAGAGCAAGTTGGTTTGGCAGATAGAGTAAAGCACAAACCAAACGAACTTTCTGGCGGACAAAGACAAAGAGTTGCTGTTGCACGCGCATTAGTTAATTTTCCTTCATTAATCTTAGCAGACGAACCAACAGGAAACTTAGATACCAAAACATCTTACGAAATCATGGCATTGTTTGATGAAATTCAAAAAAATGGCAATACCATAGTTATTGTTACACACGAAGAAGACATTGCAAAATACGCACACAGAATTGTAAGATTGAGAGATGGATTAATAGAAAGTGATGAAATAAATTTGAGATAAATTTATCAAGTCAAATAAATACAACACAACCAGTAGAAATGAAAATATATACTAAAACAGGAGATACTGGAGAAACAGCACTGTACGGTGGAAAAAGACTATCAAAAGCAGATATAAAAATTGAATGCTATGGTACAGTAGATGAACTTAATTCTACAATTGGAGTTATTGTCTCGCTACTAAATGAAAGTAAAACACATAGTGATATTCAAACACAATTAATCAAAATTCAATCACGATTATTTGACATAGGTACGCACCTTGCAGCAGAATATGGCAAAAAGAATTTAATTCTTCCAGAAATAAACAATAGCCAAATTGCAGAAATGGAACAACAAATTGACCAATGGCAAGCACAACTACCTGAATTAAAAAATTTTATACTTCCAGGCGGAAATATCATAGCAGCACACACACACATTGCACGCACAGTTTGTCGTAGAGCAGAAAGAATGGTAGTTGCACTTACACAACAAGAAGAAGTACAACCAATACTAATTCATTATCTAAATAGATTATCAGACTATCTTTTGTGCTTGCACGATATATAAACTTTACTACCAATACAGATGAAATCATTTGGCAAGGTAGATAATAAGAAATAGATTAAAATATGAATAAATTATATATATTTGATTCCTTTGCAATGATTTTTAGAGCATATTTTGCTTTTCAAAAAAATCCATTACTCAATAGCAAAGGACAAAATGTTTCAGCAATCACAGGATTTGTAAATACATTATACGAAATCATCACAAAATATCAACCAACACATATAGCTTGTGCTTTTGATAGCATTTCGCCAACATTGCGCCACGAAGAGTTTGAAGCATATAAAGCAAATAGAGCAGAAACACCAGAAGATATTATATTTTCAATACCATATATCAAAGAAATTATAAAAGCATTCAATATTCCAGTTTTAGAATTAGATGGATACGAAGCTGATGATATTATTGGAACTATTGCATTAAAAGCAGAAAAGCATCAGATAGAAACACATATTGTAACAATGGACAAAGATTTAGGTCAAATGGTTACAGACAAAATATTTATCCATCGTCCACCATACATGGGCAACCCAGCAGAAGTATATGGTGTACAAGAAATATGTGCCAAATGGGAAATCGAAAATCCTAGACAACTAATAGATATTTTAGGTTTGATGGGCGATGCCGTAGACAATATTCCAGGTGTGGCAGGCGTTGGAGAAAAAACAGCAAAAAAATTAATACAAGAGTTTGGAAGTATAGAAAATATATACGAGAACTTAGATCAAGTAAAAGGCAAACTCAAGGATAAACTGCAAGAGCAAAAAGAACAAGCATTCATGTCAAAAAGTTTGGCTACAGTATATATAGATGTACCAATTGATTTTGATGAAAATTTATTTCAAATTAAAGAAATCAACAAAGAGAAGTTAGCAAGCATTTTTGCAGAATTAGAATTTAAAACATTAGGAAAAAGAATATTAGGTAGTGATTATGATATGAATAGCATATCTAATAAAAGTGCGAACACTACTTCAACAAAAAATGATACCAACCAATACGATTTATTTGCACAACAGGATACAACACAACAAGATGATATAAATACAGAAAACGAAATACCACAACAGAATAATATTCATAGTGTTGAGCATCAATATGAACTGATTGATACAGAAGAAAAAATTAAGCAATTAACAGAAATATTAGCAAAGCAAAACAAAATATGTTTTGATACAGAAACCACATCATTAAATACATTTGAGGCAGAATTAGTTGGCATTAGTTTTAGTATTCAAGCACATCAAGCATATTATATTCCATTTTCTAATGATTTTGATGCCACAATAAAAATATTAGAATATTTCAAACCAATATTAGAAGATAGTCAAATCATAAAAATAGGTCAAAATATAAAATATGATTTATTAGTATTAAAAAAATACAATATAGAATTGAAAGGAATAATGTGGGATACCATGTTAGCACACTATCTAATGGAGCCAGATGCAAAACACAATATGGATGTTTTAGCGGAAAACTATTTGAATTACAGTCCAATAAGTATCACAGAATTAATTGGAAGCAAAGGCAAAAAGCAAGGCAACATGCGTGATGTTCCAGTAGAGATTGTAAAAGATTACGCAGCAGAAGATGCAGATATTACTTATCAATTATATCAAAAATTTGAAGATAATATAGATAACACAGAATTAAATAAATTATTTTATGATGTAGAGTCAAAATTAATTCCAGTTTTAGCAGAAGCAGAATTCGAAGGTGTAAATATTGATGTGTCATTTTTAAATCAATATTCAAAAGAAATTGGAACTGAGATACTTGAACTACAAACAAAAATATTTGAAATAAGTAATACAACATTCAATATAGACTCACCAAAACAATTGGGCGAAGTATTATTTGATTATCTGAAAATACCTTATGTAGGCAAAAAAACCAAAACAGGACAATACAGCACAGACGAAGAAACCTTATCAAAAATACAAGACAAGCATCCAATTGTAGAATATTTGCTCAACTACCGTGAGTACACCAAGCTAAAATCAACCTATGTAGATGCAATTCCAAATCTTATCAATCCAGAAACCAACAGAATACATACAACATTCAACCAAACCATTGCAGCAACAGGAAGACTAAGTTCTATCAATCCAAACTTACAGAATATACCAATTCGTACAGAACGTGGAAGAAAAATCAGACAAGCATTCATTCCAAGAAACGAAAATTATGAATTAATGTCTGCAGATTATTCACAAATAGAATTGAGAATAGTTGCATCAATTAGTGGAGACAAAAACATGCAACAAGCATTTCAAGACAACTTAGACATACACACAGCAACAGCATCAAGAGTATTTAATGTTGCATTAGAAGAAGTTACCAGCGAAATGAGAAGAAAAGCAAAGATGGTTAATTTTGGAATTATCTATGGCATATCAGCATTCGGATTGGCACAAAGATTGAGTATATCTAGAACAGAAGCAGGCGCATTGATTGAAGAATATTTCAAACAATATAATGGCATCAAGCAATACATGGATAATACAATCGCATTTGCACAACAAAACGAGTATGTAGAAACGCTACTAAAACGTAGAAGATATATCAGAGATATTAATTCAGGAAATTATACCATCCGAGGTTTTGCAGAAAGAAATGCCATCAATGCACCAATTCAAGGTTCAGCAGCAGATATGATAAAAATTGCAATGATTAACATACACAAGCAACTAAAAGTGTTAAATTTACAATCTAAATTAGTACTACAAGTACACGACGAACTACTATTTGACGTAAAAAAGGAAGAGAAGCAGATTCTTAAGGAAATGGTATTAAACGAAATGAAAAATGCATTACCTTTGCAAGTACCAATAGAAGTGAGCTGTGGTTTTGGTAATAATTGGTTAGAAGCACATTAAAAAAAGACATGACGAAAAAAAGTATATTATTTGTATTTATATTATTGATATCTATAGCATCCAATGCAAAAAAATGGGATGCATTATACATTAATAAATTATTGGTAGCAAAAGAATACGACAAACTTATTACACATTACAAATCTTTGTACGATGATGTGAAAAATCCAAATCCTGATGTTGCATTCAAAATTGCAGACTTATATGCAAAGAAAAAAGACTATACGAGTGCAATATATTGGTACAACAAAGAATCTCAACTACTAAGAGAAAATAAAGTGAATTTGCTAAACATGGCAAATACATACAAAACAATGGGCGACTACCAAAAAGCAATGGACATCTATTTAGCATATGCAGCAGAAACAGGCGATGCAAAGAAAGTTTTAGAAGATGCCTATTTGTGCGAAAAATTAATTAGAGCCAATTCGTTTCAAGAAAATTATGTGTTGGAAAAATATGCATACAATACCATTGCAGACGAAATTAATATCAAAATGCTTAGAAATAATATTGTTTATCAACAATATATAAATTCTGAAAATAATAGCAAAAAAGGAAAAACTGCTGAGCAAACATTCTTGCATGCACAACGCATGTACGATAAATGGGCAGCACCAAAAAAAATCATCAATAGTATAGAAAAAGATAAAGAATACAGTGGATTTTCATTTACCAAAGATGGCAATCAAGCTGTTTTTTCTATGAAATCTAAACAAATAACAGATAGCAAAACAAAATCCATGCAATCTGAGACCGAGAAAATATACATTGCTAATTTTTTAGGTGGAAACTTTGTTGGAATAAAACCATTTGCCTATAATTCAGAAAACTACAATTGCATGCAGCCATGCTTCAATGAAGATGGAACAGCTATCTATTTTGTATCGAATATGATAGGTGGTTCTGGCGGAAATGATATCTATAAATCAGAATTGAAAGAAGGGAAATGGACAAAACCTCAAAATTTAGGTAAATTATTGAACTCAAAAGCAAATGAGCAAAATCCATTTTATACAAAACACAAAGAGAAAGAATATCTATTCTTTTCGTCTGATAGGAGTGGAGGTTTTGGAGAATATGACATTTATCAAGCAGAATTCTCAAGTAATCTTTGGCAAGATGTACAATTAATGCATGTTCCAATAAATTCACCAAATAGCGAGAATAGTTATGTTGTAGATTTAGAAACACAAACAGCTTATGTAAGTTCAGACAGACCAAATGGCAATGGTGGTTTTGATGTATATAGAATTTTGCCATTCAATCTAAATGTAGTTGTAGATGTTACAGATAGCATAAACAATGAGAAGATAGAATATGCATATATCGAAATATTTGAAGGCAACACCAAAGTAAATGAAGGTGTAACAAATACAGATGGAACAAGTAAAATATTAGTTAGTAAAAACAAAGATTATACAATTAATATTACAAAAGATGGTTATCAACCCAAAACAATTAAAATAAATACAAACAATAAACTCAATGGAGATGTAATTGCTATCACACAGAAATTATTGCCAGATGATAATTACAGTCTAAAAAATTCTGTATTGAGTAGCTCAACATCAAATTATATATTATTCAGAGGAAATATTACTGATGGCTCAACCAATAAATTAATCAAACCAACAGCAAGAATAATAAATCTTAATACAAATAAAGTAAGAACTTTTGATTACGATAGCAGTGGCTATTTTAATATCAAGTTGATGACAAACAACAACTATAGCATTGTAATTGAAAACAACAGCGTAAAAGTAAAAGATGAGATAACAACTTATGGATTAGAACATGGAAGTGTAAAAATGAAAAAATACATATTATCTGGAACTAAATTTAAAACATCTGAAAATAGAATACTTAAACCAGTTTTAGTAGATGATTCACTAAAAGTTGCATACTTTGATAATAAAACAAAAGTAAAACCAGCAAAAACATTAAAAACTAATAATGAAAATTTGGTAGTTAAAGAAAATATAAAAGAAACTGTAAAATCTACTAAGGAAAATAAAAACGAACAAGACATTAAAAAATATGAAATAGTAGAGCCAAATATTGTAGAAAATAAACCAGTAATAGAAAAACCAAAAAATACACCAATAGAAAATATAGAAAAGACTATTGAGAAATCTGTACCAACAATCAATACAATAGCAAAAGATATAGAATTATTTGATATTGACGAAGATTTAGAAATACCTACTGAAGAAGAAATTGCAGATAAAATTGATGATGAAAATTTAGAAACGTTAGAAGAAGCACCAAATCCATATTATTATAAAGTTCAATTAGGTAGTTATACTAATTCAAATGTAAATATGGATAAATTCAAATCTCTAGGTAATTTAGAAATATCAAATTCTTACAATCAATACATCTATAAATTAGGAAATTATTATACAAAAGAAGAAGCCATGAAGATATTAAACAAAGTACGTGAAGAAGGATATTATTTGGCATTTATTTTGTATTACATAAATGACAACATTATAGGAATTATTAAATAAATTAAAAAATGAAAAAATTACAATTATTGGCAATTTTATTATTAGCAACATTTGCCATGAATGCACAGAACAACTTTGTTGTAAATGAAGTAAGACAAATAATGAGCAAAGGTGAGCAAACTGGATTTGAAGTGCCAATTGCAGGCGGAAAAGCAGACAAAGTAAAAGAAAACTTTGAAAAATGGTTAAAGAAAAACAATGCAAAAGTTACATCTAGCAAAAAATCACCAGAAGTATTTGGCGACAATGCAAGCTTAAAAGTAGTAAGTCAAAATACAGTAGATATTTATTCAACAGCAATTCCATCAGCAAATGGCGCAGTACTATATGTTTATGTAGATCTTGGTGGTGCATTCATATCATCAGCAGCATATCCACAACAATACACAGCTATGGAAGCATTACTTAAAAAATTCTCTCAAGAGCAAGCATTAGGTATGGTACAAGAGCAATTAGAGCAAGAAGAAAAAATACTTAAAACATTAGGAAAAGACATAGACAATTTAAAGAAAGATAAATCTGGCTATGTTAAAGAAATAGAAACTGCAAAAGCTTTAATTATTCAAAGAGAACAAGATATTGTAAAAAATGATAATGACCAAAAAGCTAAAATGGAACAACAAAATCTTCAACAACAAATAGTTGAGACAATCAAACAAAAAATTGTAACACTTAAGTAAGTAACTGAAAAATTATTATATTTGCACAGCAGTTTGTACAGTGTACAAACTGTTTTTATTTAAGAATAAAAACAAAGAATTATGCAACAAAGAATTGTAATGTGGGGTGAAATAGGCACAGATAACAATGCACTAATTACAATAGAACTAAAAGAAGCGGAAACCAAGGTTTATATATACGCTTTCCCAAAAGAAATGGTAACCAAAGAACTACAAGACAAAATTTTTGTAGAATGAAAAAACGGTGGCGATATCGTATTTCCAGAAACTACCTATCAATGGATTATAGATGCAAACCAAGACAATATCTTACCAGAAAATGTAAAAGTTGATAGACCAGAACTCATTACACAAGCTCAAAACAAATGGAGCAGAAAACTAATGAGTGCAAAAGTATTACAATTACTAACTGAGGAAACAGAACTTATTCTCCAAAATATTGATAGTATCCAAAACTATGACCAACAAATTTGGGACAAAGCAAAAAAACAATGGGATAAAATTGCAGACTACCAAAAGAAAGGAGAGATTACTTGGGAGCAAACTTCACTCTTAAAAGAAAAAATAAATCTAGTTTTCGATGCATTAAAAGCAGTAAAAAGAATTACTTCCGAGCATGATGTAGAACAAAGCAGAGTTTTAGCCAAAGCATTTGATGCACAAATTAGTGGATTACAAAGTCAATTAATTTATCCAGACCAATGGAAAAAATTATTAGATGATTTAAAGAAAATCCAAGATGAGATAAAAGAAGCACCAATTCGTTGGAATAATAAACGTAGCTTATACGATAAAATAAATCTGATTTATGATGATTTGAAAAAATATAGAGCAACAGAAAATATCAATAAATCAAAATCAAGAATTACAAAACTAAAACAAATCTTAGCTGGTGTTGTAGAATCTATAGAAAGAGAAAAGGATAACTACAATATGCAAGTAGAAAAAATGCAACACTACACCAGAGGCAGAATGCAGCTAGATGAAATAAAAAATAGATTTAATTATATATTAGATAGAATTAAAGAAAAAGAAAATAAAGCTGCAGATATTAAAAAGACTATTGCTGAAGTTGAAAAACTATTAGCAAAAGAAACTTACAGACAAGAGCAGCAACAAAAAGAAAAAGCAAAAGAAGCTACAAAACAAACAAACGAACAAAACGTACAAGAAGAAACTGTAGTAACGCAAGAGCAAGCTGTTGTCAGCGAAGCACCATCAGTAGAAGTATTAGCAGAAACTGCTCAACCTGAAACAGAAATCACAAATGAAGAAGAAAAAGTAGAGGAAACAATTATTGCAGAAAATGCAGAACAATTAGAGCAAACTCAACCTATTGAATAATTATAAATAAGTTTTCTAAGGTTTAAATAAAAAAAAGTGCATCAATAGATGCACTTTTTATATAATTGGATATAAGCTTTATTAAGCTACGCTTACAAAAGTTCTATCTTTAAATCCTTTTCTGAAAGAAACTACACCATCAACCAAAGCAAAAATAGTGTGGTCTTTACCAATACCAACACCATCACCTGGATGAAATTTTGTACCTCTTTGTCTGATAATGATATTACCAGGAATTACAGTTTGTCCACCATATATTTTTACGCCAAGTCTTTTGCTTTCAGACTCTCTACCGTTTTTTGAACTACCAACGCCTTTCTTGTGTGCCATCGTTTATAATTTTTTAAGCTATTGAATCAATTTTTATTTTTGTTAATGATTGTCTAAAACCATTTTTAACTTTATAACCTTTTCTTCTTTTTTTCTTGAATACCAAAACTTTGTCATCTTTAAGCTGCTCTACAATAGTTGCAGATACTGTGCTTCCAGCTACTGTTGGTGCTCCAACTGTAGTTCCACTGTCACCAGATACTAAAAGTACTTTATCAAAAGTTACTTTATCACCAGCATTTCCAGCTAATTTATATACAAAAATTTCTTGATCAGCACTTACTTTAAATTGATGACCACCTATTTCTACTAACGCAAACATAATTTTCTTTATTTCGAGTTGCAAAGATACATATTTTTTACTGATTTCGTATCTTTTTTTTAAATTTTATATTTTGATAAAATTACACGACAATTTATATCGTTAAAATTTCTTCTTCTTTAAGTTGTAACATCTTGTCTACTTTTGTAATGTGCTCATTTGTAAGATTTTGCACATTCGATTCAGCATCTTTAGCCAAATCTTCAGAAAGTCCATCTTTTTGCAAATCTTTAATAGTTTCGTTGGCTTCCTTTCTTGCATTTCTAATTACTATTTTGCATTGTTCACCTTCACTTTTAGATTGTTTTACCAAATCACGTCTACGTTCTTCAGTCATTGGTGGAATTTGCAATCTAATGTTTTCACCGTCATTTTGTGGCGTTACACCAATATTACTTTGAAAAATAGCTCTTTCCACATCACCAATCAATTTTTTTTCAAATGGTTGTATCAACAATGTTCTAGTATTTAGTAATTTTATACCTGCAACTTGATTTAATGGTGTAGGCATACCATAGTATTCTACAGTAATTCCATTGAGCATATCTGGACTTGCTTTTCCTGCTCTTATTTTTCTTAAATCTTCTTCCAAAAATTTCAACGCTTTAAACATTGATGATTTTGTTTCTTCTAAAATGAGTTGTACTTCTTCGTTCATAAAAATTGCTATGTACAAAAATAATTAATCCAATTGTATTTTTTTAATTTATTACAAAAAAAAGAGTCGCCTCTATATTTGGGCGACTCTTTTTAAAAACGTTTTGTCAAAAATTCAAATTATGCTTGAACTTTTTCTTTAGCAGCTTTAGTAGCTTTTTTTACTTCTTCTTTAACTTCTTTAGTAGCAGCTTTAACTTTAGTTTCAGTTGTGTTTACTAAGTTTTTTACTCTTTCAGCATTTCTACCATAAGTGTTTTTTAATTCACCTACTAAGATGTTTAATTCTTCTTGAACATCAGCTTGTACTTTTTCTACAGTAAAAGGACCTTTTTAATTTAGCTTGAACTCTTTCAGATGTAGTTTTGATGTTGTTTTTTTGAACTTCTAACTCATCTTGAGCTTCGCTGATTACATTTTTTAATGTAGATTCTGCTGTGTACTTTAACTCGTTAAAGTTTGTTTTGCTCTCAGATACAAAAGTATCTACTGCTTCTTTGATTTTTTGTGTAAATTCCATTTTTAAAAAGATTTATTTGGTTAAATAATATGACGCAAATTTACATCCAAATCTAGCCATATGTCAAATTTTTTTAATTATCAAATTCTGATATTAGAATGTACTTTGTATAACTTATAGGTTACCAAAATGTGAAAGTTAAACTTAAATCAATCTTTGATGTTTGAAAATTAAACTAAAGTAAACTATAAGTAAAATCAAAAATATCAATGTTACTTTAGTTATTGATTTACCTTTTTTTGATAGAGAATAAAATATTTTTTTTCTTCAATTTTTTCAAAATTATTCATGATAAATGCAACAAGTGGATATTGTTTTCCTTCGTCTATTTGTGGTACAAAACCATCAGCTAGCCATGCTGTTTGGTATTTTGGAATAGCAAATATTATTTGTTTTTTTTCTTGCATAATTTTATTCGTAAGCATTTCTATAACTTTTGGGTTTGCAGTTTCTGTTTTGTTTGCCCAATTTATTTTTATTGCAGATTGATATGCATGGTTAATATTACAAGCTGTAAAATCGGGCACTATTTCCAAATTATTATATTGTTGTTTGAGTTGTTTGAGTTCAATTAATACTTGATAAGTATTGCTGTTTGTATAAATACCATTTGCGCCATCTATTATATTATTTAGTTTGTAATTAATTTCTGTCACAGATTTTTCTCTATATATAATATTATATCTAACATATATAAATGATGTTATTGATACTAAACATAAAAACAATACAATATTGGTGTGTTTGTGTAGAATATTATAGTGTAAGGCAAATATTGTTGCAATACATGAGCCAACAAACAAAGCTGGAGTATGATAGCCTATAGATATACTCGCAGACCATGCAATAAGCATTGTTGTGAAAATTACTTTTCTTTTTTGCTATCATTTATATTAGAAATAAGTTCTGTAATCAAAATTCCAAATACTAGAAAACTATATTTTCCTGTATAATGTTCAGTTGTTAGTAATATAATGTAAATTAGTATTATAAATATTATAATTAATATGTGTTTGTTATTTTTGTTTTTTCCTATCAAATATGCAACTGCCGCAATGTAGATAGTATAGTTTTTTAGATATGAAAATACACCAACTTCAAATAAATTGACATGAGAATTAATTTGATTATAAAAATCATCTAAGCCATCATTTACAAATAATACCAATAAGTATATACAAATTGGTAGCATACTAAAAAATAGTTTTAGTATATAATTTTTATTGCCATACAAAAATATGGTAATTGGTACAAGTAATAAAAAATTCTGTTTGCATAATGTTGCATATCCAATAAATAAATAGCCTAGTAAACTAAATTTTTTATCTAAGCTAATGATGAATAAACCCAATACACTACATAGTATAGCATCTACTGTATGTATTGCCATTGCTGGAAAATAATGTATGTTTAAAATGTATATTAAAATAATTATACAATATTTTAATAAGTAGCTATTTTCAAATTTTAATTGTCTTTTTAAAAATTCATACCAAAAAATTGCAATTAGCATTTGTTCTATCCAAAATATTAACCTTGAGAATAGATATAAATGATTATTGAAAAATAATTCTGGAAGGTGAAGAATAGAGCTGCCAATTGGTCTTATTGATATAAAATCTACATGCGGAATTTGTCCATGTAAAATACAATTGGAAATATGTAATATAAAACCTTCATCAGTTGGATTGAATCCAAACTTTGAAAATAGAACATGTGTTACTGAAACTACTAATACAGCAAAGAAAATATAACTTATTTTTTCTTTGCTTACATGCATGAATATAAAATATTATGACAACTAATATTTCTATTATAAAATACCACCACCCATTATTAGTCTAACGATACCTATAACAATTGCGATGATGTTTAATATCTTACCATTTCTTGAATTGCCAATTAAAGCAAAGATTAATCCAATAACAGCAAATGGAATATTTAGCCAATTGAACCAACCTAAAAATGGAACAAAGCCTAACAACATTCCAAGCACAGATAAAATTCCAAATATTACACTTAAAGTTCCCATGATTTTATTTTTAGTTGTGTAAAGCTATAAATAATTTTTAATGTTTCAAAACCTAAAACACTTTTGGGAAATGCATTTTTTTGTATGGCTTTTTGTTGCTTCTTGTTAAAAATGTATTTTGATATATAATTGATGCTTCAATTGCGCCAACAGTGTTGCTTGCTCGTATCAATTTTGAAGTATTTATGTCGTATGAAATATTAAGTGTAAAATGCTTGTAAGATGCTTGTGCAGAAAGTACCACAGCATCTAATACTCTATATCCAACACCAAAACCAAGCACATAAATATTGTCTTTTATATTAAATTGATTGTTGTCCGACGTGTATTTAAACATGCTTCCAAACAACAACTTATATTCTGGAAGTTGCATTTGTGCCAATACGTAAGGCAAAATTATAAATTGATTAAATTGTGCTTCCATACCAAAACTATAAACAAATCTTGGCTTTTGTCTTATTTTTTTGTTGTCAAAGAAAGATACATTTTGTCTTGCTAAATTATTGGCAGATGCACCAAAATGAAATTTTATGGCATCACTCAAATTAAAAAATAGAATTGCACCAGTTCCTAATCTAAAATATTTATTCTTTGCATTTTGATAATTTTCTAAGACATCAGGTTGTGAGAAATTAAAATTTTCGCCATCAAACCCAGATTCTAAAGTTACTTTGCCAAGATTCACTTTCCTAAATGCATAGCCAGCTTGTATGCCAATTGATAAATAGAATTTTTGTTTTTTATCTAATGCTTTGATGTATGAAAAATTTGCCAATAATGAATTGTCCATGTAGCCAATATTGCCAGCTCTATCAAAAAAACCATTTATTCCAACACCAATAATTGTATTATTATCATTTTTTTGTTTTAATAATGAAAAATCTGCACCAAAACCTAAGGTATTAAAGGTATTTCCAATTGTTGGTGCTTGGTTACGATAAATTAAACCACCACGCACATCATCATCAAAAAATCCTGTGTACGCTGGATTGAAGAAATAAGGTATTTGTCTTACATCAGAAAAATGTATTTCTTGAGCTATTGTATTTTGGCAACAAAAAACTAACAATAATATTTTAACGTAGTAGCGTAACATTTCCTTTTTTAAATGATGTAGTACCATCTTTACAAATAGCTTCTATATAATAAATAAACACATTTGGATCTAACAAAACACCTTTGTATGTGCCGTCCCAACCACGATTCAAATCATTTGTTTCAAACACCAAATTTCCCCATCTATCAAAAATTCTAAATATTGTAATTGATTTTATTCTATTGCCCAATGGTCTAAAAGTCTCGTTGATTCCATTTCCATTTGGTGTAAATGTATTTGGTAGATAAATACAATCTTCGGTATTAATAAGAATTTCTATTTCTGCATTTGATACACATCCAAACTCATTCTCCGCTTGTACTTTAAATTGTGTTATATCTTGTAGAATAGCAAATGGATTTTGAATAGATGAATTGTTTAATAAATCAGCAGGTTGCCATATAATATTATATAGTGTTTGGTCTGAGTTGATATCTAAATATACAGTATCGTTTTTTTCTATTTTTATTTTATTTGGCTTAATTTCTAATGTTGGATTTGGAGAAATATTTATATTCAATACAATGCTACTATCACATCCTTTTGAAGTTTGTAGTTTATGTGTGTACACACCACTACTTGTAATAATACTTCCAAAAAACTCATAATTATCACTACTACAAGCAGAATCTATTAGTCTTGTTTCTTTTATTGGATTTGAAGTCAATTTTATTGTTACGATAGAATCACAACCACGATTGTTTTTGATGGTATCTTTGTATGTTCCAGCATTGCTTACAGATTTTCCACTTGGTAAAATATAAGACGTACCTTGGCAGAATTCTGCACTTGTATTTCCAATAAGAATAGGCGAGATGGTAAGTTTAGTAACAACCACCGAATCGCAACCTTGATTGTTTTTGATGGTGTCTCTGTATGTCCCAGCAGCCGAAACAATTGTACCTTTTGGTAAAGTGTAAGTTGAGCCAGCGCAAATCGTCACATTATTATTTTCAGATAAAACAGAAGCAACAGTCAGATTAGTAACGACCACCGAATCGCAACCTAGATTGTTTTTGATGGTATCATTGTAAGTTCCTGCAATTGAAACGACTGTACCTTTTGGTAAAGTGTAAGACGAGCCAGCACAGATTGTAACGTTGTTATTTTCAGACAAAATAGAAGCAACAGTTAAGTTAGTAACAACCACAGAATCGCAACCTTGATTGTTTTTTATAGTATCACGATAAGTACCAGCAGTTGAAACAATATTTCCTTTTGGTAAAGTGTAAGTTGAGCCAGCACAGATTGTAACGTTGTTATCTTCTGATAAAACAGAAGCAACAGTCAGATTAGTGATTACAATAGAATCGCAACCTTGATTGTTTTTGATGGTATCTTTGTAAGTTCCAGCATTTGAAACTACTGTACCTTTTGGTAAAGTGTATGTTGAGCCAGCGCAAATTGTCACATTATTATTTTCAGATAAAACAGAAGCAACAGTCAGATTAGTAACGACCACCGAATCGCAACCTTGATTGTTTTTGATGGTATCTTTGTAAGTACCAGCAGTTGAAACGACCGTTCCTTTTGGTAAAGTATAGGTTGAGCCAGCGCAGATTGTAACGTTATTATTTTCAGATAAAACAGAAGCAACAGTCAAGTTTGTTACAACTACAGAATCGCAACCTTGATTGTTTTTGATGGTGTCTCTGTATGTTCCAGCAGTTGAAACTACTGTACCTTTTGGCAAAGTATAGGTTGAGCCAGCGCAGATTGTAACGTTGTTATTTCCTGATAGAATAGGTGAGATGGTAAGTTTAGTAATAACCACAGAATCACAACCTTGATTGTTTTTGATGGTGTCCTTGTAAGTTCCAGCTGTTGAAACAATTGTACCTTTTGGTAAAGTGTAAGACGAGCCAGCACAAATCGTTACATTATTATTTTCAGACAAAATAGAAGCAACAGTCAAGTTTGTTACAACTACAGAATCGCAACCTTGGTTGTTTTTGATGGTATCACGATAAGTACCTGCAGTTGAAACGACTGTACCTTTTGGTAGAGTGTAAGTTGAGCCAGAACAAATCGTAATATTATTATTTTCAGATAAAACAGAAGCAACAGTCAGATTAGTTACAACCACAGAATCACAACCTTGATTGTTTTTGATAGTATCACGATAAGTTCCAGCAGTTGAAACAATTGTACCTTTTGGTAAAGTGTAAGTTGAACCAGCGCAGATTGTTACATTATTATTTTCTGATAATGCAGAAGCAATAGTCAGATTAGTTACAACCACAGAATCACAACCTTGATTGTTTTTGATAGTATCACGATAAGTTCCAGCAGTTGAAACAATTATACCTTTTGGTAAAGTGTATGTTGAGCCAGCACAGATTGTAACGTTGTTATTTTCAGACAAAATAGAAGCAACAGTCAAGTTTGTTACAACCACAGAATCGCAACCTAAATTGTTTTTGATGGTATCACGATAAGTACCAGCTGTTGAAACAACTGTGCCTTTTGGTAGAGTGTAAGTTGAGCCAGCACAAATGGTAACATTATTATTTTCAGATAAAACAGAAGCGACAGTCAAGTTTGTAACAACAACAGAATCGCAACCTTGATTGTTTTTGATGGTATCACGATAAGTTCCAGCAGTTGAAACAATAGTACCTTTTGGTAAAGTGTAAGTTGAGCCAGCACAGATTGTAACGTTGTTATTTTCAGACAAAATAGAAGCAACAGTCAAGTTTGTTACAACCACAGAATCGCAACCTAAATTGTTTTTGATGGTATCACGATAAGTACCAGCTGTTGAAACAACTGTGCCTTTTGGTAAAGTGTAAGTTGAGCCAGCACAAATCGTCACATTATTATTTTCAGACAAAATAGAATTTATTGTTAGATTAGTTATTATTATTGAATCGCAATTTTTAATATTTGTTAGCGTATCATAATATATTCCATTTGTATTATAAATTTTTCCATTAATGTTGTATGTTGTTCCAAAACATATATTTTGAATATTATTGAAAATATATGTTTCTCTTACTTCTAATTGAGTAATAATAATGCTATCACAATTTTTACTGTTTGTAAGTGTGTCGTAATATATTCCATTCTGATAGTACTTTTTACCAAATAAAAATATAGTATCGCCTTCGCAGATACTTTTTGGATTATTGAATACACTCTTTTTATTAATAGTAATATTATATGTAACAATGCTATCGCAACCTACACTATTCACTAAAGTATCTTTTGCAACGGTTGTATTATAATAAATTTTGTTATTTAATACTATGCTATCGCACGCAATAAAATTATGTGTTGCAGAAGATGGTTCTTTTAATTTTACAAATGTGTTGATTACACTATCACATTCGTTTGCTCTACTAACATTGCTAGTGACAGTTGTTTCACTATTAATAACTCTTACTACGCCATCAGGAAAACGATGACTACTTCCTCTACAAACATAAATAGTATCATAATAATTTATCTTTGATGGATAACTATATCTTGCAACATAACCACTTATTAATCCTGAACTTGTTTGTAATGCAAATAAATTTGTTGGAGCATTATTATCAAAATTAAGTATACCTGTAAAGAAACCAGCGATATAAAGATTATTTTTTTACACTTGTAATACTATTTCCAAAATTTACACCAAGTGTGCCTGAAAGTTTGTATGCGTTTTTATATGTTCCATCAAAATTTAGAGTTGAAAAATAAATATCTACAATATCTGCAGTAAGATTGGCTACGCCAGCATTTGGATCAAAATCTGATGTGCCTGAAAAAAAACCAGTATAGAGTACATAATCACAAGGATCAACAGCAATATCCAAAGCATCTTCTCCTGAAGTTCCACCAATTTGTTTTGCCCAAACTAATTCGCCCAAACTATTCATTTTTACAATACAAATATCTCTGTCGCCTTTTGAAGTATAAGAAAGATTGATACTTGGATCTGGATTGAAATCTGCACTGCCTTGGAATGCACAAGCTAAATATATGTATTCGTTTGTGAAATTAATTGCTATAGAACTGACAAAAGTTTTCCCTGTTGCACCACTTGGTGTGAATTGTTTTTGCCAAATACTATTTCCATTCGTAGCATTTACAGTATTTACATAACTTGTATTAATATTGTTAGCATATTCTGCAACGAAGTATATAATATTATTTGTTTTGTCTACTTCTAATTGTTTGATTTTTGTATCTTTTGTAGAATATGCATTTGCCCAAACAAAATCACCATTTGTATTTAATTTTAGTAAAAATCCTGCTGTAAGTGTGGTGGCTGGCAATAAGTTTGTTCCACTACCTGGATCAAAATCTACTGTTGTGTTTGATGTGTAATATCCACAAATGTACACATCATTACTTGCGTCAGATTTTATGTCGTTTGCTTTGTCATTTCCATTGGAGCCAATAGTTTTTGCCCAAACAAAGTTCCCTGTTGAGTTTAATTTTACAATATAAATATCTTCATTGCCAGCTGAATATACATTGTTTACGGTAGCACTTGGATCTACGTCCAAACTATCTTTAAACGAACCTACAATATATACATTGTTGTTATTGTCTACATGTACTGCACTTACAGATTTAGCAGCTCTGCTGCTGAGTTGCTTTGCCCAAATAAATCCACCATTGGCATTTAGTTTTACAATAAATACATCTGGATTGTTGTATGAATATAGATTGTATGTTGCAAAAAGGCTTGGATTAAAATCGACAGTATCTTGAAATGTACCAACTGTGTATATATTGCCAGCATTGTCTCTACATGTTTGAACAGCTGCATCTAAACCATTGCCTCCAAATTTTACATTCCATTGATAGGTGGCTTGCGCATGAATATTAACATGAGTAATTGCAATACATATAAGTATGAGTAAAACTTTCTTCATTAAAATTCAGCACACTAAAATACATAAATGAATTAATTCTTTTGAATAATTTGGTCAATTTTGGTATTATATTTTTCTCCTTTTCTGCTGATTAAGTTTTCCTTTTTATTCAGTTTTTTTTCTACTTTTTTATAATAAGGACTTTTAAAGTAATTAAATCGTATTAGGTAATTCTCAGAAATTGGTGCTTCTTCTAAAAATGGAATATTTCTATCGGCTGATTTTTTATTTAATTCTATACATAAATCATTGGTAACTTGTTGCAACGCATTTAAACTCCATTGACCAAATACGCAATGTCCAGCTTCATAATCTTGCACTTGATATTCTTCATAAGTAGTAATGTAACCATTGTATGCATTAGAATATGGACATAGTATAACTTGTTCTATGCCATATGGAAATAATGCATCTTCAATTGTTTTTCTATACCTCCAGCTTGCAACTGTAGTAATTTCAAATGGAATACCAACTATGGCTATTGTACCTAATTTGAATATTTGTATAGGCAAAATTTGTGGTGCCCAAGAATGTTCGTTTAGTAAACCAAGTCTTGCAAAGTTTTTTAGATTAGCAATCATTGGGTCAGCAAAGCTTGGAACAAAGAATTTGCTGATATCTGTAAAACCAAATATTCTCTTATCACCAGACTCAAAAGCTAAATGTTTAGTACCTTGAGCTTTATATCTTCTATTTATTTTTTCTGCTTCAGCATCTGTTGTTTTCTTAGCCAATTTTAATTCTTTGTCACGAACAAAATTTGCAATCATTCTACTTGCATTTCCTAGTATTGGATGCATACCTGGTCCATCCATTTTTGAACCTTCTAAAAATGAAATTCCCATAACAGATGGAGAAGTAACAGCCCCACTTTGGCCATTATTAAATTGTGGTTTAATATCAATATTGCTAAAATCTATATATTGTTGTACGTAATCTAAAGTATCTGAGTTTACTTGTTTGTGCTCAATATGATCAATAATTTCTTTTGCTTTTTCAAATTGTAATGAACCATTGAATTTTGAACTTTTTAAATCATCAGAAAATGAACCTTCAAATTTTCCACGTTGGAAAGGCAATTTTGGATTGTAACGAACACGAGCAGATACATCGCCACAGGCACCTTGTGCAAATGCACCAATATAATTTGGATATTTCTTTTGATAATTTCTTTCTAGATAATCTGCTGCAAATCCTTTATTGTCCGAGCAAAGTTTTGTGAAAGTATTTGGTAGATTGGTGGTATGCACAGCAAACCAATTGATAGAACCCAATAAATTACCACTTTCAGAAATAAAATTTAATAATGTCATTTCTCTATCTACTGCTAAATGTCTTTGTGAAAAGCTGTATTTCTTTACTTCAGGATTTTGATTATAAGAATTTACTGTTCTATTGAAAGAAACAGGCGTATCATCATCAAATCTTGATTTTCCAATGCTGATATTTCCTTTAACTTTGTTTTTGTCTGCTTCAACTATTGCTTCTACAATTCCTTTTACAAGTGTATCTAAAATATGTTGGATATATCCTGGTACTGAGATATTGTACACTGCATGACTTGAATATCCAGCAGGACTACAATGAGTGTGTTGTGCACACAACATTAAATTATTGTCGTTGATATTAGTTTCAGGAAAGTGTTTATATAAGTAAGCAACAACAGATTGTTTGAGCAATGGAGTGATAAATGCAATTTCACAATTGACGATTGCCAATTTTTGATGCTTATCTAAGTCTTCAAAAACAAATGCACGAGCATAGAGTGGCGTTTCTATATCAAGTGATATATGTGTGTACATTCCGTAGCCAAGCATACTTGAGCCTCTTTCAAAAGCTGTAATATCAGCTTTAGCTATTCCAATTAAAAACATTTTAGTATTTTTGTTGAAGATAAATAATGGAAGCGTAATTACAAAATATAATTAACTAAAAATGGGGATAATCCGAAGGCAAGCTTCTATAAATACTATTCTAACTTATCTAGGATTTGGAATTGGCTTTGTAAATGTAATATTATTGTACCCAAGATTACTCACTAAAGAAGAATTTGGGTTAACTAGATTATTTATAGAATTAGGTGATATTTCAACTGGAATAATATTATTTGGTGTACCATCAGTAATAATTCGATTTTACCCATACTATAAGAAGAATAAGGACAAAGATTTACTTTTCTTTTCCTTGTTATTTTGTTCAATTACAATGGTAATATGTTTAAGTATTATCTTCCTATTTAGAAATGAAATTATTGACAGGTATTGTAATGGTAGTATACTGTTTGCAAAATACTATTATCTAGTATTTTTATTAATTATTTTCAATGTTTTTCTATTTGTTTTTAATCATTTTGCAATAGCAAACGAGAAGACAATTATTGGCATGATAGGTCAACAATTGTTAAATAGATTGTTTCCAATGATTTTACTGTTATTAGTATTGTTAAAGCTAATTGATTTTAATGTTTTTATTTACTTATTTGCATTTAATGGTTTTGTTCAGCTTTTAGTATTACTGATATACATGAAACAAAATGGACTATTAGTTTTCAATACTAAAATTTCATTGACATCGAAAAAATATTTCACTCAAATTGTTACTTATGGATTAAGTATATATGTAGTGTTGGTTGTCGAAATATTAGCACAATCAATTCAAGTACTAACAATTTCACATATACATGGAATTGGAAATACTGCTGTGTACACAGTTTCTTCATATATTGCACAGATAATACAAATACCACAAAGAAGCATAGGTGTAATTGCATTGCCAATTATTGCAAAATCTTGGGTTGAAAACGATTTTGAAAATATAAATACAGTATATAAAAAATCATCATTGAATTTAACTGTATTTGGAATGTTCCTATTTTTAATTATTAATGTAAATATGGAATCTATATTTCACATTGTCGGACAAGGATATCGTGATGGTATACATGTGTGTATGTTAATGTCTTTTGCATATATAATAGACTTATCTTATGGCTTGAATAATGAGATTATTTCAACATCAAAATATTGGCGTTTTAATTCCATGACACATATATTTCTATTGTTTTTACTCATACCAACTAATTATTTTTTTATAAAACAATTTGGTATTATTGGTGCAGCATATTCATTAATTCTAAGTTTACTAATATACAATACATGGAGAATGTTATTTTTGTATAAGAAACACAAACTATTTCCATTCTCAAAAATAAATCTAATAATAATTGTATATGGTATTGGATTATTGTTGTTAATAAGATATATTTTCTCAAAATTCACATTTGAAGGTGACAATACATATATAATTTATCATTTTCTTTTTATAATTGTAAAATCAATAATAGTACTATTATTCTATCTTTTACCTATTTATTTCTTTAAAGTTTCAGAAGATTTTAATGGAATGGCAGATTCTATAATTAGAAGAATAAGAGATTATATATAAATTACTATATTTGCAAAAAAAAATGTATGGCAGAAACACTTGGAATGCTTTGTGATAAATTGACAATTGTTAAACTAAAACAATACCATAGCGAAGATGCACAACGATTAGAAAGTTTAAATAAGCAAGCAATACAACTTCAGATAGAAATAGATGAATATGTATCTGATGCAATTTGTGGTAATATTCCAATAGATAAATTAATATTTGATGCAAATAAGGTATTCAAGAAAGAAGGAAACGAAACCAAAGCAGTAATAGGAAACATAGGTGAAATATTTTCCCAACTTGCAGAAGTAAACTGTGAACTTTGGCATGAAGTAGAAAAAGGGTATGATATAGAAAACGTTCCAATAGAAGAAAAAGATAAAATAGTAAAAAACTTGGCAGTATTAAATTTGCAAAGAAACAATTGTATAGATGCCATTAATCATACTTTCCAAGAATTCGTAAAAAATAAAAATATATAAACTATGCATATAAAAAAGAGAACTACTTGTCGTGTTTGCGGTTCATCATCCTTAACTCATGTAATTAGTTTAGGACCACAATATTTACAAGGATCATTCGTAAAACCAGGAAAAGAAGAACCATCTCAACGTAAAATCAATTGTTCCTTAGTAAGATGCAATCCACAAGAAGATGAAAATGCATGTGGATTATTACAAATGGAACATGGTGTGCCACCTGAAATATTGTATGCAAGATATTGGTACAGAAGTGGCACAAATGCTACAATGAGAAACCATTTAAAAGAAATTGTAGATAGCACATTAACTTTATTGAAAAAAGATAAATGCACTGTTTTAGATATTGGTTGTAATGATGGAACATTGTTAAGCTATTATCCAGAAGGATGGGACAAATTTGGTTGTGATCCAAGTGATGTTGCACAAGAAGTGAAAATTGCCACAGTTGTACAAGATATATTTCCATCTGCAGAATTATTTAAAGTTATAGGAGACAAAAAAATGGATGTAATTACATCTATTGCAATGTTCTATGATTTAGAAAATCCTGTTGATTTTGTAAAAAGTATAAAAAAATACCTATCACCAGAAGGAATTTGGGTATTTGAGATGAGTTATATGCCTAAAATGTTAGAAATGGATAGTTATGATACCATCTGTCACGAGCATTTAGAATATTACAGTCTTGCTGTGCTAGAAAAAATTGTAGGCATGGCGGATATGAAAATATTTAAGATATCTTTTAATGACATCAATGGAGGTAGTATTCGTTGCTATGCAACACACAAAGAAAACGGTATCTACTACGCACCAAATGATCATCAATTGATGAATGAAATACGCCAAAAAGAGTTTGATTTAGAATTAGATACAGACAAGCCATACGTAGCATTTCAATATAGAATTGAAAAAGTAAAAAATGAATTACATGATTTACTTGTGAAATTTAAACAACAAGGAAAGAAAGTACACATTTATGGTGCTTCTACAAAAGGAAATACAATACTACAATGGTGTGATATTAATAATATGTTGGTAGAATATGCAGCAGAACGAAATCCAGATAAATATGGCGCATTTACATTAGGCACTAATATACCAATAATAAGCGAAGCAGAAAGTAGAGCTATGAACCCAGACTATTATTTAGTATTGCCTTGGCATTTTAAAGAAGAATTTTTAGAAAGAGAAAAAGAAGCTTTAGATAAAGGAACAGGATTTATCTTCCCAATTCCAACTATTGATATTTATAAAAAGTAAAAAAATAATAATGAAAAACCTTATAAGGCAATTTCTAAATAAAAGGAATTACGAAATTATAAAACAAGAATATAGGGGCGACAAATACCTAAATTTATCAAAAGATAAAAATGAATATTATTGTGAAACTCCGATAGGAAACTATCATTTACCATTTGAAGCTGATATGGATCCAGTTACGAGCACATTGGTTAGAGGAAAATATTTTGAACAAAATAATATTGACCTAGCTAGAAGGTTTATTACAAAAGGCTCTACTGTATTAGATATAGGTGCAAATTTTGGACAAATGTCTATTGAGTTTTCAAAAATGGTTGGAGATACAGGAACTGTCTATGCCTTTGAAGCACAAGATACTGTCTATCATTTTTTATGTAAAAATATTCAGGCAAATAAATGCACAAATATTATTGCTAAAGATGGAGCGGTTTATAATGAAAATGGAAAAATATTAATTTTTCCAGAACCAGAAATATCTGGTACACCTTTCTCATCTAATTCAATAAATCCATCATTGTCTACAGGAAGAAAAGTACAAACTTTTACGATTGACAGCCTTGGAATAGAAACACCTATTAGCTTTATGAAAGTTGATATACAAGGAAGCGATTTATTTGCAATGCAAGGTGCAAAAAATACGATTTTAAAAAATAAAATGCCAATATTCTTTGAGTTTGAACAACAATTCCAAGAACAGTTTAATACAACATTTCAAGATTACGTTGATTTTGTAGAAGATATCAATTATAAATTTATTGATGTAATTGAATCAATTAATTTTTTAATAGTACCAAAATAATTTTAATAATAATTATATTACAAATCCTAACTAAGATATGAGAATACAAAGAATCATTAGAAAATTAAAAGCGAACTATGATATACTATTAGGCAAAGCACAATATTCATATTCTCAGTTTGGAGAAGATATTTTGGTTGATTCATTTTTAAATTGGCATTAAAAAAAAACGAATCCAACTTATTTAGATCTTGGAGCAAATCATCCAATCGGTGGCAATAATACATATTATTTTTATTTGAAAAAGAGTAAAGGTGTTTGTATAGAACCTGATGTAACATTGTATAATAAGATTGTTTCTAAAAGACCAAATGATACTGTCTTAAATGTAGGCGTTGGAATAAATGATTTGAAAGAAGGCGTATTTTATTATTTCCCTGAACCATATACTGGCTGGAATACATTTTCAAAAGAAGATGCTGAAGAGAAAAAATTACAATCTGGAATTTCTTTTAAACAAGATAAAGTAATTCCGTTTGTTAATATTAATGATATCATTAAAGAACATTTTGATTCAGCACCAGATTTTATTTCTATTGATGTCGAAGGATTAGATTTTGATATAATAAAATCTATGAATTTTGATAAAGATAAACCCTTAGTTTTTTGTATAGAGACAATGGAGTTTGGCGGCGATGGACTTGGCAAAAAAAAGTATGATGTTCAAAATTTTTTAATTGAAAATGGATATGTCGTTTATGCAGACACATACATAAATACAATTTTCGTTAGAAAGGATTTGATATAATATGAAAGCTATAATATTTGGTGCAAACGGACAAGATGGCTATTATTTATCAAAAATATTAGAACAAAAAAATATTGATGTTATAGGTATTTCTCGTAGTGGATATTTTTTGCGTGTTGATATAACAAACTATAATGAAGTAGCCCAATTAATAAAGAATACTCAAGCAGATTTTATTTTTCATTTAGCAGCAAACTCTACAACAAATCACACAGCGTTATTCGAAAATCATCAAACAATATCAACGGGAACATTTAATATCTTAGAAGCAGTAAAAATATTCTCAATTCATACAAAAGTTTTTATTTGTGGTAGTGGATTACAGTTTGTAAATAATGATGCACCAATAAAAGAAACCGATGATTTTGAAGCAAGAGATGCTTATTCAGTAAGTAGAATACAATCAGTTTATGCAGCAAGATATTACAGAAGATTAGGTGTAAAAACTTATGTCGGATATCTTTTTAACCATGATAGTCCAAGACGAACAGAAAGACACATGGCAAAGAAAATTTCTGCATTAGCCAATAGAATATACAATGGAAGTGATGAAAAACTTGAAATTGGTGATATTTCAGTCATAAAAGAATGGACTTTTGCTGGCGACGTAGCACAAGGTATGTTTACATTAATAAATCAAGATAATATTTGGGAAGCAAATATTAGTTCAGGAATAGGATATTCTATAGAAGATTGGTTAGATGTTTGCTTTAAATTGATAGGTAAGAAATGGCAAGATTATATCATTCTAAAAAATGATTATACACCAGAGTACAAACAATTGGTTTCTGATGCATCTACAATTCTTTCATTAGGATGGAAACCAGCGGTAGATTTTGAAGAATTAGCAAAAATGATGATATTTAACAATTGATACAAAAACAAAAAATACTACTCATAAATTTTTATGCAAATGGTGATTGCTTATATGCAACAACAATTGCATAGCAAATAAAAAATGATTTTAAAAATTGCCATCTAACATGGGCTATATTTATACGAAGCAAAGATGTATTAAAAAATAATCCATTTATAGATGAGGTATTAGTCGTAGAATATATTCCAATAGATGATACTGCACAATTTAAGTTGTTAGAACAAAAAATTAATTATTCAGATTATAATTATGTATTTATTACGCATCCATCTTATTTAAATAATACAGCATTGTACGATGGTTGCATAAGAAGTAATGTATTTAATGCATATCCAAATCCAATAACAGTACCTATTAATCCAGTTTTACAATTGACAGATGAAGAGCTAAAAAAATGTTCAGATTTTGCACAACAAAATAATTTGAATGATTATAAAAATGTAATATTATTTGAATTTGCACCATTAAGCGGACAATTAAATATTACTAAAGAAATGGCAATTTCAATTGCAGAAGAAATAGTAAAAGATAAAAATAATGCAATAATATTATCATCAGCAAATAAAATAAATCATGAGCATAAGGCAATTATTGATGGTAGTGTATTGACATATAGAGAAACAGCAGGACTAACACATTATTGTACATTATTGTTGGGTTGCTCATCAGGAATTACTTGGATATCTACATCTACAGCAGCAAAACTGTTGCCAATGGTACAAATATTGAATCCAAATGCACTTTGGGTAAATTCAATTTCAAGAGATTTTGAAAGATTTAACCTTCCTGTAGAAAAAGTTATCGAGCTATTTGATTTTGATAACAAAAAGATTGTTGATTGTGTTACAATGGCAATAAATAATTTTCCAGAAGCAAGAAAACAATTTAATCAACAAGTACCATTACAATTTAAGACAACTACAAAAATTGTATATGAATTGTTTTGTCGTTTTAAATTTGCACAGATTTTAAAACATATCCAAGTAAATAGAAAAGTATATGGCGACAAATGGATATTCTATAAAGAAGTAATAAAAGGTATTATTACAGCACCATTTGTTCTAATACAAAATAGATTACGTAAAATGAATAGATAAATAATTTTTAATGCAAGTTTCTATTGTAATCGTCAATTATAAACAACCTAATTTAACAATTCAGTGTGTAAACTCAATAATTAAGCATACACTAAATATAAAATATGAGATAATAGTAGTTGATAATTGTTCTAAGGATGATAGTAAACAAATTATTTCAAATAAGTTTCACACAATAAAATATATCCAATTAGATGAAAATATAGGATATTCAAGAGCAAATAATATTGGCATAAATATATCAACAGGTAAATATATTCTTGTCTTGAATAATGATACAATATTTATAGAAAATATATTATTTAAATTGTGTCAATTATTAGATGAAAAACAAAATATCAGTGCAGCTTGTGTTCAGTTATATTACGAAGATATGACAAAACAGTTGAGTGGTAGCAATTTCGTTTTTTTAGGACTAAATGTTCTGCTGACATTTCCTTATATTTCAAATATTTTAAAATATATTGTAAAAAAATTAAAAGTTAAAAAACCACATCCATCAAAATCTACAGGAAAAGAAAAAGTAGATTGGATAAGTGGTGCGTTTATGTTTGTTCGTAGAAAAGATTTAATAAATATTGGTGCTTTCGATGAAGATTTCTTCTTATTTTCAGAAGAAGCAGAATGGTGTTATAGGTTAAATCAAGTTGGATATGTGGTTATATTTCCAGAACTTTCCTTAATACACTTAGGTGGAAAAACTATGTCATCTACAATTACTGATGAATCTGAAAATTATTATCCATATTGGGATAAAAAAGGATTACAATTAATGGTTTCTAATTTATTAAGAATTAGAAAACAGTATGGCGTTGTTTTAACATTTATACATCTAATGTTATATTTTTTTGCATCATTAATAGATGTATCTTGCACTACAATATTATATATGTTTACAAAATTGTTTGTAACTAAAAATAAATATTCCATAGAGAAATCAATTTCCTTTATGAAAAATTCTTTTGTTCTTTTAAGATATTTTCCATCAATTTTAATAAAAAGAAAAAAACTATATAAAGTTATATAAATTATGATAATAGTTCAATTGTATGGTGGTTTAGGTAATCAAATGTTTCAATATGCTTTTGGAACACATTTGGCAACAATAAATAATGCTGAATTAGTCTTTGATTTATCTTATGTACAAAGCAAATTACCATTTAAAAAATGGACAACACCGATGAAATATGAATTAGATATATTTCCAAATATAAATGCCAATTTAAATAGCAATATATTTTCTTCAAAGTTTATGTATCCATTTGCAAAAATTGAGTATATATTAAAATCAAAATTATTCAAAAAAAAATACAATTATTTGTATGAAGAATCAATAAATTTTAATCCAAATTTTTTAGATTTTATAGATAATACGTATGTATTTGGCAATTTTCAATCTGAAAAGTATTTTTTGGATATACAAGATAAAATAAGAACAGATTTTCAGTTTAATAAAATCACTGATGAAGTAAATTTGAATCATATACAAAAAATACAAGATTGCAATTCAGTATCTTTACATATTCGTCGTGGCGATTATATAAGTATTCAAAAAAATGCATCAAAATTTATAGCTTTAGATATTCAGTATTATGAAAATGCAATTAAAAAAATAAGTTCATTAATATCAAATCCAATATTTTTTGTTTTTTCAGATGATGTAGATTGGGTAAAACAAAACCTAAAGTCTGAGTTTGAAACACATTATATTTCAAATAATAATACAAAGACAACTAGCTACATAGATATGCAATTGATGAGTATGTGTCAGCATAATATTATTGCAAACAGCACATTTAGCTGGTGGGCAATGCTTAATTCAAATACAAATAAAATTGTCATTTCACCATCAAAATGGTTTCAGCATTTTGATGTAAATATGGATGATATACTACCAGATACATGGTTGAGAATTAATTAAAACCTTTTGTTCTGTCCCACATAAATCTGAAATAATAATTTTTTACAATATGCTTTATACTTTTGTAAAATGATTTTGGATTTGGCATAGGATCGTTAACAATTTTATCTAAAAATCTTTCAAAATTTTCTTTATTATAACATTCTGGAATTTTAGAATCAATTAAAATTGGTTCTAATAAATAAGATTTATATAAGTCAAAATTATTGTCTACTTCAATTATATGGTCTAGAAATTCTTTTTCACTTTTAAAATCATGCAATGAAATGTATTTTTTTGGATTAATATCTTCATTTAATTGCTTATCACCCCAATAAATTGGAATACAATTACTTTTAAATGCATTTATAATTTTCTCTGTAGAATATCCAGGATTTGAAGAATTTTCGAAACATAGAGAAAATTTATACGGTTTAAAAAAATCAAGTATATTCTCAACTTTTTGATTATTCATATTGTTCATGCATTTTCCACCAGAATCTATTTTCTTGTAAGTATTTGAGATATATTGAAATATTTTTTTTCTTTTCCTTGCTCTACAATATGATACCAGCATAGCACAAAATCTATTTTTTAAAGCTATTATTTTATTTACTTCTTCTAATGTTGGAATTTTTGTCAATTCAACTTCATCAATACACATTGCCCAAAGTGGATAACGATAATGATTTGGATGATTATTATAATCAAAAGTTATGCAATAGTCAGCACCATCAAAATCAGGTCTCATATTTTCGCCAGCCCAAAATACTTTCTTGCAATTATTATACCTTAAATATTGCAACCCAAAACACGAAAAAAATAAGATATCAGGTTGCTCACTAATTATTATTTTATATTTCTTTACTAATGAATTATAAATAAAATTATTCTCTTTATCAAAACCAGTACTAAAATCACAAAAATTTATCTTTATTTCTTTCACTCTACAAAAAATACATAATTACAAAGATTATTTAAAATCTCACATAAAAATCATTATTTTTGAGAAAAATTATTGAAATATGTCAAAAAACAAAAAAGTTGCTACTACAACTCAGACTGTCTATAAAAATGATAATACTAATAGTGTCAATTTCTTTGACAATAAATACATTAAATGGACAATCTTAGTTGTATTCTTAATAATTCCTGCGATTATTTTTTATTTTCCATTATATGAAGGAAAGCATTTAGGTGCTTCCGATGTTGTTCAAGGTGAAGCCATGGCATTAAAACCGTATAATGATTTTCAAGAGAAATTTGGAGAAAAAAACTATCTCTGGAATGAGAAGATGTTTTCTGGAATGCCAACAACAATGACATCAGGTACTGTATTTGCTGCTGAGTGGACTAGATATACACCACTCAATTTTATATATCAAAAAACACAATTAATACTAAAAGATATTCCACTAAATCAAATTATATTTGCGTTTGGTGCATTGCTATTCTTCTGGGTTTTACTCAAAGATTTTTGGATAGCATTACTATTCGCTGTTGCAGCAAGTTGGTGCAACGTAACCATCGTTAGTGTTGCAGCAGGACATACCAATAAACAATATGTAATTTCTAGTATCTTACCATTTTGGGCTGGCTTGCTACTCATTTACCAACGAAAATATATTATTGGTCTTTTGGTTACCACTTTTTTCCTAAAATTTATAATCAGTAGCTTTCATATACAACTTGGTTACTATGCTATGCTTATTTCTATACCATTTGGTATTATTCTAGTTCTTGGCTTAATCAAACAAAAAGATTATGTGCATTTAGCTAAAAGTTTAGGCTTGTTAGCAGTAGCTGGTATTATTAGTGTCGGCTTAAACTATAATCAAATATATATTAAAGATTTTACAGATGAATCTATTCGTGGGAAAAACTTAATTAATATTCAAGATTCCACATCAACTACTGCAAATACGAAATCTGCTGATGGTGTAGATTTTGATTATGCAACTCAATGGAGCTTTGGATGGAACGAAATTCCTTCTTTCTTTATTCCAAATTATGTTGGCGGAAGCTCAGGTGGAAAACTAACGGAATCATCAAGTTTATACACCACATTAGTAAATAAAGGCGTTCCAGCACCATCAGCAGAAAACTTTATAGCACAAGTTCCAATGTATTGGGGCGATCAACCATTTGTCTTAGGTAGATTTTATATGGGCGCAGTTGTATTATTTTTATTCTTCTTAGGATTATTCTCTGCAAGGAAGAATAAGTACATAATATTTTGGCTATTACCTATGATAGCATTCACGGTTTTTATTGCATTAGGAAAAATTTCGCATCTTTTTATAATATATTATTTACAACATTACCATTATTTAATAAATTTAGAGCACCAACAATGATATTAGCTGAAACGCAAATATTATTTGTAATTATTGGTGCAATTGGCTTATATCAATTTTTAAAAATTGAAGATGTAAAAGAAAAATTACAAATATTTAAGAAAGCATCAATTGGAGCAGTAGCTACAATTGTAGTATTTTGGTTATTGGCAGTTGCTACACAAGATTTTAATAGCAGAACACCAGATAAAACAGGAAATGATGATAACTATGTAGCACAACTAGAAAAAGCTACAGGTAGTGCTGAGTTTGCAAACGAATTGTTTAGTGCATTAATAAAAGATAGAAAGGCAGCAACAAATGCAGATACCATTCGTTCATTAATTTTTATATTATTAGCAATTGGAATTATGTATGTGCTAATTAAACAAAAAGTTTCAAAAGAATTAGCAATATTAGGATTAACAGTCTTATGCTTTATAGATTTGTGGCAAGTAGATAGAAGAGAAATTAATGAAAATTCTTTTAGTGATAGAGATGCAATGATAAGCTCTGCCTTCGTTGCTACTGAAGCAGATAATTTTATCATGCAAGACAAGACAAATTTTAGAATGTTAGATTTGACAGTTAATCCATTCAATGATGCGTCGCCATCATATTTTCATCACAATGTTGGTGGATATGCGCCTGCAAAATTAAAAAGATACCAAGATATCATAGAACATGGTATTCAATACGATTTTGGAATTATCAATAAGAGTGGTTTGCAAAGTGCAAATTACCTAAATATGTTAAATACAAAATATTTAAAACAAGGACCACAAGCCAATGCTGTAATAAGAAATACTTCAGCATTAGGTAATGCGTGGTTTGTGTCTAATATTGTTCCAGCTAAAACAAATGAAGAAGAAATATTAAAAGTTAGAGATATTAATCCAGCAAATGATGTTGTAATTAATGATGAATTTAGAACTTATTATACTAATTTTAATTTGAATGCAGATACCACATCAAATACAAACAGAAGTATAAAATTAGTAAGTGAACATCCAATGCATTTGAAATATGAATTTAATTCTGACAAAGATGAAATGGTCGTGTTTTCAGAAGTTGTATATAAACCAAACATAGATTGGACTTCAAAAATTGATGGAAAAACAGCTGAACATATTAGAGCAAATTATATTCTTAGAGCAATGAAAGTTCCTGCAGGAAAACATACTATAGAATTTGATTTTATGCCACGTTTATATAAAACAACATACAATCTAATTACTTACTCAAATGTTTTATTAGAAATACTATTTGCAATAGCTATCATCTATCTGATATACAACAATAGGAAAGAAACACAACATGCATAAAATATTTTCTTTTATTATTATTAGTTATAATAGAGCAGAAGATACCATAGATGCCGTAAAAAATGTCCTTTCTTTGGATGATGTTCAAGGTTGGAAAAAAGAAATTATTGTATTGAATAATAATTCAACTCAAGATTATATTGAGTTTGAAAACTATATAAAAGAAATTCCAACATCAGAAAAATATCAAATAAACTATATACATCATGACCAAAATTTAGGTGTTGCAGGTGGTAGAAATTTTTGTATCAGAAAATCAACAGGCACATATTTATTCTTTTTAGATGATGATGCCGAAATTGTACAAAAAGATGTTATTCAAATTGTTCTTAATAAATTTGAACAATATAAATCTGATAATATTGGAATTATTGGTTGTCTTGGAAAAAATCCTTTTACCAATGAATTGCAAATGCCAATAAAAAATAAAAAACTTATAAAAAATAAAGATGATGTGTTTTATAATTTATTCTATGGATTCGGGCATGTTTTTTCCTAAATCAATAATCGAGAAGACAGGTTATTATCAAGATGATTTTTTTTATGGAATGGAAGAGAATGACTTATCATACGCGTCAATAAAAAATGGATATTCAATTTTATTTACAAAAGATATTTTGGTATTGCATAAAGTAAATCCAAATGGTAGAGAACCAAACATTACAACACAATCTAGGTATTTTCAAAATAGATTAATTGTGATATATAAGCATTTACCATTTTTTTATGTATGCACACAATTTATTATGTGGAGTATGTACTTCTTAGTAAATACAAAATTTAATATAAAATACTATTTTATATCTATAAGTAGTTTATATAAAAGAATAAAAAATGTAGATAGAAAAGTAATGTCCAAATCAGGTATGCAATATTTACAAAAAGTACATGCAAGATTATGGTACTAAAAAATAAAGAAAAGATATGAAAGAAAAAACAATATTAATTACTGGTGCAAATTCAGGCATAGGTAGAGTAGCTACGATGGAATTAGCAAAACTAGGTGCCAATATAATCATGGTATGTAGAAATGAAGAAAAAGCAAAAGCTGTACAAGATGATATCAATGCAGTAACAGGTTTGAATAATGTAGATTTGTTTATTGCTGATATGAGTTCACACAAATCTATCAAAGCATTTGCAAAAGCATTTTATAAAAAATATGACCAATTAGATGTGCTTATCAATAATGCTGGAATGATTGTAGATAAACTTGAATACAACGACGCTGGTATAGAAATGACTATGGCAACCAACCATTTTGGTTACTTCTATATGTGCCATTATATGTTGCCTGCACTTAAGAAATCACCAAATGCAAGAATTGTAAATGTAGCTTCATTGGCACATCGTTTGACACCTTATCCATCAGATAATTTGAATGCAGATAAAAGTTTTGGATTTTTCAAACAATACAGCGTGTCAAAACTGTGCAATGTATTGTTCTCAAAAAAACTATCAGAAATATTAAAAAATAATACAAACATTACTGTTAATAGCTTGCATCCAGGAAATATTGCATCAAATTTTGGAAAAGCAGGTGGCAATTGGTTTGGCTCATTAATACGCAATTTCAATTTTGTATTAACTACACCACAAAAAGGTGCAGAAACTATAATTTATTTGGCAGCTTCACCATTAGTTCAAAATAAAACTGGATTATATTGGTATAAAAAAAATCCAGTTATTCCTGCTGTTGATGCCATTCAATCAGACAATGCACAACATTTATGGGATTGGAGTTTAGAAAAATCTGGTATAAAAGTATATGGCGAGTTTGATTTAGAAGACTAAAGTAAGATATAAATATTCTTATTTAATAAAATAGAATAAATTTTTTTATATTTTGAATTTACTATTACCATCTCCATTAGAAAAACTAGATATTGTTTTAAATAACAATGTCAAACTTTATCTAAAAAGAGATGATCTAATACATCAATATATTTCTGGTAATAAGTGGAGAAAATTAAAATATAATATTTCAGATTTATTAAAGCAAAAAAAACAAACAATACTTACAGTTGGTGGTGCATTTTCAAATCATATCATGGCAACTGCTGCTGCTGCAAATTTACATGCTATAAATAGTATAGGAATAATAAGAGGAGAGGAGTTGAATGTAAATTCTAATGACAATTTAGCTTTTGCTTCAGCACAAGGTATGCAACTGTTTTTTGTAGAGAGAAATACTTACAACAAAAGACATGATAGCAATTTTGTAAAGATTGATATGTGAGAAATTTAATTTAAACATAAATGATATTTATTTCGTACCAGAAGGTGGCGCAAATGAACTAGCAAAAATTGGTTGCAAAGAAATTATTGACGAAATTGATTTAGATTTTAACTATATAGTGAGTGCGTGCGGCACAGGAACAACATTAGCTGGTTTAGCACAAAATCTTTTGCCACATCAAAAAGCTATTGGCATAGATGTTCTAAAAAATAATTATGAGCTAGATAAAACGTTTGCATATAATTCAAGTATTGATATTATACATGACTATCATTTTGGTGGATATGCAAAAAAAGATTATATTTTACAAGAATTCATATATAATTTCTATACGCAATATCATATTAAATTAGATTATGTGTACACAGGAAAAATGATGTATGCATTGCTTGATTTAATTCAAAATAATTATTTTAAACCCAATAGTACAATTGTTGCATTGCATACTGGTGGTATTCTAAATGCATCTATTTTCAATGAAGTATAAGTCAGTCATAGATGTAGAAAATATTTTGATTAAAGAAAAAAATCAAAATTTATTGGTGCAGCATTTCATGTGCTTGATGAGCATATGATAAAAGAGAAATTAGAATACATTAAACATCAATTACCCAAAGCTACGCATTATTGCTACGCATATAGATTAGGCAATACGAAAGATGTGTACAGAGCAAATGATGATGGCGAACCTAATGGAACTGCTGGGTTGCCTATTCTTCATCAAATTGATAGTTTCGGTTTGACTAATACTTTAATTGTGGTAACTAGATATTATGGTGGTACAAAGTTAGGCGTTTCTGGTTTGATACTTGCGTATAAAGCCTGTGCTATTGAAACAATACAACAAACAGAAATTGTTGAATATACAATTTATGAAACCATAAGAATAGAACTAACACATCAAGTAGCTAATTCTTTTTTAATTTATTAAACCAACACAAACTTAGGTATTCAAAAGATATTGAAGTAGACAAAATTATATTTAATGTGGAAATAGAGCCACATCAAAAGAATTTATTAGATAATTATTTGTAATGTAAATATTCATTATTGTACAATAAAAAATGGGTTTAAAAGATTTTCTTTATTGTAAGATAATTTCTCATCACTATTCCAAACAAGAACATCAGAGCCAGATTCTGTTGCAATTAAATGACCAGCAGCAGTGTCCCATTCCATTGTTGGTCCAAGTCTTGGATATACATCAGCTTTTCCTTCAGCAATTAGACAAAATTTTAGAGAACTACCAGCAGCCACAAATTCTACATTTGCATATTTTTCTTTTTGTTCATCCACATATGCTAGCAATTCTGGTGTTTGGTGCGATCTACTTCCTACTATTCTAATGGTATTATTTTCAATAGGTGTTTTTTCTAGTTTTATTGTTGTTTCATTATATATTTTGTAAGTACCTTTGTTTTTTTCTGCATAATAAATAATATTTTGTGCTGGAACGCCAACAGCAGAAAGAATAGGAATGCCATTTTCTATCAATGCAATATTAACTGTAAATTCGCCATTCTTTTTTATAAACTCTTTTGTACCATCAATTGGATCAACCAACCAGCATTTTGTCCAATCTTTTCTTATTTGATAGTCTAATAATTTATTTTCTTCTGAAATAATAGGAATTTGTGGCGTTAGCTTTTGCAATGCTTCAGTAATAATTTCATTTGAAACTTTATCTGCATCAGTCAATGGAGATTTGTCATCTTTGTATTCTACATTAAAATCTTTATTATAAATTTCTAAAATAGCATCACCAGCTTTTTGTGCAATTTGTATTATTTCATTTATCATAAATAGTATTAAAAAGTAAAGTTTAATTTTGCATTATCTACGGTAGGTAGATTGGCATCTTTTTCGCTAATTATTAATTGTTCTTTTGGTATTTTCCAATCTATGTTTAATGTTTCATCATTAAATATTATACCACCATCAGATTCTTTATTGTATAGGTTGTCACACTTATATAGAAATTCACAAGTTTCTGATAGTACAACAAAACCATGCGCAAATCCTCTTGGTATTAAAAATTGTTTTTTATTTTCTGCTGATAATTCAATAGAAAAATATTGCAAATATGTTGGTGAGTTTTTTCTTAAATCAACTGCTACATCCAATACATTTCCTTGAGTTACTCTGACTAATTTTGTTTGAGCAAATGGTTCTCTTTGAAAATGCAAGCCACGCAATACACCAAATGTAGATTTAGAATGATTGTCTTGAACAAAATTATAATCTAATCCATTATCTATAAATTTTTGTTGGTTATAACTTTCGTAAAAGAAACCACGTTCATCTTCAAAAACTGTAGGTTCTATAATAACTAAATCAGGAATGTATGTCTTTGTTATTTTCATAAAATCTATTCTTGTGCTTGTTTTAGTTTAGCTTTTATGTCTGACCAAAACTCTTGTCTAAAGAATAATACTGCAATAAATACTATATTAAAAACAACAGCAATTGCAATGTTAAGAATATAGATGCTAGATTTTGATTCAGTTTCAGAAGCTAATGGCAAATGCGGTGCATCAATAACCTGAAATAAAGGTGTAATTGCTTGTAGTTTTGCTTTAGCATTTTCGTACATGGATGCAGTTTCCATATAATCTTTTTCTACCAATTGTTTATCTCTTTTATATTTTATTTCTTCTAATTCTGCTTTGTACGTTACTAGATTATTAGCTCTGTCTTTATAATGTGCTAAGTTGAATTCGGATTTCTCTAAATCATATTTAAGCTGCTCTAATCTTTTTTGTAAGAACTGAACTGCATATGCTTCTTTTTTTGTTGATCGTTCAATGTAATAATCAATTAAATTTTCATAAAAGGCATTACAAAGTAATATTGACATATTTTCATTTGAAGAACGAATAGTGATATAATATATTTCAGCTTCGTTAGAACTAATAGTAAGCATTCCTTTTAATGTACTTAATACTCTTTTAAAAACAGAATATTGTTGAGTATTTAGCTGTTCAACATCTTCAAATTTACCAAAATAGCTTTCATTGTACCCAGAGAATGTTCTTAGAAAATGATTAATTAAAAAATCCTCTTTCCCATTGTAATAATATTCTTTAAACAATAGCTTAGAACCAACTTTTTCTGTAAGTGAATATTCTTTTAGTTTTACCGGATTATTAAATGCAAATCCTTTATCAAAAGGATTTGATGAATAATTTATTTGAGGTCTATCTTCTGAGAGTGAAAATGAAATTGTTGCAGTATATGAGGTAGTTAAATCTTTTGATTTTTTATAGGAATATAGAAATGCTAGAATTATAGGTATAAATAAAATAATAAAATACTTTTTAATTACTGAAAATAAAGAATTAATAATCTTTAGTATAGATTTTAATGTATCATCTTGATTTTGTTGTTCTATATTGGGCTCTTTTATTTCCAATTATCTTTTAATTAATGACATAAGTAAGATTGCAGTTGTTACTGCAGATGCAATAGTTCCTACCATTATATTTATAGTTTTTACTGCATTATATTTATTGCTTTGTTTTTTCGCTTCATCTTCTGAATTTAATACTTCATCTTTTTTCTTTTTCTTTTCACCCTTTTTAGGAATTACTATGGTAGATCCTTTTTCTATAGATGCTCTTCTTGCTTTTTGTATTTTACCATTTGGATAAACTACATATGTTTTGATACGTTTTGCTGTTTTAGCAAAACCAGCGCCATGACTTCTGATATAGAATTTAGCATTTTTCCCATTAGAGAATGGCATATATAAATTTTCTGGTCTATCTTTAGTTGGATAATTGTATTCACCTTGTAAAGCTACTAAATCTTTAATAGCTGGAATAATGACTGAATCTCCTTTTAATAATATGTAATTGTATTTTGAACTTTTTCTTCTAAGCGCCTTATCTAAGTCCATTAATACATTTCCTATGCCGTCTGTTTTTCTAAATAACCTAGCACCATTTGGATATGCAAACCTAGTCAAACCACCTGCTCTTTCTATTAGTGAAGATATTTTCTCATCTTTGGATACAAGTACATAATCACCTGGATATAATACTTCACCTGAAATATTTACTTTACTTTGATAATCAAATTCTGGTGTTGGTCTTACATATATTTGGTCATATGGTTGTAGTTTTACAGTATTTGCAATTACATCTTTCCAATATTTTTTCCAATGCTGTAGCTTAATATTGTAATTTGAGTTGGTACAGACTGAGAAATAGCTTTATCAAAGTTTGCAACTCTTGCAATTTCAATCCTATTTGATGCTGCTTCCATTTTAAAACCATCTGATAAAATAATTGCATCTGCCAATGTCATACTCTCATGATAAGCAAGAGAACCTGGTTTTCGCACCATCCCATTTACTTCGATTGTATATTTGTCTATTTTTGATAAATCTCTTTGTACAATTATCCTATCTCTTTTTTGAAGCTTAAAGCTATCTAACTTTGCATAATTATCTGTCGTGTCTATTTTGAATGAGATTAGTTTGTCTGCAAGATTTTCATTCACCCTATATATAATAATTTTATCTAAAAATGCAAAGTCTGTCAGACCACCACTCATCATTATCGCATCTCTCAATGTCATTTGTTTTTCTAAAGCAAATCTTCTTGGTTTCCTTACTTCACCACTAATAGAAATACTAAATGTATCTAGAAAATATGTTTTTGAATAGGTTTCAATAATATCTCTGATTTGTAATGTCATGTTATCTATAGAATTTGGATCATCCATTACATTATTTAAGTTTATTCTATAGATATTTTTTCTACCATCATCAATATTTGTTCTAACTACATACGCTTCATCCATATAAATATCATCTTTAAACCCTTGCGCTTTTGATATGATATCTCTTACTTTGTATCCTTCTTGTAATTCATATTTTCCTGGCAACATTACAGAACCAGAAATTTCAACAAAGTTTTTATATTGTTCTGGAATTGCTCTAACTAATATTTCATCTCCATTCAATAATACTAATTTTTGTTTTAGCTGTTTTAAACTATCTAAATTAAAATCTAGAATAACTGATTTATTATCTAAATATCTTTTTACTTGGATAATATTTTTAAATGCATTTGGTTTATAACCACCACAGTATTTTAATAAGTCATCAAGAGTTTCATTATCTAACATTTCATATTTTCCTGGCTTATTTACTTCTCCAGTAATTTTTACTATGTTCTTTTGTAATGGCACGTATATGTAATCATTGTTATTCAAAAATATATCTCCTTGTTTTTCTGGTTCAAACAAAAATTTATACATGTCAAACTTTTCAATTATTTTCCCATCTCTTTTTATTTGAATATCTCTAATTGAACCTGATTTTGTTGGACCACCTACATATGCCAAGATATTGTATGCTGTATTAATAGCTGGGAATGTATAAGAACCTGGATTTTCAACATCACCAACTACATTTATTGTTATTACTCTAGAATAATTGATAGATACATCAAAATTTGATTTGTCTATCATATATGCATTCGAGAATCTTGTTCTAAGTAATTCTTTTGCTTGCTGTAATGTTAATCCTTTTAAGTAGATTCTACCTATATTTTCCTGTTGTATATAGCCGTCTTTATCTATATAGAATAATCTGTTATAATCGGCATATCCCCAAATTGAAACTACAATCTGGTCACCTACACCTAAAATATAGTTCAGTGGTGGTTTTATATCTACTGCATTGTTGAATAGTTTGATTTCTTTTCGTCTAAAAAAATCAAATCCAAATATATCAACACTGTCTAATCCTTCTCTTAGTTCTAAAGTTGCTGTTTCTGTTAGTTTTTCTACTGTTTCTGTAGCTTTTTGTGCTTCAATTAATAATTTATCAGGAGCATTTTTTGTCTGTTCCTATTTCTGTTTTTGTTGGATTGATTTGTTGTAGCTTATCTGTTGCAAGTTTTATATCTTCTGACTTTACCTTTCCTTGTCTAATGCTTAATGTATCTTCAATTCTTTTAATAATTTCTTGAATACTAGGTTGTTCATCTTCAACTGGTGGCGTAAAATTAAATAACTGGGCATTGGATGTAAAGCCTAGAAATAATAATAGTATTAAAGTTATAATTTTATGTTTGAAGAATTGTTTATTAAACATTTTCATATTGTTTGTTGTAATAATTTTGATAATTTCCTGAAGTAACGTTATTCAACCATTCTTCATTATTTAGATACCAATCTATAGTTTTTTCTAATCCTTCTTCGAATTGCAATGATGGACTCCAGCCTAACTCTTTATTAAGTTTTGTAGCATCAATAGCATATCTTTTGTCATGTCCTGGTCTATCTTTGATGTATGTAATTAGTTGCTCTGATGTACCAGACGTTCTATCTAATTTTTTGTCCATGATTTTACATAAAACTTTTATGAGTTCTATATTTTGCCATTCATTAAATCCACCAATATTATATGTTTCACCTAGTCTTCCATTATGAAAGATAACATCAATTGCTCTTGCATGGTCTTCTACCCAAAGCCAATCTCGCGTATATTTGCCATCACCATAAACTGGCAATGGTTTGTTATTTCTAATATTATTTATAAATAATGGAATCAATTTCTCTGGAAATTGATGTGAACCATAGTTGTTTGAACAATTTGAAATAACAACTGGAAGGTCATATGTATTTTCATAGGCTCTTACGAATTGGTCTGAACTTGCTTTAGATGCTGAATATGGTGAACGTGGATCGTATGGTGTAGTTTCTAAAAAAAGTCCAGTTTCGCCAAGCGAACCATAAACTTCATCTGTTGATACATGGTAGAATAATTTATTTTCAAAATTTCCTTTCCATTTTTCTTTTGCTGCATTTAATAGATTTACAGTTCCAACCACATTTGTCATAATAAATTCTAATGGATTGCTGATTGATCTATCTACATGTGATTCTGCTGCTAGGTGTATAACTGAATCTATGTTATTATCTGAAAAAATTTTGTCTATTTGATTTTTATCTACAATATCAGCTTTAATAAATGTATAATTTGGAGCATGCTCAATATCTTTTAGGTTTTCGAGATTTCCAGCATAAGTCAGTTTGTCTAAATTTATTATTTGATATTCTGGATATTTATTCACAAATAGTCTTATGACATGTGACCCAATGAATCCTGCTCCGCCAGTAATCAAAATAGTTTTTTTCATTGTTGTTATTTTTAAAGCGTCCAGTGTTTAATTTTGCTAATCTTATTTTTGTAAATATTTTTTAAGTCTACCAAAATGGCATCTTGGTTTGCAATGCTTATGAAATCTTCTTCTTGAAGTTTTGTATATTCTAGATGTGCTACAGAAACAATTATAGCATCATATTTGCCATCTGCATTTTTGTTTAATGGTGTATTGTATTCATGTGCTACTTCATCTGCATCTGCATGTGGGTCAATTATATCAACTTTAATATTATATTCTTTGAGTTCTTTAACCAAATCAAAAACTTTAGAGTTTCTAATATCTGTAACGTTTTCTTTGAAAGTTGCACCCATGATTAAAACTTTGCAGTCTGCTGGGTTTTTTCCATTACTTAGCCAATTTTGAACAATTTTTTTCGCTATATATTGTGGCATTCCATCATTTATGCCTCTTCCACTTAAAATTATTTTTGGCTCATAACCTAATTCCATTGATTTGTATGTTAGGTAATATGGGTCAACACCAATACAATGTCCACCTACTAAACCTGGTTGAAATTTCAAGAAATTCCATTTTGTACCTGCTGCTTCTAATACATCATAGGTATTAATATTCATTCTATTGAATACTTGAGAAAGCTCATTCATCAATGCAATATTCAAATCTCTTTGTGTATTCTCAATTACTTTTGCTGCTTCTGCAACTTTGATACTTGATGCTTTATACACACCTGGTTCAATAATTGAATTATATACATCAGCTATTACTTCTAATGATTCATCATCGCAACCAGATACAATTTTTGTAATTTTTGTTAATGTGTGTAAAGTATCACCAGGATTTATTCTTTCGGGTGAATAGCCAACTTTAAAATCTGTAACTGATTTTAGTCCTGATAATTTTTCAATGATTGGTACGCAATCTTCTTCAGTGCAACCTGGATAAACTGTAGATTCAAAAACTACGTAATCACCTTTTTTAATTACTTTACCAATTGTTGTTGAGGCACCAATTAATGGTTTTAAATCTGGTACTCTGTGTTCATCTACTGGCGTTGGCACTGCTACTATAAAAAAAGTGGCTGTACTTAAATCATCAATATTTGCTGTAAATGTAATGTCACAATTTTGGAATGAAGTTGCATCTAATTCATTGCTTGGATCAATGTTATTCTTCATCAATTCTACACGTTTTTCACTAATGTCGAAGCCAATAACTGAGAATTTTTTTGCTAATTCTAAGGCAATTGGCAATCCTACATATCCTAATCCAATTACACCTATTTTATTTTGTTTTGCTTTTAATGATTCAATCATACTTTTAATAAAACTTATATTGTAGCAAATATAAAAATATTAAGTGTATTTTTATACAATTTGTCTCTTATTTAGTGTGAAAAGAATAACATTTAGTTGCATGTCTATAATTGATGTACTTATAGTGCTTTTTTATAATATAATATTATACATATACTATGTTTTTATTTATATATGTAGCTTTTTTAATGATAAATTCTCTACTTGGGTAAGATATCAGAATAAATGGAAAAAACAAAAGTTTGAGTTCGCAAAATATGAAAGCAGTGTTTGGATACATGTGGCATCAGTTGGTGAACTAAGAATGGCTTTGCCCTTAATTCAAACAATAAAAAATGAGAATCCTGATGTGAAAATTGTAGTTTCTTTTTTTTCAGTTTCTATTTTTAACTTTTTACATCTTTTTGATGATAAAATAGATTCTTTTTTTCTATTTCCAAAAGAATATTCAAATAATATTCAGTTTATAATTGATAGAATAAATCCAAAATGTTTAATTCTTGTAAAGAATGAAAGATGGTTGAATTTATTAAGAATAACGCATCAAAATAATATTGATATTTTTCTTGTAGAATCGGATAAACTTGATGGTAAAAATATGTTTTATAATATGTATATTAAATATACAAATAAATATATTAAAAAAATATTTTTTGATTATGATAATAGTTTAAGACTTCAATCCGTAATTGATAATAACATTGAACATACAGAAGATAATCTAGTACATACTTTTTGTGCTGATGCTTTTACAATTGTCTTAGGTAGTTGTTATATTGAAGAAGTTGAATATGTTGCCAATATTTATAAAAACAATCAATCTGCAATGAAAATAATTTTGGTACCACATGAGTATAATGAACATGTTTTACAACAATATCAAAACTATTTTGATGATAGAATTGGTTTGTACTCAAAAAATGAGATAAATGGAAATTTGTTGATGGTTGATGTATATGGAAATCTAAAGAGTATCTATCAGTATGCTGATATTGCTTTTGTTGGTGGTGGTTTCAATGGGAAACTACACAATGTGTTTGAGCCTGCTGTATTTGGAATTCCAATAATTGTTGGTCCAAAATTTAGGAGTGAATATCATATACAACAAGCAATTAATTTAAAACTAATTGATGTTGTAAAAACAAAAGAAGATTTAATGAATATAATTGAATATTATAAAAATAATAAAAAGATTAATTTTGAATTGAAAGTAAAATGGAATTCTTTTTTTAATCAATCAAAATCATCAAGCGATATAATTTGGAAGGAAATTAAAAAGGATACTATTGTTTAAAGTTTTTACTCAATAATTCGAAAAATCTACCAGCAATACTTTGTTTGTTTTCCCAATTGTATTTTGGACTAAGTATATTTTTACAATAATCTATTGCTTCTTGATGTGATGAAAATTCATCAATTTTTTTGATGTTATTTTCGTATTCTGTAAATTGACTACCAAATAATTCTCTTACAAAAATAAATTTATCATTCAATGCAATAGCATCACTCAAAGATCTTCTGTTGATAATGGATTCGTATTCGTTAATCAAATTTTGCTTATTAAATTCAATCTTTTCTTCAACTTCTTCGATATCATCAGCAACTAAATCTATTTTACTTTCTGCTTCTTGAATAATGGTTTCAGTTTTAAATTCAATTTTATCTTCAACTTTCTCAACTTCATCAGCAACTAAGTTTACTTTACTTTCTGCTTCTTGAATAATTGTTTCAGATTTGAACTCTATTTTATCTTCAACTTTTTCGATTTCATCAGCAACTAAATTTACTTTACTTTCTATTTCAGGAATTATAGTTTCAGTTTTAAATTCAATTTTGTCTTCAACTTTCTCAACTTCATCAGCAACTAAGTTTACTTTACTTTCTGCTTCTTGAATAATTGTTTCAGATTTGAACTCTATTTTATCTTCAACTTTTTCGATTTCATCAGCAACTAAGTTTATTTTACTTTCTGCTTCTTGAATAATGGTTTCAGTTTTAAATTCTATTTTATCTTCTACTTTCTCAACTTCATCAGCGACTAAAAAATTGTTTTTTGTAAATGAATTATCAACTATTGAATTGCTATTTTGATTGATTACAGTTTCTTCAACCAAAGCAGGAATTTCTTTTGTGTATTTTTCAAAATTTAATTCATTTTCAAATTGTATTGATGGCAAATCTGCTTGTAGTTGATGATTACTAACGATTTTATTATTCTCTACATTGTTTGCTATTGAATTGTTTTCTATAATTTCTTCAACATTATTTTGTTGTTCTTCTTGTAAAATAGCTTGAATTTCTGCATCATTATTTTCACTTACAAAGTTGTTGTCAGCTACAGATATTCCAAGATTTGTTTGAATATCTGAAATTCTATCTACACAATTCAATAAATATTTTTTCATGATTTGTAATTCTTCAGGAGCCATTGTGCCTTCTTCCAAAATTGTGCTATTCAAATCACTTACTATTTTTATATAACTATCTATTTTTTTTAATGAGCTACGAATTTCCATGTTATTTTGTATTTTAATGCAAATTTTAAGACAATTTATATAATATTGTACAATGTTTTTAGAACAGAATGTTAATAACTCTAAAAATGGCTGGATTGAAGTCATTTGTGGCTCTATGTTTTCCGGAAAAACAGAAGAACTCTTACGCAGACTAAAACGTGCTAAAATTGCCAATCTTAAAGTAGAAATTTTTAAACCAATTATTGATACAAGATATGCAATAGAAGAAGTCGTTTCGCACGATGCAAATTCAGTATTATCAACACCAGTTAGCAGTTCACAAAACATATTATTATTAAGCAATAATGTAGATGTTGTAGGCATAGATGAAGCACAGTTTTTTGATGATGGACTGGTAGAAGTTTGTACTGCATTAGCCAACAAAGGTATTCGAGTAATTATTGCTGGATTAGATAAAGATTTTTTAGGCGCACCATTCGGTGTAATGCCACAATTAATGGCAGTTGCAGAATATGTAACCAAAGTACATGCTATATGTGTTCAGTGTGGCGCATTAGCCAATTTTTCATACAGACTTGTAGAGAATGAAAAACAAGTAATGCTTGGAGAAAAGGAAAGCTACGAGCCACGTTGTCGAAATTGTTTTAATAATGATAAATAATATATATGAAAATATCAGGAATTGAAATACCAGATTTTATTATTATCAACAATAAGAAATTATATTTGAACGGCGCAGCTATGCGTACAAAGTTTTTTGTCAATACATATATAATTGCATTATATGCCGAAAAGCCAATTACAGATGAAAAAGATGCCATCTATGGAAATACTGCAAGAAATTTAAGAATGCTTTTAACAACACCATTAGCTACACCAACACTTGTAAGTCAAAATATAGAAAGTGGTGTAAAAGAAAGTCTTGGAAAAAAATATATTGAACTCAAACATATAGTAGATAATATTAAAACGACAATAGAGCAATCAAACGTTGGATACAAAGATTATATAGACAACTTTTTTGATAGTGATAAAAAAATGTACTATTATAAAAATGGCAATTCCTTAGGAGAAATTGGTGAAAATAATAACGATGGACAAACATTTGGCGAAGCATTATTTGATATGTATGTCGGCAAAAATCCAAAAGACCAGAAGATAAAAAAAGCATTATTAAAAGGATTTTAAAAATTTATTTATGAAAAAAATACTTATCATAAACGGACCAAATCTAAATTTATTAGGAAAACGTGAACCAGCAATATACGGAACTCAAAGTTTTGAAGATATTTTTAATCAACTAAAAAACACTTTCAATCAAGTAGAATTATTCTATTATCAATCAAATGTAGAAGGAGAGTTGATAAACAAACTACACGATGTTGGATTTAGTTTTGATGGTATTGTACTCAATGCTGGCGCATACACACACACATCAGTTGCCATTGCTGATGCTATTAAAGCAATCAAAACTCCAGTTGTAGAAGTACATATCAGCAATACTTTTGCAAGAGAACCATTTAGACATCATTCCTACATTTCTCCAGTTGCCAAAGGAATTATTGTTGGCTTCGGTTTTCAAAGTTACAATCTTGCTATTCAATCATTTTTGTAAATTATTTATGATGAAATCAAATATCTTATTTTTTCTACTTTTATTTTTAAGTAGATTTTCTTTTTCTCAGTGTGGTAATATTTTTATGACACAAAATGAAGTGCAATCAAAAACATACAAATTAGATATCATAAAACAAATTCAAGAATCAATAAATAATCAAAACCAAAGAACATCAGCAGACAAAGACACTATAAGAATTCCAGTAGTTTTTAATGTTCTAATAGAAGATTCAATAGCTGATATCAAATTATATGATAAAAGTGTTTTTTACGAAGTATTGGACAGTGCAAATAAGTATTTGAATATCGAATATGAAAAATTATTAAGTTTTAACAGAGCAGAATTTCATGATATTGTTGATGTGCCTTACATTCAACTAATCATTGCACGTTACAATACACAAGGTGTTTTAGCAGAAGGAATCAGGTATAAAAAATGGACAGCACCAAACAGCAATGAGTTTTGCGAATTTCCATTTATAAATGGACAACAAAAAGCAAAACTAGATCAATTTGGTGGCATTTCAGCATGGGACACACGCCATTATTTAAACTTTTGGGTAGGCAATTTTAGAAAAACAAGTGGTTCATGTTATAGTGGACAATCAACCTATCCAATATTTCCATTTTTATATGGTCAGCCATTAGCATTTATGGATGGCGTATTGTTGCAAGATTATTTATTTAAAGGCAACCACAGACAATTAAGTTATTTTAGTACTATCATTCACGAAATGGGACACTATCTAGGTTTGTTGCACATTTTGGGCGGCTTGGCAAGCGACGATGAAAAAGGTTGTAATATTGATGATGGCATAAAAGACACACCATTGCAGTACGAAGCAAATTATAATTGCAATACTATTGTAAATTCTTGCGTAGAAGCCAACGATAAAAATGATATGTGTAGCAATACAATGGACTACGCAGATGGAATTACATTTACAATAGAACAAAATAAAGTCATGCGCAATGCAGCATTAAATATCAGAAAAGATTTAAGTATTCCAAAAGTTGCAGCCAACTTAGTTGTATCTAAATATGAAATTTGTAAAGGTGAAATTGTAACACTAAAATGGAATAACACAGCACCAATTAAATCAGATTTTTTATATAGTTCTTGGAGCAATGTGGCTAACAATTTATCACATACTATTCAGCCAAATGCAGATACAGTGCTTAATTTATTTTTGACAAATGCATATGATACAGTTTTAAAAACTATAGAAATAAAAGTTATAGATAAACCTACAGCTTCGTATTCAATTTCTGATACAATTACTATTGCACAAAATATTTCTGTTACAATTCATAATGCAACACAAGTTAGTTCTTCAGTGCCACATACATTTGAGCAAGGTGTGTTTAATTTCCAAGCAGGCAATACCACAGATTCTTTCTATATTTTCTTTAAAAACAATTGCTTTGAAGATAGTGTCTTAATTCAATATGTTTTTAATGATATACAAACAAAAATTAATAATAATAGTATACAACAAATAAGTATTTATCCAAATCCAAGCTACCAAAAAATATATGTACAATTAGAAAAACAAATAAATCCTAATATTGATACTTACTATATTTTTGATACAAATGGAAAAATAGTTGCACAAAATAACTTATCACAAACAATAGATGTTAGCCAACTAAATACTGGAAATTATATTCTATTAATCAATAATAACAATACTTTGTACAGTTCAAAGTTTCTAAAGAAATAGAATTTTATTGAAATGCAACATCCAAACCATCGCAAAATATTTTGATGGTTTTAGTAATATCTTCATCAGTATGTGCATCAGAAACAAAACCTACTTCGTAACCTGATGGGCCAAAATATACGCCATTATTTAATAAATAATTATATAATTTATTAAAGATTGTCATTTTGCTGGCATCAATTTGGTCAGCACTACTAATATGAGAATCTTTTGTAAACGTTATCCAAAATATAGAACCAATATTGTATAAATGACAATTGTAATCTTTTGTTTTTATGTGTTTGTTAATGCCATCAACCAATGTTTCTGTTTTGTGTTGTAAATGTTTATAGAAATCAGTAGCCAAACATTGTTCCAATTGTGCAATGCCAGCAGCCATTGCAACAGGATTTCCACTCAATGTACCAGCTTGGTACACACTTCCTTCAGGTGCTATATTACTCATTATTTCGTTAGATGCTGCGTATGCACCAACTGGCATTCCACCACCAATTATTTTCCCAAAAGTATAAATATCAGCTTTGATTTCATATAAACCAGAAGCACCATCAAAACCAACTCTAAAACCAGAAATTACTTCATCAAATATTAATAGAATATTGTTGCGTTCACATAGTTCACGTAAATGCAATAAGAATTTTTTGCTTTGTAATAATAAGCCATTGTTTGCTGGAATTGGTTCTATAATTACGGCAGCAATTTCATGATGTAAGTTTTCAATAGTTTCACTAAGTCTCGCTTCATCATTTAGTGGAAGTACTATGGTTTCGTTTGCAAATGCTTCTGGAACACCAGCTGATGATGATGTGCCAAAAGTAATCAATCCTGAGCCAGCTTTTACCAACATAGAATCTACGTGACCATGATAGCAACCTTCAAATTTTATGATTTTTGATTTTCCTGTTACACCACGTGCCAAACGCAATGCGCTCATTACTGCTTCTGTACCAGAACTTACAAATCTTATTTTCTCAATATATCTATGATTGCTGATGATTAATTCTGCTAATTGATTTTCTAAGGCTGTTGGTGCACCAAATGTTGTACCATTTTTTACAGTTTCAATAATAGCATTTTCTATTTTTTCGTTGCAATGTCCAAGAATTAATGGTCCCCAAGAATTACAAAAGTCGATATATTCATTTCCATCTTCATCATATAATTTTGAGCCACTTCCTTTTTTAAAGAAAATGGGTGTGCCACCGACTGATCTAAATGCTCTTACTGGAGAATTTACGCCACCAGGCATCAATGTTTTTGCTTTTTCAAATAACGATTCTGATTTACTTCTATTCATTTTAATATGTATTATTTATATAATTTAATATTGTATCTTTTTTTATTGTTTCTTTTGAGTTGTAATTGAAGTTTATTTCTGGTGCTTTAATTCCATTGTTTAATTTAATATTACCAATAATTTTATAGATTGAATTCCATTTGTTTTGTTGTATAAAGCTATGCAAAATTTTGCTTCCACCTTCTACCAAAATTGATTGTATACCATTTTGAAATAAAACATCTAAAACATTATCTAAGTTATTTACATCGTTTACTTTTATCCATTTTATATTCTGTTCTTGTTGTTCTATAGTTTGATTTATTATATAAATTGCTGTTTCTTTGTCGTTAAATATTCGATAGGATAAATCAATATTTCCGTTTGTTGATAGTATGATTTTAATAGGATTTTTGCCATTGCAATGTCTTACATCCAACATCGGATTGTCAATATCTAAAGTATTTTTTCCTATCAAAATAGCATGGTGTGATGCTCTGAGTTGGTGTACAAAAATATCAGAAATGTCGTTACTTATTTTTATGCGTTCATTTTCTTTGCTCACGTAACCATCAATACTTTCTGCAAATTTTAAAGTAATAAATGACTTTTTATTGTAATGAAATTGATAGAATGCTTTGATTAAATTTTTACCTTCTTTTTCTAAAATATTAATTGCAACATTAATGCCTGCTTCTTTTAGTTTTTTAATACCATTGCCAGCAACCATTGGATTTGGATCAAGTGTTGATACCACAACATTTTTTATTCCATGTTGTATAATTAAATCAGCGCATGGTGGCGTTTTTCCAAAATGAGAACATGGTTCTAAACTGACATACAAAGTAGCATCTTTTATTTTCTCAACATCTTCTGCGCTTACATGATTAATACAATTGACTTCTGCATGTGCTTTGCCATAAGCTTGATGATAGCCTTCGCCAATAATTTTATTGTCATAAACAAGAACAGCGCCAACCATTGGATTTGGAACAACAAACCTTTCTCCAAGTTTTGCTAGCTCAAAGCAACGCAACATATATTTTTCATCTATTTGCAAAGTATTATTTTTCTGATTACTTTGTGCAAAAATACGAATTTTTGAAGCTTTTAGATTATCAAAAAATTATTACGAAGATATTGAACGATACTTTTGACGAAAGAGAATCTGATAATATTTTTAAATATGTTGTAGAAGAATATTACAATGAAAAATATGTAATTATTAAAAGTTATATTATTAATGATGATGAAGTAGAAGATCTAAACGAGATTTTTGAAAAAGTATCTGCAAATTATCCTATTCAATACATATTTAACAAAGCATATTTTTATGATGTAGAATTGTATGTAGATGAAAATGTATTAATTCCAAGGCCAGAAACTGAAGAATTGGTGCATCTTATTTTAAAAGAAAATACAAACAACAACCTAAAAGTTTTAGATATTGGAACAGGTTCAGGATGCATACCAATTGTTTTAAAAAAACATAAACAAAATTGGTCAGTTTCTGCAATAGATATTAGTAATGAAGCAATTGAAGTGGCTAATAAAAATGCAACAAATAATAATGTTAAGGTTGATTTTCTTCTGGATGATATTTTTAACCTAAATAATCATTTTTCAAATTTAGATATCATTGTTTCCAATCCACCATATATTCCATTTGTGCAACAAGATTTAATGACAGAAAATACATTGCAATATGAGCCTGAGTTGGCATTATTTGTACCAAACGAAAATCCTTTGATGTATTATCAAACAATTTTTGAATTGGCAAAAAATGCCTTAGCTGAAAATGGAAGAGTTTATGTTGAAATAAATGAATTCTTATCTGTTGAAACAAAAAGTCTAGCTTTAAAATATAATTTTTCTGTAGTAGAAATTATAAAAGATTTGAGCAACAAGGATAGAATTTTGAGAATTGAATTGTAATAAAATTTAACATATTTGCCATTCAAAATACTATAATTTTAAAATATGAAAACTATATCTTTTGTAATGTTATTATTTGTCTGTCATCTTGCAATCTCGAAAACGGACACTATTGAGTATATCAAAAATTTTAAAATAACTCCAGATTATTCTTTTAAAGGTGCGCAAGGCATTTATATAGAATATACTGTAGATTTCAATCAATTGAGAAAGGAAATAAACAACGATTCAATTCTGTCCATGACAAAGTTTTATTTTAATACAACATTGTCAATAAATGGTACTAAAATAAAGCCAGCACTTGGATATAATTATATGAAAAATAGTAATGGAAACTATCAATACATAAAAAAATATGATGATTTTGAGTTTGATAATTCGAGTGCAATTAAAGAAAGTTATTTTATTCCATATTCTGCTATTGGAGTAGATTCAGGTATAAACAAAATCAATATTTTATCATCATTGAGTGGTACTGATGGTTATGGAAAAGAATAGTTGCAAAATTTAATTTATAAAGATATTCTTATTCATAAACCAAAACAGAATAAAGTAGTTTTTAATATAGACTATGTTGAAGTAGAAACATTAAATACAAAGAAACAAAGTTGGGATTATAATATTTACAACAATGATAAACCAGATGTAAGTGTTAGTTTTTATATAGGCAATACACTAATTTGGACAGACAATGTAAAAGATAGTTATATATATGCCAAAGGCCCAAAATCAAAAAATATTACTTTTTATGTATCTGAAAATGATAAAATAAGACTAAGAGTTGAAGATATAGATGTTGTATTTAATGATTACATTGCTGAATTAATTATTCCAACACCAAAAATTACTACTGCAAAATCTTTTGTGGTTTCAAATAAATTTGGAAGTGTAAAAGATTGTGCAATTACTTGGAAAATTGAATAATCATTATCTCATTATTGATCTTCTTTCGCTATCAAGTTTCAAAACAGTAGCAATCATAAATGTAAAAGAAATTAAGGACGAGCCACCATAACTTATAAATGGAAGTGGAATTCCAATTACTGGAATTAAGCCTATCGTCATTCCAATATTGATTGTGAAATGTGTAAAAATTATTGCAGCTACAGAATAGATATATACTCTTCCATAACTATTAGTTTGCCGTTCTGCAATTATTATTAGTCTAGTGAGTAACATTACATACACTGCAATTAAAAAAAGACACCCAATAAATCCCCATTCTTCTGCAATTGCAGTAAAAATAAAATCAGTACTAGTTTCTGGAACATAATTATACCTAGTTTGAGTACCATTTAGATAACCTTTTCCAATAAATCCACCAGAACCAATAGAAATTAATGATTGATTGAGATTGAAGGCAATTCCTCTTTTGGCTTCTTTAGAAAGCTCTTTCCCAAGTACTATATTTATTCTATCTCTTTGGTGTTTTTGAAGTACATTATTAAAAATTATACTTACAGTAGATGTGTATAAAATTGTTCCAACCATTAATACACCAAATAATTTTGTTAGATTTTTGTTTTTAGAGTTTATGTATATTAAAATACCAAATACAAAAATTACAACAGCCATGATGATAAATTTATCAAGCACTAATGCAAGTATAGAAACAACTAGAATATATAGACCTAGGTATATAATTTCATTTGGAAGATTTTCTCTATTCAATACAAATACGAATGAAAGAAATACAATAGCTGAACCAGCATCACCTTGTAGTAATACTAAGATTAATGGTAAACCAATAATGAAATATGGAATTATAGCTTCTTTCGTGTTTTTAAATTTTGTTTGAAAACTATCATAATACGCAGCTAATGCCATTGCTGTTGCAAATTTGGCAAACTCTGATGGTTGTAATTTGAAAAATCCTAAGTTTATCCAGTTTTGGTCACCTTTGGTACTTTCTCCAATAAATAATACGGAAAGCAAGAGCAACATAATTAAAATATAAATAGGGTAGGAGAAAAATTGAATTGCTCTTCTATCAAATCCTAAAATGCTGAATAACATTAATAAAGAAACGCCTGCCCAAAGTAATTGTTTGGTGTAACTATATTTAAAACTAAATGTGTTGCTTTGCAATATTCCATTAAATTCTGTAGCAAATATGCTCAATATTCCTATGCCTACTAAAATTAAGTAGCATATTACTAATGTTGTATCAAAGGAACCATATGGTTTTTTATATTGATTCATTTATTATTGTATAGTATCTTTTTTGATGTTCTTATTTTTGATTGAATCTTGTTTTGCTTTCACTTTTTGGATTGAGTCGTTTTTTTGTTTCACTCTAAGTATAGAATCTTGTTTCATTTGCAGTGGTGTTCTTACAGTATCGGTTATTACTTTTCTTTTTATAAGTGTAGCCTTAAACATTTTTTGTTCTAATGGAATTCTTTTTTTAGCTATACTATCATTAATATATTTTTCCATCATTAATGATGCAATTGGTGCGGCATAAGTTGCGCCAAAGCCAGCGTTTTCTACAAATACAGCAATTGCAATTTTAGGATTTTCTTTAGGAGCAAATCCAGAAAAAATTGAGTGGTCTTTTCCATGTGGATTTTCAGCTGTTCCTGTTTTACCACAAACTGATATGCCTTCTATTTTTGCTACTCTTGCAGTACCTTGCAATACCACTTTTTCCAAACCATCAATTACAAATGGGAAATATTTAGGGTCGATGCCTACAATTATTTTTTGCTTCTTATAAGAACGTTTTATATCATTTTGAATTAAAAAATTAACCACATGTGGTTGAATGTAATAGCCTTTGTTTGCTATAGTTGCCATTGCATTTACAATTTGTAATGGTGTGGCAAGTATTTCTCCTTGTCCTATGGCATTAGAAATATTACTAGCTGCTCTCCATTTGTTCTTTCCAAATACTTTGTTGTAATATTCATTCGTTGGCAGATTGCCTTTCTTTTCACCATATAAGTCTATGCCAAGTTTCTTGCCAAAACCAAGATTATTCATATATGCCCACCACTTTTTGTACCCAATTTCTGGAGAACTAAAAGTAGAATCCATAATAAAGTCATTATATATTTTACAGAAATAGGAGTTACACGAATGTTGTAATGCTGTTTGCACATCAGGTATTGCATGTGAACCGTGGCATTTTAAAAAGTGGCTTCCAACTCTATAACCACCAGGACAGTACCAATGCCAATCCCATGGATGTGTTTGTTCTTGCAACATTACAAGTGCTGTAGATGCTTTAAATGTAGAGCCTGGTGGATACATTGCATAAATTGGTCTGTTTAGCAATGGTTTGTATTCATCATTAAATAATGCATTGAAATTTTGTCTTCTATATCTTCCTGTTAATATATTTGGGTCAAATGTTGGACTACTTACATATGCTAAAATTTGTCCTGTTGATGGTTCTACTGCAATGATTGACCCAACTTTCCCTTCCATCAACTTTTCGCCATAGGCTTGTAATTCAACATCAATTCCAGTAAATAAATCCCAACCAGCTTTCGGTGTTTTATCGTTCTTGCCATCTTTATATTTTCCTTTATAGGCATTTTTTACATCCACCATGATGTACGTATAACCTTTACACCTCTTAGATATTTGTCATAATAGCTCTCTATTCCTGTTTTGCCAAAATAATCTCCCATTTCATAATCTCCATCAGATGAAATGATATCATTCTGATTAACCTCACTTAGATAACCCAAAACTGCTGCACCAGATTGGTATGGATATCTTCGAACAGTTCTGGTTTCTATGCTTAAACTTGGAAATTTATATAAATGTTCTTGAAATTTTGAAAATAGAACTTGGTCAATAGACTTAAATAATGGTGCTGGTTTGTTTGGCGATGTGTATTTTATTTCTTCGAGCTTTGTTCTTATATATTTTATATCAGCTTCTAAAAGATTTGCTAAGTCAAATGTGTCTAGATTTTCTGTAATATTCAATTGTATCATGATGTCATACACAGCATCATTGTATACAATTACTTTTCCTTTTCTATCTACAATTAAACCACGAGATGGATGAATTGTAACTTTCTTTATCACATTTTCATCTGCAATGCTTTTGTATTGTGGATTGAGAACTTGTAAGTAAAATAACCTCAAAATAAAAATAATAGCAATAATATAAATTGCTTTTAGTAGAATTTCGCTGTCATTTCCTTTTACCAATTTTAATGTTTGTTTTCTTTTAAGAAGAATAAATTTATTAGAATGATACTAATTGTTGAGAGAATAATGCTCAAAACTAATCTTTTTAAAGTACTAAAAATACTGTATGCGGAAAAAGATTCTAAAAAGAAATAATAAGTATGATGAACAAAAATACTTAAAAGTACATAATTGATAAACCAATTGATTCCTTGTTGGTATAGGTTTGGTACATCTAATTTATCCCAACCAGATTTAGGTTGAAAATATTTTAAGATGAAAAATCGGAGATAACCTAGTAATGTTAAACTAGCAGTATGTAAACCATGTCCATTGCTAAATAAATCTAATATCAGTCCACATATAAATGCAATAATTACCACCAGCGTTCTATTCATTGCAACTGGTAGCAACAAAATTGCACATGGGTAAATCATAATATAGAAATAGCCAAATGGAATAATATCTAATATAAATATTTGTATAAATAATAGTAAAATTATTCTTATTATATTTGTATATATGTATGAATTATTCATTTATGTTTACACTGTTTAATAAGTCTAATTCATCTTTTTCTTTGTTAATTACAATATATACATCTGTAAGTGTAGATATTGAATTGGTCAGTTTTACATCACAAATGTAAAAGCTAGAAACTGGATTTGGTTCTACACTTTTTACAATGGCAACTGGCAAATTTGGAGGAAATATAGAAGAAAATCCTGCTGTTACAATAGTGTCACCTTTTTTTATAGGCAATGTTTTACTGAAGTTGTCTACATTTAATGTGAATGGATTGCCACCATCCCAAAATAAACTACCAATAGCATTTGTTTTCTGATGTCTTACACCAATTCTTGTCTTTGTGCTGATTACAGATAAAACTAATGCATAGTTATCAGTTACATTGGTAACAAAGCCAACCACACCATTACTACTAATTACACCATAACCATTCTTTATGCCATCTTTTTTTCCTTTGTTTAAAGTTATATAATTTACGCTATTGTCAATAGAATTATTAATAACCTTAGCTGGAATGTATTGAAAGAAATATGTTTCTGACTGTTTAGGTAAACTACTGTCAGATGAATCATAAGTATATTGATATTTTAACTGATTTTTTAATTTTACATTTTCTTCCATCAATTTCTTATTGTTTTTAGTAGCATATATAAAATTTGTTACATTGCTGGTAATGTTGAGTACAAATCCTGCAATTGAATTTGATGTATTCACATATTTTATTTCTTGGTAATGGTTAGACCTAACTACAATTACCAGTGAAAATATTTCTAATGCTAAAAATATTAACAGTGTATGGAATCGAGAAATAAGAAATATTATGCTTCGCATATTAGCTTAGCTCATTAAGAAAGTATAACGATGTCTGTTTTTTAAAGCAATACCTGTTCCTCTAGCCACAGCTCTAAGTGGATCATCAGCAACTTTTACTGGCAACTTAGTTTTTAATGTAATACGCTTATCTAAACCTCTTAATAATGCACCACCACCAGTAAGGTACAATCCTTTTCTATAGATATCTGATGCTAACTCAGGTGGCGTACCTTCCAATGCTTTCATAATAGCTTCTTCTATTTTTGAAATAGATTTGTCTAAAGCTCCAGCAATTTCAGAATAGGATACAGTTATTTGTTTTGGAATTCCTGTTAGTAAGTCTCTACCATGTACTGCATAATCTTCAGGTGGATTTTCCAAATCTTGAAGTGCAGAGCCAACATGTATTTTAACTTGCTCAGCAGAACGCTCACCAATTAGTATATTGTGTTGCCTTTTGATATATTCAATGATATCCATATTGAAATCATCTCCAGCAACTCTAATAGATTGGTCAGTAACAATACCTGATAATGCAATTACAGCAATATCTGTTGTTCCGCCACCAATATCAATAATCATGTGTCCTTCTGGTAATTCTACATCTAAGCCTATACCTATTGCAGCAGCCATTGGTTCATGAATTAGATAACGCTCTCTTGCTCCAGCTTTTTCTGCTGATTCAAAAACGGCTCTTTTTTCTACTTCAGTAACACCAGATGGAATACAAATTACAATGGTTAATGATGGACTAAAAAATCTATTTCTATCTTCAATCATAGCAATAAATCCACGAATCATTGCTTCTGCAGCCATGAAATGTGCAATTACGCCATCTTTCAATGGTCTAATTGTTTCAATATTTGCATGCGTTTTCTCGTGCATTAGTTGTGCCTTCTTTCCAACTGCAATTATTTGCTCTGTTTTCTTATCAATAGCTACTATTGATGGTTCGTCTACAACTACCTGATCTTTATAAATAACAATAGTATTGGCTGTACCCAAATCTATCGCAATATCTCTGTTTAAAAAACTAAATAAACCCATTATTTCTCTAATAAAATTTTATCTACAAATGTAGCAATATATTGCGTATAAGAAAAAAAAAAGCAAACAAATTAAACTTCTATAACATTTTAATAAAAACTATTGAATTTTAGTATTTATTATATATTTTATATTAGTGTTTAAAGTGTCTCATGCCAGTCATTACCATAGCCATATTGTTTGCATCACAATATTCTACTGATGCTTGGTCTTTAATAGAACCACCTGGTTGTAACACTGATTTTATCCCAGCATTATTTGCTATTTCTACACAATCTGGAAATGGGAAAAATGCATCAGATGCCATTACGCTTCCTTCTAAATTGAAATTAAAACAATTTGCCTTTAGTATTGCTTGTTGCAAAGCATCAACTCTTGATGTTTGTCCGCAACCCATACCCAATAATTGCTTGTTTTTTGCCAATACAATGGTATTTGATTTTAGATGTTTTACAATTTTATTTGCAAATAATAAATCTTCAATTTCATTATCATTAGGTGCTAATTTTGTAATAACATTTAATGCTTGTTTTTGTACAATATTTGTGTCAAAATCTTGAACAATAGTGCCATTCAGCAATGATTTATATTGAATATCTGGAAATGAAAATAATTTTTGTTTTAGAATAATTCTATTTTTCTTCTTGCATAAAATTTCTAGTGCATCATCATCAAATGATGGTGCAATTAGTACTTCAAAAAATAACTTATCAATTTCTGTTGCTGTTTCTAAATCAATTCTTTCATTGCATATTAATACGCCACCAAATGCTGAAACTGGGTCACCAGCTAATGCCGCTTTCCATGCTTCTACCACAGTATTTCTTGAGGCTACACCACAAGCATTTGTATGTTTAAGAATTGCAAAAGTGGGTTCGTTAAATTCTGATATTAGTCTGATTGCAGCATCTACATCTACTAAATTATTATACGATAATGTTTTGCCATTTAATATATCAAAAATTTCATGAAGATTACCATAGAAATACCCTTTTTGATGTGGATTTTCGCCATATCTAAGTACTTCATTATTTAAACTACTAACTTTAAATGATTTGTCAATACTATTATTTGATAAATATTTATATATTAATGTGTCATAATGTGAAGATACTGCAAATGCTTGCGTTGCAAGTTCTCTTCTAAATTCTAAAGAAGTAGAACCATCATTTTTTAATAAAAATTGATTAAGAATATTGTATTGATTTTTTTGTGCAATTATAGTCGTATCATTGTAGTTTTTTGCAGCTGCTCTAATTAATGAAATTCCACCTATATCAATTTTTTTAATAATCTCTGCTTCATCGTTTGTGTTTTTCACAGTTTCTTCAAAAGGATACAAATCAACAATAACTAAATCTATTTCAGAAATTTGGTGTTCATTAAGTTGGGCAATGTCTTTTTCAAAACTTCTTCTAGCAAGTATTCCACCAAATATTTTTGGATGTAGTGTTTTTACTCTTCCATCAAGAATTTCTGGAAATCCAGTATAGTTTTCTACAGGAATTACATTGTAACCTAATGATTCTATAAATTTTTGAGTTCCACCAGTTGAATAAAATATGGTGTTTTGTTTAGCTAAAGTATGTATTAGTTCATCTAATCCATCTTTGTAATACACAGATATTAATGCTGATTTTATTTTTTTCACAAGACAATTTTTGCAAAAATAGAACTATCTAAGTGTTTTTTTATATTATCAAATAAAAAAGGTTGCCAAAATTGGCAACCTTGATGATGTTTATTGATTTAAAACTGTGTGAAATTATTTTTTCTTTCCATCAGTTTTTGCAGCAGCAGTAGCAGCACTACGTAATGCTCTTGGTATCTCAATAGATGCCAATGGAATTGATGGTGAGTTTAAGATTTGGAAACCTTGATCTGGTAAATCTTTTACTTTTGTAGATTGACCTAATTTAAGAGATGAAATATCTACTTCAATTACTTCTTTTAATGTTTCTGCTGTAGCTCTTACTTTTAATTTTCTAACTTTTACTAGTAATTTACCACCTTCTTTAACACCTGGAGAACTACCAACGATTTTGATTGGAATCTCTGCATAAATTTTTGCGCCTGGAATTAATTTAATAAAGTCTAGGTGCATGATATCATCCGTAACTGGGTGTTGTTGCACATCTTTTAATAATGCTTCTGTTACTGTACCATCAATGTCTACCAATACTTTGTAAAAGTTTGGTGTGAATAATAATGGTCTTAAAGAAGACATTGTTGAGGTGAAGTGCACCACCTCGTTTCCCGCATACATAACACATGGAACATTGCCATCATTTCTGTCGGCTTTTGTTGCTTTTTTGCCTACCTGTGTTCTTGCTTTTCCGCTAATGGTAATCGATTGCATAATTTTTTACTTTTTTTGAATGAATAATGAATTTATAGATTTATACTCGTGCGCATTTCTGATTGCTTTCGCAAACAAAGGTGCCACGGATAATACTTTTATTTTTTTACTTTCTTGTTTTAATGGAATTGTATTACAAACAACTAATTCTTCTAATGCAGAATTTTCAATTTTTTCGTATGCTTTTCCAGATAAAACAGGATGTGTGATTAATGCACGTACACTTTTTGCACCATTTTCCATGATTAAGTTTGCTGCAGTACATAAAGTGCCTCCAGTATCTATTAAGTCATCTACCAAAACAACATTTTTTCCTTCTACATTACCAATTAGTCGCATAGATTCAATTTCGTTGTGCTTTGTTCTGTACTTATCACATATTACCAAATCTGTGTTGAATTGCATCGCATAATTTCTAGCACGTTTTGTACTTCCTACATCTGGTGATGCAAAAATGACATCACTTAGGTTTATTTCTTTTAAGTATGGGAAAAATATTGCTGAAGCATCTAAATGGTCTACTGGAATATCAAAAAAACCTTGTATTTGTGGTGCATGCAAGTCCATCGTCATTACACGTTGAGCACCTGCTGCTACTAATAAATTTGCTACTAATTTTGCGCCAATTGCTACACGTGGTTTGTCTTTTCTATCTTGTCTTGCTAATCCAAAATAAGGCATTACAGCAATGATATAACCTGCCGAAGCTCTTTTAGTGCATCAATAAGTAATAATAATTCCATTAGATTGTCTGATGGAGCAAATGTAGATTGAATACAAAATAGATATGAGCCTCTTACAGATTCTTGAATAACTGGTTCAAACTCTCCATCTGAAAAGCGCATTACTTCAACATCAGTTAATTCTTGACCATAAGCACTAGCTATTTTCTCAGCTAAATGTAAAGTAGCACTTCCGTTAATTAATTTGATGTCTGGTAATACCACAACTGTAGAATTTTGTGGTTGCAAAGATAGTATTTTTTTCTATTTTATGGAAAAATACCTCAAATTTGAAGTTTTTATAATATTATATCATATTGTAATTCCAAGTTTCGAAGGCAAATTTCCATCTTTTATTAATGTCTTGAATTATTTTTGCATCTAAATTATTGAAATTATTTTTTTCGTATTGATTCACAGAGTTTATATAATCTTCAATTTCAGGCTTTGCTTGTTCAAAATTTGGAATATTTAAGTGTTTGTACATGTTTTCAATTATTACTATCGGTTGTTCCTCTAAATCTGTGTACGCAATTTCATAAAGATTGCTATCTGCAATTTGTTTTTTTTCAGCTAAATATTTCATCAAAATTGACTCAAACACATACAATATTCATTCATGAATTTCTTCTTGGCTAAAATCTTGTAAAAATTGTGTGCTTAAAACTTTTTTATAATGATGTTGCATCGATTGATACGTTTCATATGGATTTCTGTGAATAAAAACAAATTTTCCATTTGGGAATAATTCTAATAGTTCATTCACTCTTCCTGTATTGTGTGGATTTTTTAATAAAAGTGGTTTGCTATCATTTATGTATGCAATTGTTTTGAGTAAGAATGTATAGTCATTTTTCCATTTCCTTTTTTCTCTTGGTCTAATATTTTTAAACAAATGATATTTCTCATGATAGCTAATATTTTTAGGAAAAAAGAAAATATGAATACCAGCTTTTGTTGTGTGATTGGAAAGTGGTTGTTCTTCTTCAGCTGGAGAATCTACAGTAAGTTTCATATTGTCTTGTGGTCTTTTATTTGGCATTAATGGACTAAGCAATACTTTTAACCAAGTTCTGCCTATTAAACTTACATTTAATAAAAATGATTGATAATTACTTAAGTAAGCAAATTGTTTGTCTCTTGCTAAAATGTAATGCAAATGAGTGGTACCACTGCGCCAATGTCCTAAAATAAAAAGTGGAGAAACTGTATGGATATCAGTTTTGCTAATTTTGTAATGAAATAGTATTTTTTGTATCCATTGAAAAGGTTGTGTAAGTATTACAAACAAAGTAATTCTAAACACCATTGGGTATTTATTTTTGCTTATTTTATTTTGCCATAGTAATTTTAGCCAGACATGAATATATGTGATTGATAGTTGATGGTCTTTTACTTCATATTCTTTCTCTTTTTTTGCCATGTAAGTAAACTTTCTGCAAAATTATACTTATATATTGAGATGCAAATTCACTAAAAACAAGTATTTACGCATATTCTGTTTTATTATTATGAGTAATTAATGATATGATAGTTCTACTCAAATCAATTATAATTCTTTATTAATATCATATCGTTTGAAAATATAAAATGGAATATTATTTTCACACAATAATTAAAGTTATGCACGAAATATCTGAACAAGAGCAAATTAGAAGAGAGAAATTAGATAAAATTAAAGCATTAGGTATCAATCCTTATCCAGCACCATTGTATCCAGTAAATGTTACAGCAAAAGAGATAAAGGAAAATTACAAAGAAGATGTGTTAGAGGATGGCACTAAAAATCGTTTAAATTATCAGGAAGTTTGCATTGCTGGTCGTTTTATGGCTTCTCGTCCTGCTGGAAAGGCTACTTTTGCTGAACTTCAAGACAGTAGTGGAAGAATACAAATATATGTACGCCGTGATGATATTTGTCCAACAGAAGATAAAACTTTATATGACACACTTTTTACTAAATTATTAGACTTGGGTGATTTTATTGGTATCAAAGGATATGTATTTAAAACAAAAGTTGGAGAAATTTCTGTTCATGCAACAGAATTTACGTTATTATCAAAATCTTTAAGACCATTGCCAGTTGTAAAAACAGACGATCATGGCAATGTACACGATGCTTTTGTAGATCCAGAGTTGCGTTATCGCATGCGTTATGTTGATTTGACTGTAAATCCAACAGTAAGAGAAACTTTTGTTAAACGTACAAAAATGGTTAATGCAATAAGAGAATTTTTAAATCAACATGGAGCATTAGAAGTAGATACTCCAGTGTTGCAAAATATTCCAGGTGGTGCAGCAGCAAGGCCATTTAAAACACATCATAATGCATTAGATATACCTATGTATTTACGTATAGCAAACGAATTATATCTAAAAAGATTAATCGTTGGTGGTTTCGATTGGGTGTATGAATTTAGTAGAAACTTTAGAAATGAAGGTGTTGATAGAACACACAATCCAGAATTTACAGTATTGGAATTTTACGTTGCTTACAAAGATTATTTCTGGATGATGGAAACGACAGAAGAATTACTACAAAAAGTTTGTGTAGCAACAAATGATACTACTGAAATTAAAGTAGGAGATAAGGAAATTAGCTTTAAAGCACCTTTTAAACGAATAACTATCTATGACGCAATCAAAGAACATACAGGTTATGATGTGGCAAGTATGAATGAAGAAGAATTGCGTGATGTTTGTAAAAAACTTCATATTGAAGTAGATAATACAATGGGCAAAGGAAAATTAATAGATGAATTGTTTGGAGAGAAATGCGAACATCATTATGTACAACCAACATTTATTATTGATTATCCAGAGGAAATGTCACCATTGACTAAAAAACACAGAGAAAAAGAAGGATTGGTTGAAAGATTTGAGTTAATCATTAATGGAAAAGAAATTGCCAATGCCTATTCAGAATTGAATGACCCAATTGACCAAAAAGAAAGATTTGAAGAACAATTAAAATTAATGGAGCGTGGCGATGATGAGGCTATGTTTATAGACCATGATTTCTTAAGAGCATTAGAATTTGGCATGCCACCAACATCTGGAATTGGCTTTGGAATAGATAGATTAGCTATGTTATTAACCAATAATGTATCTATACAAGAAGTATTATTTTTTCCGCAAATGCGACCTGAGCATTGATAAATTAGGGTAATATTTTCTTGATTTGTATACTGATTTCTGTAATTGATAATCATTACAAATTATTGGCATTTAGTTTGTACATTTATCAATAATTAGAAATTACTGTTTGAAATTTAAGAAGTACATATTATTACTTTGTGTATTAATAGCCAATTTCAGCTTTGCTCAAATTCCTGATAAAGCACAGAAATTCTATAATAATGCACAGTCTTTTGCACAAAAAACACAATACACAGAAGCCATTGTAGAGTTAAAAAATGCTATTCAAACATATCCAACTTATGTTGATGCCAAAATATTTCTAGCTGAGATATATTACACAACAAAAAAATACAATGATTGTATTTCTGTTCTAGAGCAAGCAAAGCAAGATATTAAGTCAATTTATCCGTCTCTCAACCAAACAAAAATGTTTTGGCTTTTGGCTGATGCTTACTTAAAAGAAAAAAACTATTTAAAGACTAGAGAAAACGCAAATCTATATTTAAGCCAGCAGAAGAAAACAGACTATGGCACACAGAAATCAGAACGATTAATAAAAATGGCAACTTTTATAGAGAACGCATTGAAAAATCCTGTTTCATTTGAACCAAAAAATTTAGGTCCAAATATCAATTCTGCCAGCGATGAATATTTTCCAGTACTTACACCAGATATGTCACAACTTTTTCTTACACGAAGAGTAGGCTATCAAGAAGATATTTATCAATCTAAATTGATGAATAACAGTTGGACAGAAGCAAAACCAATGGACAGCAAAGTGAATACACCAACAGAAAATGAAGGTTCGCAAAGTATTTCTGCAAATGGAAATTTATTGTTTTTTACTGCCTGCAATCGTCCAAATGTATTTGGTAGTTGTGATATTTTCTATACTTACTTTAATGGAAAAGAGTGGACAAATGCTACAGGCATCAATAAGCCAATCAATACAAACTATTGGGATGCACAACCAAGTTTTGCTGCTGATGGCAAAGCAATGTATTTTAGTAGTGATAGACCAAATGGCAAAGGTGGCAAAGATATTTGGGTTTCATATTTAGATGAGCAACTACGTTGGAGCGAACCACAAAATCTTGGAGATGCAATAAATACAGCATTCGATGAGCAAACACCATTTATACATCCAGATGGTAAAACATTATACTTTGCATCAAATGGGCACATTGGTATGGGCATGAATGATATTTTTATGTCTACTTTAGAAAATGGAAAATGGACAACACCCAAAAATTTAGGCTATCCTATAAACACTGAAAAAGATGAAATGGGTTTGTTTGTTACAACAGATGGTTCAAAAGCATACTTTGCAAGCAGTAGAATAGAAGGTTTAGGTAATTTGGATATTTATGAATTTGATTTGCCAAAGCTTATGCAACCACAAAAAACAACTTACGTAAAAGTAAGTATAAAGAATGCATTGACAAAGCTACCATTGTACGCACAATACCAAATAATTGATATAAGTAGTAATGAAGTAATAAATAAAGGCAATACTAATTACGAAGGAACTTTTATTGCTTGTTTGAGTGCAGATAAAAATTATGCCATTATAGTTGAAAAGGAAAATTTCTTATTACATACAGAAAATTTTTCTTTTAAAGAAGGCACAATTTTTCATCCATATGAGTTAATCGTCAATTTGCAACCAATTCAGAAGAATAGTGAAATTGTACTAAAAAATATATTTTATGAAACAAATAGTGCAAATATTGAAGCAAATTCATTTGCAGAATTAGATAAATTAGTTGAGTTTTTACAAAAATACAAAAATGTAAAAGCCGAAATAAGTGGGCATACAGACAACACTGGCGATAAATTATACAACCAATCACTTTCACAAAAAAGAGCACAAAACGTGGTAGATTACTTAGTACAAAAAGGAATAGATAGGAATAGACTCATAGCAAAAGGCTATGCAGATAGCATGCCATTGGTGCCAAATATAAGCGCAGAAAACAAAGCCCAAAATAGACGTACAGTCTTTAAAATTATTGAATAATATTTTTGTTATAAATTGATTTTTAACAAATATTTTTTTGAATAGTAATTTAAAAAAAGTTAATTTTGATGATAAAATCATTTTTATGAGAAAGATATTTACCACAATTTTATTTATTCTATTTTGTTTAATAAACCATGCACAAAACTTATTACCAATAATTCAATGTGCAAGTGGAAGCGGAAGTGATAATATAATATACTTCAATCAAGAAACAAAAGAGATTTATATACAAACTAATTCAAATGATGGCTTTTATGCTAGTTTACCAAGTTTAAATAACAATGAAACGAGATTTGTAAAATATAAAGTAAGAGGAGATGGCACCTTTCAATATATCAATAGTATCAATATAAAAACTGATATAGTACCATTAAATTTGCAAAATTCAAATATGAGTTATATGTATAATGCTTCTGATGCACCCAATAATAGTCTTACTTTTATCAATACAAGACTGTTGATGGAATAGAGTATGAAATAATAAATGGAGATACAAGTTACAGTTGGCCAAACACAAAACTATTTGTAGATATTTATGATAATAATATGCAACTGACAGATAGCAATGTTTTATTGCATACAATTATTCATAAATATGGTTGTGATCAAAGTATAAGAAATATTAAATCATATATAAATAATAGTAAAATTTATTTTTTATAGAAATTGTTCCAGGTATGGGTATATCTTGTGGCGAAAATATACCATATCATATTGCATCTGTATACAATCAGCAAACAAAAGATACACCTAAAATATTAAGTAATATAATATATTCATACATGCATCCATTTTTTTTAAATAATCAGCTATATGTATATAGTTTTATGCCAGATACTTATTTAGGTTATTATAATTATAACAGCTTTTGCTATATAGACAAATATGACTCAAATGATTCATTAATTAAATCTAAATTTTTAATTGGAAATAATTATAATCAATCATATTATGATAATAGTTTTTACAGCAACGCATTTCTTTTCGATAACAGAATAATAATACAGCCAATTGGCCTAAACGATATTGGTATAATTTCATCATATACACTTTTAAGTATAGATACGTCAAGTCTTGATATAATAGATTCTTTAGAGCTTAACGGTATTTCTCATATATATAAACAAGAATTAGATGAGAATATGATTAAATCAAATAATGTTACTAAAGCTCCTGATTCATATATTTTTAACTATAAAAAAGACAAGATTAAACTTATTGGATTAGGTGATGATGTCTTTTCTGAAAGTATTCCTTACTATGAAATAGATAAGAATTTATCAATAATATTTCAGGATTCACTAACATCTGATGAAATGTATGAAAAATTATACAACATTAATATGGATGAAAATTATAATATATATATAAGTGCTTCTGATTCTATAATGTATAGACTGAATGATAATAATGATACTTTATGGAAAAATTTTAATCCAAATTTTAGTTCTATTACTGGATATTTAACATACTACCGAAATGTTTTGCCAACAGAACATCCAGATATTAAACTTTTGCCGTTTTTTTCTTCTACATATATTCCAAATTTAGAAATATATTACAGCATAAGCTATGTTTATAAGTTGAATATTGAGACAGGCGAAATTATTGAAGAATTAATGGGATTAAGTTACAATCAAGATATTTTAAATAGTTCATATGATTATGAGTTCCCAAATAATGAATTCTTTTTTGAAGATATTGTTGGCAATGTATTTTTAATTAGCAATACAAATGCCTTGTGCTCTGAAAATAAAGATATACAAACATCTAAGATGTTTAAATTGCTAAATATAGATAGCCTAAACACTATCTATACAAAAGCATTTTTTGACTATAATGCCAATAATATTCAAGATGCTAATGAACCAATCTTTAATAAAGCAAGTGTAAAGGTTACTAAAAATAATAACATATTATATTACACATACTTAAATGCTGATGGCACAAAATCGTTTATAATAGACACAGGAAATTATACCATACAACTAATGTATCAGGATAATTTGTTTGCTGTAAATCCTACATCAAAAAATATTAATTTCAATACTTATAAGAATAATGATACAACAGTTTTTGCTTTGCAACCTATAGGAAATATTACAGATGCAAGCATTTCATTAGTCAATACATTCATAACAAGACCAGGCAACGAAACTACTTATCTATTAACAGTAAATAATAAAGGCAATCAAGCAATTAGTCAAGTAAGAGTTGCTGTAAAACTGGATGCTAATCTTACAGTACAAAATACAAGCTTACCATATACAACAAACGGCGATTCTCTTATTTTCAATATCAATACTTTGCACGCTGCGCAAATACAAAATATTTCCATAAGAGTATTAGCCAATACAGCACTTATATTTAATGATATTTTGCACAACTACGTAATTGCAAGTACAAATGTAGTAGAAACAGATTTGCTAAATAATGTGGTTGTTTTTGATGATGTTGTACGTGGCAGTTACGATCCAAATGACAAAACAGCAAGTGCAAGCAATTTACCAAACTTGGCAGCACAAACAAATAATATAACTTACACCATAAGATTTGAAAACACAGGCAATGATACAGCATTCAATGTTGTTGTAAGAGATACTTTATCTAATAATGTAGATTGGAGTACATTAGAAATTATTAATGTAAGCCATAATTACACTTTGAATATAGAACAAGATAGTATTTTAGTATTTGTCTTTAAAAATATACTATTAAGTGCTTCATCGCATAATAACGATGATGCACACGGATACATTGTATATGAGATAAAACCAAATGTACAAAACGCAAATACTAATTACGATATAAATAATACAGCACATATTATTTTTGATTATAATAAACCAGTAACTACAAATACTGCCAATACAAAAGTAGAGCAAGTATTAAAAACAAAGCACAACGAAGCATTAAACAAACAACTATTAGTATACCCAAACACAGCTGACGAAGTGCTGAACGTTGATGTGAGTATGATGAATATTAAAAATTATACATTGCAATTATTAGATGTAAATGGAAGAGTAGTTTATAAGAAAAATGAAGATAAAACGCTATCAAAAATAAATGTTAGCACAATGGCAAACGGAATGTATATTTTAAATGTAAAAACTGAAATAGGAAATGCAACCAAGAAAGTATTGATAAAACATTAATATAAAATAAAGTATTACTTAAAATTAAGATAAGCATACTATTTTTGTAACATGATGAAAATGATTATAGTATTCAAAACGAATTTATTCAGAATATTACAGATGCAGTTACTTAATAGATACAAATAAATCTGCCAGTTAAACAATAGAATCTTTAAGCTTTGATATCTATATATAGTATTTATTATATATTGTAATGCGTTGAATATCTTCGTGTATGGTTGATTTTATCCTAAAAATTTTATAATTTTAATACAAAATAAAAATTATGAAAAATATCACTTATACACTCTTGGTATTTTTAATATCAGTGGTGTTCTCACTCTCTTGTAAAAAGAATTAACGCCAGCAGAAGAAGGAAAAGAAGTAATACAAATTACATCATCTTATTTTCTTAAAGCAGATGGTACTGTTTGGGAAGTAGGAAGTAAGGATAGAACAACAAGAGTATACACAGGTACAAATACACCAGTACAAATTGCAGATAATACCAAAAAGATTGAAGAATTTAACCATAGTCTTTTTATACTTAAAAATGACAATACACTATGGGTTAGAGGTTTAAATACTTATGGAGAATTTGGAATAGCTTCTCCTGCAAGTACTAATACTTTTGTAAGAGTAGCTACAAATGTAAAAGATGTAGATTGCAAGTTTCATAGTTTAATGGTATTGAAAAACGATAACACACTATGGGTTTCTGGTTATAATAACTTTGGTCAGTTAGGTTTAGGACACAACACAAATGTAAATACATTAACAAGGCTTGATAATAATGTAATACAGATTGCATCAGGCATACATCATTGTTTATATATGAAATCAGATTCTACAATTTGGGGAATGGGTAAAAATGATAGAGGACAATTGCTAAACGGAACAACACTAGATAGAAACGTTCCAACTAGACTTGCACTTTCTTTAAGTGGGATTAAAAAATTTAAATCAGACTTTTTTAGTATATCTCATTTTCTAACAAACACCAATGAGCTTTGGTCAACATCTATGGCATCAGGAATAATTAAAATAGCAGACGATGTTAGTGACTTTGAATTTATAGGAACAGATTATGTTTCTATGTACAGAATATTAAAAACAAGCAAAGTACTTTTAGATTACAATAAATCCACAAATGTAGAAACATTAAGTTCACTCGATGTAAAAGCTTTTTATAAAAATAGAATAATTAAAAGTGATAATGAAGTTTGGGGTGTTGGACCAAATTTCAAAGGAACGATGGGTGATGAGGATGAAAAACGTGGATTTCTTGAGTATAAGAAAATTAGCAATGCTATTACAGATATAAATTATGGCAATAGCAGATTATATTACATAAAGAATAATAAATTATATGAATCTAATACATCATTTACCTCGTTTTCTGAAGTTCAAACACAAGTAAATAAAATATTTACATCATCAACACATGTTCTAATAATTAAAAATGATAATTCATTGTGGGGCAAAGGACTAAATAATAGCGGACAATTAGGTAATGGCAATACTGCAAGACAAGATGATTTTATTAAAATTGCCGATAATGTTGTAAAAGCTACTGTAAACGATAGTAATATGATGTATAGCACTTATAATGGAGATTTATATATCTGTGGTTCAAATTCTTTCGGACAATGTGGTATAAATCCTACTATAAATAGTTTAATTACAACACCAGTGCAACTGCCAACATTAGATGGATTAGGAGGTGGCTTTAAGACATTTGAAATAGGAGCCAATAAAGCATATGTTCTAACAAGATTTTTTGGATATAAAGATGATTTATCAGGTGTGTTAATATCGTCACCAGAATATTATACATACACACCATTAGGTTATAATCCTAGATTCAATGTACCAGCTTCATTTTCACCTTCTAGTGTTATAGATATTAAATGTAATAAGTTGATTAATAATTATGCAACAGAACCAATATATCTTGTAGGTGGTTATACAAATAGTATACATTATGTACATTTCAATTATGTAAATCCTTCTCAATATTCAGATTTGAGTTATCCTTCATTATCATTTATGATAGATGATGAAGTATTATACTATTATCCAACATATTGGCAAGAAGCTGCATCGCCTGCAATAATTTACCAAAAAGTAAATACTACAAGTATCCATTATGCACAATTTCTTCAACCTCGATTAATATCACCAACTAATAATACTGTAGTGATACCTACAATAGAAAAACAATCCTACGCACCAGATTATGTAGAGAAAATTGCACTTATAGATAAAAATACATTATTTTATTTAGGATATGATAATAAAATATATCGTTACACCTTAGGTGGAAGCAAAACATTTATAACACAATAAATTTTTATTCACAGCGCTTTCTTGCTTAAAAACCAATGAAAGTGGAAAGTATATAAAAACTTCACTTGTAAACTTCGTTTTAATTCGTAACTTAGTAAAACAGTTTGCTCGTTGGCATTAATACAATGAAAGATTATAGATTTAATTTATTAGTATTATTATACTTGTTATTTTTCTTTTCTTGTAAAAACAGTAAGGATTATACAAAACTAGATAGTGATGACTTTAGTGAACGAAAAGATAGAATTGAAAAATTAAAGGAAAATATAGTGTATGCTTCAGAAATTATTGATGCTGAATTTGAATTATTTAATGTCAATGGATTCACAAATACAAGGAATACTTCAGTTCCAGGAGCATCTTCATGGAATTATCAATTTGTAGTAAAAATTGATACATCAAATATTCAAAAATGGCTTAATACATTTACTGAAACAAAAAACGTAGTACCAAATTTACAATTGATTAGTGAAATTACGAAAAAGAGAAAAGAGAACTGGAAGACAATTTCAAAACCAAAGTTTTACATAAGACAGAATGATGAAAGTACATTTATTGTATTATATGAAAAAGAAGGAATTATATTTAAAAGCGTTGTTAATTTGTAAATGCTTTAACCACAAAGGGCGCTAAGTTTTTACACAAAGTTCACTAAGGAAGTTTTTTGTTTATTATTCGTTTTCTGCCACTTTTTAATAATATAAGACTAAGTGTATTTTGAATATCTATTGAAATTCTGATTTGCTTATATGCTAAATCACTTTCTGTCATCTTTGCGAACTTTGTGTAATCTCTTTATGTACTTTGTGGTTAAACAAACTTTTTAAATAAGCCACCAAAAGCCATCATCTGCATTAAATCTGATACTTTTATTTTTCCTGTCATAAATGCTTCTTGCGGATTTAGTTTGCCAGTTTCTACATCGATGTAAGTGGCATCATCTGTTTCTACAATACAGTCAGCAGTTGATAGTCCACAGTCCACAGTTTCATGTATATTTAATTTACCATCATTTATATCTACTAAATAAGTTGATGCATCAAACTTGAATATTACTTTTAAGTTTTTTCCAGTCGCTTTTTCTGCTTTAAATCTTGATGGAAGTGTGGCGAAAATATCTGCAACACTATTTAGTTTTGGTCGCTCTACCGTTTGTTTAGAAGTTGCTCTTTCGTAGTTGGTATCATCAATAACCATCTTGGCAATTATCTCTCGCATAATTTCTGACGAGCCACCACCAATAGTGCCAATACGAGCATCGCGCCAAGCACGTGCTGCTTTGTATTCTTCCATATAGCCATATCCACCTAAAAATTGTAATACTTGATACGTGCATTTATCTGCTAATTCTGTGGCTAATAATTTAGACATAGAACTTTCTTTTACCGCATATTTTCCATCTGCATGCATTCTGCAAGTATGCAATACAAAAAATTTAGTAGCTTCTATTTCTGCCGACATCTGCGCCACTCTATGGCGTAGCACTTGGAATTTATTAATCGTTCTTCCAAATGCACTACGCTGACTCATATATTCTAAACCATATTGCAAGATGGCTTCGCAACCTGCATAACCCATGATAGAACCTGCTAAGCGCTCTAATTGTAAGCCACCCATTAAATAATAAAAACCTTTACCTTCTTCGCCTAATAAATTTTTGGTCGGCACTTTTACGTTGTCGAAATGTAACTCTGCTGTGTCAGAAGAATACCAACCTAATTTTTTGAGTTTGTTTTTAGTAATGCCTTCGCTGTTTAAGTCAACTACTATTAAGCTTACGCCAGCGGCACCTGCTTCTGGATTCGTTTTGCAAACTAAAATTACGAAATGTCCATAAACACCATTTGTTATAAATGTTTTTGAGCCATTTAAAATATAGTAATCGCCTTCTTTTTTGGCGCGCATTTGTATGTTGGCAGCGTCGCTACCTGCGCCTGGTTCTGTAATGCCTATGCAACTAATTTTTGCAACTTCGATAGCTGGTTTCAAAAATTCTTCTTTTAAATATTCGCTACCATGGTGCATAATGTATGGTGTGCTCATAAATACTTGCACAGCTGCTGTGATGGCAAATCCACCAGAAAAGATTTTAGAAATTTCTTCTAACATCACTACGTTGTAAAAGAAATCTAAATTGCTGCCACCAAATTGTTCTGGATAGCAAAGACCGAAGTAGCCCATTTCGCCGAATTTTTTCCAAAACTCACGTGGTATTTTTCCGTCTTGCTCCCATTGCTCGATGTGTGTAACGGCTTCTGCTTCTAAGAACTGACGAATGGTTCTTCTAAAAGCTTCATGTTCTTCGTTGAAATAATAAGATAGTGCTGTTGACATATGAATGTAATAATTTAGTAATTAAATAATGTAATAATTATTGTTTTGATAAGTTTGATTTTGATGTTGAAATAATTTTTGCTAATACTTTACGAATTTCCGAGAGTTTTAGTTTTAGATCATTTGGATTAGGATATGATTCTACTGCATCACATATTTCTAACCAATATTCTGCTTCTTCTAATTCTTTTAAAGCTATTTTTATTTTATGTATAAAGTCTGATTTACTTTCAGCGTTTTGTGCTTCTTTACAATTTGCACCAATTGAAGTTCCTGATTTTAATAATTGATTTGCTATAACAAATTTTCTTTTTTCTTCTAACAATTCACAATACAAAACAACCTGAATTGAAAATTCAAATGTTAGTTTAAGTATTGGATTGTCTCTTTTTTCCATTGTTATATTATTTCATTGTTTCATTATTAAATTTCAGGAAAAATGTTCCGAATCGCATCATTTTGCTTAAATCTGAAACTTGTATTTTGCCTGTTATGAATGCTTCTTGTGGATTTAATTTTCCCGTTTCTACGTCTATGTAGGTTTGAGTGGTAGTAGTAATTGATAAGTCAACAGTTGTCGGTCGACTGTCGACTGTGGACACAAAAACTTCTTTATCTTTTATAAAAACAGCATAGCATAAATTATTTTCAAACTCAAACAAAACATTCATTTGAATACCATTTGATTTTTCTTTTTTAAATCGCAATGGCAATGTCGCAAATAATTCATCAATAGAAATATCTTTTGTCTTGTGTCTTAAATCTTTTGTCTCGTAATTTACATCATCAATTACCATTTTTGCTATAATTTCATGCATGATTTCGGTAGAGCCACCACCAATAGTTCCTATACGTGAATCTCTGAAGAAACGTGCGATTTTATATTCTTCCATATAACCATATCCACCAAACATTTGCAAACATTGATACGCTAGTTTATCTGCCAATTCTGTTGCTAATAATTTTGAGATAGATGCTTCTTTTACACAATATTTCTTTTCGTTGTGCATCTTACAAATTAGATAAGTATAGGTTTTTATACTTTCTAATTCTGCACTCAACTGCGCCATTTTATGTCGTAGTAATTGAAATTTATTGATGCATTTGCCAAATGCTTTTCGTTCATTCATGTATTGCAACGTATATTGCATAGCTAACTCTGATGAAGCAATAGCACCTAATGCAAGTGTTAGTCTTTCTAATTCAAATCGCTGCATGATGTAATAGAAACCTTTGTTTGGTTCGCCTAATAAATTTTCTTTTGGTACTATTACATTGTCAAATGCTATTTCTGCTGTGTCACTGGCTTTCCATCCTAATTTTTTAGATTAGTTCTGGTAATTCCTTTTGCATTTCCATCTACCACTATCATAGATATTCCACCAGCACCTTTTGCTGATGTTTTACAAGCAACCACCATATAGTCTGCATAAACAGCATTGGTAATAAAACATTTACTACCATTAATTACGTAGTTATCATCTTCTAAAACAGCAGTTGTTTTTATGCCAGCCACATCGCTGCCTGCATGTGGTTCTGTGATGGCAAGACAACCAACATATTCGCCAGTAATTGCTTTGTGTAAATATTTTTCTTTTATATAATCAGAAGCTTCGTGCTTTAAATGCGACATCGATAAATATGGATGCGCAGAAATGCTTGCACCAAAGCCACCACTCCAGCATTTACTTACTTCTTCAATAAAAATGACATCGTACCAAAAATCTAAATTGCTACCACCGTATTTTTCTTCTTGTGTTAATCCATAGAAACCCATTTTGCCAAATGCTTTAAATATTTCTCTTGGAAGAAAACCATCTTCTTCCCATTGGTCAATATTTGGCATCACTTCTTTATCCAAAAAATTTCGTAAAGTTTTTCTGAAAAGCTGATGTTCTTCTGTAAAATAATATTGTTCGAGTGCTGTCATTAATTTGATAATTTGTCAATTAGCTAATTAGCTAATTATTTTATTTGCTAATTGTCAATTCTAATCGTAATAAATGAGAACTAAAGTTTTTGCCTAAGCTGTCCATACGCATACTACGTGATGCGCCACCATCTAAGGCTTCGTGGCAAACAAAGTTTAAAGATTCCAAAGCATCCCATTCAAAGCGTTCTACCTTTCCTTTAATCAAACCTTTGAAATGTGCTTTTACAATTTCAGGTGTTAGATATTTTTTTAGTGTAGCATAATCTTCTACAGATTTTGCCATTACACCAATATTACACACGTTGTTTTTGTCACCGCTGCGTGCACTTGCTATGTCTATTAATTTTATTATCATAATGTACCAATTTGAAAATGTATCAATGTATCAATTTTTATTGTTCTTGATTTTTGATGTTGTAATTATCTTAGCTAATATTAATTTGATTGATTTTAATTTTTTTTGTAAAACAGAAGTGTCTGGATAATTTTTAGAATAATGACATAGTTCTAACCAATATTCAGTTTCTTCAACTTCTTTTAATGCAATTTTAATTTTATGAATGAAGTCGGCTTTACTTTCTGCATTTTGTGCTTCCCTAACATTTGCACCAATAGAAGTTCCTGATTTTAATACTTGATTTGCAATTACAAATTTTCGATTTAATTCTAATAATTCAGCAAATTCAATTATTGCAATTGAAAATTCGAAAGTTAGTTTTAAGATTATATTCTCTTTTTCTTCCATTGGTAAATTGTTACATTGTTTCATTTATATATTAACATACTTTACTTCTGGACTAATTAACTCTCTTGGTATTAAGCAAGGAAATAAACTGAGCATTGCACGGTTCATGTTGCCCCAACCTGGTACAGAAATAACGCCTGGTGGTCCATTTAATCCTAAACAAGTAATACCTGCAATTGCTGTTTTTCCTGTTCTGTCATCTTTGTGTTTTAATGCAATTCGCAAACCTAATTCACTACGTTGGTTGAGTTCATCAGCATTTGGAATATCTACAGCATCTTCATGCAAACCATTTACACCAATAATATTAAATCTTGATTCTATAATTTGAATAGGTAATTTTGCCCAAGTTTCTTTTACTGCTTTAATAAACATTTGCACTTTATCATAAGCAAAAGGATAGGAGAAAAAGAAAAATTGTTCTGTTACAAAACCTTCATGTTGTCCAATGCATAGTTTTAATTTTTCTGGACGAGGCTTGCCTTTTATATTAGAAATAACAACTCTATTTTCTTCAACGTCTTCTAATTTTATTTGTGATAAATCTACCACAACATCTGGTGTGATGTAATTGGTTGGATCGTGAATTTCATATACTAATTGTTCACGTATGGTATTTCTAGATACTTTGCCTCCAGTGTTTTTTGCTTTGGTTAAAATAGCTGTGCAGTCTTCATTCACTTGTGCTATTGGATAACCTAAGTCTGAAACACTATAAGGCATTGGCCATTCGGAATAAGCGTTGCCACCACTTGCTTGTCCACCGCATTCTAAAATATGACCAATAGTAATGGCAAATGCCATTCTATCTAAGTCTTCTTGTGATGTAGCTTCATCAATTTTCCAATTAAATTCATGTGCTAAAATACCTAATGCTAAACATGGATCTGCTACACGACCAGCCAAAATAAGATTAGCACCATTGTCTAACGCTTCTTTCACTTTTTGTGCGCCAATATATACGTTTGCATGTGTTGGTGGAAATTTAGAATCGTAGTAAGAAGAGTTATCATCTAAGTTATTTAACTCGATATTATTTTCTTTAAATTCTGGTAATCGAGCTAATACATCATCGCCAGTAATAGTAGCTATTTTGATGCCTTTGATACCTTGTTTTTCTAAAATTGCTTTTACTTTTTCTGCGGCCCTTTCAGGATTTAAACCACCACTATTCGTTACAATTTTTATTCCTTTTGAAAATGCAATTGGATACAAAGTACGTGCATGCACTTCAATATCTCTTGCATAGCCTAAAGTTGGATCTTTGATTTTATCTTTTTGTAAGATAGATAAGGTGAGCTCTGCTAATGCATCATGCATAAGATAATCTGCTTCGTGTTGCATGGCAATTTGTATGGCACCTAACGGCGAATCGCCATAAAAACCTTGCGCTCCAGCTATTCTTGTTGTTTTCATATAAGTTATTTAGTCGGCAGTCGGCAGACCGCTGTTATTGTTTTTAATTTCTTTATTCTTAATCGATTTCTTTAAAGCTTGTATTGAACGAATTAAACTATTTATCTCTTCATAAATTCTATTGAAATCTTCAATTGTAATAATGTTTCTTGCCTTAGCTATATGTAGACATGCAATAACTTCAATTGCTGAACGATTTGCCATTTGTAAGAATCTATTAAATTCAGCATCTGTATTTCCAGTTGAACCTTCAGCAATATTTAAAGCAATAGAATCAGCAGCTCGTTTTATTTGAGATGTAAGAATAAACATTTCTTCTTTTGGAAATGAACGAGTAAGGTTATGTATAATAACTGTTATCTCTAATGCTTTTTGCCAAACTCTTAAATCTTCAAATTTCATATTTTGTTTTTTTTCTGTGGACTGCGGACTATGGTCTAATTACCTAACCAATTTGGTTTTCGTTTTTCTTTGAATGCGGTTAAGCCTTCTGCTGCGTCATTACTTTTTAAGCATTCCATCAACATGGCGTGTAAGTATTTGTGTTTCTCATCTGCATTTTTTGTTTTCATTTCTTGAAATGCTTTTAATCCTAAACGAACTGCAGTTGGCGATTGCTCTTTTATTTCTGCTACTAATTGTTGTACTTTATTTTCTAAATCAGCAGCTTGTACCACTTCAGTTACTAAGCCTATTTCTTTAGCTTCTTGAGCTGTTAATGTTTTTGCTCTGATGCATAAGTCTAATAATTGACGTGCAGACATTAGTGGCTCTAAAGTTGCCATTACTTGGAATGGCCAAATTCCACGTTTTACTTCTGGTAATCCAAATTTTGCTTCTTGTACAGCTACAACGTGTGTTGCGCCACCTATCATTAAGAAACCACCAGCATATACATCGCCGTGCACTTGTGCAACACAAGGTTTGTGTAAGCCATTAAATTCATCGCCGAGTTTTACCATGTCTTTTGGCATTGGAATGGTGGATGGTTTTTCTGTCGTATCATCGCCAGCAAATGCTTTTAAATCTGCACCAGCACAGAAAGTTGGTCCATTTGCTTTTAATACTACACACCAAATATTGTTGTTGTAATGTGCATATGCCAATGCATAGGCTAATTCGTTTGCCAATGGCATATGAAAAGCATTGCGTTTGTCTGGTCGATTGAGTGTAATCGTTAATACATTTTCATTTTCTTCGACGATTAGATAGGCGAAGTTTTTATCTTCAATGGAGCATGCTCCATTGGAATCTTTACTAAATTGTTCTTGTGTGTATAGCATGTTAATTACTTTATTTCATATTCATTTTAATAAAATCAAATTTTTCATTTGTTTTTTGTATTTGTTTAAACAACATTTTGATTTGCACTTCTAATTTTGGATAGCTTTCATTTTCATAATTTTCTATAAGATATTCTAAGTTAATTATTGAAATTCTATATTTTACTTGAATCATATTAAATAGAAATTTTTTAACAGATGGTCTCATATTTGATTCATCAAAGGCTTCTAAAAGAAAAAATATATTTATATAAAAAATTGCAGCTTTACTAATGAACATTATAAAATTAGGTTCTAAAATTGTTTTAGATTTTATGAAATCTGTTATATAGTCGTGATTGTGAGATTTATAATTTAATAAAAAATTATTTATTTGATTAATAGCTTGACGCCCTTTGTAAAAATATTGCTCTTTTGAAATATCTTTATCAAAAAACGTAAAATTTAAATTATCAAAATCTTCCTCTAGATTTTTTTCTAATAATGAGATTTCTGATAATTCATTAAATCCAACTTGTCTTTTATTAAATTCTTTTAATTCTTCATTTGCTTTTATTTGTTCTCTAAATGCAATATAAACTAAGAATGATGAAAATAAACCAATAATTGGTGCTGTCATACCACCAATTGCATCACCAATTTCGTTTGGTGTGAGCCCATTCCCATTTGATTTTATGAAAGGAAAAATTGATAATCTTGCAAATAGGTTAGGTATAATAATTACTATCAATGTAAATCCTAAAAATACCCAAACTATATTATTTGAAACAAAATTTACAATCTTGTCATTTATTGATATTTTATTTCTTTGTTCTTGCATTTTTATTAGAACTAAAATATAAAATAATTTTTATTCAAACAAACGTTTGGTTATATTTTTCTTTTGTTCGTGCTTATTATTTAATTTTTGCTTGATAATTTATTTAAAGTGGTTAATTATTTTACACATATGAAAGTAGTAATTATTAAATATAATGCAGGAAATACATGTAGTGTAGAAAATGCGTTGTTGCGTTTAAATATTCAGCCAATTATTACTGATGATGTTGCTGAAATTGTGAGTGCTGATAAAGTTATTTTTCCTGGCGTTGGTCATGCTGAAGCAACAATGCCTTATTTAAAAGAAAGAAACTTAGATGTGGTAATCAAAAACTTAAAACAAGCAACTTTAGGTATTTGCTTAGGTCAGCAATTGATGTGTGCACATAGCGAAGAAGGAAATGTTGATGGTTTAGGAATTTTTCCAATTCAGGTGAAAAAATTTGAAACTAATATTATAGAACATAAAATTCCACAAATGGGTTGGAATAGTATTGCTAATCTTAAAACAAGATTATTTAATAATGTTTTTGAAAATAGCTTTGTGTATTTTGTACACTCATACTATTGCGAAATGAGTGAATATACAATTGCTACAACAAATTATATTCATCCTTTTGCATCAGCATTACATAAAGACAATTTTTATGCTGTACAGTTTCATCCAGAAAAATCTGCTGATGTTGGTCATCAGATTTTAAAGAATTTTATTGAATTATAAAATAAACTATGGTGCTGGATTTGGAAATTCTAAATGTATTCTTTCGATTTCTTTAAGCACATCATCAGATAATTTGATATTTATACTATCTATATTTTCTTTGAGTTGAGCAATAGATGTAGCACCAATAATATTTGCTGTTAAAAAATTACGTGTGTTTACAAATGCCAATGCCATTTGTGCTAAACTTAAACCATTTTGTTGAGCAAGTTCTCCATATTTTTCTACAGCTTTCATTGTATTTGGGTGCGAATATCTTGTAAAATAGTTTGCCCAAAGTGTATATCTTGCGCCTTCTGGTTTATTGCCACCCAAATATTTATTGCTCAATAGTCCACCGCCAAGTGGCGAATATGCTAATAATCCAACTTGTTCTCTAATACTTATCTCAGACAAACCAATTTCAAATGTTCTGTTGATAAGACTGTATGGATTTTGTATAGTAATAACTTTGGGTAGATTTTCTTTTTCTGCAATTCTAATATATTGCATTGTACCCCAAGGTGTTTCATTTGATAAGCCTATGTATCTTATTTTTCCTTCTTTTATAAAATCATTTAAAACAGTAAGCGTTTCTCTAAAATCTGTGATTGGATCATCTGATTTGTGTTGGTAACCCAAAGCACCAAAATAGTTAGTTGGTCTTTCTGGCCAATGCAATTGATAGATGTCTATATAATCTGTTTGTAATCTTTTTAAGCTATTGTTTAATGCCTCAGTTAAATGTTCTTTGTTGAACTTTGGTCCACTTCTTATATGTTTAACAAAAGCACCTGGTCCAGCTGCTTTTGAAGCAATAATTAAATCATCTCTTTTTTTTCTTTTATTAAGCCATGTGCCAATATATGTTTCTGTTCTTCCTTGAGTCTCAGATTTTGCAGGCACTGCATATAATTCTGCTGTATCGATAAAATTAATTTCATGATTAATTGCATAGTCTAATTGCTCATGTGCTTCAGCTTCTGTATTCTGTTCGCCCCAAGTCATTGTGCCTAAGCATATCTTACTTACATTAATATTTGTGTTTGGTAAAAGATTGTATTCCATTCTTAAAATTATATATTAACACCAAATGTAACAATTTGTTTTTTGTTTTAGTTTTAATCTTGTATTTTTGTTTAAAATAATTTTTTATGAAATTTAGCGTAGATAAACAAGAGAATGTAATTGTATATGAAATTTTAGAAGATAAATTAACTTCAGTTAATGCACCAATATTAAAATCTGAATTAGTGATGGCAAACACTGAAGGCTATAAAAATATAATTATAGACTTAGATAAAGTAAGGTTTGTAGATTCATCTGGCTTGAGTGCAATCTTAGTTGGTAATAGAATTTGCACTGAATACGATGGTACATTTGCATTGTGTGGTTTGAATGATATTGTAAAGAATTTGATTAAGATATCGCAACTTGATGATGTGTTAAATATTTTTTCCACACAGTTTGATGCATTACAAGCAATTAATAATACTACAGAAAATATAGATTAATATTTTTGGATTTTGAACTTACCATATTAGGTTGTAATTCAGCCATTGCACAACATGGAAGACATCCAACTTCACATATACTAAGAATAGGTTCGCAAATGTATATGATAGATTGTGGCGAAGGCACACAATTTAGAATATTACAAAATGCAGTTAAATGGTTTAAAATAAATCATATATTTATATCACATCTTCATGGTGATCATTATTATGGTTTAATTGGATTGCTTACAACATATAATTTATTAAAACGTACAGATAAGCTACATATTTTTGCACCAGCAATCTTGAAAGATATTATAGAATTACATTTTAAAGCAAGTAATTCTACTTTAAATTATGAACTTGAGTTTATAGAAACAAAAACAGATGGTTTGCATAAAATCTATGAAAATACAAGTTGCGAAGTTTATTCATTTCCATTAAAACATAAAATTCCAACTACAGGTTTTTTGTTTAAAGAAAAAACATATCTAAGAAGATTAGACATAGATAAAATAAAAACTTTAGACATAAGCAATCAAAAATATAAATTGTTGCAACAAGGTTTAGACATCGAAGATGAATATGGAAATTTGTATAAAAATGAAGATTTGACTTTTGATGCAAAACCATCCAGAAGTTATGCTTTTTGCTCTGATACAATCTATGATGAAAGTATTGTTGAGTATATTAAAAATGTAGATGTACTGTACCACGAAGCAACTTTTATGCAAGATGCACAACAAAGAGCAGCAGAAACAATGCATTCTACAAGTATGCAAGCAGCAAGTATTGCACAAAAAGCTGAAGTGAAAAAATTAATTATTGGACATTTTTCATCACGCTACGCAGATTTGAATCCACTGCTACAAGAAGCTAAATCAATTTTTAGCGAAACATATTTAGCTGAAGAGCTCAAAACTTATTCTATCTAATTACTTACTTCTGATAGCTTCAACAGGATCCATTTTTGCAGCAAAATATGCTGGAAGTATGCCTGATAAAATGCCTAACATGAATGATACAATGAATGCTACCATAATATTTTCTGAGCTAAGGACAAACTGCATACCACTTGCTTCTGTGGCATAGCCAGTTATGAGCCAAACAATCAGCAATCCAATTGCGCCACCAATTAAACATAGTAAAATTGCTTCGAACAAAAACTCAAGCAAAATATCTTTATTTTTTGCACCCAATGCTTTTTAATACCTATAATTGCCTTTCTTTCTGATACAGAAACAAACATAATATTTGCAATACCAAATCCACCAACCAATAATGAAAATCCACCAATTATCCATTTTATAATACCTAAAATTCCAAACACATCATTAAAGCCATTGGCAATCACACTTAGCTGGTTGATTGAAAAATCATCTGCTTGTTTTGGTCTAAGTTTTCTTCTTGCACGCATCAAACTAATTAATTCTTGTTTAAGGTCATCTTGTTGTACGCCAGGTTTTGCACGTACTTCAATAGTTATATCTACGCTGTTTTCGTCTACATTAAAGTTTTTATCATAATAGGCATAAGGTAATATTACACTTTTATCATAATTAAATCCTAAAAGACTTTCACCTTTTTTATTAATAATCCCAATTACCTTCAAACTTTTACCATCAATTTTTAGTTCATAACCAATAGGATTTTCGATGCCTTTGTATAATTTTTCAGCAACATCTTTTCCAATCACACAAACATTCATACCATTATTTGCTTCCATAGCAGATAAAAATCTACCATATAAAATATCTAATTGAAATACTTTTCCATAATTTGCAGTTACAGCAGAAATATAAGCTTTCTGTGTTTTTCTATTTTGATATGAAATAACTGGCGTAGAACGTGGATTAATTTCAAAAGCTACGCTTTCTCCAAGTTTAGTTCGTTTTTCAACATATTTATAAATATCATATTTTAATTGCGGTCTTTGAAAATATTTCCACCATGGATAATCTGTAGGACTATCAAAAGTCCATGCCCATTTATTGACAAATAGTACATTATCACCTAAGCTATTAATTGAGTCATTTATATTATTCTTAAGTGCATCTACAGCAGTGAGTATAGAAATTATACTAAATATACCTATACTAATGCCAAATAAAGATAAGAATGTACGCAACTTATTAGACCAAAACTGCTGTATGGTTAAAGCAACTGTTTCTTTAAAAATTCTTAGCATTAGGTTATAAATTTATAAAGATTTTGGAAACTATTTGAATTTAGTTTTTTTTAGTGTTACCTTTGCAAAAAATTATTCCGTAAAATAATTAATCTACTATATGAAGTTATCACAATTTGAATTTGAATTACCAAAAGAAAAAATTGCTTTATACCCAAGCAAAAACAGAGATGAATGCAAACTAATGGTGGTGCATAGAAAATCTGGAAAAATCGAACACAAAATCTTTAAAAACGTATTAGACTATTTTGATGATGGTGATGTGATGATATTGAACAATACTAAGGTATTTCCAGCACGTATGTACGGTACAAAAGAAAAAACAGGTGCAAAAATTGAAGTTTTCTTACTTAGAGAATTAAATCATGAGTTAAGATTATGGGATGTTTTAGTAGATCCAGCAAGAAAAATTAGAGTAGGCAATAAACTATATTTTGGCGATGATGATTTGGTTGCAGAAGTTGTAGATAATACAACATCAAGAGGAAGAACAATACGTTTTTTATTTAATGGAACAGATGCAGAGTTTAGAGCAGTGTTAGAAAAATTAGGCAATACACCATTACCAAAATACATTAAAAGAGAACCAGAAGACATAGATAAAGAATATTATCAAACAGTTTTTGCAAAAGAAGAAGGCGCAGTAGCTGCACCAACAGCTGGCTTACATTTTACAAAAGAGTTAATGAAAAGGCTAGAAATTAAAGGATTAGATTTTGCAGAAATTACATTACATATTGGTTTAGGTACTTTCCGTTCTATAGATGTAGAAGACTTATCTAAACACAAAATGGATGCTGAATACATCAAAGTAAGTGAAGAGTGTGCAAAAATTGTAAACAAAGCTAAAGCAAATAGAAAAAATATTTGTGCAGTTGGTACTACATCAATGCGTGCTATAGAAACAGCAATATCAGCAGAAAGATTATTAAAACCTATGGAAGGTTGGACAAATTTATTTATACATCCACCATATGAGTTTTCTATTGCCAATTCTATGATTACCAATTTCCATACACCAAAATCTAGCTTAATCATTATGATTGCAGCATTTGCTGGCTATGATTTAACAATGGAAGCTTATCAACAAGCTATGAAGAAAAAATACAATTTCTTTTCTTATGGCGATGCAATGTTAGTTATCGACTAATTATTTTCTAATATATTTTTTAATACAGCTTGTGCAGCAAACTCTCGGTTTGCTGCTTGTTGTATTACTAAGCTATAATTGCTGTCTAATACATCATCAGCAACTTCTACATTTCTGCGTGTAGGCAAACAATGCATAAATTTCCCATCATTGGTTAATTGCATTTTCTTATTATTGATAATCCAATCTTCTTGTACTTCTATTACTTTTCCATAGTCATTATAAGAACTCCAATTCTTAGCATAAATAAAATCAGCACCTTCAAAAGCTTCCAATTGGTTGTTGATGATAGTAGCATTTCCAGAAAACTTTTCAGATAGTTCATATCCTTTTGGATGTGTAATCGTAAAATCAACATCAGCATGGTTCATCCATTCTGCAAAAGAATTAGCCACGCATTGTGGTAATGCTCTTACATGTGGTGCCCAACTCAATACAACTTTAGGCCTTTTTTTTGCTGTATTTTCTCTAATCGTCATCAAATCAGTCAATGATTGTAATGGATGCACAGTAGCACTTTCCATATTTACAATTGGCACTTTTACATTCTCCAAAAATTTGTTTAACACATATTCTTGGTCATCTTTTATTTTATCAGTCAAACTAGGAAATGCTCTGATGCCAATAATATCAGCATATTCTGAAATAACAGCAGCACCTTCTTTAATATGTTCAGCTTTGCCTTCATTCATAATAGCACCATCTTCATATTCCATACTCCAACTATCTTGATTTAGGTTCAATACTATTGTTTGCATACCTAAGTTTTGAGCAGCTTTTTGTGTACTCAATCTAGTTCTAAGTGATGAGTTTAAAAAAACTAAAACCATAGTTTTGTTTTTACCCAAATTCTGATAGGCAAATTTATTTTGTTTCAACTGTATAGCTTGCAATGCTAAAGCTTCTGGTTGTATTACATCATGTACGGATAAGAAGTTCTTCATATTTTTCAAATATACTATATTTTCAGAAAAATAATTATGCACAATGTTGAATATCTTTTAATATTTTAAATGGCAAATGAAAATTATATTTGCTTTAATGTCTAAAAAAGAACAAACTGTTAATAAAGAAGAACTTCCAGAGATTTTTCCTGATACTGTGCTTTTTTCTAAACAAAATATACAAAAGTATGTAGGAATCATTATTCTGTTGTTTTCTTTGTTCTTATTAATTTCTGTAATATCCTATTTCTTTACTTGGAAAATAGATCAAGATAAAGTATTAGATTTTACTTGGAATATCATCTTTAATAAAGAAACACAAATAGCCAATAAAATGGGCACATTTGGTGCATTATCAGCGCATTTATTGGTCTATGAATTATTTGGTGTTGCATCAGTATTTGTAATAGCTTATTTATTTGCATTAGGATTTAATATTACACTCAACGAGAAAATATTTAAACTAAAAAGGATACTAATATTATCTATTCTTTGGATATGTTATTTAAGTACCTTACTTACATTTGTTTTTAAAAGTTACGCATTTCCATTTGGTGGCGGATTAGGCAATTTTATCTATGAATGGATTAGTGCATTGGTTGGCAATGTTGGTCTCGCAATAATATTAGTTGTTGCTGGCTTGTCATTCTTTGGTATCAATATAAAATTGTTAATCCAAAAATTAAAGACAAAAGTTTCAGAGTGGAATACGAAGCGAAAAGAAATTATTGAGCAAGCAGCAGAAAAACAAACAGCAAATCCAAAGGAAGATATTATTAAAATAAGTAAAGAAGAAGCTGGATATGAGCTTGAAAGTATATTGCCAGAAGAAAAAGAAATTCCGCTTCCACATGCCAAAGACAACCAATTTGAAATACTTAATCCTGAGATAGAAATAATACAAACACCACAAAATGATTTAAAGGTAGATATTACGCAAGAAGTTTTAGAAGATATTACACAACAAATTCCACAAGAAGAAGCTGTTGATGATGTTAATAATCTGATGATTGAAGAAGAAACTAATGAAGAACTTGTGTTGGATGTACCTGATGTAATTATATCTAAACCAGAGAAGAAAATTAAAGATAAAGCAATTGATTTAGAAATAGATGAAGTGCAACCTTTTGGTATTATAGAACATGTTGTTGAAGAAGCGGAAATCGAAGAAGTTGAAGAAACTCAAAATGAGTTAGAAGAAGTAGTAGTAGATAATGAAAATATAGATGATGAGTTTGACAAGAACATTAACTATGATCCAAAATTAGATTTATCTAGATATAAATATCCAAGTACAGATTTATTAGAAGAACATGGAAGTGGGCAAATTGAAATCAATAAAGAAGAACTAGAAAAAAACAAAAACCAAATTGTAGAAACACTTTCGCATTATAGTATAGGTATTGATAAGATAAAAGCAACCATAGGGCCAACTGTTACACTATACGAAATAGTGCCAGAGAAAGGCGTTAGAATTTCTAAAATTAAAAACTTAGAAGATGATATTGCACTAAGCTTATCAGCATTAGGAATTAGAATTATTGCACCAATACCAGGAAGAGGTACCATAGGTATAGAAGTACCAAATGTGAAGAAGAGTATTGTATCAATGAAATCATTATTAGAAGGAGAGAAGTTTAAAAAAGCTGATATGGATTTACCTATTGCTTTAGGAAAATCAATATCTAATGAAGACTTTATTGTAGACTTAGCAAAAATGCCACACTTACTAATGGCTGGTGCAACAGGACAAGGAAAGTCAGTTGGTATAAATGCATTGCTAATTTCATTGTTATACAAAAAACATCCAGCAGAACTTAAATTAGTAATGGTAGATCCTAAAAAAGTAGAGCTATCATTATATAAGTTGATAGAAAAACACTACTTAGCTAAATTGCCAAATGAAGAAGAAGCAATCATCACAGATACTAAAAAAGTAATTTATACACTAAATGCATTATGTATAGAAATGGATGAACGCTACGAATTATTAAAAACTGCTGGTGTAAGACATATCAAAGAATACAACCAAAAGTTTACCAATAGAAAATTAAATCCAAACAAAGGACATAGATATTTGCCATACATTGTATTAGTAGTAGATGAGTTTGCAGATTTAATGATGACAGCAGGCAAAGAAGTAGAAGCTCCAATAGCACGTTTAGCACAATTAGCAAGAGCAATAGGCATACATTTAGTTGTAGCCACACAACGTCCATCAGTAAATATTATTACAGGAACTATAAAAGCAAACTTCCCAGGAAGAATAGCATTCAAAGTTACAGCAAAAGTAGACTCACGTACTATATTAGATGCTGGTGGTGCAGACCAACTCATTGGGCGAGGAGATATGCTTTTATCGCAAAGTGGCGATATAGTAAGATTACAATGTCCATTTGTAGATACACCAGAAGTAGAACGCATTGCTAAATTTATTGGCGATCAAATGGGCTATTCAACAGCTTATGATTTGCCAGAATATGTAGATCCAAAAGAAGGTGGCTCAGAAAAATCATTTGATTTTTCTAACAAAGATGATTTGTTTGAAGAAGCAGCACGCCTGATTGTACGAAATCAAATTGGCTCAACATCATTAATACAACGCAAATTAGCACTTGGTTACGCACGTTCAGGTAGGCTAATGGACCAACTAGAAGCATTTGGTATTGTTGGACCAAATTTAGGTAGCAAAGCCAGAGAAGTGTACATAAAAACAGAAGACGAACTAGAAAGAATGTTACAAGCTTAGTTTGTATATTTGATTTATTACATTAACAAGTGTATCTTAAATTTAGTAGATATAAATTTTCAATGATGCTTAAAGATACATTTATACAACTTGTAAGCAAGTACACAACAAACAATATTGTTGCAAACGAACTATGGACAGAAATTGAGCTAAACTATTCCAATAAAAATAGATATTACCATACATTGCAACATTTAGATAGTTTGTTAGAACAACTTACTGAAGCAAAAAATGAAATCCAAAACTGGGACGCAATTTTATTTACACTTTACTATCACGACATAGTCTACAATGCATTAAAATCAGACAATGAAGAAAAAAGTGCAGCACTAGCTAAAATGCGCCTATCACAAATTAATGTTCCTGCAAATACAATTGAGCTCTGCTACAATCAAATCTTAGCAACCAAATCACATCAAAAATCAAGCAATTCAGATACAAATTATTTTACAGATGCAGACCTTGCAGTACTAGGAAAATCTTGGGAAACATATGCCACGTATTACAAAAACGTAAGAAAAGAATATGCCATCTATCCAGATTTTTTGTACAACCGTGGACGAAAGAAAGTAATCAAGCATTTTTTGGCTATGGATCGAATATTTAAAACAGATTTTTTTTATTATAAGTTTGAAACGCAAGCAAAACAAAACTTAACCCAAGAACTAAACTTATTGTAAAATATTTTATGTTTTATCATCAGTACATTGTAAATTAGATAAATTACTTTCTAATAATTTTGCATAACAAATATAAATAATGATGAATAATACTTTACCAACCTTTACACAAGACGAAATAAATAAAGCCAAAGCAGATACTTGAGATTTTCTATTCTTATTTTTAGATGCCTATTACCAAACCATGGCATCAGATACAAGTGAGCAAAGCATGCAAGCATTTAGCGCAGCACAACATACACTTATGGCTTTCAATTCTTTGTACGGAGAAGTTAGCAACGGCGGTTTTCTTCAGTTAATACAAAACGGATATGGTAGTTATATTTTTGACAATCCATTTTCGGAACATATAAAAGAATGGGGCGCAGTAGAAATTGCCAAAATTGTAGACGATGCAAAAATAATCTATGAACAACATAAAGATGATTTAGAGAAAGAAACAAGTATAGAAGCGTTTTCTGCAATGTACGATGAGTACACAGCATTTGAACCACTTGATGATAAATTTTATGAAGTAATGGATGCAGAATTAGAAATCATAAAAACCTACGTTGAGCAAAACATAAACTCATTTGCAAATATTAAATAATAGACATAATTTATAATACAATGTTAGAACTAAGACCATGTTGTGAAAATTGTGCTAAAGAATTACCAAACGATAGCAACGAAGCAATGATTTGCAGCTACGAATGCACTTTTTGTAGCGCATGCGTTGAAAATATATTAGAAAATGTTTGCCCAAACTGTGGTGGCGGTTTTGAAAAAAGACCAACAAGACCAAAAAATGGATTAGAAAAATACCCAATGAAAAACGAAAGATTAGTTAAACCAGTTACTAACAACAAATACCTAGCAACAAACAAAAACATTGACCCAAGAAAGCGATAAACAACAAACTAAAATATTAAATTGTAACCAACCTGCTTTTTTGCTTAAAAACTAAAAACGGCGAAGTTATTTTGTTTGGTGACATTTACTTCGTTATCACTACGCAAATTAAACTCCAACTAAGGCATAGAGCCAGTATTAGGTACGCTGATAAACTACAGGAATATGATGCGAGTAAATACACGAGGTATACAAGGAGAAACAAACATGTATTGATGGCAACTATAAGTTATAATTTACAGAAATACCTATTCTTTAATAAGCCAAAGCGAAAAATAGAAGCATTATGCCTTAGTAAAAGCAATAAAAAGGCAAGAAACAGGCTAAAAAGCAAATAGAAACCTATATTTTTACAAGAAGCGCCACCAGATACCAGAGAACAAAAGTAAAGAAAACAGCTATGTATTAATACAAATAATATATGATATATAAATTATGTAAAACTGCCACCCAAAAAACCACGTTGTGCAACTGCCATCGCTGTTAGCAGAAGTCCTATTTTAATATGCTTGAATTAGTACCTCCGTTGGAATATGCATTTTTTCCGTTAATTTTCTTATCATTTCAAGTGATAATTTTCTTTTTTTGTTTAGAATTTCACTTGCTCGACTTTTTAAACCAATGACTTCGGCTAAATCGTTCTGAGAATAATTTAGTTGCTCCATTCTGAATTTTATTGCTTCAATTGGGTCAGGAAGTTCAATTGGAAAATTTTCATTTTCATAATTGTCAATCAAAATTCCTAAAATTTCCAATTCGTCACCTTCCATTGTTCCAGGTTTTGCATCGAAAATCATTTCAAGTCTTTCTAAAGCTTGGTTATAGTCGTTTTCGTTTTTTATTGGTTTTAATTTCATTTTCTTAAATTTTATTTGCATCAATTTTGTCATATTCAGTGTGAGTTCCGATAAAGCGAATCCACATCATTTGGTAGTTGAAATTAATTTTTACAATCAGTCTATAATTATTACCTTTTATGTTAAAACAAACTCTATTGTCTTCCAAGATACTTGCACTTGGATATTCGTTTTTCAATTCATTCAAATTTTTCCATGTTCCTTTTTCAGCTTCTCTATACCACGATTTTAATTGCTGTTCACACTCAGGATGAACTTCCCAAAATTCACGTAGTATTTTCTTTGCAATAACTCTCAACGTTTAACTTTTGTCAAAGATAAATAAAAATTCCCAAATTGGGAAAGATTATTATGTTAAACTTACGTATTTTGTTCGGGGAGGATTTCTGCTAACGGTTCGCGTGTTTACGAAGGAGCGAAGTAGAAAGTACTAAGTTTCAATTAAGCACCATCGTTAGCAAAACCATTTTTTTATTTGCTAATTTACATTTTTTATGCAAATAAAAAATGGTTCTTGCGACCAAGAAAGTACAGAAGTTCAGTTTCGCACTTAACCCGCTCTTTTGCAAACACGTTGTGTTTGTTGCACAACGTAAAAATAATGACTTTTTTGATATTTTTATATAATTTGTATAAATAACTATATATTAATATACTTAGAATACTTTTATGTAACATATGTTTATTTATTCTTTGTATATTCGCACATGCATGGACGCAAATCATTTCAACCTAAAACTATTTTTTTTACTTCACTAAATGAGCTTGTACCTTATGATAATTTCTATAGAAAGCTGAATAATGCCATTTCGCTTCATTGGATTTATAAGTCTACTGCTGTATATTTGGCAATGACGTAACGAAAGTATAGATCCAGCTATAAGTTATAATTTACAAAAATACCTGTTCTTTAATAAGCCAAAGCGAAAAATAGAAGCATTAAGCCTTTGTAAAAGCAATAAAAAGGCAAGAAACAGCCAAAAAAAGCAAATAGAAGCCTATATTTTTACAAGAAGCGCCACCAGATACCAGAGAACAAAAGTAAAGAAAACAGCTATGTATTAATACAAATAATATATGATATATAAATTATGTGAAACGACCACCAAAAATACAACGTTGTGCAACTGCCACCGATGTTAGTGGCAGCCTTTTTTGTAATTCGTTTAGTTATTCAATTTTAGTTTCATCATTATGTCCGTCTGTTCGTCATTCCCAAGTTTGAAAATATGTTTGTCAAATTCTACAAACCCGTTTTTCTTATAAAAGTTTATCGCTCTCGGATTTTCTTCCCAAACGCCTAACCAAACAAAATCAGAATTTTTCTGTTTGGCGACTTCAATTGCTTTGTCATATAAAAGTTGTCCAACACTTTTTCCGTGGAAGTCTTTCAAGACATAAATTCGTTCAATTTCAAGTCCTTTATCGTCTTGAAGTTCAGTTTGTGATTGTCCAATGTTTAATTTTAGGTAACCAATTATATTGTCGTTAAGTGTCGCAAAATAAAACTCTGCGTTCTTGTCGTTAAGTTCAGTTGTCAATTTCTCGTTTGAAAAACCTTCGTCTAAATATTTTGTCATATTTTCTTCGGTATTTCCTGTCGAGAAAGTTTCATAAAAAGTTTGTCTACCAATTTTTTGTAATTGGTCAATGTCCTCAAGTGTTATTTTGTTAATTTTTATTTCTGTCATTTTTTAGTCTAGCGTTGAGTGTCGGTAAGGTTGCCACTAACGTGCGGCGGATTTGCGAAGTTACGAACTGCAAACGAAGTTTGCAAGTGAAGTAATTTTGCAAATCCGTTGATGTGTTGAAGGTCGAGCGTAGCGAGCCTAAACGCATCATCGGATGTAATCCGCCGCACGATGTGCAAAAGGCGAAGCGTAGCGAAGACTTTTGCACATCGTGCGAGTATTTGCGAAGGCAGGGGGATTCATTGATTGTCCAGCCCGGTACAAATGCCCATTTGAAAATATGTTGTTGAAGTTAAGTACTAAAGCTGAACATTGAATATCGAGCCCGAAGCGCTGCTGATGCCCGCACATAGTTGATGTTACATTGTCTAGCCCTGCTTTTGCAAATACTTTTGTTAGGCGCATTAGTCGAACAGATTTACATCAAAACCACTAAGTCTAAGAAAATGACCTAATCTCATTTTATAATCTAACCACCCACTTCCATCGTAATGCTCTGCTTTCTTCATGTCGTTTATTAGTTTAACGATATCGCTAACATCACTGTCTGTCAATATTTGTCTTGTCTCCAATATTGAGTTGATAATTTTTGAAGTTTTAAACTCTGGCTCGAATGTGGAATTGTTTTGGATGTTTCTTTCAAAGTAGGTGCAGCACAAATTTAGCCCAGTTAAAACGTCTGCTTTACTAGCTGTTTGCTCTAGTTCTTTCGCTTTATTTTTCTTATTCATCCAAAGTCTCATTGATAAGACACAAGTTTAATTTGGAGTCAAAAAAGTTGAAGTGGCTCCATCCCAAAAACATTTCAAACATCTGCCATTGTCAAATTGATGGTCACAATTTATGTAACCGTATAAAAGATGACTGCAATTAGGGCATAACGAAGACATTTTAGAAGTTTCTGTGTAGTATTCACTTTTACATTCGTCGCATACTGTAATGGTTTTCTCTCTTTCTTTATTGTCCATGTGTGAATGGTCTTAAGTTGCGCCTAACGTGCGGCGGATTTGCGAAGTTACGAACTGCAAACGAAGTTTGCAAGTGAAGTAATTTTGCAAATCCGTTGATGTGTTGAAGGTCGAGCGTAGCGAGCCTAAACGCATCAACGGATGTAATCCGCCGCACGATGTGCAAAAGGCGAAGCGTAGCGAAGACTTTTGCACATCGTTTTCGGGCTTTGCGTTCGGGCGGGTTTCGGAGCACAAAGTTTCAATTTATTACTAAAGTTCATTAGAAGCACAAAGCTTCAAGTTTGCACGTCAGCCCGCCTGACGCAAAACCCGTGTTATAGGGCGTTTTTCTTTTTCGTCCTATTGTTCGTTTTCATTATCAGCGTATAAAATGTCTTTCGGCAATAGTTCATTTTGCAAATATTTGATTTCAGCCTTTGTCCAAAAGTTAATATTCATTAGTCCCATAGTTCCGTTGTCAAACCAATTGCCGTCCCTGTCTTGAATTTGTAATGTCCATTTATACGCTTTACCATTTTTAGAAAACTCTTTAAGTCTTGCAATTCCTGTCAGACCGAAAACAAGTTGATTTAGCATTTCATTAGTTTCGTCCTCAGTGTTGTCAAAGTGCCAATGAAAAGTCCCAAAATGAAGTGTATTTTCTCGTTCGTCTGTCTGCAATAAAATGTCAAATCCGTTGTCGTCACGGCAAAATATTTCAAGTTCACTGTCATTCTTCTTGTCGAATTTAATGTCAGGATACTTGTTAAGTTTCTCAACTACTGTGTCGATAATATTTTGTTCTGTCATTGGTTTGCTGTCGTCTTTTAAAATGCCCTATAACGTGCGGCGGATTTGCGAAGTTACGAACTGCAAACGAAGTTTGCAAGTGAAGTAATTTTGCAAATCCGTTGATGTGTTGAAGGTCGAGCGTAGCGAGCCTAAACGCATCATCGGATGTAATCCGCCGCACGATGTGCAAAAGGCGAAGCGTAGCGAAGACTTTTGCACATCGTTTTTGGGCTTGGCGAAGGTGGGGAAAAGAAAGTACCAAAGTTCAAAATTAGTACAAAAGCTAATAGAAAGTACAAATGTTCAGCCTAGCACTAAAGCCCCACTTTTGCCAAACCCATGTGTTTGTTGCACAACGTAAAAATAATGACTTTTTTGATATTTTATATCTTCTGTATAAATAACTATATATTAATATACTTAGAATACTTTTATATAACATATGTTTGTTTATTCTTCGTATATTCGCACATGCAAGGACGCAAATCATTTCAACCTAAAACTATTTTCTTTACTTCTCTGCCTGAGCTCGTACCTCAAGATAATTTCTATAGAAAGCTGAATAATACCATTTCGCTTCATTGGATTTATAAGGCTACTGCTGTGTATTATGGCATTGATGGTAACGAAAGTATAGACCCAGTTGTATTCTTCAAAATACTGCTTGTTGGTTATCTCAACAACATAAATTCCGATAGAAGACTCATCGCTTTCTGTGCTGATTCACTTGCTATTCGTTTGTTTATTGGTTATGATATTGACGAGCCTCTTCCTTGGCATTCTACTATTTCTAGAACTAGACAATTATATGGCGAAGAACTATTCCTTACACTATTTCAACAAGTACTAAAGCTATGCGTAGACAAAGGCATGGTTGCTGGCAAGCGTCAATGTGTAGATAGTGCTTATGTAAAAGCCAATGCTTCTATGGATGCTTTGATAGAGAAACAAGTTGTTGATGATGCTGTATTGTATGCTAATGAACTGAACGAACATAGCGACTTTAAAGTAAAAGCTTCTATGAAAAAGCTGTAGACAAACACCATGCATGGAAAGCTAAAGCATACAAAGATATGCCTGGCAATGTAGTAAATCCTAAACAGACAGATGAGCATGGCAATCTCATTCGTCCTAAATTTACCAGCAACCATACACATGTCAATACAACAGACCCTGATGCTAGAATAGCAGTAAAGCCAGGCAAAGCAAGACAACTCAACTATGCTGCTCAAGTAAGTGTAGACGATAAATATCATGTGATTACTGGTGCTTTGGCAGATTTTGCCAGCAAGAAAGATAGTGATAGTTTAGCTTTAATTGTTGAGCAAACAAGTGTTAATTTATTAGAAAATGATATAAAAATAAAAGAAGTAATTGCCGATGCTGGTTATAGTAGTGGCAAGGCACTAAAGTATTTAGAGCAGAAAAATATAACAGCCTACATTCCTAATTTTGGACAATACAAAAGTGAAAGAGCAGGTTTTGTTTTCAATAGAATAGATAATCAGTATGAATGCCAGCGTGGCAACAAGGCAGTACTGAGCTACAAAGGCATAAAGACAGATAGTAAAGGGTATGAAAAGAAGCAATACAGAAGTAGTGAAAGTGATTGCAAAAACTGTGCATTGAGAGCACAATGTTGTGGCAAAGTAACCAAATACAAAAAGATAGAAGACAGCATAGATAAACCATATTATGATAGAATGCATGAACGTTTAACAAGTAATGAAGCGTATGCAAAGCGTATGGTACGGAAACGGAGTAGCACAGTAGAGCCAGTATTAGGCACGCTGATAAACTACAGAAACATGAAGCGAGTAAATACACGAGGCATACAAGGAGCAAACAAACATGTATTGATGGCAGCAATAAGTTATAATTTACAGAAATACCTGTTCTTTAATAAGCCAAAGCGAAAAATAGAAGCATTAAGCCTTAGTAAAAGCAATAAAAAGGCAAGAAACAGGCTAAAAAAACCAATAGAAGCCTATATTTTTACAAGAAGCGCCACCAGATACCAGAGAACAAAAGTAAAGAAAGCAACAATATATTAATACAAATAATATATGATATATAAATTATGTAAAACTGCCACCAAAAATACCACGTTGTGCAACTGCCACCCTTGTTATGTGGCGTTTTTTTATTTGTTTTTATTCCATTCAAGTTTGTCAATATTTTTGTTTATTAACCATTCTTCAAGCGAAGTTCTCATATAACTTGGCTCAATGATTAAATATGTCAAGCCAAAATACTTTTTATCTTCTAAATACTTTGTTATTTTGTCAAGTTGTGCACCTGTTGCTTTGTTTTTCTTCGTCAAATGTGCCCTTAATCGTTGTCGTGAAATTGTGTTTTTTGCGTGTCCAACATATTTTGGTTTCAAATCATTTTGAGTGTCGCCCAACCACAAGCAATAAACTATAAATTTATTTGAAACATTATGTAATAAATCGGAATTGAGCTTGTCAAACGTTGTTTTGTCAAAGTTTTCATATTTTATTTGATAAACGTTCTGCTTGTCAAAGAGAAACGTTTCTGCTTCTGAAAACTTGGCTTCAATGAAATTTCGGTCAAACTCAAATTGTTTCATTATGATTTTCTTTTTTCTAATTCTTGTTCTAACCAACTGATAAATTTTAGTTTAGTCGGATTGTCTTTTTTAGTTACTTTAAGCATTGAAAGTAATTCGTTGGTCGTAATTGTTTTTAAAAATTCTTTTGTTCCAATTTCTTTAAAACCTTCGTCATTGAACTCTTCTTCGGTTTCGTCAAAATCACTAATGTCAAATGGTTCAACGCCTCTGTTGAAATATGGTGCATTTTCATTCCAATACTTTCTCAATGTTTGATAACAACAACTAAAAAGTGCATCAATCTTTGTTGCTCCTTTGTCTTGAATATTTTCTGCATTGTGAAATTCAAACCTGTAATAATTGTTTTCAGTGATTATTGCTTTTAAGTTGTAAGTTCGTTCAATAATCTGCATTAGAGCAATAAGGTTTTCCCAATTTTCGCTAAAATCTGTTTCTGTTTCGCTTTCAATTTTTTTGATTGTCTTTTCTAAATGTTTGTCAAAAAAATAATCATTATGTTGTAAAACAAATTCTTTGAAGTATAAGTTGATTGCTTTTATTTCTTTGTTAGTTGAAAACATATTATTTTATTATTTCGTCAATAAATTTCTGTAATTCTTCATCCGTTGAAAAATCGTAGTTTTTCAGTCCCGCCATATTTTTCGCTTCCTCAATATCGAATCCAATGTTCACATAATCTTTGAAAGTTGCTTTTCGTCCGAATAAATCGGCTTCTTCATTTTTTAATATTTCAGAATGTTCGTTGTCTGTTAGTTCTTCTTTCATTGCGGTGTTGTTTTAAAATGCCACATAACACACAAATATACGCAATAAATGGAGTTGCGTATATTTTTTTGTTAAAAATATTTTTTCCTTATAATCTTCTTATTATCAATATTGTATGTTAAATATGTTTTTGCGTATTTTAAATATCCTGTCGTAATATTTTATCCATATTTCATTTGTATATACCCAAAATGCGCAACTTGTTTTTTGCTTTTTCTTGAAATTGTTTATTGTCATTGCCTTGAAAAAGGCAATCTTATATTTCTAAGTGTTTAGGAGATTACCACTTTCGTGGTAATGACAATTACTCTTTTATGCAATTTTATACTTTATTTCTTGATTTATTTTTATGTTGTTGAAAACTAAATCTTCGCAAAGTCCCTTTGAAGATAATCTGCTGTGAAAGAAAAACTTTCGTAGCTTTGTTTATTATTAGCTATTTTAAATAAATACATTGTTGTATGAAAACATATCAAATATTTGCACTTATATCTATGTTCTTTGCTGGATTGACAGCTGTGGTTGCGAAAGCTGGATTAAAAAATGTTGCTGCTGATACTGGACTTGCTGTAAGAACTTGTTTTGTATTTGTCTTTGTTTGGCTGAATGTTTTTGCATTTAATCAGATAAAAGATTTTTCAAACTTAACTTTTAAAGATATTACGCTTTTAGGTTTTTCTGCATTGACAACAACTATATCGTGGATATTTTATTATAAAGCAATTAAAATAGGAAACGTATCTGAAGTGGCTTTGATTGACAAAGCTAGTATATTGATAACACTTTTATTGTCGTTCGTATTTTTGCGTGAACAATTTACTTGGAAAATCGGAGTAGGAGCGACCTTAATTTTATGCGGACTATTTGTTATCTCTTGGAAATAAATTTGTACTTTTTTCTTTGCTTATATTTACTTTCTTTTTCTTGATACAAAGAAAGTAACAAAGAATAATCATGGCTTATGAAAAATTAAGCTAAAATAAATGTCATCGCTAAAAGTTTTTTATTCCAAGTAGAGTCTTTCTTATTGACTCTGCTGTGAAAGAAAGAAAAATATTATTGTAAAAATTTCTTACTGAATAAGATTAATTAGAGTCATTGCTTTGAAAAAGGCAATATAATTCTAAGTACTTATGAGATTACCACTTTCGTGGCAATGACAATTACTCTTTTATGCAATTCTAAACTTTATTTCTTGATTCATTTTTATGTTGTTGGAAACTAAATATTCGCAGTGTCTCTTTCAGGAGACTCTGCTGTGAAAGAAAATATCTAAAACTCTTGTCGTTTAGTATATCTTTCATATTATTTACTTATTAGTTTTGTTATTCATTTTGTATTCGTCGTGTAGTCCAATGCCTGCTAGTATTTGCGCTTTGTATTTATTTATTCTGCTGATTCTTGTTGCTGTTTGTTTTGCTTGTGAGAAATTAATGATATATGCTCTTTGTCGCCCAAGTGTTAGTGCATGAAATGCATTTTTAAATGCTTCATCAGCTTCAAAAGCTTGTATTAATTCATTCGGAATTGGTTCTGGATTTTTTGTTATTTTTACTTTTTTATTTTCTTCTTCTAATGAAATTGCTTCTGTAATATAGGCTGATATAATTGCTGCTGTTTTTTGTATATCATCTACATTGGTGTATCTAATGATTCTACTAGATTGTATGTTGCCTTGTTGTTGTAGTATTTTATGTTTGTCTGCAAGTAAAACACCTTTGAAAAAACTAATTACTGTTGATTCTTTGAAAGCATTTATACTTACAATATTTTTTCCATTTTTGGTGTACACAGGAATGCCCCATTTTATTTCTTCTTTCAAGTTTGATTGCAATACAATCGCTCTGAGTAATTTTAATTCAGCTTTCCAATTATTGACTTTGCATTGTGGTGTTGCACCATATTTGCAACGCATACAACCATCAATTAAATATTTGTCTACCGTTGCTTCCATTTTATTTTTTTATTCCAATAATTTTTAAAACATCCCAAATGTTTTTATTCCAGAATTTCCATTTATTGTTTTCCGCTTGCCACTCTTCACGTTCCCAAAAATGTAAGTTCGAAACAGGATACAAGTAACCAAAATTATACACTGTTTTACTTTCCTTTTCTGATGCCACATTTGAAATATCGTATCTATAATTTCTTTGCTGAGATGCCACAATAGATAAAGCTTGTTTTCTAATATTATTGGCTTTGTTCAAATACAATTTGTCTGTGTACTTTATATTGTCTATATCTTTTAATCTTTTTTCTATGATATAGGCTAAAGTATTTTTTCTGTGTTCTGCTCTTAATGTTGTAATATCTAAACTATTGATTAATTCTGAAATTAATTTGTTATTGACATCTACTTGAATTGTATTTCTTAGCTTATTATATTCACTAATAAATATTTCTAAATTATTGATGTATTTGTTTTTTATAAATTGTAATTCAGTTTTATTCGCATCATTCAATATATATTTATAAGCATATTCTGGTCTTGGATGAAATTCTAAATTTAACTTTCCACCAATTTCATCTGTTATAGTTTGTGCCGTAAGTACTTTTATCAATTGTTTATCTTTGATGTATAGCTGTTGCAAACTATCTACCTTTTGTACAAAATTTATGATGTTTTTGTCTTCAATTAATTGTTCTATGTATTCAAATGGTTTTTGTTGTTGATTGGCTTCGTTCCAACACCAACGTGCTATGCTCCAATCAATCAGCCAGTAGTTCCATTCCCAACCAGAAGTAAAAGTAATATGACCATTGATGTTTAAAGAATCACTATACAATATATCATCTAATCTTGTGCTTAGATATGGAGTAAGAAACATTGGCACTGAATTGTCGAATGTAATCCAATAAGCAGATTCTGGGAAATACCAAGTATCTCTGTATTGATTGCTTTCTATCAATAAATTTCTTAAATGCGAAAAATCTTTGTTTCGATACACTGGCGTTGCGCTATCATTTAATCCATAAAACATTACTGTGTGTACAAACAAGGCATAAGCACTATCCATGTCTGTAAATTTTGTCTTCATTGATTTGGCATTAGAAATTAAGTTTTCATCTTTTACTACATGTTTTCTACTTGTTAGTTTTACTTTGTATTTCGATAAATTATCGTACAGCATTTTTTGTTGTGCATATAGTTCTTCTTGGTTTTGGTGTGTAAATTCTGTAGTTGCAAGTTCTACATTCCAAACATCCCAAGGAATTTGCATGAGTGTTTCAATATTTTGTTTTATCTGTTTTTCTCTTTTTCTAAATGATGCTGGAAATTTTTTATACAACTGAAATGCTCGTTGCTGTATCATATGGAAAGATAAATCTGCGCCACAAATAATACCACGTTGGTGTGCGTAATCTACAATATCTTTCATGTATGGTACCCATGTTTCTAATTTTATACTACTCAATAGATTGAATTCAAAATAATTTTGTCCGTTTCTACACAACCAATCTATGTATGTTTTTATTTCTTGTTTGCCATTTGGTGTTGTTTCATCTAGCAATGCTTCTGTAATTTCTAAAGGATGCATGGCATGAATGTGAAAACCAATTTTATCAAATCTTGGTGTAATATATTCATCAAAACTATTTAGGTCTAATGATTTTAAATTTGGAATTTTTATTTCTTTTGCATGATAAAACTGAAATCCAAATTTATTTTGAAGTAGATAATAAATGCCATTGGCTATGCCTTTGTATGATAATGATTGAATGTAAATTGTATTTTGATTATTTTTTTTTTCTAGTTTAATATTAAATGCCTGCGTTTCTTTTGTATTAGATTCATATAATGTTGCATAGCTTTTATTGTTGTCTAATTTTTGAAGAATTATTTTAAAATCTACATTTTTTTGTTGATTTGAAACCGTGATTCCAGCTGATTGTAGTAAGTTGCTTGCATCTTGTATCGTATGGTCTACAATACTGTTTTTTTCAAATGTTTGTTCAATATAAATGCTATTTGCATTAATTTGTAGTGACTTGATTATTAAAACAATCAATAAAAAAAAGTATCTATTCATTAGTGTACAATAAATGTTTATAACCAAAGATATATTTTTTTACACTATCACAGAAATAAAAAACGGTTCGTATTGCTACGAACCGTAAAATGATAGATTTGTATATGCTAATTATTCGTTTCTGAAAATTATATCACCTTCAAAAACATCAGCAATCACTGGTTGGTCTTTTTTTACTTTATCAGCAATTATCATTTTTGAAAGTTTATTGACTAATTCTTTGTTGATTAATCTTTTTAATGGTCTTGCACCATATTGTGCATCGTAGCCTTCTTCTGCAAAATGCATAACCAATTCATCACTATATTTTAGTTCAATATCCATTTGAAGTAATTGTTTTTGTAAATTTTTCAATAGAATTTTAACTATTTCTTTAATGTCATTTGTAAGTAATGGTTTAAACATAATAACCTCATCAATTCTATTGTAAAACTCTGGTTTTAGTACACGTTTGATGGCATCAAGTATTTGTACTTTTGAAGTTTCTGTTGCAGTAAATACATCATTTTCTGTTTTTACATTTTCAAAGTTTTGTTGTATCAAATGCGAACCAATATTAGATGTCATGATGATTATTGTATTTTTAAAATCTACAATGCGCCCTTTGTTGTCTGTTAGTCTTCCATCTTCCAAAACTTGCAATAAGATATTAAAAACATCTGGGTGTGCTTTTTCAATTTCATCTAATAATACAACAGAATATGGATGATTGCGTACTGCTTCGGTTAGTTGTCCACCTTCGTCGTAGCCAACGTATCCTGGAGGCGAACCAATTAAACGTGATACGCTGTGTTTTTCCATGTATTCACTCATATCTATACGCACCATTGCTTTTTCATCGTCAAACAAAAGTTCGGCTAATGCTTTTGCTAATTCAGTTTTTCCTACACCAGTTGTGCCTATGAATAAAAACGAACCTAAGGGTTTCTTAGGGTCATTTAGTCCTGCTCTGCTTCTACGAATAGCATCAGCTACGGCAACAATTGCTTCTTCTTGCCCTACCACACGCTCATGCAAATAATCTTCTAAGTTTATCAACTTATCTTTTTCTGTCTGCATCATTTTTGTCAAAGGAATACCTGTCCATTTTGATATTGTTTCTGCAATATCTTCGGCAGTTACTTCTTCTTTCATCAATCGTTTGCTGTCTTTGTTACTTTGCAGTTCTTGTTCAAGCTCATTGAGTTTTGCTTCGCTGTCTTTTATTTTGCCATATCGTATTTCTGCTACTTTGCCATAGTCGCCGTTTCGTTCTGCTTGTTCTGCAGCTAGTTTTAGATTTTCAATATTTATTTTTTCATTTTGAATTCTATCTACTACAGTTTTTTCACTTTCCCATTTTGCTTTAAATTCATTTCTCTTTTCACTCATTTCTGCAATTTGTTTAGATAGCTCTTCAACTTTTGCATCATCTCCTTCTTTTTTTATAGCTTCTCTTTCTATTTCTAATTGACGTATTTTTCTTTCTAATTCGTCTAATTCTTCTGGCACAGAATCCATCTCTAATCTGAGTTTTGCTGCTGCTTCATCAATTAAATCAATAGCTTTGTCTGGCAAAAATCTATTTGTAATATATCTATTTGATAATTCTACTGCACTGATAATGGCGTCATCTTTTATAGTTACTTTATGATGGTTTTCATAACGTTCTTTCAATCCACGTAAAATGGAAACGCTATCTTCTACACTTGGCTCGTGTACCATCACTTTCTGAAATCTACGTTCTAAAGCTTTGTCTTTTTCAAAATACTTTTGGTATTCATTTAATGTTGTTGCACCAACAGCGCGCAATTCACCACGTGCTAAAGCTGGTTTTAGAATATTTGCTGCGTCCATAGCGCCTTCGCCACCACCACCAGCACCAACTAATGTGTGTATTTCATCAATAAATAATATGATTTGACCATCAGATGAAATTACTTCTTTGATAACTGCTTTTAATCGTTCTTCAAATTCGCCTTTATACTTTGCACCAGCAATTAATGCACCCATGTCTAAAGAATAAATTATTTTTGATTTTAAATTTTCTGGTACATCACCTTGTATAATTCTGAACGCAATGCCTTCAACAATTGCTGTTTTTCCTACGCCAGGTTCGCCAACAAGTATTGGATTGTTTTTTGTTCTTCTTGATAAAATGTGCAATACTCTGCGTATTTCTTCGTCTCTACCAATAACTGGATCGAGTTTATTGTTTTGTGCCAATTGATTTAAGTTTTTGGCATATTTTTCTAATGAATTGTATGTCATATCTGCACTTGGATTATTTACAGTTGAGCCTTTTCTTAATTCTACTATTGCTTGTTTTAGTTTTGCCTCATCAAGATTATTTTGTTTCAATATTTTTGATGTTTCATCATTAACACTCAATAATGCTAATAGTAAATGTTCTATAGATACATATTCATCTTTAAATTCTTTTAAAAGTGAATTTGCTTTTAATAATACTTGCCCTAAGTTTTGTGATGGATATTTTACGCCATCGCCACTTATAGTTGCTTGTTTTTGTAATAAATTATTAATTTCTTGCTCTACTTTTTTGATGTCAGCACCAGATTTTTTGAGTAAAAATGGTGTGATATCTGCATCGTTATTAAGAATTGCTTGCAATAAATGATGTGTATCTAAGTAGGCATGCTTTAGGTCGAAAGCCAATTGTTGCGCTTCGCCTAAAATTTCTTGTGTTTTTATTGTAAAATTATTTGGATTCATATTTATTTAATATTTTATATATGTATAGCAAATAATATGCAAATACAAAATAATTAAAAAATATGTAATATTTTCAGTATTTTATTACAGTTTTCTGACAATATTGGTCGTGTAGGTAATTGGCGTATGACAGAATTACTTGTTATTTTATAATGGAACGTTTGCGGCAACTTTTCTTTCTCTTTCTCCAAAAATAGCACTACCAATTCTTATCATGTTTGAGCCTCTTTCTATTGCAATTTCGTAATCGCCACTCATGCCCATAGATAGTGTATTGAAATAGTCTGCATTGCTAAAATAGTTTGATTTTAATAATTCAAATGTATGCTTCAAATTACTAAACTCATTTTTTATTAATACTTTGTTTTGTGTATAAGTTGCCATGCCCATCAAACCAACAATTCTAATATTTTTCAATTGCTTAAATGCGTCTATGTCTAAATGTTCAATTAATTCTTCTTCGGAAAAGCCATGTTTTGTTGTTTCTGCAGCAATAAATACTTCTAGAAGTATATCAATTACTCTATTGTTTTTTTCTGCTTGTTTATTAATTTCTATTGCCAATTTTAGACTATCTACAGAATGAATAAGTTGTACAAATGGTGCAATATATTTTACTTTATTGGTTTGTAGGTTGCCAATCATGTGCCATTCAATATCTTTTGGTAGTTCTTCGTATTTGTCTACCATTTCTTGCACCTTATTTTCTCCAAATATCTTCTGACCACAATTGTAGGCTTCCAATATATCAGAAACAGTTTTAGTTTTGCTAACTGCAACTAATTTTATATTTTTATCTTTTGAGAGTAGAATTAAGTTTTGTAAATTGTCTTTGTTTATCATGTGGTCATCTTTTTTGAATGTTATTCTTGCTTTGGTTTTGATGTTTTGCGTCTCTGTTACTTCTTGTAAAAATAACTCAAAAAAAATTATTTCTGAAAAAAATATTGTTCCATTAATGGTAGATTTGTTATTATTAGAATCAAATTATTCTTTAGTTAATGTTCAAGCATACAATACAGAAAGCAAAATGATGGATTCATTGTACACATCTATTTTAAAAAAACATCAAACAGACTCCATTCAATTTAGAAAAACAATTGATTATTATTCCAACCATCCAGAAAAGTATTTAGAAATGATGGAAAAAGTAAAGAATAAATTGAATACAATTGATTCGCTTACTATCATAAAATATGGAAAAAATGGCATTGAACCAGTTTCTGCAGTAAATCCATTGGATATACAAAAAGCAATTAAAGATTCTATGAGGATGAAAAGAAAAGAAGAATTGCTAAAAAATATAAGAGATAATAATTTAAAATAATATAATGAAATTAGATCAGATTAGAGAGATTTACAATTTGCCATTGCTTGAGTTAATTTATCAAGCAGCAACAGTACACAGACAATACCACAATGCAAATGAAGTTCAAGTATGTACTTTATTGTCTTTAAAAACAGGTGGATGTCCTGAAGATTGTGCATATTGTCCGCAAGCTGCTCGCTACCAAACAAAAGTAGAAGTTCACAAATTATTAGAGAAAGAAGAAGTATTAGCAAAAGCAAGAGAAGCAAAAGAAAATGGCTCTACAAGATTTTGCATGGGCGCGCATGGCGTGAAGTAAGAGACAACAAGGACTTTGACAAAGTATTGGATATGGTAAAAGGTGTAAATGAATTAGATTTAGAAGTTTGTTGCACTCTAGGTATGCTAAGCGAAGAACAAGCTGAGAAACTAAAAAATGCTGGCTTGTATGCATATAATCATAACATAGATACATCTGAAGAATACTACGATAATATCATTTCTACAAGAACATTTGATGATAGAATAAAAACAATAGGGAATGTGCGTAAAGCTGGAATTAGTGTTTGTAGTGGTGGAATTATTGGCATGGGCGAAGCTGAAAGTGCAAGAATAGAAATGATACATACCTTAGCAAATCTTCCTGAACATCCAGAATCTGTTCCAGTAAATGCATTGGTTGCAGTAGAAGGCACACCATTAGAAAATATGAAAAGAGTTTCTGTCTGGGAAATGGCACGTATGATTGCAACAATAAGAATTGTAATGCCAACAACAATGGTCAGACTTTCTGCCGGAAGAATGGATATGCCAATGAGCGAACAAGCAATTTGTTTTATGGCAGGCGCAAATTCTATTTTTGCTGGCGATAAATTATTGACTACACCAAATCCATCTTATGCAAATGATATGGAAATGTTTGATATTTTGGGTTTGCAAGCACGCGAAGCATTTAAAGAAAACAAGTCAGTAATGAATTGATGAATATAGATGATAGACTAAAAGATTTTTTATCGAAGAGAGTAGCTGAGAATATATTCAGAAGCTTACAAAAGAACGATGATTTAATTGATTTTACTTCTAATGATTATTTAGGATTAGCAAAATCTGCATGGATAAAACAGCAAATCTCTTTTGCAATTAATTCAACTTATAAGTTTCATAAAATTGGTGCAACTGGCTCAAGATTATTAGAAGGAAATTGTACATTGTATGATGAATTGGAAAAAAATATTGCAAAACATCATCATGCTGAAACATCATTAATATTTAATTCTGGGTATAATGCAAATGTTGGTTTGGTAAGTACAGTAGCCAACAAAAATGATGTTATTTTTTATGATGAATATGTGCATGCATCAATACATCAAGGAATTAAATTGAGTGGCGCAAATGCGATTGCATTTAAACATAATGATGTAGATGATTTAGAACATAAAATTCAAGAACATCATGATACGAAGATAAAATTTATTATTACTGAATCTTTATTTTCGATGGATGGCGATATTGCAGAATTGAATAAAATATCAAATATTAGTAAAATGTATAATTGTAATTTAATTGTTGATGAAGCGCATGCAACTGGAATTTTTGGAGAAAAAGGAAGTGGTTTGTGCAATTATTTTGGTATAGAACAAGATTGTTTTGCACGTGTGTACACATATGGCAAAGCATTAGGCACACATGGTGCTGCAATACTTGGTTCATCTACTTTAAAAAATTATTTAATCAATTTTTCAAAACCATTTATATATTCAACAGCATTGAATATTTACGATTTATTATCCATACAATATGCTTATGAATATATAAGTGAATTTCATGCGCCAAAAAATAAATTGTTTGACAATATTCAATATTTTAATAATTTAATGTGTGATGCTACATTGTATTCTGAAAGCCCAATTTTTTCTTACATTGTGCCTAGTTCTGATGCGTGTAAGTTATTGTCAATAAAATTGCGTGAACATGGTGTAAATGCAAAAGCTATTGTTTATCCTACAGTTCCAAAAGGCAAAGAAAGAATTAGAATTATAATGCATAGTTATAATTCAAAATCAGAAATTGAGAAATTGGCTAAAATATTAAATGCTAAATAATTTATTTTATTTCTTCAAAATCTATGTATTCAGCATCCTTGTATTTTGAATCAGTTTGTGGTATGTTTTGTTTTTGCTCGTTGTAAGTTGCGTGCTTGTTTTGTTGTGCAGTTGCTACTTTTGGTTGTGGCAAAAGCAGCTTAACTAATTTATATCCAATAATGAAAATGATTAGATATTTTAATGTGAGTAACATGGTATTTTTATTTTATTTATTGTCTATTAAAAACATATTAGACTAGAGAAAGTTTGTTAATAAATGTTTTTATTGAAAAAAAATCTCAATATAAATTCTATATTGAGATTTCTGTATCCAACTAAATATTTTAATTATATCAATTCAAAGCTACGTTGTACAAAGTTGGTTAATGCTTCGCCTTTCAACATGTTTTGTGATAATAATGCTAAATCGTACAATTGTTTTGCTCTTTTTTCTTGTGCTGCACCATCAATTTCTAATAGCTTTGTATTTAATGAATGATTGGTATTGATTACTAAATTTATTTTTTCATCCATGCCACCAAACATAAATGGTGAACCACCACCCATTTTTTGCATTTCCATCATTCTACGCATAAATTCATTTCTTGTAATCAATATTGGTGCATCGTTTGGCGACAATGCTTTTAGTTCTATATCTACTTTATTTTTTTCTACTGTGTTTTCATACAATGCTTTCAATGTGTTTTCTTGTTCTTCTGTTAAGATAGATTTTTGTTCTTCATCTTTAGAAATTAAGTTAGAAATAATATCAGCATCAACGCGTTTAAACTGAGTTTTCTCATTCTTCATTTCTAATTGTTGCATAAAATGATTATCAATCATAGTTTCTAATTTCACTACTTCATAATTGTAATCTTTTGCTTGTTTGATATAACTGTGTTGCTCTTCTTCGTCAGAAGTGTACAGTATTACTAAGTTTCCGTCTTTGTCAGTTTGGTTGTCTTTGATTTTATTTTTTAATTCTTCTAGTGTATAGAAAGTATTTTCTGTATTTTGGAATAAGGCAAAACTATTACTGCGTTCGTAAAATTTCTCATCACTAATCATTCCATATTTGACAAACAAACCTATGTCGTTCCATTTTTCTTCAAATTGCTTTCTATCTTGATTGAATATTTCTTGTAGTTTATCTGATACTTTTTTTGAAATATGTTGGTTGATTTTTTTGACATTGCCATCACTTTGTAAGTACGAACGCGATACGTTTAATGGAATATCTGGCGAATCAATTACACCATGTAATAATGTTAAATACTCAGGCACAATTTCGCCAACATTGTCTGTTACAAATACTTGGTTGCTATACAATTGTATTTTATCTTTTTGTACTTCAAAGTTCTTCTTCAATTTTGGAAAATATAAAATTCCTGTTAGGTTGAATGGATAATCAACATTTAGATGAATCCAGAATAATGGTTCATCAAAATTCATTGGATACAATTCTCTATAGAAATTTTTATAATCTTCATCGCTTAATGACGATGGAGCCTTTGTCCACGCAGGATTTGTGTTGTTTATTATTTCTGGTTCTAATGGTTTTTCTGCTTTTTTATCTTCTTCAGATTGCCATTTGTAGCCAAATTGAATTGGAATTGGCAAAAATTTACAATATTTATTGAGTAATGATTTTATTCTTTGCTCTTCCAAAAATTCTTTAGAATCATCAGCTATATACAAGATAATTTTTGTGCCTCTTTCAGTTTTTTCAAATTCTTCTAAAGTAAATTCTGTAGAGCCATCGCAAGTCCACTTTACTGCTGCTTCATCTTTGTATGATTTTGTTTGTATTTCTACTTTATCTGCGACCATAAATGCAGAATAAAATCCAAGACCAAAATGTCCAATAATTGCATTTGAGTCTGTGTTTTTTAGTTTTTCTACAAACTCGCCTGCTGATGAAAATGCAATTTGATTAATGTATTTCTTTACTTCATCTGCAGTCATGCCAATGCCTTTGTCAGCAATTGTTAGTGTATTTTTTTCTTTATCTATACTTATTTCAATTGTTGTATCTCCAATCTCTCCATTCACTTCACCTAATTGCGACAAGCCTTTTAGTTTTTTAGTAGCATCAACTGCGTTGGATACTAATTCTCGTAAAAATATTTCGTGGTCTGAGTATAAGAATTTTTTAATTATTGGGAAGATGTTTTCGGTTTGTACGTTTATTTTTCCTGTTTCCATTTTGTGTTTAAATTTTTATTTTTAATATAGTTTTCAAATGTTGTACCATTGTATTTTTTCTGACATTTTTGGTGTTTCAATGTCATAATTTCTTATCAAAACTGTCAATTATGTCATTTATGCTTATTGCATAAATATTTTCATGCATACATGCGATGCTTCCTGCTATGTTTGCCAATTCTGCAATTGTATTCATATTTAGTTTTGCAAGATATGCCAAACATATTGTTGCAATTACGCTATCGCCAGCACCACAAACATCAGCATGTTGTATTATTTTATTAGCTTTTTTGAGTATGATTTTTTGTTCTTCATTGATATATATGTTGCCTTTTTTGCCTAATGTAATTAGGACATTTTTTGCAGCAACTTTTTTCTTTATTTCTACTATGCTATCTTTTATTTTTTGTTTGATGTTTAATTCATTACAGTAAAAATTAAATTCATTCATATTTGGTTTGAAAATAGTGCAATGCTGATAAGCACTCCAGCTTTCAAATTTTGGATCTACAAAAAATGGAATATTGTTGCATATACACAATTGAATAATTTCTTTTATGGTTTTTGATGTAAGTACACCTTTGTTGTAATCTTGAAATATTAATGCATTTGGTTTTTGCTTTGTTATAATTTTTTCTACATGATGAATGATAAATGTTTCAATCAATTTTGGATATTTTTGATTTCTTCTTCATCTATTCTTATGCTTGGTTTGTTGCTTGTAAAAATTCTTTTTTTGTATGTAGTAATGATATTTGTGTGAATTAAATATTCGTTGCTTATTTTATTTTTTGCTAATAAATCTTGTAGTTTTTTTCCTTGTTCGTCATTGCCACATACACCAACTAAGTATGGTGTACTATCTAATTTTCTAATATTGTGCGCCACATTTGCTGCGCCACCTAAGTATGTTTTTTTTTCGTACACCAATGATGTATGTACATGTTTATATTCTGTTGATTTTTTCTGTTGATGTGTGTACACATATTCATCCAACATGATATCTCCAACGATACAAACACGCTTATTTTTAAATAATTTTTCTATATTTTTTGAATCTATCATCAAGATTTCAAAAATACTGAATTATCTTTATTAAAAATAGAAATTATGTTCGGCAATTTGTTTAAATCATCAAAACCTAAGTACACGATACACAATACAGTTTGGACAAAAACAATTGTTAAAGAAGTGCAATTTTACAATTGATCATGAATTCTGACTCATTATTATTTTTATACTTCACTGATGATACTAAAAATGTATTTTTAGATTTATTTATATCAAAAGAACTCAGTTTTTCAGAAAAAATAACATCAGATGCACCTATTATTTTATTTAATGCAAATGATTTAAAAAGAAATTTGACGATTGTAAAACAACGTAATATTATTTTTTTAGACCATGCTTTTTCTTATATTAAAGAAAAAGAAATACTTGATCTTTTACATGAACAATTAGATATAAAATCATTTGTCTTTTATATTTCTTTTGATGATTTAATTTTTAATAATTTTAATACTCAATCATTAAAGTCAATTTTTAATAAATTAGGATTTAAAGAGACAGACAGCATACAGCACAGCATGATAGATAATTCCATTAAAAAACTACAAGAAAAATTTGATTCTGAAAAGTAATTTACTTTTTTAATTTATTGTAAATCAATTATTTAATTATATTTTTGTTATTTTTAACAAAAAATTAACTAAACAATATAGTACTTTGTATTACATAGTATAATGTAAAAGCATTATATTTGCATTGTAAAGTTCTATATATTATATTATTCACAATAAAAATAAATTAAAAATGAAAAAGAAAGTATTGATAGCATTGGTAATAGTAGCATTATTGCCATTAGCAAAAAAAGCAGGAGAGGTTTTAAACAACAATAAAACAATAGTTGTAGATTATTTAGTAGATGAAAATGGAAAAGCAAATGTGTTGTACATCGAAAATAGTGTATCGCCACGCAAGCTTGAAAAAATAATCAATGAGATTGAGGAAACAACATACATGACAACTCAACTCATTAATACTGTAATTTCTGTAAAAGTAAAAATCTAATCAATGACAACAAATAATCAATTTAGTATCGAGAATACAAAAATTCAAATGCGAAAAGGCATTTTAGAATATTGTATTTTAGGTATCATATCAAAAGGAGAAGTTTATGCTTCTGATATTTTGGAAAATTTAAAAAATGCAAATTTGTTGGTCGTAGAAGGTACTGTTTATCCACTACTCACACGACTAAAAAACTTAGGATTACTATCATATGTATGGAAAGAAAGTACATCTGGACCACCAAGAAAATATTTTGTACTAACAGATCAAGGTGTAGCTGCATTGCAAGAATTAGCAGAAACATGGCAAGAATTGGCAAATGCTGTAGATAGTTCTATCGCTGACAAAAAAATAAATAATAATTTTTAATCAACAATATCATGAACAAAACTTATAATATAAACTTAGCTGGACAATCATTTACGATTAATGATGATGCTTATGAATTGCTAATTGAATATTTTAATTCAATTAGAAACTACTATCAAAATGAAGATGGTAAAGATGAAATTATTCAAGATATTGAAGCACGTTTTGCAGAAATATTTTACAAAAATGGAAAAGATAAAATTGTTTCTGTTGCTGATGCCAATAATGTGATAAACATGATGGGAAGACCACAAGATTTTGAAGAAAATGAAGAACAAAAAACAACTCAACATCAATCTAAAACAGACAATAATGAGACAACAGAAACTAAAAAACTATATCGTGATGTAGATGATAATATTATTGGTGGTGTTTGTAGTGGACTGAGTAAATATTTTGGTATCAACGACCCAATTTGGATACGTATATTATTTATTATTTCTCCATTCATTACATTTGGTACAGCACTTATTATTTATATAATTCTTTGGATAATTATGCCTGAAGCAAAAACAAAGGCACAGAAATTGGCAATGCAAGGAAAACCAATCAATCTTTCCAACTTAGAAAAAAAAAATAGTGATGGTTTAGTTGATTCAAGCAATCCATTGAACATATTAATTTCAATATTTGGAAAAGTCGCAAACGCATTTATTTGGTTCTTTGTATTTTTGTTTAAGATAATTATATTCTTAATTTTTGTATCTATCATTATTGCAATATTTGCTGCGTTAGTTTCGTTTGTTGTAACACTTTTTGCTGGTGTGCCTATTGCCAATAAGTTTTTCTTCGACTCAAGTATTTACAGTACATTCTTATCAGTTGGTGGTATTTTAGTTGGTATCTCATCATTAATTGGAATTATTCTCACATCAATTCATTTGCTTTCTAAAAACAATAAACCATTGACCAAGAAAGTAGTATTGCCATTAATTGCATTATTTTTTATTGGAATGATTTTTCTATTTATTTCAGCCAAAGAATCATCAACATACTTTGCAGAACATAGAAAACTTTCACAAACAGTTCCACTGCAAGAAGCACAAATTGGCGATACATTTAAAATTGATATAAGTTATTTAGAAGAAGAAAACTTAAATATTGAAATCAATAGTTTTAGCGATTTAATGGATTTTATAAATAAAGATTATAACATAACAAATGATGTAGAAATTAGAATTTTACCAAGCAACAATAATCAGTTTTATACAATAAAAGAGTTTTCTGCCTATGGAAAAACAGAGCAAGAAGCATTAAAAAATGCAACATCAATACAACACCAAACAACACAAATAAACAACAAACTAGTCATTGATCCATTTTTTAAATACAATACAAAAGACTTTAAATTCAGAAATCAAAGATTAATTCTAAAAGTATTTGTGCCAGAAGGAAAAATCATTGCATGGAATAAACACACAGAAGAATATATCGATGTAGATAATTTAAATATTAATTGGAACAAAGAAGATATCAAAAATCTATCTTTAAATATTAATACCAACAAGAATGATTCAGCAAATGTTGTCATCAATATCAATGGTAAGACAATCAGTGTCAATGCAGCACAAGATTCAATCAAAATCAATGGTACAAACATCAGCACAGAAGATGAAGAAGATATAGAAGACGAATTAGATGATTTCTTCACCAAGCAACATTATATATTTATAATGAAAGATGGTCAGCTTGTGCCAATAGATTAGCATGTTCAATCAAATATTTCTTATAAAGAATGTTTGTTTTTTAACATAGTAGAATAATACTTACAGAATTGGTTTGCTTGTGCAAACCATTTTTTTTAATCTATGTATTGAATGTACATAAATTTATTTTAACTAACAATTAACATATTTTAGTAATATACACAACAACCAATATTGAATCATAACTATCTTTATAAAAAATCAAATTATGCATAGATTTTATTTATTAATATTAATGTTCTTGGCTAACAATATATTTGCCAATGTATCAATGAAAGATATTGTATTGTCAGATTCATTAATGCATCAAATAGTATCAATTAGTAGTAATAATACAGATGAAAATGAAATTACTAAGCAAATATCCAAAATATATGCTAAAGAATGGGAAAGTTTAGCAAAAGTAGATAGAGAAGCTATTATAAAATTACTACACATACAACAAGACTCAATCTTTTCTAAAAACGATAGTTCATATAACCAATGTATAATACTAGCAGATTCTTTCTTATTATCCAAAGAGTTTGAATTTGCAAAATTTCCAGACACATACAAAAGTAAAGGAGGAAGTTTTGCATACAATTATAAAATATATTTAGCACGTATTATTTTTAATGCATTCTACACAAAAAATGCATTACATTTCCTAACAGATGATAAATATTTTCAAAGCTTTACACCATACTTTACAAATGATGTCTTAAATAAATCAATAAACAAAGATGCTTTTATTGATGAGTTCTTTTTTTTAATCAATAATTCAAATAATAAATTGTTTAAGTAGAGCATACATTATATTTTAAGGTTGCTCGCAATATGCAAATAAAACTTTGTAGATAAATAAGTTACTTATACATTCAAAATAACATGACACGATATGTTCATTTTTTAACATAAAAAATAAATTCTCACCAAATTGCTTTGTATTAATAATCTAATTTTTAATATATACATATAGATATTTATTAGTATATGATAAGATTTTTATATTAGACTGAAATTCAGGTAATGTGGTCAAAAATGGAGCTTTTTTTAGATATAAATTAGTTTTAATTTTATATATCTATTTGAAGAGGAAGTAGGCTCTGCTGGAGAGCAACCTACCAGCAATAAGATAGATGTTTATACGATAGATGACAGTCAGCAATGGCTGTCATTTTTCTTATATCGGCAAACATTATGGCTAAGAAAACTCATTACGGATTATTTTTAAGATGTAAATACCATTTTATAAAATTCTTCTTTGCTTCAAATCTTAAACCTCTGTGCAACGTTAGTTTTTCTTTTAGATGTGTAAAATAATTTTCTAATCTATTGGTTGTATAAGGTATTTCTGCATCATCTAAATAAGAGAACATATCTGGTATAGCATTGATAATTAGACTACAAGCAGCATGTAACTTTGCATGTGTATACCAATATCTTTTTGTGTCTTCTTTATATGATTGTTCGTTAATAAAAAGCATGTTTTTATCATACCATATTTTAAACTCGACTAACCAATAAGCACTCTGTTCTATTGATTTAATAGATGTGATTTTGTTAGATAATTGAAGTAACTCTTGTGCTTGTATTGTTTTGGGTTGAGCGCTTAAATAATTACGTGTTTGACGTTTTATATGTACTAAGCAACGTTGTATAACAGCATTAGGAAAACCTTTCTAATTGCTTTTAATATTGCTTTATGACCATCACATGTAATACTATAAACATCGACACCTAACTTCTTCAAATTTTCTAAATCCTCCTTAATTTCTTTATATTTTTCTTGATTGGTTTCTCTATATAATTGAACATATCTCATGTCATGATCGTAATACAATATCAAACATAACCCATTGCTAAAATAACTACCATCTATAAGTAAATGTACTTTAGATTTACTACGGATAGCTACTGTCGGTGCTGATTTTAGATACTTATTAAACAGTCGCTGAATACTACTTTGAGACATACCACTATCTCTAATCAGATACTTATAAACCTGTCTTTCTATTATCCATTTCTTAAACCATATAAACTGATTATTGAGTGTTACACCATTATTTTTAATTGTAAAATAGACACAACAATTGGAACATTGATAGCGCTGTTTTCCATTTCTTATTCCCTTTTTATGGAAGTGATTAGAGCCACAAACTTGGCATTTTTTTTAGATTTTTCATTATCTAAGATAATATCATTGAAAACAGTTTCAATGATATTGCTCATAACAACCGTGGTTATTGACTTAAAAGACAATTTTCCGCTCCATTTCTGACCACATTGTCGAAATTCAGCTAATTGTAAATTAAATTAATCAGATTATCGCATTTTAATATTTGATAAAATTATAGCATTAAGACTTGTATATTAACACTTATTTAACAAATATTTTTTGCATATAGAGCAACTAAATGTTAATTTTATTTATCTTTATCTTATAGTAATTGTGAATTAACATCAAATTTTATTTGAATATGAATAAACTCTACATACTAATTGCTTTTTTATCTTATTTTATAATACAGCATAGTGTTGCAAACCAGAATATATTGCTCACAGACTTTGTTTTAGCTAAGCTTTTAAGGATTTTCGGTACAAATACTAATTCAATAAAATTATTAATTGAAAATGATACAGAATTCAAAATTAATGATAAAAACGATATGATTTTTATAGCAAAAAATTCAAAACATAAATTATTCAACATATAAATCTATTCTAATGAAAAACATTTACAAAATATTATTTTTACTTATTATATGCTGTTGCATACAACAATCTTACGCACAGAAAACGCTAAAAATGAAAGTAATTGAGGTTACAAATACTCCAGGTACAGATTGTGATGATGTAGTCGGTATTTGTAATGGAAGTGAATGGGAATGGCTATGGCGAGGTGGAGTACCTAATGCTTGCCACGAAATAGATAATAGCAGTGCAAATACTGTGAATCCAGATAAAACAATTTGGGGTACAAATTCATATTGGAGTGCCGATTGTTGGCCAACAGGTAATATTTCTGTAACTTTTTATGGTCAAGAAGATGATGGTGTATCTAATTGTGATATTGAAAGTGGTGCACCTTCTTCAACAAATTCATATGCTTATCCAAGTGCTACTGCAGGTGCAGGAAATATTACATTGGCAAATCCAGTTTCTGTTACGGCAGCAAGTGGTGCATTTGGTTGTGCATGTGGAGGCAATGTCTCACCAGTATTTACTTATAAATCCAGATGGGAAGTTGTAGGTGCTTATGCCGGCAATAATCTTGATGCAAATGGTTATACAAATAATAAAACCTGTGCAACAGCAAAAAACATAACATCAGGTAATAGAACAGACGATGTTAATCAATGTACAGATGCTTGGTACTACTTTGATGTATCAGCAACTAACTTAAGTAATTTAACCTTTAATGGAGCTAATGGTACAGTAACTGTGTTTTATGATGCATCTTCATCTTGCAACACATCATGTGAAGTAGGTTCAGGTAATGGTAGTGTTAGTATAGGAGGTCCAATTTCTGTAGGAAGATATTATATAAGAGTTTCAGCAAATGGTGGACGAACAAACATAAGTAGATCTACAACAACTGGTGCTAACACAAATAATTATATTGCAGCAGCAGATGATGCAGGTAATAATGGGAATTTAGGAGCTATGCCAGCAGGAGGAGGTACTTTAGCTGCTAATGATAATAATAATGGAACAAATCAAGAATCAGGAGAACCTGGATTAGCAGATAGCCATACAGATTGGTTTTTCTTTACAACTGGAGCTACTGTTCCAGCTTATGTAGATATAAATGTTTATGGAGATTATGGTGGAGATGATTTAGATGCAGATTTTAAGTTATGGAAACAAAACGATACTGCATATGTATTTCCTCGTTCTTGTGTTGATTGGAGCAAATTAACAAACCTTGGAGATGGAGATGGAGATGATAATGTGAATTGTAGAATAGATGGTACATTTGAGAATACATTAAATTCTTATAGAAGATTTTGCTTAGACCCAAATTCAAAATATTATGTTCAAGTAGCAGGCTGGCAAAATAACACCGCTGTATTTTGTCCAAATGCTAATGAGGATGAGGGTACATATAGAATTACAGTTGTTGGTTCAACTACTGCTCAAGGTAAAGACAATGTCTGTGATGCACATGATTTTGGTACATTAAATTCGAATTCGAGTACAGGTAATGTTTATTATAATAATACATGTTTAGGGACACAAGCAGGCGAGCAACGCTTAGGAGATATGTCCAATACTATGTGGTATAAGTTTACAACACCAACTGATGGACTTACTGGAGTAAATATTAATATCGAAGAAGCAGGTGAAGACGCTAATTATGTTGCAGCAACACTTTATTTAAAATCAACAGCCGCATGTTCCGGTACATCTGGACTTACAGAAGTAGCATTTGATAGATGGTGTTTTTCAGACGGTGGTACTTTTAGTGCAGAATGTTTACTTGGTGGTAGAGATTATTATTTACAAGTAGGTACAGGGTATAATTTTGATGCATGTACAAATATATTAAATGGTGGAAGAAGTGCTGGACGAATTAAAGTTAATATTTCGAGTTATAATGCTACAAATGGTGTAGATAATATATGTAATGGCACTTCAATTAATGCAAAATTATTAGGTAATATAAATACAACTTCTGGTTCTTTTGCAACATTAAATAATCAATCTAATATATGTGCAAGTACAGAAGCTGGAGAGCCAAGTGGCGGACAAAAAACAGTATGGTACTATTTTACTACTGGTGCTACTGTGCCAAGAAATATAAATATTAGAATGGCAGAACAAGATGGAATAGATCCTGACTTATACTTGTATGAAGCATGCGGAAATGTCTGTGGAGGACCTACTTGGTCTAATTTAACAAATGAAAAAAATAGCTGGGATGCAGATGCAACCAATGTGTTTGATACAGATGCAGAAATTAATGAAACTGGATATTTACATCCAAACTCAACCTACTTTATTCGTTGTGACGGAGGTGGTGGAATTTTAGAAACTGAAGGAATATTCAGCTTAGCAGTAAATTGGAATGGCACATTCAATAGCAATGATGATTTTTGTAATGCTTGGTTGGCAGGTACCACAAATGGTGGTGCTGCTGCACATACAGAGTCTATTACTAATAATGATACCTTAGATTTAGGCGAGACAATTTCTATCCCAACATTTAATAATAAATCTGCAACAGCTCAAGAACAATGTGCTTTAGATGAGCCAAATGTAGATAATGATGATGAAACAGTTTGGATTAAATTCGTTACATCAAGTACACCAGGTAGCAAAATAAGAATAAATGCAAGTGGTTCAAATGGTTCCGGTGGAGCTTTATGTACATGGACAGGTGCTTGGTTAAAAGTTTATGAAGCTGACGGAACACCAGCATTACCTACAAATTGTACAGGTTGGACTTCTTCTACAAATTGGTTTAATGGTATTACCTTAGCTAATGGTGATTATCCGAATGGTATTGATGTACCACTAATCGGAAATGTGGGTGATGAGTCTGTTTATGATATTGAATGTCCTAAACCAAATACTACATATTGGGTGCAATTAGACGATGCTTGGTATTCTACATGTGACATGATGGATTTTACAATGACAATTACAGACAACGGTTTTACAGCAGGACCAGACAAAATCTGTGATGCTACAAATTTAGGAACACTCTCAAACACAACAAACACAGACTTATTTATTAATAAACAAACTAATATTTGTGCAACAGTTGCAGCATCAGGAGAACCTGATGCATTTCCAGCTCAATCTATTGATAAGACAGTTTGGTATAAGTTCACTACACCAGCAGCTTATTATCCAACATCTCACCCATTGGCACAATTACCGCATGTATATACATTTGAGGTAGATAGACTTGGAGGATCAATAGATGCATGGCCAACTTTTGCAGTATATGAACAAACAGCAACAACTGTTCGCACATGTACACCCGAAAATGCTGCAAGTTTTTCTAATCTAAGTTTAGTTGATTATACTCAAAATTTAGATTTTGGCGATGCTAAACTAGAATATCTTTGTTTAAAAGCAAATACAACATATTATGTACAAGTTGATCATGCAAGTGTTACAGGCTTAGGTGGCGATTATGTAGATTTTTCATTAAGAGTTAAAAAAGCTGCATTTAGAGCTGCAGATAACTTATGTGATGCTGTTGATTTAGGAATCATTACACAAAATGGTACAGCGGCAGGCACATCAACTAATGTAAATTGGACACTTAGTAATAAATTTACAGCTGCTCCTTACTTTGGATTACCACATACAAATAAGTGTACAGCTGCAGAAAGTGGAGAAAATGATATATCAAACCCAGGTTCAAATAACCAACAAGAAGATAATATTACAGGTGGAGGTACACATACAGCAACAACTTGGTATAAATTTACAACAGGTACTACTGTACCAGATTGGATATATTGGTACAATAATGATAATATTCTTACTGATGCAAATAGAGGTACACTTTGTTTAGAACCATTACCATATAATGGTGGAGTTGGATTTAATTCTGAAGTTACTTTCTTGTTACCAGAAACTCCTGCATCGTGCCCAATTCAGACACAGATGGCAGTACAACCTGAAATGAACATACCAGGAGATTTGTGTGAAGCAACTACTGGATATGGATTTGGAGCACCTTGTTACAAAGATTTATTTAGATTAAAATGTCCAATACCAAACACAACTTATTATGTACAAATTAAAGATGCAGGTGCAATTTCATTATGCTATGAAGGATTATGGTCATTTGACAATGGAACATATGGCATAAAAACAGCACCTACTTTAGGAGGTGCACCTATAAATGATTCTATTTGTAATGCTATTGATTTAGGTTCAGTACCAAATGGAGGACAATTAGCACCAGCAACATTATATGACAATTTCTGTGCTACACCAGATGTACAATGGCGAGCAGATTTTTCACAAGAACTAGAAGCAGACGTATGGTTTAGATTTAAACCACCTTTGTCAGGTTCTGTATTAATTACAGCACAATCAGCACCAGCAGGTTCACCAGGTGTTGATGATGACTTAGATATACAAATGGCTATTTGGGAACCTATCTTAGGTAATGGAACAAATACACATTGCTCAGACCCACGTTATTTATGGACACCAATTTTAGCACAAGACCATAAAGACTGTGAATTAACAGAGGCAGGTATAGGTGCTTGTTCTGGGCTATCAACAAATGTACTTTTTGCATACGACATATATAATACATGTGGTGGAAGTAGTGCATTTGGTGGTGCATTTTGTAACGAGGGTAATAGCTTTATTGCAACTTGTTTAGATCCAAATAAATATTATTATCTTCAAGTTGATGGAGGAGATTATTTAACTTGTGATTTATTAGATGCGGGCGATTGTGTAATGGGGTATTTTAAATTACAAATAAAAGATGCAGCATTAGGTTTAGTAAATCCAGACAATACTGCTACAAATATTTCACCTTACACTGGATTAGGAATTAGAAATTTCGATTATATACATGATGAACCATGCTTTGCATACAATTTAGGTTCTCTCAAAATGCAAGCTTAGGTTACAGTTCATTATCATGGAAAAAATGACCAATAGATGTGCTACATCAATTGGAGATCCATTACCATATCAATGGGGCGCAAGAAATTCTTCTACAGATAAAACTGTTTGGGCTTCTTTCGTTGCACCATCAACTGGAAAAGTAAAAATTAGAGCAGAAAATATCGATCAAATAAGAGGAGAAGATGACTATCACCAAGATATAAACTTACAGTTGGCTGTATTCCAAACTTCAAATTGTTTTGATAAATGGAGATTAACAGAACTAAGAAGTGGTTTCGGATTTGATGGTGGCTGTATAGAATTAGATCCAACAAATGCTGATGATTATACAGGTGTTTGTTTACCAGGTGTATTAGGCTGTGGCTTTGATGAGTATATGGTTGTTAGCTGTTTAAAACCAGGTGAAACATATTATATCATGATTGATGGTGATGCAAGTTATGTTGCAGGAGCAGATTTTGAAGATGTAGAAGGTGATTTTAGAATATCAGTACAAGAAGTATCTGGAATTCCTGCATCTACAAATGATGATATTTGTGATGCTGCAACAATTGCAGGAGTAAATGCATTGGCAGTTAATGGTTCAGTAACAACAGTAGCTTTCAACAATAGCTGTGCAACTATAGAACCAAATATAGAAGGTGCAGGTAAAATTGCAGAAAAAATCACAGGTACATATCAAGATAATTTGGCAGATTTAACTACAGATGAGTTTAATGTAGAACATTCATTATGGTTTAAATTCCAAGCTCCAGCATCTGGAAAAGTAAGAATTGAAGCATTACAAGAAGTTAATGATATTGATCTTGGAATTGCAGTGTATGATATACCAAACCAAACATGTAATGGTTTAGCAACAAATGGATTTACAATCATGGAAGATTATGATCCACCAATACTTGGAGGACAAAGTGAAGATATGGAGGTGCATTGTTTAGTTCCTAACAGATGGTATTGGGTACAAGTAGATGGAGATAGAAATACAACTTGTGGTCCTTTACTTACAGCTATTTGTGGTGATCCATTAAGAGATGTTGCAGGTGGCACAGGAACAGATTGTGAGACAGGACAGTTTAAAGTAAAAATTACACATTTACCAGCAGATCCAACTTACGCAAGTAATGTAGATTATACAGTAAATCCAGATTTGCCAGGTGGAAATGACAATATGTGTGAAGCACACAGAGTTAAAAATCCATCTGGTTCAATAAATATTTTTAATAATGCAACATACCTACAAAATGGAGAAAGTATAACATTTAGACATAATAACAGATGTGCAACTACAGAAGTAAACGAACCAGAAATGAATGGATGGGATTTGAATCCATTTAATTCAGATAATACACCAACGGTTTGGTATGCATTCAATACTGGACCAATTCTTCCACCACTATTACCTGGAGAAATTACGATTAATGTAACCAATCCAAGTGGTACTTGTTTTGATCCAGATATGGACTTATATGAATATACAGGAGCCTTAAATTCATATTATACAGCTGCTGGTTGTACAAACTTAGGCAATAATAAATTTAATAGATTATACAGAGTTGGAGAAGGAACAAACATTCCATATTTACCACTTAATCCAAGAAATGAAAGAATTACTTTGACTTGTCCTAAACCAATGACTACATATTTGTTAAGAGTTGCAGGCTCAAGTGCCTGTCCATTATTTGGTGATAATATGGGTGATTTTGATATATCTATATCAATGTCAGCTACACCAGGATTAGATGTTGCAAATGATGATATTTGTAATGCAAGAAATATGGGAACTGTAGCTGCTGGTGGTAGTCAAATTAGAAATTTAGAAAATAATTTCTGTGCTACTCAGCAACAAGGCGAACCAAATACAGACCAAGATTGTGTGCAATCTGAACCATGTTCTGACGAAACAGTATGGTTTAAATTTAGAACAAGTGCAACACCAGGCGATATTGAAGTGGTAGTAAGAGACGTTCTTTCTAACGGTTATATTGCTGCACCACAAATTGCAGTGTATAGATATATAGGCGCAGATAATTCTTGTACCACAGATCCATTTAATGGAATTGCTAAACTAGATGAAAATACAGGCGTTGTCGTATTAGCAGGTGTTACAGTAGATTCAGCAAAAGTATCTATTCCATGTGCAAAACCAAATACATGGTACTATGTACAAGTTGATGGTATTGATATGTCATTATTAGGATTTACATTACCTGGAGCTACAGATAACTTTTTATTCAATTTACAAGTTAGAGATTTAGGAAATTATTCTAAACGTGCTTCTAATGATAATTTAGTGAATGCACTTCCAATGGATAGTACTGTTACAGCACCAGGTTTATATGTTTTACCAGCAGGCGGTACAAAATCAAGATATGGACATAATATATGTGCTACTTGCGAAAATAATGAAAGTGGAGACTATTGTGGAACTAGTGAAACTGGTCATACTGCAATATTTAGTGCAGAGGATGAAACAGTATGGTTTTATTTTACAACATCTGATAATCCAGGTGTAACAACTATAACTGTTGCAGACAATCCAAGTATTTCTGGTACATTCTCACCAAACTTTACATTGTATTATTACAACCAAACAATGGGTAATCCAGCATTTAGAGTAACAAATGCACCAAGTAGAGTAATAATTCAAGAAGGTTCAAGTTCTACAGGTGTAAGTTCTACATCAGAATCATTTACTTGTTTGTTACCTAATACAAGATATTTAATACAAATTGATGGTAATGATAATGTACCATTTACTGTAGACCAAGGTGACTTTATCGTTACAGTTTCTGATGATGGTTCTGGAAATCCTGGACCAAGTAATGACTTGATATGTAGTGCAGAAGCATTGAGTACTAGTATGGCTAGTGCTGTAAATAGAACTAATAAATGCTCATGGGAAGAAACAGGAGAACCAAATACAAGTAATAATATGGGTGGAACAGGAGATGATGTGACTTCTAATGATTATGACGAAACTGTTTGGTTCACATTTGTGCCAACTGCAGAACAAAGTGTTAGAATGCAATTAGATGTAACATCAGGTATGTTAGGTGGAATTAATTATGTATTGTATGAAGTGCCAAGTACAACAACAATAACTTGCACAGGCACACCAGCTGATATTCCAACATGGAGTCAATTAAAAGAAATTGCAAGTGGTTCTTCAACATTATTAGTAGGTAATGAAATTGATGAAACATGGCCATGTTTGAAAACATCAAAACGATATTATTTACAAATTGATGGAAATGATTTAGTAGGCTCTGTTGATGTTGGTAATTTTAATATTCAGTTGACAAACTCAAATCAAACAACTCCATTAAATGATGATATTTGTGGTATTGGTGCAACACCAGGTGCATTCCCATCTACTTCAACATCTGGTAATTTTGGTACATTTACAACTTCTACAACAAAAGCATTTACTGCACAAAATAATACATGTGCAACACAACAGGTTGGAGAGCCAGAAACAGATGGACCATTAGATGATATTACTGATGGTAGCTATGACCATACATTGTGGTATAAGTTTGTTGCAAGCAACACAGATGGTACTTACAATATTAATGTTACCAATGGTGCAGGAGATGCAATAAATGCTTATATTGGAGTTTGGAGAGAGGATAATACGTCAGGTGCTCCAGTTTGTACATCAACAACATGGAACAATATGACACAAATTAAAGAATCTAATAATGTAGATTTAAATAATAATGAAACACTAGGTTTAGCATGTTGGGAAATAGAAGAAGGTAAAACATACTATGTGCAAATTCAAGGTATTGATGGCGTATTAGGTGGCGATGTAGGAAATAACTTTAGTGTTTCTGTACAATTTACATCAGGTACAACTAATCCAGCTGATAATATTTGTACTGCGCCAACAGCGAATATTGGAACGACATATAATGCTGATAACAGATGTGCTACATCACAAGCAAATGAGCCAAATGTTTCGCCAATGCCACAAACTCCATCAAATGGTAGTTCTTATGACGAAACATTATGGTATCAATTTGTTGCACCTGCTTCTGGAGAAGTAAGATTAACCTTATCAAACTTCAGCGTACCTTTATTGTTGTCAGTAAATATGAATTTATATGAAGCACCAACAGGTTATAATTGTGCTACAAATGGATTTACAGGATTAATGTTAAATGAGTCATCAGGATTTTTAACAAGTGGATTGGGAAGTACTGACTTTAGATGTTTGTCTCCAGGTAAAACTTATTATATCCAATTTGATGGTAATGACCTTTTTACTGATAGAGGAACTTGGGATTTTGTAATTAATGATTTATATGCTGAAAATGTAGCCCCAGCAAACGACGAGCCTTGTGGAGCAGAAGATGTTACACAACATATAAGAAGTGCTGCATTTGGACCATGTTCTTCTGATGGACAATATCTTACCAAAATATATGTTGTAAAAGATACAGCAACAGATATAGACCAAGCAACTAAAACAGCAACAGCTATTGGTTGTAATGGAGAAAGTAACTGTAATGACTATTGGTTTAAATTCACTGTTCCATTGAGTGCTACAGGAATTAGAATACAAGGGAATGATGAATATTCATCTATAGCAGGAATAAATAATTCAGATCAACATATTGGAATATATAGAGCACCTAGTGGTTGCAGTGGTGTCTTACAACAAGTGAATTGTGGTTCTGGTGGATTTGGTAATGATGTTGATATGACAGTTGCTGCTTTCCCTGGCGAGACATTATATTTACAAGTATTTAATGCAGATGCACCAACTAACCCAAATGATGTAACATTTGGTTTCTGCTTATCTGTAGATTGTCCTGCAAAACTACCTTGTAGTACATCATCAAGTATTGGTTATGACCAACCACAATGTTGGAATATGAATACCAATGGTACAGACTATAATCCTATATATTATGATTGTTTGTCAGAAGCAAATAACTCTGTGAATTATTTTACATTCAATACAGATTGTGATGGTACACCAGTTGATACTGTTCAAATGATATTCTCATTAACAAATTTAGGTTGCGGAAAAACAGCAATGTCAATGATGCAAGATAATACACCATGTACACCAGATTATCAAGAAGTAATTGTGAATTGTGCAGTATTTGAGGAAGTATTAGGTGGTACTACGGCAACTAACTTTAATCAAACATATATATTACCTAGATGTACAAAATATGTAGTACAAATCATTAGTGATGAAAATGAAGCAAGTTGTGCATCTGCAGGACAAATATTGTTTGTAAAAGGAACATCGCCAACAACTATATTGCCAATTGAATTATTATCATTTACAGGTTATAATGATGGTGAAGTCAATGTATTGAATTGGACAACAGCATCTGAAATTAACTCTTTGAAATTTGAAATTGAAAAATCTTATGATGCTACCAATTTTGAATATATAGGAGAAAAATTAGCTGCTGGAAATAGTAATATTCCAGTTGATTATACATTCAATGATGAAAATCCACAAGTTGGAGATAATTACTATAGATTGAAAATGTACGATACAGATGGTACATTCAAATATTCAGAGATTATTAATATCAAATTAGGAGAGAACAATACTGCAATTAATGATGGTATAGTGAAAATATATCCTAATCCAACTAATGGTTTATTGAATATTCAATACCAAGCAAGTAGAGCAACTGAATTAGACTTGAATGTATTTGATGTAACTGGCAGAAATATGATAAACGAGGCTAAGAAAGTAGAAAGAGGTATGAATATCATACAAATTGATGCTATGCAGTTTGCAAAAGGTATGTATATCTTAAATTTACTAGATAAAGAACAACAACAAAATCATCAAGCTAAGTTCGTTAAAGAATAAATAATTCAATGAATATTTAATTAATTAATCCCAATCAATTGATTGGGATTAATTATATTTACGAAATGTTTCGAAGTATAATTTCAGTAGTATTTTTATTCTCTTTTTTTCATTTTTATGCTCAAAATGTAGATAGTGCATCATTGGCTGAAAATTTAAAAATAAAAACTAAGAAATTTAACCCAGAAAAAGTTAGAATTTTATTTGGCATGAATTATACTTATGCCATTCCTACAATGATACAGAATGATTTGTACAGCGGTGAATACAAAATCAAATTAGATACATTTGGTGGGATTAACCTTACTGAATTTATAGAATATGATGACAAACGTAACTTAAGAAAAATTACAGTGCATCAAATTTACAAATTTCATTACAAGCCAATTTTTGGAAGAATTTATATAATGGAATCCATTATCAGTTTTTTTCTATAAAAAATTACAAAAGACAAGGTACAAGTTTATTGTCAAAGCAAAATTCTTTTTTCTTTGTCATTGCAACATCAATAGGATATTCATTTGAGTTTCTTAAAAATAAAAACTTGCACATCATGCCAACATTCAGAATTGGTGGATACACTGCTGATGAATATTTTGATTCTAAAGGAAAGAAAATCTATCTTGGATTAGATTGTAAGTTTAGATATTTAATAAAAAATAAGTTTGGTTTTTCTGTTGGTGTAGATTATGATTTCTATAAATACAAATACAAAGGTTATAGCAATATCTATAATAGAGAAACATACCAAAAGACTACATTAAACAATATCTATTTTAATCTTGGCTTTGCTTATAATATAAATATCAAATTAGATAAATAATGAATAAAAAAATAACTGCATTAAAAATATTTACAGTTATAATAGTATTTGTGCTAAGTATATTAGTATTCAAATTAAATGATTCATTACGTGTGCCAAGTATATTTGATGGTAAGTTTTACAATACATTAAGTATCCCATCAGCAACAAAAAAAACAGAATTAAAAAAAGAATTAAGACAAATTCCAGAATTACAACTTTGGGCAGATTCTTCAACATATTTAGAAAATTTATATACAGATATATTTTTAAAAAACACAAATACTACATCATTTCTAATTGTAAAAAATGGTAAAATCATTTTTGAAAGATACCTTAATGGTGTAAAAGAAGGCGACATTACCCAAGTATTTTCTGTTACAAAAGTATTTATTACAGCTTTGTTAGGTATAGCAATCAAAGAAGGCATAATAGAAAGCAACCAATTACCAGTTTCCTTTTTTTATGATAATTTAAAAAATCCATTGTATGATAGTCTTAAGCTAGAATATCTTTGCCAAATGACTTCTGGATTAAACTATGATGAATATGGAAATTTATTACAAACAGTTAGATTTTATTACAATAGAGATTTGCAATCTGCCATTGAAAATGCAAAATTTACATACAAACCAGGAAAAGTATTTAAGTATAAATCTATAGATACTCAAATTTTAGGAGATTGCATAACGAAAGCATTAAAAGATAAGAGTTTTACTACATATTTATACGAAAAAATATGGGAACCATTAGGTATGCAAGATTCTTCTTTTTTTACTGTCGATAGTCGACTTACAAGAGTACCCAAATACTATGGTGGATTAAATACTACTGCTAGAGATTTGGCAAAATTTGGTGTAATGATTGCCAACAATGGTATGTATAATGGCAAACAGGTAGTGCCAAAATCTTGGCTCAATCAATGTGATGATGAAGCAATGAGAAGCAAATCAGAAGAAAGATACTGCAATGCATGGTACTATTCAGTAGATGATAGTTTGAGCAATGTATATTATGCAGCTGGTTTTAACGGACAAACGATGCTCATAAATGAATCTAAAAAAGTAGTCATTATTCGTCTAGGCATTGAGAAAGGCAATGTACATTGGTATCCAATCTTGAAAAGATTGTCAGAAATTGTTTAAAAAATATTTATGAAAAAAAGTTAATTGTTAGCTTTTATAGTTTCCTTAAACTATCTTTGTCAAAAATTATTAACATGCAAAAAAATGTACTATTTGTTACTTTTTCGATATGCTTATTAGTCTTTGGACAAAATTCAACAACAAAGTCTAAAACAACGACAAAAGTAACACCAAAAACAACAACGACAACAGTAGCTCCAAAATTGAAAACACTTGCAGATTCAATTGGCTATATACTTGGTGTACAAATTGTAAATGATATTCAAAAAAACACAGTAACTAATCCAAGTTTATCAGGATTAAATTTAGGATTCAAAGATGCTTACAACAATTCAAGCAAATATTTGATTCCTGAAGAAAAATTCCAAGAGTATTTACAAACATTCTTTCAAAATCAACAAGCACTATTGTCAAAAGCAAAATCTGATGTAAATGACAAATTCTTTGAAGAAAATGGTAAAAGACAAGGTGTGAAAAAAACAGCTAGTGGCTTACAATATGAAGTGATTTCATTAGGCACTGGCGCAAAACCATTAGCAACTGATGTTGTAAAAGTATTTTACAAAGGTACGCATTTAGATGGAAAAGAATTTGATGGTAATATTGGTAAAGAGCCAATTACATTTCCATTGAATCAAGTAATTTTAGGATGGACAGAAGGTTTGCAGTTAATGCCAGTGGGTTCTAAATTCAAATTCTATTTACCACCAAGTTTAGGTTATGGTGTTAACGGAAGTCCTCCAGTAATTGAACCAAATGAAGCTTTAATTTTTGAAGTTGAACTATTAGGTATTGAAGCTCCAAAAGAAAATATTGCACCACAATTATTCAACCCAGAGCAAGAACATGACCACTCAGATCCAAATCATAAACATTAATATAAATTAATCAATCAATCAACCAAAATGAAGAAGTATTCTATTTTAATTTTAAGCATTGCTGTATTATTAGTTTCAGCATGTAAGTCTGGTGGTTCGTATAAAAATGCAAACCCAAAAACATCAATGGATTCAGTGTCGTATGCTGTTGGTCTACAAATTGCATCACAATTAAGACAAAATGGTCTAGATAGTACAATCAACCCAGAATTATTAGCACGTGCAATCTATGATGTAATGAATAGTAAAAAACAATTATTCGGAGGCGATACCATTGCAGCTGTCTTAATGAAACAATTTAATCCACAAGCTTATCAGCAAGCAGAATTCAACAAAAAGAAAGAAAAAGATTTCTTTGCAAAAAATGGTACAGCAGCTGATGTAAAAACTACAAGTTCTGGATTACAATATCAAATAATTTCTACAGGTACAGGACAAAAACCTACTGAAAGTAATACTGTAAAAGTACATTACAAAGGTATGTTGTTAGACAGTACTGTTTTTGATAGTTCTATTGATAGAAAAGAGCCAGCTATTTTTCCTTTAGCAAATCTTATACAAGGATGGAAAGAAGGTATCTTATTAATGCCTGTTGGTTCTAAATTCAAATTCTTTGTACCATCAAAATTAGCATATGGTATGCAAGGAATTCCACAAGCAGGAATTGGTCCAAATGAGCCATTAATTTTTGAAGTAGAATTGATTTCTATTGAGCCAGACGCTCCACAAATGAATCCAATGGAGATGCAACAAGAAATGCACTAATAACATTTTAGTTTTATAGTTTAATGCCATTCATTTCTGAATGGCATTTTTTATTGTAATTGATGAATAGCATTGATTAATGCTTCGCACTTTTTTATATCTTTATTTGAAGGAGAAATTTCTAATTGACTATTGAAATCTAATGCAAATATTTTGTCTGCAAAATTTAATTGTTTGATTTGTTTTATGTGTTCAATATTTAAGCCACCTGATAAAAATATTTTTTTATTTAATGTGTAATTGTTTAATATATTCCAATCGAAGGTAATGCCGCTTCCGCCAAAATCTTTAGTTTTGGTATCAAATAGAAAGTAATCACATACTTCGTCATATGCATTTAGTTGCTGAAAGTCAAAGTGTTCGTCAATGCCAAATGCTTTAATGATTTTAAAATCTAAATACTTTAGTTGCTCACAATATTCTACACTTTCATCTCCATGCAATTGTAAATAATTTATTTCAGCTAGTGTTGCAATACTTATTACTTTTTTGATGTCTTCGTTTACAAATACGCCAACTTTTTTAGTAAATCGAGTATCTAAATCTAAACTTAGATATTCATCTATGGTAATATATCTCTTTGATGCTGGATAGAAAATAAATCCAATAAAATCTGGGTTTAAAGCAAGTAATTCTTTGATGTTCTGCGCATCACGCATGCCACATATTTTAATCTGCATCTTTTATAAAATTGATATTACGTTTTAATCCTTTAAATTTAGTTCTTTTTATTGCAGAGTGTTTGAATAAACTATTAAATACTTCTTCAGTCAAATCTTCCCAATCTTCTTTTTTCATTTGCAATAGTTCTGACTTAGCTTTAAATTTCTCTTCTTGATGTGGTATTGAAAATCGATTCCATGGGCAAACATCTTGACATATATCACAGCCAAAAATATATTTTTTAATTTTATCTTTAAAATAACTATCAATTATTTCATCTTTTAATTCAATTGTCAAATATGAAATGCACTTGCTTCCATCAATAATTTGATTGTTTAATATTGCATCAGTTGGGCAAGCATCAATACACGCTGTCAGTACCACAATAATCTTTTTCGAGTTCTGTGTCGTAATCTAACTCTACATCTAAAACAATTTCTGCTAAAAAGAAAAAAGAACCTTGTTGTTTGTTGATTAATAATGTGTTTTTTCCAATCCAACCAACACCAGATTTTTTTGCCCATACTCTTTCTAAAATTGGCGCAGAATCAGTAAATCCTCGAGCATTTATTTTGCCAATATTTTGTTGTAATATTTCAATATATGTTTTTAGTTTATTTTTAATAACATCATGGTAGTCTTCATTATATGCATATTTTGAAATTTTATAGGCTTGGTCAATGTGTGGGTGTGTTGTGTGGTAATTGTATAGTAGTGTAATTACAGATTTTGCATTTGGAACAAGTAAATCTGGATTTAATCTAACATCAAAATGATTTTCCATGTACTTCATTTTTCCATGGTAATTGTTGTTGAGCCAGTTTTCTAATTTTGGCGCTTCTTCTTCTAAATAAGTTGATTGACTAATGCCACAAAAAGAAAATCCTAATTGTGATGCAGTTAATTTAACTATTTCAGTATATTTTTTTGTTGCATTCAATTGTCCAGTACAAAAAATATTTCATGCAATTTAGTTTCATTTTTTAATACGACAACTAAACTTTTTTCACTTCTAAATTTATATATTATTTGTTGAGGAAAATCATGATGCTTGTTTTCAAATATAAAAGAATTTTTGCTTTGTTCTACTAAGTCAAATTTTACAATATCAGAATTTCCTTCAGTATAACCTTTTATAACCATACTCCACTGTCCATTGTTTTTATGCAATAGCATATCTTCAAACAATGTTGTACTATCAGCATAGCCTTTGCCATTCAATAAAGTATCATTTATTTTTGTCCAAACATCGTACCCACTTGCATCTGGATAATCTAAATTCCACTTGCCAACAAATATATCAGGAAATGATTTGTTTGGATTGTACTTGCACGAAATAATAAGCAATACGCAAACGAGCGTAATGATGAATGTGCTTCGTTTATTGCAAAATTTAGGCAATATCAATATCTTTATTCAAGTATACATCTTGGATGGCATTCAACAACTCAACACCAACTTTCATGTCTTTTTGGAATGCTTTTCTACCAGAAATTAATCCCATTCCACCAGCTCTTTTATTGATGATTGCAGTTTCAACTGCTTCTGCCATATCTGTTTGTCCTTTACTTTCGCCACCTGAGTTGATTAAACCAGCTCTTCCCATATAACAATTAGCTACTTGGTATCTTGTTAAGTCAATTGGATGTTCTGTCGTCAATTTTTCGTAAACAGATTTGTGTGTTTTACCAAAGTTTATAGCGTTGTACCCACCATTGTTTGTAGGTAGTTTTTGTTTAATGATATCAGCTTGAATGGTAACACCAAGGTGATTTGCTTGTGCAGACAAATCAGCAGATGTATGATAATCAACACCATCTTTTTTAAATGCATTATTTCTAAGATAACACCAAAGAATTGTGGTCATACCCAATTCATGTGCATATTCAAAAGCTTTTGCTACTTCAATAATTTGTCTTCTACTTTCTTCAGAACCAAAATAGATAGTAGCACCAACAGCAGTTGCGCCCATATTCCAAGCATCTTTTATACTACCAAACATGATTTGGTCAAATGTATTTGGATAGGAAAGAAATTCATTGTGATTTATTTTTACTACAAATGGAATTTTATGAGCATATTTTCTAGCAACCATACTCAATACACCATAAGTAGAAGCTACAGCATTGCAACCACCTTCAATAGCTAATTTTACAATATTCTCTGGATCAAAATAAATAGGATTTGGTGCAAAACTTGCTCCAGCACTGTGCTCGATTCCTTGATCTACTGGAAGAATTGATACATAGCCAGTTCCTGCTAAACGTCCAGTATTATAGATCTGTTGCAAACTTTTTATAGTTTGTATATTTCTATTGCTTGGTGCAAACACATCATCTACAAAATTTGATGATGGTAAATGTAATTGCTCTTTTTGTATTGTATTAGATTGATGTTGAAGTAAATATTTGGCTCTTTCTTCGCCTAATAATTCAATAATTTGCTGAACTGTCATGGTGTATAAAAATGTTTGCCAAATATAAGTATAATGTCTTTGAAATGAGAATAAATATTCAGAAAATAAATAACAAATTGATGTTTTCTGTTGATATAATTAGCCTAAAATAAATTTCCAAACTAATAATGTAGGCAATGAGCATAAAATACCTAATGTTGGAAGTACTGCTGCTAAATCTTCATCTAATCCATGTTCTGATGCAATAATAGAAGATGTTATCATTGGTGGCATGGCACATTCTATTACAGAAATTCTATTGGCAAATGTATCTTGTTGTAAAATAAATATATATAATATATAGATGACCAAAGGTGCAATAACCAATTTATAACTAACTCCAATTAGAAATTTTTTCCATGGGATAGTTTTAAAATTTAGCTTGAATTGCATACCTAAAGAAAGCATAGCCAAAGGAATCATTAAGCTGCCAATTGCTTTCAAGTATACATCAATATTACTTGGAATTGTATTTTTAGATAAGAATAATGCAATTATAAAACAAATAAATGGTGGAAATGAAAATAGTTTTTTGAAAATAATTTTGATATTAATATTTCCTGTGCTGGCATAATTTGCAACCAAAACACCTAAAGTAGACATAATTAAGAAACTACCAGGCTGGTCTACAAAAATGGCATATTGTATAGCACTTGCATCATATAGCTGAGTGAGTATTGGAAATCCGACAAAAGATGTATTGCCCAAGCCACAACTTAATATAAGACACGCAATGGTTGCTTTTGTTAGATTTGCTTTTTTTGCAATAAGCATGAAAAATAATATAGCACCAAAAAATGTTATCCAAGCAGATAATATTGGAAGTAAAACTGCTTTGCTTATATCCAGTTTTGGAATATTGTATAATGTAATTGCAGGAAGTGGAATGAATATTATAAACTTGTTTATCTTTTTATACAAATCATTAGGCAATTGTGGTATAAGTTGAGATGCAACGCCAAAAATAAATAATGCAATAAGAATATATATAGGCATAATCTAAAATAATAAAAAAAGCCTTGTAATATCACAAGGCTTTCTAGTAGCGGGAGTTGGACTCGAACCAACGACCTTCGGGTTATGAGCCCGACGAGCTGCCAACTGCTCCATCCCGCGATGTGGTGCAAAGATAGTCATTTTTTTGCATTAATACATTATGTTAAAGTAAAGTTTCATTCTATGTCTGATGTTTATATAGTTAGATTAGTAATTATATAATGTGTGTGTTTGGTATATTTAATAAAATATATTAAATATTTATTGCACACTTTTATAAAAAATAGCTATATTTACTCTTGTATGCATAGAGCAGGATATGTAAATGTTTTAGGTAAGCCAAATGTAGGAAAATCTACATTGATGAATGCTTTGGTAGGAGAGCGACTGTCAATTATTACATCAAAAGCTCAAACTACTAGACATAGAATTTTAGGTATTGTAAATGGTGATGATTTTCAAATAGTCATTTCTGATTTGCCAGGAATAATAAAACCTGCATATAAAATGCAGGAAAGTATGATGAACTTTGTACGCACATCTTTAGAAGATGCAGATGTTTTCATTTATATGGTACAAATAGGAGACAAGCCAGAAAATCAACCTGAAGAATATCAGAAAATAAAGAATTTTAATATTCCAGTTGTATTATTACTCAATAAATTGGATATAGCAGAACATGATGTTGTAGAACAAGAGCGTGTGATTTGGGAAAATGATTTTCCAAGCGCTACAGTTTTATCTTTGTCTGCAAAGTTTCATTGGAACTTAGATAAATTAATGGATTTTATTGTGCAGCATATGCCAGAGTCTCCACCTTATTTTGATAAAGACGCAATTACAGATAGACCAGAGAGATTTTTTGTATCAGAAATTGTAAGAGAAAAAATATTAACCAACTACAAACAAGAAATTCCTTATTCAACAGAAGTCGTTTGTACTTATTTTATGGAAGATGGCGAAATTATAAAAATTGCTGTTGAGATCTATGTAGAACGTGATAGTCAAAAACCAATATTAATTGGGAAAAAAGGGGAAAAAATAAAAAAAGTTGGCATAGAAGCGAGAATAGATTTAGAAGCATTTTTTCAGAAAAAAGTATATTTAGAAACTTATGTGCGTGTTGCTGATGGATGGCGTGATAGAGACAGTATGCTTAGAAAATTTGGATATAGAGATTATTAATATATAAATATGTTTTTAGTAAATAAAGTTATCATTGGTAGTGACCACGCAGGTTTTGAGTATAAAGAAATATTAAAAAAATATCTAACAGAAAATAATATTGAGTTTTTCGATGCAGGTACACATTCAGAAGCATCATGTGATTATCCTGATATTGCACATGCATTGGCAGAAAAGGTAAATGATAGTACATATTCGTTCGGAATTTTGCTTTGTGGTAGTGCAAATGGCGTAGCTATTGTTGCTAACAAACATCATAAAGTAAGAGCAGCAATATGCTGGAACAATGCTACTGCAATGCTTGCAAGACAACATAATAATGCCAATATTATTTGCATTCCGGCAAGATTTGTAACGATAAACGAAGCTATGGAAATGACCAAGTTATTTCTAAGTACTGAGTTTGAAGGTGGTCGACATCAAAATAGAATTGACAAAATTTAGTCCTCATCTTCCATTTCAATATCGTTATCTGCATTTTGATTATTTAGCATGTCGAATAATGCCTTAAGTTGTTGTGCCTTTTTATTGTCGTGGTTTTTATCGTAACAAGACATTTGATTGTATAGCAAAGATTTTATGATTTCAACATGATTGCATGGTGAATAGTATTGACGCTTTGGTTCAATCTTCATTTGCTCTAAGTAACTTGTAATTTCAACTCTTGAGAATGCTATGCCTTTATTTAATGGATTGATGTAAAACATCACGTCTTTATCATTTCTATTGTCATTCAATTGCTCATCAGTTAAATGTTTTTTGCAATATGCCATTATAAAATGATAAGGTAAGTTGATGCCATAAATTGGTAAATCATTTTTTTGAGCAACAATTAAAAAAAGAATTCCAAGTGATAATGAATTGCCTTTTTTTGTGTCTAATACTTTATTGATATAGCCTAAGTCTGCATCTGGTGTTGGTGTTTGCACACCAAGATATCCATGTAGTTGAAAAAATACTTGATTGATTACTTGTAATTCTTCTAGTGGTGATAATGCTGCATTCAGTTCAATCCAAACTGATTTGGCTAATGAATTTATTTTTTGTTGAATGGCAAATTCATCAATTTCTGGATAATGTATTTGTGCAATAATTAAAGTCGCTTCTAACAAATCTTTTTCTTTGCTTTGATGCCAATATGAAAGTCTATCACTAATATTATCAAATTGAATTGAGCTAATCAATTCTTCTAATCTCGATTGTACAACTGTGTTATCTATACTTTGATATGCATTAGTGAGTAATGGAATTCCATTGATGCCTAATGATGTTAGTTTTTCTGAGACATGTGCTAATACTTCTTGGTCATCATCATCCAATAATGAAATAAGTGCATAAAACTCATTTTTACTTAATTCTGTCATAATTCAAATTCTAAATTATATAAAACAGATTAGAATTGCAAATGTTTAATCTATAAAGTAATAAACATTTGTTCAAAGTATTTGCCTAGATGTAGATATTAAATTTAAATCTGATATTAAAAGTGAAATCTATTTTTTTCTCTTTTTACCTTTATTAATGCTTTTGTTTTTTAGTGTTCCATCTTTTTTATATGATGATACGTTTTTAGTTTTTGTTTCATAAGTTTTGTTGTCATAATTATAATTATAATCATCTTTCTTTTTTGTCTCTTCTTTTACTTTTTCTTGTTTTGGCGTAGATGGTGTTTTCTTTTTGTCACCATCTTTCATTATGTTATATCCAATCTCTGCTTTAAGACCAAAGAAATAGTTTTTAGATTTTTTATATTCAGGATGCGTTCTATATGCTTTTGCATTAATATCATTCAAACCTATTTTGAAATCTAAGCCCAAGCCAAAGTACATATTGTTTTTAAGAATGTAATCGAAACCATAATTTACAGCCAAAGTAGCTTGCAATGGCACAAAATAGTCTTTTTGTTTTGCTGGTTTGCCTAATGCATAGTATGGTGCATAACCACCATTTCCGTAAGGTTCTACTGGAGGATATGCGCCTGGCAATCCTAGTGGACTTCCAGGTGCTATAAATGGATATTGAGAAAAATCTGGTGCAGCTGTTGGATCATAATAGCCATTCCAATTTTCATTCGTTAATTCATCTTTACTAACTCTTTCAATTTTATATTTCATGCTTGCATTTACTAAAAAGTCTGTTTCAATACCAGCCATCATTTTCATTCTTATTTTATATCTTCCATTGCCATAGTTACCATCAGGATTTTTTTCTCTTTGTCCTTTTAATATTGGCGAAAAACGATAAAATACTGCTGCATTTACAAATTGGAAGTTCACTTCTTTGGTATGTCTTCCTTGCAATCCATATGCTGGCCACTTAAATATGTCTTCATATTTTTGTCCTTCAACACAATATCCACCATGTACTCTAATGCCATGTTTGTCTTTAAAATTATATCCAAAAAAGACATTTGCATTATAACTAAATTTTGGTTTGTAATCTAATTCTTTACTAGAGTTGCCACCACCAGTGCCTGGTGCTAAATAATAGTTATTCTGTGCTAACATATAAGACAATCCTGGTGTGAAATTTGCACCTACTTGAAAGCCTTTCTGTGCATAAATAAAAGTTGTTGAAATAAAAACAACGACTAAAAGTATATTTTTTTTCATATTTGCTGTTGAATTACCAAAAATAGTCAATATCTTTTAAATATCATAATGTCAAAAAAATCAAATCAGCTAAGTAAATCTAGTTTAATTCGTTTCTTGCAATGTTCAAAGTCTTTATATTTATATAAACATCATTATAATTTAAGAAGTATTCCTGATGTAAAACAACAACAAAAGTTTGATAGAGGAATAAGAATTGGAAAATTAGCACAAGAATTATTTCCAAATGGAAAAGATTGTACGCCACCATCGCCATTTCAATACGCTCAAAGTATTTCTGCTACATCATTATTAATTTCTCAAGGACAAAAGGTAATTTACGAAGCTGCATTCAAATATCAAGGTATTGTAATTGCATTGGATATTTTGGTACAAGATGATGGCAAATTTTATGCATATGAAGTAAAAAGCTCATTAGGTATTTCGAATACATATATTTTAGATTGTGCCATTCAATATTACATCATCTCAAAATCTGGTATTAAGCTTGAAGATTTTTTTATTGTACATGTGAATGAGAAATACGTGATGGAAGATAGTTTAGATATTCATCAATTTTTTGCAAAACAGTCTGTGTTAAAACAAATATTGGCAGAACAAGAATTTATTGAACAAAAAATAAATGAAGCTATTGAGACCATACAATTGCCTAATATGCCTGATGTAAAAATTGGTGGACAATGCAATAAGCCATATCCTTGTGATTTTAAAAAATACTGTTGGAAAGATGTACCTGAAAATTCAATTTGGAATTTGCAAGGGATGCCATTAGCTGAAAAAATGGAACTTATAGAAAACAATGTAAATACAATAGATGAATATGCACTATTACAACCTAATAATATTTTACTCAATGCCTATACAACTAAAGCGCCAATTGTTGATACTGAAAAAATTAAAACAATTTTAGCTGTAGTAGGATATCCAATTGCTGTTTTTGATTTAGAAGCATTTCAGTCTGCAATTCCAATTTTTAAACATACCAAACCGTATGAAAGGATTCCATTTTTATTCTCTTTGCACACACAAGAAAGCAGTGATGCACCATTAAAACATTCCTATTTTTTATCTACAACAGACAAAGATGATAGACTAAATTTCTTGCTCAAATTTTTAGATGATACAAAAAATATCAATTCAATTCTTGTGTTTAATGAGCTGATGGAAAAAGGTATGCTAAATTATTTGGCAAATTTATTTCCACAATATAGAACAGAAATTGCTGAAAGAATAAATAAAATTGTAGATATAGAAGTTGTTTTTAAAAATTTGTATTACTATCATCCAAATCAATTAGGTAGTTATTCATTGAAAACGATTGCTGGAGTTACATTGAAAAATAATCCATATCAAAATATAAATGTAAAAGATGGCGTAGAAGCAATGGCATTGTACAACGAATTATTTTATAAATCTGAAATTGAGAAAAACCAAACCTACAATGAGTTGATTGAGTATTGCAGTACAGATACATTAGCACTGTTTTTAATATATCAGTTTCTTCAAAAGCTGTAAAACTTAAATAGTTTTAAATTATAGTTGATAGTTTGCAATGACTCGTTTTTTTTGTTACCTTTGAATTTGAAAATATAGTCATGAAAATAGTTGACCAAGAATTATTAGACAAAATACCAAGCATATTTAAAAATAAGATTTTCTATATTTTATTTATTTATTTTATATATCTTTTATTTTTTAATCAATATAATTTATTTTCACAATCCAAATTGTTTAAAGACTTGAGAGAATTAAAGAAAGAAGAAGTTATTTATACAGACATGATAAGTGATATAAAAGAGGAACAAAAAGAAATATTTAAAAATAAATCTACGCTAGAACAATTTGCCAGAGAAAAATATTGGATGAAACGAGATAGCGAAGATGTGTACATATTTGTAAAGAAAGATTAATCACAAATCATCTTGCTTTTGTATGTATAAAGTTTTTTGTTGCCTTTCTTATAGTTGTACTTATAGCTTCTTGCAATGGAAACAAGCATAAAAAAGCTCCACAACAACATATACCAAAAGATACAGTAGCTGTTCAAACAGTTTGTGTAGATACTATTTGTAGTTTCTTTTTAGGAATTAATGTTGATAGTTTTTACATAGAAAGTAAAACCATTCAACGTAAAGATGTTTTAGAGAAAATATTTAAGAATCTACAATTCACAAAGAAAGACTATAAATTATTAAACAAGCAAATACTCAAACAACAACAGTTTCAAGGTATAAAACCAAAACAACAATATTATATATTATCTAAATTAATAGATTCGAATTACGTTATCCAATATTTAGCATTTGAGCTGAATCAGAAAGATTATATGATTATCCATTGTGCTGATTCTTTTAAAATTTCATTCTATGAAAAAAAGATTGATACAATTCGTCAAGCGTTGGCTTTTATTGTACAATCAAAAATAAAAAATTCATTAAAAGATAAAAATATAAACCAACAATTAATTGAGAAAATAAATCATGTATTTAATCCAAAAATATCAACACATCAACTAAAAACAGGAGATACTTTGCGTGTTATTTATGATGATTTGTATATAGATGGTAATTTTTATGCATTAGGTGATATTCATTGCGCAAGTATCCACACAAAAAAGAAATCATATTTTATAACAGAGTATTTTTTGCCAGAAGATAGTGCACAAATTTATGCAGACGAGCAAGGGAAATACCATAAAATTTCATTTCTATCGTCGCCATTAAAAAAAGGATTTATTGTTTCTAGATATAATTTACAACGCTTTCATCCAATTTTGCTCGAAGTAAGACCACATTTAGGTACTGATTTTGCTGCACCACACGGAACGCCAATTTTGGCAACAGCATCTGGAATCGTAGAAGCTGCAACGTTTTCAGAGAATAATGGAAATTATGTAAAAATAAAACACAACAAAACTTATACGACACAATATTTGCACATGAGTAAATTTGCAAAAAATATGCGTGTTGGTCAACATGTAAGACAAGGCGAAATAATAGGATATGTTGGTAGTACTGGATTGTCTACAGGATCGCATGTTTGTTATCGTTTTTGGAAAAATGGTGCACAAGTAGATCCATTCAAAGAAAAACTAAGCACAACTACTGTAATAGATAAAGCACACAAAGTAATGTTTGATAGCTTAGCAACACAACAAAAATTAAAACTAATTAGTATTGGTTTTTAGTTTCGTTAGATTATTTTTCTAAAATTGAAATAAAATGATTGGCAACTTCTTCAATAGGTTGTGATACAAATTTTCCTAATTGAATATCAAAATTCCAAGCAACTTGAGCAAGTTCTGACTGAAAATTTGATGCTATAGAACCAACAAAACCAACAGGCACTTCTTGGTAGTTTGGAAAACAACATACATGATAATCTATGAATGATGTAAAGCCTTCTTGTAATAATAGTTGTACATATTCAGTTGCTCTAAAAGTAGATAAAATAGGAGCGAAGCTAGCCAAATATCTATTTGGCGAAATGGCTTTATATGTTTTATGGAAAATTTCATTTTTTTCAGCATGATATTTTTCTTTTAATTCATGCTCAATTTCATGTGGCAATTTCTGATATAAGAAATCTCTTAAGATTAATTTTCCAAAATACGAACCACTACCTTCATCACCTAGTATAAAACCAATGCCACCATTAGATTCGTGCCATTTTTGACCATCAAAATAAATGCTATTAGAGCCAGTACCTAAAATACATGCAATGCCTTTTTGATTGCCACATATAGAAATTCCTGCACCAATCATATCTTCATCAATAAATATATCTGCTTTAGGAAAAATATTGTGCATTGCATTTTTTGCTAATAAGTTTCGCTCTATACTCGAGCAACCAGCACCAAAAAAATGTATTGTTTTTATTTGCATTCCAAAAGAAACTAATACTTCATTTTTAGATATAATATCTATTATTTCTTGATGATGATGAATAATTGGATTAATACCTAATGTATCAAAATGTAATTTTTCTTTAGTTTTAGTATTGTATAATAACCAATTCGTTTTTGTGGAGCCACTATCTGCAAATAATATCATGGAATAAAAATAAGCATATTTCTATAATTTAATATAATCTGATTTTTCATTGTCTTTTTATATCTTTATAGCATGAGCAAAACAGCATTATTAGTTGGTGCTACTGGTTTGGTAGGTAGCGAAGTTTTAAATATATTATTGAATGATAATAGCTTTACAAATGTTACAGTACTTTGTAGAAAACCACTTTCACAAAAATATCAAAAATTGAAAGAAATTATTGTAGATTTTGATAATCTAGGTAAATATAAAAATGATATTGTTGCTGATGTTGTTTTCTGCTGTTTAGGTACAACTATAAAAAAAGCTGGCTCTCAAGCTGCCTTCAAAAAAGTAGATTTTGAATATCCTTTAGAAGTTGCAAAAATTGCCAAAGCGAATGGTGCAGTTTCTTACAATGTAATTACAGCATTAGGTTCTGATGCACATTCTTCGATATTTTATAATAGAGTAAAAGGCGAATTGCAAAATGAGTTAATGAAATTAAATTTCAATTCATTGCATATTATACAACCAAGTTTGTTGATTGGTGAAAGAAACGAAACAAGAATTGGAGAAGGTATTGCTCAAAAATTGAGCCCAATAATGAATAGCTTATTAATAGGAAAATTGAAAAAATATAAAGCAATAGAAGGTACGCAAGTAGCAAAAGCTATGGTGCATTATAGCAAAGAAAATTCTGTTGGAACTTTTATTCACAGTAACGAAACATTATTTGTTTAGTTACTCTAAGTGTAATTTTGCTTTTTTAGCTAATAAAATATCTTCTGCCTCTACGTGTTTTTCGTCTGGAATACAACAGTCTACAGGACAAACAGCGGCACATTGTGGCTCTTCGTGAAAACCTTTACATTCTGTACATTTGTCTGTAACAATAAAATATAAATCATTGCTAACTGGCGAAAGTTTGTCGTCTGCATCAACAATAGTTCCGTCCATTAGTTCGTAGCTTCCTTTTACAGCAGTACCATCACTTACTTTCCACTCTAATCCACCTTCATAAATAGCATTGTTTGGACATTCTGGTTCACATGCACCACAATTTATACACTCTTCTGTTATTTTGATTGCCATAATTCTTACTTTTGTAACAAAGATAAAATTTGAATTTAATTTTCAAAAATAAATTATAGTTAATGAATATGCAAAATAGAATACGAGCAGCACAACAATTGGCAGATTTTTTACTTTCTGATGACGCAGAACTAGAAGAAATTATTCATAGAACATATATTCATAATTATTGGTTCACACCAGAAAATATTAAATATTCTATTCAAAATATTGCAAAAGAATTTCTAAATGAGCAAAAATTAACAGAATGGCTAAGTATATATGCTATAAACGATGATAAAAAACCCAAAACTATTGCAATTGTTGCGGCAGGCAATTTGCCTATGGTTTCATTTCATGATATTTTGTGTGTATTGATTTCTGGAAATATTCTGCAACTTAAATTAGCAGAAAAAGATAAAATATTGTTGCCTTTTGTTTTAAAAAAATGGCAATCATTTGATGCATTATTACATGATAAAATAAATATTGTAGAAAGATTACAAGACTTTGATGCCGTAATTGCAACAGGAAGCAATAATTCTGCAAGATATTTTGAATACTATTTTGGAAAGTATAAACATATTATCAGAAAAAATAGAAATTCTATTGCCATTTTAGATGGCTCTGAGTCAATAGAACAACTAATTGCATTAGGTCATGATGTGTTTGACTATTTTGGATTAGGTTGTAGAAATGTATCAGCATTGCTGTTGCCAGAAAATTATGATTTTTCTAATCTATTAGTTGCATTTCAATCTTTCTCATTTTTAGATCAGCACAATGCATACATGAATAATTTGGACTATCAACGCACACTTTATTTAATGAATCAAACAAAAATGCTGGATATCAATTTTGTAAATATTGTTGAGAATAATGCTTTGTGTTCGCCTATTTCTTGTCTGTTCTATCAATATTATAAGAACAATGATGAAATTAATAGTTTTATTAATCAAGAAAATGGAAATTTACAATGTATTGTTGGTAAAGGATATCTAAATTTTGGACAAACTCAAATGCCTTCATTAAATGATTATGCTGATAATATTGATACAATGCAGTTTATTACTAATCTTTAGTGTATAATTTAACATTTGTTTGTAATTTTTAACTTGTAAAACTCACAAAATTGTGAAGACTTATATTTTTTTATATAAATTTGTGGTAAATAGCAATCATATGAATAAACAATTACTTTCTCTATTTTTATTAATTTCAACTTTTCTTGCCAATGCAAATTCTGGTTTTTTAGGTATTACCATAAAAAACTACCAAGACAAAGAAACCAAAGCAGTGCAAATTTCTGAAGCCATAAAAAATGGCGCAGCACAATTACAAGGGCTTAAGGATAATGACATTATTACACATATAAATGGTGTGAAAATAGAAACAAAAGAAAGCTTGGTGGCAACAGTTGGAACTTACAATGTTGGTGATGTAATAAAAGTAGATTATATAAGAAACAATAAAGCTGAAAGCAAAAAAATTAAACTAGGTGAGAAACCAACTTTTAAAGACTACAAAGTACAAATTAAAAAAACTGGTAACGATGAGCAATGGATTTTTACAAATGATAATTCATCAATAACAATTAAAAATAATGAAATTGCTGACTATACTTATGTTGATGGAAAAGGTGTAAATAATACTTTTGCAATAAAAAATATCAGTGATAATAGTCTTTCATCGCCATTTAACGATATAGATGAAAAAATCTCTGTGATTAATAGTTTGAAAAAAGGACAAGCTAGTTGTAATTGCAATTGTAGTTTTTATGCTTATAGATATTATAATTTTCCTGAGCAAACTAAAAGTGTAGTAGAAACACCAAAAGAAGATATAAAAATAAATTTAGTTACTGATAAATTCAATGTGTACCCAAATCCTACAAGTGGTGAGTTTTTAGTTGAATTTGCAACAAAAGAACAAGGCACAGCATATATTTCTATTTTAGATGTAACTGGAAGAGTAATAAAAACACATAGAATTCAAAATTTTGAAGGTTCTTATTCTAATAAATTTGATTTGAAAAATGAAGCACGTGGTACATATATTGTACAAATAAAAGTAGGAGAGAAGTTAGCAACAAGCAAAATATTATTACAATAGTTTTATAAAAAAATAAATTATACTTTTTTAAACGCAACTCATAGAGTTGCGTTTTTTATTTTGAAGAAAATATGTCTGTATGATTACTTATTAAGTTTGTAAAAATTATTTATAATTGGCTTCGCAGCTTTTGTACCAATGCCATTTCCTGTATATAAAAAATGTATGATAGGATCGTCGCAACCAACCCAAACGCCAGTCATAATTGTTGAATCAAAATTTATAAACCAAGCATCTGTATTCCTAATCGTATTTCCTGATGTAGTATGGTATGGATATGCTTTTCTCTAAAAAGTCTTCAATGCTTTTTCTATCATTTTATCATCTTTAGATAGAATATACAAAAGACCTTCCATTTGCCATTTTTGTTTAGCTATATATGCTTTTAGCCTATTTGATAAGTATGGTCTGGACGCAGCTTCAAAATTGTTCCATTTTTTGTTCACACCGTTTTGATAAGCAAAATTCAGGAACTGTTTGTACACATCATCACTTATATTAAACTTCTGATTGTAGTCTTCAAAAGTAGTATAGTTAAAATTGTTTTTTATATTTTGATAATATATATATGAAAATTCATTTAATATTGAATTGTAAAGCACTTCATTTACTAATGGATTGTACATACTTGTATCTATTGGTACAAAAATATCTGGCTCTATACCACCACCACCAAATACAGTTCTGCCTTTTACTTTTGTTTTATATTTTTCTACTGAATGCTTAGTACTATCTAAAGCATATGCTTCACCATTGCTTTTAAATCTATTATTTACATCTTCGTAATAAGCTTGCGAACCATTCTGATAATCTCTTTGAATACTTCTTCCGCTTGGTGTATAATACCTTGCAACAGTAAGTCTTAATGCAGAACCATCAGTAAATGGAATTTCTTCTTGTACTAGTCCTTTTCCAAAAGAGCGACGACCAATTATTGTTCCTCTGTCCCAATCTTGAATGGCACCACTTACAATTTCACTTGCAGATGCTGAGCCTTCATCAATCAATATTGCTAAATTTCCTTGCTCAAAGTTTCCAATTTTCCCAGCATTTTCTTCAATTTTAGGAGAATTTTTCCCTTTTGTATAAACAATAAGTTTCTTACCATCTAAAAATTCATCAGTAATTTTTATCGCTTGATCCATAAATCCACCACCATTTCCTCTTAAGTCTAAAATCAAATTTTTCATGCCTTTGGCACTCAACATATCCAGTTTTTCAGCAAATTCAAAATAGGTATTCTTACTAAATCTATTTATTTTTATATACCCAGTGTTTGAATTGAGCATAAACCCAGCATCAACTGAATTGATAGGAATTTTATTACGAGTAATGGAATAGGTAACCATTTTTTTATTTCTTTTTAATACAGTTACACTAACTTTAGTTCCTTTTGGTCCTTTTAGTTTTTTCATCACCACTTCATTAGTAATGCCATTTCCAGCTACCAATGTATCATTTATTTTTATAATCTTATCGCCAGCACTCATACCTACTTGCTCTGCTGGCCCACCAGATATTGTATTTACAACCTGAATGGTATCTTTTGATATTAAAAATTCAATGCCAATACCTTCAAAGTTACCTTCCATTATTTCTGCTTCTTGCTGACTCTCAATTGGTGGCAAATACATAGAATGTGGATCTAATTTCTCTAAAATACCATTTATTGCTTCATCATACAGTTTATTTACATCTACAGTATCTACATATTTTGCATCAATAAGTTGTAGTATGTAATCTAATTTCGAGTTAATGCCACTTGTGCCAATTTGCTTGTACTTTGCAGAGTTTCTATCTTGTAATTTGTAACCTAAAAAAACACCACTAGCTAATATAATTGCGAAAAATAATGGATAAAATGCCTTGTTCATCTAACAAATTTAAGGATTAAAAAATATATCAAATCTTATTAAATTTTAAATAAATAGCATTTTAAACAAATAGGTTCAGTTTTTTCTTAATCTATATGATTCATACTCAATCATTGTTTTTTATTATACTAAAATCAATATTTCTTGGTATTTTTTCATTTTTAGCAATTTTTAATTGATATTAATCAAAAAAATAAATTATAATATTGACACATCTGTTAATGTTTATTAACTTTACAGTAACATAAACAACCCAAAATGATTAAATTAATATTACTAAAGGTAGCTTTTGTATTGTTTGTATATACAAGCAATTCACAAAGCCTCTCAGATTTTCTACATCTGAGATTGTTAGCACAAGATGAAGTGATGGATAACATGAACCAAAGAAAATGGCATCTTTACGATGAAGACGAACAGCGTAAGAATGATATTTTGGTATATACATTCAAACTGAATGATGAAGTTGAATCTATGGTAGGTATTCAATGGGTAGATTTTGTATACAGACCAAGACATGTTAATAAAAACAGAATTTCATTTCAAATACAAAACGCAGAACTGTATGAAAAATATATGACTGAGATGGTAGAGCTTGGATTTAAACTGCATTTAGAGAAAGCATTTGACAACCATATTATCTTTGTATATAATAATGATGAAGTTGTAATAGAAGTAATTACTTCACAAAACAAATATCTTTATGATGGAATGAAGTATTACAACTTTGCATTTTACAACCAACTAGAATATAATGCTGTATTTAAAGAAGAGAATGAGAAATATTCAAAAAAACCTGCCGAAAATGTAAATGCTGTTACTATAAATTATTTCAACTAAACTAACTACTAACTATATACTTTTTGATTTCATTTCAATATCTTTGTTCAAACAAATATTTTTGAAATGAAATTTTTTATTGATACTGCAAATTTAGACCAAATAAGAGAAGCTAATGATTTAGGAATATTAGATGGTGTAACAACAAATCCATCATTGATGGCAAAAGAAGGCATAACTGGAGAAAAAAATATCTTAGACCATTATGTTCAAATTTGTAATATTGTAGATGGTGATGTAAGCGCAGAAGTAATATCTACAAACTTTGATGGAATAATTGAAGAAGGAATGAGATTGGCTAGTTTGCACAAAAATATTGTAGTGAAAGTGCCCATGATAAAAGATGGTATAAAAGCAATAAAACATTTTTCTGAAAAAAATATTAAAACAAACTGTACGCTAGTATTTTCGCCAGGACAAGCAATTTTGGCTGCAAAAGCTGGTGCTACCTATCTAAGTCCATTCATTGGCAGATTAGATGATATTTCTTATGATGGAATGGAATTAATACATCAAATTAGACATATATATGATGTACATCAATACAGAACTGAAATTTTAGCAGCATCAGTGAGAAATTCATTGCATATTGTAAAGTGTGCAGAGGCTGGAGCAGATGTAGTTACATGTCCACTTTCATCTATTAATAGTTTATTCTATCATCCATTAACAGATAAAGGATTGCAACAGTTTTTAGCAGACTATGCCAAAGGCAACAAATAAATCTAAGTATTAACTATACAATGAAATCTACTAAAAATATTTTCTTATTAGTTATTGCATTCATTATTGGATTTGCCATATCAAAAATTACAGGAAACTATTCTATTGTAAAAAACAAAGAGAATGTTGTGCAACAAGATAATAGCAATGATAATTATCAAAAAGAAGTACAACAGTCAACGCAAAATTCAACGAATAATCATACTCAGTACCAACAATACAATAATAATGATGATGTTACAGTAGATGAATCTAACTCTGATATTCCAAAAAAGGTATTTGAGGTAATAGAACACATTAAGAAATATGATAAAGCACCAGATGGCTATGTTGGTGGTAGACAGTTTATGAATTATGAAAAATTATTGCCACAAGTAGATAACAAAGGCAATAAAATAAAATACAGAGAATGGGATGTAAATCCAAAAGTTGAAGGACAAAATAGAGGAAAAGAACGCCTTGTTTCTAGCAATGATGGTGTTTTCTACTATACCAATGATCATTATCAATCTTTCACTGAAGTTAAATAAACCATCATGCAAAATTTCAATCATTTTATTCAACAACAAGATGTATTTATTGCATTTTTAGATGGAAATGAAAATAAAACGCTTCAACAATTTTATCAAAATATTGCATCTGCATTACAGTTTCCCAGTTACTTTACAAAAAATTTAGATAGTTTCGATGAAATTATGAATGATCTTTCTTGGATAGAACCTGAAAACATTATTTTAATCATTGCAAATGCATCTCAATTGCTATCTGAAGAAGATGAGGAAATAAAACCAATTGTAGTTGATATAATTCAACAATCAGAAGAAAATCAAACAGGAATTAGTGTTTATCTAAGATAATAACTAAGCTATTTCTTTCTCATAAATATATTAATTGGCACACCACTTAAATTAAAGTGCGTTCTTAATTTATTTTCTAAGAAGTTTTTATAAGGTTCTTTCACATAATCAGGATGATTGCAGAAGAACGCAAAACTTGGAGTTTTTGTTGGCAACTGTGTTATATATTTTATTTTTATATACTCACCACGATAAGCTGGTGGCGGAATTTTCTCAATTTCTGGTAAAAGAATTTCATTTAGCTGATGAGTAGGTATTTTAATATGTTTACTCTCATAAACTTGTAAAATAGTTTCAATCAATTTATGTATTCTTTGCTTTTCTTGAGCAGAAATAAAGATAATAGGCACATCTCTGAATGGCGCTATTTTATCCAATATTTTCTTTTCAAAATCTTTGTGTGTATGAGTGTCTTTTACAATTTTGTCCCATTTATTTACTGCAATCACCAAACCTTTTCTTTTGTTTTCAATCAGTTTAATGATTTTCATGTCTTGTGCTTCAATACCAAATTCAGCATCAATAAGTAAAACACAAACATCAGCTTCATCAATAGCTTTGATAGCACGCATCACAGAATAAAATTCTAAATCTTCATGTACTTTATTCTTTTTCCTAATTCCTGCAGTATCTATCAATAAAAAGTCATTGCCAAACAAATTATATCTTGTATGTATACTGTCTCTCGTAGTACCAGCAATTTCAGTTACAATATTTCTCTCATCACCAACCAATGAATTCAGTAAAGTAGATTTTCCAGCATTTGGTTGCCCAACAATTGCAATTTTTGGCAAATCTGCATATTCATCTTCGAAGGTGTCATCATCAGGTATTTCTGCTGTTATAGCATCTAGCAATTCGCCAGTACCACTACCACTCATAGATGAAACCATAAATAAATCTTCAAATCCTAAAGCATAAAATTCATTTGCTAATAAATATCTTTCATTATTATCTACTTTGTTTACACAAACAAGAACTTTCTTTTTACATTTTCTAAGTTCTTTTGTTAAAGACTCATCCAAATCAGTAATGCTTGTAGTCACATCAGTCATAAAAATGATAAGATCAGCCTCTTCAATTGCTATTCTCACTTGGTGTTTAATTGCTTTTTCAAAAACATCGTCAGTTTTTGGCACAAAACCACCAGTGTCTACCACATTAAATATTTTTCCATTCCATTCTGTAACGCCATATTGTCTATCTCTAGTTACGCCGCTCACATCATCTGTAATTGCTTTTCTAAAACCAACTAATCTATTAAATAGAGTAGATTTTCCAACATTTGGTCTGCCTACTATTGCTACTGTATAACTCACGGCGCAAAGATACAAAATAAAACTAGAATGAATAGGTATTAGATGCAATAGTTATTAGGGAAAGCTAAACCTAAATGATAAAAATAAAACTTAACTCCAAATTAACATACATTTTTTTTTTAATACAAATTTATGCTTACCTTTGCGTCACTTTAAGAAAAGAATGTCTTGAATTAAAGTAAAAAGTAGTGACTGTTTTCGGTCGGGAAATAAGACTACAAAACATACATACAATTTTTTGTACACACGTTTTGTATTCTTGCAAATAATTCCTACCTTTGCAGTCCAAATTATAAAAAATAGCAAGAATGCCTACAATTCAACAATTAGTAAGAAAAGGAAGAGAGCAATTAGCATGGACATCTAAGTCTAAAGCACTTACATCATGCCCACAAAGAAGAGGAGTTTGCACAAGAGTGTATACTACAACTCCTAAAAAACCAAATTCAGCACTTAGAAAAGTAGCAAAAGTTCGTTTAACCAATAAATATGAGATTATTGCTTATATACCAGGTGAAGGACATAACTTGCAAGAGCACTCTATCGTATTAATACGTGGAGGTCGTGTTAAAGACTTACCAGGTGTGAGATATCATATCGTTAGAGGTGCTTTAGATACTGCTGGAGTTAATAACAGAAAGAAAAGCCGTTCTAAATACGGAACTAAAAAAGGAAAAGCAGGAGAAGCTGCACCAGCAAAAGGTAAAAAGAAATAATCATTAAATAGCTTAATTACTTTAATATAAATGAGAAAGCAGAGAGCAAAAAAAAGATATTTAGCACCAGATCCAGTGTATAATGATTCGTTAGTAACACGTTTCGTGAATACAATCATGTTGGATGGAAAAAAATCAATAGCATATAAATCATTCTACGATGCAATGGATAAAATAAAAGCATCTACAGGAGAAGAAGGATATGATATCTGGAAAAAAGCAATGGATAATGTAATGCCAGCAGTAGAAGTTAGAAGTAGAAGAATTGGTGGTGCTACATTCCAAATTCCAACACCAATAAGAGAAGATAGAAAGATATTCTTAATGATGCGTTGGTTGGTAACTTTCGCTCGTAAAAGAAATGGAAAATCTATGGGAGATAAATTAGCTGCAGAGTTAATTGCTGCTGCAAAAGGAGAGGGTTCTTCAGTAAAAAGAAAAGAAGATATGCATAAAATGGCTGAGGCTAATAAAGCATTTTCACATTTTAAAGTATAATATATATAAATAATAATAAGCAATGTCACGCGATCTAAAATATACAAGAAACATAGGAATAGCAGCACATATAGATGCAGGTAAAACTACAACTACAGAGCGTATATTGTACTATGCTGGTGTCAATCATAAAATTGGTGAAGTACATGATGGTGCATCTACAATGGACTGGATGGTACAAGAGGCTGAAAGAGGAATCACGATTACATCTGCTGCAACTACAGTAAAATGGAAATATAGAGGTAATGAGTTTCACGTAAATATCATTGATACTCCAGGACACGTTGACTTTACAGTTGAAGTGAATCGTTCTCTACGTGTATTAGATGGATTAGTATTTTTATTCTCTGCTGTTGATGGTGTAGAACCACAATCTGAAACAAACTGGAGATTAGCAAACAATTATAATGTAGCAAGAATCGGTTTCGTAAATAAAATGGATCGTTCAGGTGCAGACTTTCTAAATGTAGTTGAGCAAGTTAGAAAGATGTTAGGTTCTAATGCAGTGCCTTTACAGTTACCAATAGGTTCAGAAGATACATTTAAAGGTGTTGTTGATTTAATAAACTTTAGAGGAATTGTTTGGAATGAACATGACAGAGGCATGACTTACGAAGAAGTAGAAATACCTGCTGACTTATTAGATGAAGCAACTGAGTGGAGAGAGAAATTATTAGAAGCAGTTTCTGAATATGATGAAACATTAATGGAGAAATTCTTTGACGATCCAGCATCTATCACAGAAAGAGAAATCCTAGATGCTTTAAGAGCAGCATGTTTAGATATGAAAATAGTTCCAATGTTATGTGGTTCTTCATTCAAAGACAAAGGTGTTCAAACAATGTTAGATTTAGTGATGGAATTAATGCCATCACCATTAGATAGACCAAATATCATAGGAACAAATCCAAATACAGATGCAGAAGTTGTAAGAAAACCATCTTATGATGAACCATTTGCTGGATTAGCATTCAAAATTGCAACAGATCCATACGTAGGTCGTTTAGCATTTACAAGAGCTTACTCAGGTGTGCTTGATGCAGGTTCTTATGTATTAAATACAAGAAGTGGGAATAAAGAACGTATTTCTCGTATTTTCCAAATGCATGCAAACAAACAAAATCCAATTGAAAAATTAGGAGCAGGTGATATTGGAGCTGTTGTAGGATTTAAAGATATTAGAACAGGAGATACTTTATGTGCAGAAAATGCACCAATCATATTAGAGTCAATGAAATTCCCAGATCCAGTAATTGGATTAGCAATTGAGCCTAAAACTCAAAAAGATGCTGACAAATTAGGAATGGCATTAGGGAAATTAGCTGAAGAAGATCCAACATTCAAAGTAAGATATGATGAAGATACAGCACAAACTGTAATTTCAGGAATGGGAGAGTTACACTTAGAAATCATCGTAGATAGATTATTAAGAGAATTCAAAGTAGAATGTAATCAAGGAGCACCTCAAGTAAATTACAAAGAGACAATAACTCAAACTATTACACATAGAGAGAAATATGCTAAACAATCAGGTGGTAGAGGTAAATTTGCTGATATTGCTGTTGAAATTGGACCAGGTGAAGAAGGAAAAGAAGGTTTAGAATTTATTAATGATATTTTTGGTGGCGCAGTACCAAGAGAATTTATTCCATCAGTAGAAAAAGGATTTAAAGAAGCAATGAAAACTGGTGTGTTGGCTGGATATGAAGTGCCAAGCTTGAAAGTACGTTTATTTGACGGCTCTTTCCACCAAGTGGATTCAGATTCTTTCTCTTTTGAGCAAGTTGCAAAATTTGCTTTCAGAGAAGCATGTAAAAAAGCAACTCCAATTCTATTAGAACCTATCATGAAATTAGAAGTAATTACACCAGAAGAAAACACTGGAGATGTAGTAGGTGACTTAAATAGAAGAAGAGGTATGATGGAAGGAATGGAAATGAAAAATAATGCAAATGTAATTAAAGCAAAAGTTCCTTTGAGTGAGATGTTTGGATATGTAACAGATTTAAGAACAATTACATCAGGTAGAGCTACATCAATCATGGAGTTTTCGCACTATGCTCAAGCACCAAACAATATTACAGAACAAGTAATTGCAAAAGCAAAAAGTAAAGTAAAAGCAGATTAATAAAATGGCACAAAGAATTAGAATAAAATTGAAATCTTACGATCATAATCTGATTGATAAATCAGCAGAAAAGATTGTAAAAACAGTAAAAAATGCTGGAGCTGTAGTTACTGGACCTATTCCTTTACCTACTAATAAAAAGATATTTACAGTTCTTCGTTCACCACACGTGAATAAAGAAGCTAGAGAACAGTATAAACTTTGCACATATAAAAGATTATTAGATATATATAGTGCTACACCAAAAACTGTTGATGCATTAATGAAGTTAGAATTACCAAGTGGTGTAGATGTAGAAATTAAAGCTTAATATAATGAAAGGATTAATAGGAACAAAAATAGGCATGACGAGCATCTTTAATGAAGATGGAAATGTAGTACCTTGCACTGTAATAGAAGCAGGTCCTTGTGTAGTAACTCAAATCAAAACTAAAGACAAAGATGGTTATGATGCAGTACAAATAGGATATGGCGACAAAAAAGAAAAAAATACTAGTAAAGCATTAAAAGGTCATTTTGAAAATGCAAAAACTGCACCTAAAGCTAAATTAGTAGAATTTAGAGGTACATTTAATATAGAATTAGGTACAGTTATTACTACTGAGATCTTAAAAGAAGGTGAAAAAGTATCTATATCTGGAATATCTAAAGGAAAAGGTTTTCAAGGTGTTGTAAAAAGACATGGATTTAGTGGTGTTGGTGGACAAACTCACGGTCAACATAACAGACTTAGAGCACCAGGTTCTATTGGAGCATGTTCTACACCATCAAGAGTTTTCAAAGGTATGAGAATGGGTGGAAGAATGGGTAATGATACTGTAAAATTACCAAATGCAAAAATTCTAAAAATAGTACCTGAACAAAATTATATTATTGTAAAAGGATCTATTCCAGGACACAATGGTTCTGTAGTTATATTAGAGAAAAAATAAAATTATTTGTTTCGTATAACAAATTTTAAACATAGTTAGAAAAGATGAAATTAGAAGTATATAATAAACAAGGTCAAGCAACAGGACGTCAGGTTGAACTTCCAGATCACATTTTTGGAATAGAACCTAATGAGCATGTTATATATCTAGCTGTAAAGCAATATTTAGCGAATAGAAGAAGCGGAACACATAAAACACTTGAGAAATCAGAATTATCTGGTTCTACAAGAAAACTACATAAACAAAAAGGTACAGGTGGTTCAAGAAAAGGTAGTATCAAAAACCCATTATTCAAAGGTGGTGCTAGAATTTTCGGACCAAGACCAAGAAGTTATAGTTTTAAGTTGAATAAAAAAGTTAAAGAATTAGCTAAAATATCTGCACTTTCTGCTAAAATAGCATCAAATGCAATCAAAGTTGTTGAAGATTTTTCTTTAGAAACACCTAGAACTAAAGAATATGTAAATTTCTTAAAAGATTTCGGTTTAGAAAACAAAAAATCATTGTTCATCTTACCAGAAATCAATGATAATATCTATTTATCTTCAAGAAATATTCAAGGTGCTGGTCTTGCAGAAGTAAGCAACTTAAATACTTACGAAATAATGAATAATAGTATGATATTATTGAGTGAGAAATCTATCGAAGCATTATCTAACCAATTAGTAAATAACTAATATATGGAAATTTTAAAGAAACCTTTAATCACAGAAAAGTCTCAAAAACTACAAGATAGAGCTGAGAAATATACTTTTATCGTAGATAAAAAAGCGAATAAAATTGAAATTAAAAAAGCAATAGAAGAGATGTATGGCGTGAATGTAGAAGAAGTAAATACTTTAGTTATGCCTTCTAAACCAAAATCTAAATTCACAAAAACAAATATCATCTCAGGTAGAAGAGGTAGCTATAAAAAAGCTTTAATAAAATTAGCTGACGGCGAAACAATTGATTTTTATACAGATTTATAAGATATAGTAAAGCAGATTTAAGAAGATGGCAACAAAGAAATTTACACCAATAACTCCTGGCTTAAGATACAAAGTAGCAAATGCTTATGCCGAAGTTACAACCAATAAACCAGAGAAATCATTATTAGTTCCTAATAAACGTTCTGGTGGTAGAAACCAAAAAGGAGAGATGACCATGAGATATATTGGTGGTGGTCATAAAAAACAATATCGTATTATTGATTTTAAAAGAAACAAATATGATATTCCAGCTACAGTAAAAACTGTTGAGTATGACCCAAACAGATCAGCATTTATTGCTTTAGTATCATATAAAGATGGAGAAAAAAGATATATTATTGCTCCAGAAGGCATCGCTGTAGGACAAGAAATTATATCTGGAATTAAAGTTGCTCCAGAAGTAGGAAATGCACTACAATTAGGAAATATGCCACTAGGTTCTGTAATTCACAATATCGAATTACAACCAGGTAAAGGTGCATCAATATGTAGAAGTGCTGGAACATTTGCTCAGCTTACAGGTAAAGATGGCAAATATGCAATCATCAAATTACCTTCAGGTGAATCAAGAATGATTTTAGCAACATGCATGGCTACAATAGGCACTGTCTCTAATTCAGATCATAGCTTATTAGTAATGGGTAAAGCAGGTGCAAATAGATGGAAAGGTAGAAGACCTAGAACTCGACCAGTAGCAATGAACCCAGTAGATCATCCAATGGGTGGTGGTGAAGGTAGAGCTTCAGGTGGTCACCCAAGATCAAGAAAAGGTTTAATTGCTAAAGGTAAGAAAACTAGAAATACGAAAAAAGCATCAAGTAAGTATATAATTTCTAAGGGAAAATCTAAGAATAAATAATTAACATGGCTAGAAGTTTAAAGAAAGGACCATACATAGCTTATACTTTACAAAAGAAAGTAGACGCAATGAATGAATCAAACAAAAAAAATGTAATCAAAACATGGTCTAGAGCATCTATGATTACACCAGAGTTCGTAGGACATACATTTGCAGTACATAATGGCAATAAATTTATTCCAGTATATGTAACTGAAAACATGGTAGGTCATAAATTGGGTGAATTTTCTCCAACAAGACAATTTAAAGGACATTCAGGAAATAGAAAATAATTTATAAGAAATGGGAGCTAGAAAAAAAATATCAGCTGAATTAAGAAAAGAAGCTAAAAAAAGCACATGTGTTGCAAAAGCAACAGCTGTGCCTACATCTCCAAGAAAAATGAGATTGGTAACAGATTTAGTTAGAGGAAAGAATGTAGATCAAGCTTTAAATATATTAATGTTTTCATCAAAACATGCATCTCAAACAGTAGAAAAATTGTTGAGATCTGCAATTGCAAATTGGGAACAAAAAAACAATACAACTGCTGCTGAAGCTGATTTATATGTTCAAGAAATTTTTGTAGATGGTGGAAGAGTTTTAAAAAGATTTTTACCAGCACCAATGGGAAGAGCATATAGAGTAAGAAAACGATCAAATCATCTTACATTAAAATTAGCAAGCAGAAATAGCAATAACTCAATTGAAGTATCTGAAAATACTGATAATAATTAATAAAATAGGTTAATGGGACAAAAAGCAAATCCAATAGTAAATCGTTTAGGCATCACAAGAGGATGGGATTCAAACTGGTACGGTGGAAAAGATTTTAGTGAAAAATTAATAGAAGATCACAAAATCAGAAAATACCTTAATGCACGTATTCAAAAAGGTGGCGTATCAAAAATTATCATAGAAAGAACACTAAATAGAATTACAATATCAATACATACATCTAGACCAGGAATTATTATCGGAAAAGGTGGCGGAGAAGTAGATAAGATTAAAGAAGAAATCAAAAAATTAACTGGGAAAGATGTACAAATAAATATTGTAGAAATAAGAAGACCAGAGATTGATGCAGCTATAGTTGGTGAAACAATATGTAAACAATTAGAAGCGCGTGTTAATTTCAGAAGAGCTGTGAAAATGGCAATTGCATCTGCAATGAGATTAGGAGTAGAAGGAATAAAAGTAAAATGTTCAGGTAGACTTGGTGGTGCTGAGATGGCAAGAAGTGAAGAATATAAAGAAGGAAGAACACCATTACATACATTTAGAGCTGATATTGATTATGCAATTAAAGAAGCAAATACAATATATGGTATTATCGGAGTTAAAGTTTGGATTTGTAAAGGTGAAGTATTTACAAAAAGAGACTTAACACCAAATGTTGGAGTTGAAGAGCAAAAAAGACAACCAAGAGGCAATGAAAGAAGAGCGCCAAGAGGTGAAAAAAGAGACAGACCAGAAAGAAGAGAAAGAAGAAAATAATTTAATTAATAACTATAATTAAAAAAAATGTTACAACCTAAAAGAGTTAAGTTTAGAAAAGTACAGAAAGGCAGAAACGAAGGAAATGCTGGAAGAGGATATAGCTTAGCATTCGGTTCATTTGGACTTAAATGTTTAGATGAAGGTAGAATTACCAGTAGACAAATTGAAGCAGCTCGTATTGCATTGACTCGTAATATGAAGAGAGAAGGTAAAGTTTGGATAAAAATATTTCCAGATAAACCAATTACTAAAAAACCAGCTGAAGTTCGTATGGGTAAAGGAAAAGGTGCTTTAGACCATTGGGCAGCTCTAGTACAACCAGGCAGAATATTATTCGAAATAGAAGGTGTATCAAAACAATTAGCACAAGAATCTTTAGAGTTAGCTGCACAAAAATTGCCAGTAAAACTTAAATTTATTGTGAGAAGAGATTATGACGGTCAATAAATTAAAATAATATGTCAAATAAATTATATACAGAAATAGCAAATACTGCAACCGAAGAGCTTCACAACGAGTTGAAAGCGGCTAAGTTAAGATTAAAAAAACTGAAATTTAATCACGCAGTAAGTCCTTTGGAAGATACAAGCATTTTTAAAACATCAAGAAAAGAAATCGCTAGAATCCAAACAGAAATTAGTAAAAGAAAATTGTCTAACCAAGCATAATATTGCAACATGAGTGCAGAACAAACAATAGTAAGAAAAGAAAGAAAAACACGTATTGGTGTTGTGAAATCAAATAAGATGGACAAAACTATTACTGTTAAAATAGAAAGAAAAATTAAACATCCTAAGTATGGAAAGTTCTTGAAAAAAACGAAGAGTTTCCATGCACACGATGAAAATAACGAATGCAATCCTGGCGATACAGTAAAAATAATGGAAACTAGACCATTAAGTAAAACAAAACGTTGGAGATTAGTAGAAATTTTAGAAAGAGCAAAATAATTTTATGATACAGTCAGAATCAAGATTAAAAGTAGCAGACAACAGCGGCGCAAAAGAAGTGCTTTGCATCAGAGTACTTAAAGGCTCAAAGTCTAGATACGCAAGTATAGGAGACAAAATTGTTGTTTCTGTAAAAAGTGCAGCACCAGGCGGAAACGTAAAGAAAAAACAAGTTTCTAAAGCAGTGATTGTACGTACAAAAAAAGAAGTAAAACGCAAAGATGGTTCATATATTCGTTTTGATGACAATGCTGTAGTTCTTCTAAATAACCAAGATGAGCCAAGAGCAAGTCGTATATTTGGTCCTGTAGCAAGAGAATTAAGAGACAAAGATTATATGAAAATTATTTCATTAGCACCAGAAGTTTTATAAGATGAAAAAAGTAAATACACAAAAAAGATTTGCCCCAAAATTAAAAATCAAAAAAGGTGACAAAGTAGTTGTTATCTCAGGAGCAAGTTCTGGAAAAGAAGGAAACGTGATAGAGGTCTACCCAAAAGAAAGTAGAGTATTAGTAGAAGGTGTGAATATGGTTAAAAAACATACAAAACCAAACGCACAAAACCAACAAGGTGGAATCGTAGAACAAGAAGCATCTATACACATTTCAAATGTAAAATTACTTGTAGCTGGAAAACCAACACGCGTAGGTAGAAAAGTTGCAGAAGACGGAAAAATTGTTAGATTCGCAAAAAAAACAGGGGAGGTAATATAATATGAGCTACGTTATTAGATTAAGAAAAAAATATACTGAAGAAGTAATTCCTAAATTAATGGAAAAATATCAGTATAAATCTGTTATGCAAGTGCCAAAATTAACAAAAATCGTTGTTAATCAAGGTGTTGGTATCGCTGTTGGAGACAAAAAAATCATTGATAACCAAGTTGACGAAATTACAAGAATCACTGGTCAAAAAGCAATGTCTACTAAATCTAAAAAAGCAATATCTAACTTCAAATTAAGAGAAAATATGCCAATTGGTGTAATGGTAACTTTAAGAGGTGACAGAATGTATGAATTTTTAGATAGATTAATATCAGTTGCATTACCACAAGTTAGAGATTTTAAAGGTGTAAATGAAAAAGCTTTTGATGGTAGAGGTAACTACACTTTAGGTATCAAAGAACATATAATTTTCCCTGAGATAGACATAGATAAAATCAACAGAATCAGCGGTATGGATATCACATTCGTAACTACTGCTAAAACTGATGATGAAGCTCATGCGCTATTAACAGAAATAGGTATTCCATTTGTAAAGAAAAATAAATAAGAAAGATAGATGGCAAAAGAATCAATGAAAGCACGCGATGCCAAAAGAGCAAAAATGATTGCTAAATATAAGGAAAAGCGTGAACAACTAAAAAAAGAAGGAAAATGGGATTTGCTAGATAAGCTACCAAAAACTCTTCTCCAGTTAGATACAGAAACAGATGCAAAATAACTGGACGTCCAAGAGGATATGTAGGCTTCTTCGGAATTTCAAGAATAAAATTCAGAGATTTAGCAAACGATGGAAAAATACCAGGAGTTACAAAAGCAAGTTGGTAATTAATTATAAACGAATAAACTAAATAAAATGGTTACTGATCCAATATCAGATTATCTAACAAGAATAAGAAATGCTCAAATGGCAGGTCACGAAATCGTGGACATTCCTGCATCTAATCTTAAAAAGAAGATTACAGAGCTTTTATACGAAAATGGATATATCCTAAAATATAAATTTGAAGAAGATGGTCCTCAAGGATTAATCAGAATAGCATTAAAATACAATGCTTCTACTAGAGAACCAGCAATTAGAGAATTATTGAGAATATCTAAACCAGGTTTGCGTAAGTACGCACACGTAGATTCTATTCCAAGAGTAAAAAATGGTTTAGGAATTGCAATTTTATCTACATCAAAAGGCGTATTGACAGATAAGCAAGCACGTCAGCAAAATGTAGGTGGAGAAATTATTTGTTTAGTATCTTAAAAAATATAGTATGTCACGTATAGGCAAAGCACCAATATCAATTCCAGCAAAAACAGAAGTATCTGTATCTGAAAATAATACAGTTACTGTAAAAGGTCCGAAAGGAACACTTACTCAAAAAGTAGACAGAGATATTAAAGTATCTAATGAAAATGGTCAAATAATCATTTCAAGACCTACTGAACAAAAACGCCATAAAGCACTACACGGATTGTATAGAGCTTTAATAAACAATATGGTTGTTGGTGTATCTGAAGGCTTTAAAAGAGAACTTGATGTAGTCGGGAGTTGGTTTTAGAGCAAGTAATACAGGTCAATTATTAGAATTATCTGTAGGTTATTCACATCCAGTATATGTATTATTACCAGATGAAGTAAAGTTAACTACAGAAACAGTAAAAGGTCAAGCACCTAAGATTATCTTAGAAAGTACTGATAGACAATTAATAGGACAAGTAGCAGCTAAAATCAGATCTATAAGAAAACCAGAACCTTACAAAGGAAAAGGTATCAAATACACTGGAGAAATATTAAGAAAAAAAGCAGGAAAGTCTGCAGGTAAAAAATAAAAATAATAGTCATGTTAAGTAAAACAAAGGTTACAAGAAGACTGAAACTAAAATATAGAATTAGAAAGAAAATTAACGGTTCTACAGAACAGCCAAGACTTTGCGTATATAAAAGCAACACAAACATTTATGCTCAACTTGTAGATGATACAAAAGGCATAACAATGTTATCTGCATCTTCTGCTAAATTAGATAAAAAAGGTAAAACAAAAACTGAGTTATCTAAAGAAGTGGGCAAGTTAATAGCAGATTTAGCTAAGCAAAACAATATTTCTACTGTTGTTTTTGACAGAAATGGATTTTTATATCATGGTAGAGTGAAAGCATTAGCAGATGCAGCTCGTGAAAATGGACTTCAATTTTAATAGATTAAAAAAGAGAAAATGCAATCAAAAATAAAATTTGAAAAATTCAAAGCAAACGACATCGAACTAAAAGAAAAAGTCGTTAATATCCAACGTGTTACTAAAGTAACTAAAGGTGGACGTACATTTAGCTTCTCAGCACTTGTTGTTGTCGGAAACGAAAATGGTATGGTTGGCTTTGGATTAGGTAAAGCAAGAGAAGTTCAAGAAGCAATAGCTAAAGGAATTGATGATGCTAAAAAGAACTTAGTGAAAATTCCAATCTTAAAAGGAACAATTCCTCACGATCAATTAGCACTTTTTGATGGAGCTAAAGTATTAATAAAACCAGCATCTGATGGTACTGGTGTTATTGCTGGAGGTTCTATGCGTGCTGTTCTTGAAAGTGCTGGAATACACAATGTATTAGCTAAATCTTTAGGTTCATCAAACCCACATAACGTAGTGAAAGCCACTGTGTTAGCATTGTCTAAGTTAAGAGATCCTTACACAATTGCAAAAGATAGAGGAGTAAAATTAAGCAAAGTATTTAATGGTTAAAATTATGTCAAAAGTTAAAATAACCCAAGTAAAAAGTACCATAGATAGACCTAAAAAACAGAAAAATACTGTTATTGCTCTTGGTATAAAAAAATTAAATCATTCTGTGGAAAAAGAATTAACACCACAGGTTGAAGGTATGATTAAGTCTGTTCAACATTTATTAAAAATCGAAAACGTACAATAAGATGAGTATTTCATTGCATAATTTAAAACCTGCTGAAGGTTCAACTAAAACTAGAAAAAGAGTTGGTCGTGGTCAAGGATCAGGTTCAGGTGGCACAGCTGGAAAAGGACACAAAGGAGCTAAATCTCGTTCAGGATATAAATCAAAAAGAGGTTTTGAAGGTGGACAAATGCCACTTCAAAGACGTACACCTAAACGTGGCTTTAACAATCCATTCAAAGAGATATATCAAGTAATTAATTTATCTAAATTACAAGAACTTGCTGAAAAGCACAATATAGTTGATTTTAATTTTGAACAACTTAGAAAATTGAGAATCATTTCTAAATCTGAAAAATTGAAAGTACTTGCAAACGGTGAATTAAAATCTACAATTTCTATTTCAGCACACGCATTTAGTGATAAAGCAAAAGAAGCTATTGAAAAACTTGGTGGTAAAACTACTGTTATATAAACTACATCATGAACAAATTTATTGATACAATAAGGAATATATTTGCTATTGAGGATTTAAGAAAAAGAATCTACTTAACATTAGGTCTTTTATTTATCTATAGATTTGGTAGCTATGTAGTTCTGCCTGGTATTGATCCAAATGCATTATCTCAAATGTCTACAGAAGGTGTTCTGGGCGTTTTTGATTTATTTGCAGGTGGTGCATTTTCTAGATCTTCTGTATTTGCACTAGGTATCATGCCATATATTTCTACTTCTATCGTTATGCAATTAGCAACACTTGCTATTCCATATTTTCAAAAATTACAAAAAGAAGGAGAGAGCGGTAGAAGAACAATCAATCAATATACAAGATTAGGTACTATTGCAGTTACTATTGTACAAGCTACTGCATATGTAAAATATCTAACTTCACCACAATTAAACACACCTATTAATCCAGAAATTAGTATGCCAATATTTTGGGCTACAACTATGTTTTCATTAACAGCAGGTACTATTTTTGTTATGTGGTTAGGAGAGCAAATTCAAGAAAGAGGTATTGGTAATGGTACATCTATTATCATTATGGCAAATATCATTTCTCGTCTACCAGGTTCTTTTTGGGTAGAAGTTCAGAGTAGAGTAAAAGGAACAGGTGGCGGAATATTAATGTTATTATTAGAAATTGCCTTATTATTTGGAGTTGTATTATTTACAATCCTGCTTATCAAAGCAATAAGAAGAGTGCCACTAAGTTATGCAAAACAAATTGCAGGAGGTAGTGCACAAACAGCTTCAAGCAGAGGATTTTTACCATTACGTGTAAATATAGCTGGTGTAATGCCAATAATATTTGCTCAAATGTTTTTATTTATACCTCAAACTATATTACAATTCTTCCCAAACAGTTCAATGTCTGGTTTCCTTACTAAAATGGTAGATATTAAATCAATTCCATACAATGTAATTACATTTTTGTTAGTTGTGATATTTACATATTTCTATACAGCATTAATCATGAATCCACAACAAATGGCTGATGAATTAAAGCGTAGTAATGGATATATTCCTGGAGTTAAGCCAGGTGCAAGCACAGCAGAATTTATAGACACAGTATTATCAAGAATTACATTACCAGGAGCAATTGGATTAGGAATAGTTGCCATAATGCCAGCATTTGCTTCAGTATTAGGCGTCAATTCACAGTTCGCCTACTTCTTTGGTGGCACATCATTATTAATCTTAGTATCAGTAGTTTTAGATACTATGGACAGAATAGAAACATTCCTTTTAAATAGACACTATGATGGATTAACTCAATCTGGTGAAAAATTAAAAGGTAGAATATATGGAGATTCAAATTTCTAATTGACAAATGGTATATTATAAAAGTCAAGAAGAAATTGAATTAATAAAAAAGAGTTCTTTACTTGTTAGCAATACTTTAGCAACTTTAGTAAAATTCATACAACCAGGTGTAACTACAAAAAAGTTAGACCAAATAGCTGAAACCTTTATTAAAGATAATAAAGCTACTCCAGCTTTCAAAGGCTACAGAGGATTCCCTGCATCACTATGCATTTCTATTAATGAAGAAGTTGTTCATGGAATACCTTCTGATAGAGAAATTAAAGAAGGAGATGTAGTTTCAGTTGATTGTGGAGTAAAAAAAGATGGCTTTTTTGGTGACTCAGCATTTACGTTTCCAGTAGCTGAGGTAAAACCAGAAGTAATAAAACTACTACAAGTTACATTCAATTCATTGTTTCTAGGAATTGAAAAAGCTGTGGCAGGTAACAGAGTTGGAGATATTTCATTTGCAATTCAAGATTACACACAAATTCAGCATAATTTTGGAGTTGTTAAAGACTTAGTTGGTCACGGAGTAGGAAAGGACTTACACGAAGAACCAAATGTACCCAATTATGGCAAAAGAGGAAAAGGATTGGTACTTAAAGAAGGATTGACTATAGCTATTGAGCCAATGATTAACTTAGGCACAGACCAAGTTAAAGTATTAGGCGATAAATGGACAATTGTAACTAAAGATGGTAAGCCATCTGCACATTTTGAACATACAATAGCAGTGATGAAAGGTAAAGCTCAGATATTAAGTGACCATAATTTAATATTTGAGGAGATAAAAAAATCAGAATATATTAAAGATTTTCGATAATTTTTACGATATTTGCGCAAAATTTGAGAAAATAGCATTAAAAAAGATATGGCTAAATCAGACTTATTAAAATTAGACGGGACAATTTCAGAAGCATTATCTAACGCTATGTTCAAAGTAAAGTTAGAAAATGGACATGAAATTTTAGCCACAATCTCTGGAAAGATGAGAATGCACTACATTAGAATCTTACCAGGTGATAGAGTAGCAGTTGAGATTTCACCATACGATTTAACAAGAGGAAGAATAACATTTAGATACAAATAAATAATTGATACACCATGAAGGTAAGAGCATCAGTAAAGAAAAGAAGCGAAGACTGCGTAATTGTACGTAGAAAGGGCAAAATTTATGTAATTAATAAGAAGAATCCAAAATTTAAACAAAGACAAGGTTAATATAATGGCAAGGATAGCAGGTATAGATTTACCAAAAAATAAAAGAGGCTTTATCGGATTAACATACATATATGGTATTGGCAGATCAAGAGCAAACCATATCTTAGAACAAGCTAATGTTGATCCAATGAAAAAAGTTCACGAATGGAATGACGACGAACAAACTGCCATTCGTAACGTTATTGGTGCTGAATTTAAAGTAGAAGGTGCTTTAAGATCTGAAGTGCAATTAAACATCAAACGTTTAATGGATATCGGTTCTTACAGAGGAATTAGACATAGAAAAGGACTACCTGTTAACGGACAAAGTACTAAACGTAATGCTAGAACACGTAAAGGAAAACGTAAAACTGTAGCAGGAAAGAAAAAAGCAACTAAATAATCAAATATAAAATAACTAAATAATGGCTCAAGCTAAAAAACAAGTTAAAAAGAGAGTAGTTAAAGTAGAACCAGAAGGTTATGTTCATATTAACGCAACTTTTAATAATATTATCGTTTCTTTCACAAACAAAGCAGGACAAGTAATTTCTTGGAGTAGTGCTGGAAAAGGTGGATTCAGAGGTTCTAAAAAAAGTACACCTTATGCTGCGCAAGTTGCTGCAAGTGATGCAGGTCAAAAAGCATACGATGCAGGTTTACGTAAAGTAGAAGTTTTTGTAAAAGGACCTGGTGGTGGTCGTGAATCAGCAATTAGAGCAGTGTCTGTTGTTGGTATCGAAGTTACTGTAATTAGAGATATTACACCATTACCACACAATGGTTGTAGACCACCTAAAAAACGTAGAGTATAAGATTATATTAGTGCAATAGATAGAATATTTAAAAAAAATACAAGAAAATGGCAAGATATACTGGACCTAGAACTAAAAAAGCAAGAACCTTTGGGGATGCTATTTATGGTTATGATAAGTCGTACGAAAAAAGAAAATATGCTCCAGGGCAACATGGTAATTCTAGAAAACGTGGTTCTCAATCTGAATACGCAATACAACTTAAAGAAAAGCAAAAAGCAAAATACACTTATGGTGTTTTAGAAAGACAATTCTACAAAACATTTGCTGAAGCTGCTCGTAAACATGGTGTAACTGGTGATAACTTATTAAAATTGTTAGAACAAAGATTAGACAACACTATTTACAGATTAGGTTTTGCACCAACTAGAAGCGCTGCACGTCAATTAGTATCACACAAACATATTACAGTTAATGGTAGAATCTTAAACGTTCCATCATATACAGTAAAAGTTGGAGATGTTATTAGCATACGTGAAAAATCTAAAAACTTAGACTTAGTACAAGAAACATTAAGTACTGGTAGAGTGAAAAAATATTCTTGGTTAGAGTTAAACTCTGAAACTTTAGAAGGAAAATATGTTGAACTTCCAAACAGAGATCAAATACCAGAAAATATCAAAGAACAATTAATAGTAGAGTTATATTCTAAATAATCTACTTATTAATGAAGAAAAAATTATATAAAAATTAATATCTAAAAATTATGGCTATATTATCATTTCAAAAACCAGACAAAATTTTGTTACAAAAAGCAACAGATTTTGAAGGTACATTTGAATTTGCACCATTAGAACCAGGATTCGGAAGTACAATCGGAAATGCACTTAGAAGAGTTCTATTATCTTCTTTAGAAGGTTATGCCATTACATCTGTAAAAATATCTGGAGTTCAACACGAATTCTCAACAATAAAAGGAGTTATTGAAGATGTTACTGAAATTATTCTTAATCTTAAACAAGTAAGATTAAAAAGAATTTTAACTGAAGCAGATGCTGGTTACGAAAAAGTTTATATTTCTTTAAAAGGTAAAGAGCAATTTTTATCAGGAGATATTGAAGCACATACAAACGTATATGCAGTTACAAATCCAGATTTAGTAATCTGCAATATGGACAAAAATGTAAATTTAGAACTTGAATTAACAATTGGTAGAGGTAGAGGTTATGTTCCTGCTGAAGAGCATTTCGTAGACACATCAGTTGTAGGTACTATTCCTATCGATTCAATCTATACACCTATCAAAAATGTAAAATACAAGATAGAAAATACTCGTGTTGAACAAAGAACTGACTACGAAAAGTTAGTGATTGATATCAAAACTGATGGAACTATTCATCCAGAAGAAGCAATCAAAGAAGCAGCTAAAATTTTAATTCAACACTTAATTCTTGTATCTGATGAAAACATTACATTTGAAACAGAAAGTAAACAACACGAAGAAGTAGTTGATGAGCATATCTTACACATGAGAAAAATCCTTAAAACTCCATTAGAAGATATGGATTTATCAGTAAGAGCATTCAACTGTCTTAAAGCAGCAAAAATCAATTCATTAGCAGAATTAGTTCAATACGATACGAATGAATTATTGAAATTTAGAAACTTTGGTCGCAAATCTTTAGTAGAAATTGAAGAACTAATTATTGAAAAAGGTATGCACTTTGGAATGGATTTATCAAAATATAAATTAGACGACTAATATTTTAAGTATAGTTATATTACTTAAAACTTAATACTTTATCAAATGAGACACGGAAATAAAATAAATCACTTAGGAAGAAAATTTGGTCACAGAAGTGCATTACTTAAGAACTTATCTAATGCATTAATTATGCATAAAAGAATCGAAACAACTTTAGCTAAAGCCAAAGAGTTAAGAATGCATGTTGAGCCAATTATCAATAGAGCTAAAGACAATACAACACATTCTCGTAGAACTGCTTTTAGTTATTTACAAAATAAATTTGCAGCTAAAGAATTGTTTGATGTAATTGGACCAAAAGTAGCTAACAGACCAGGCGGATACACTAGAATCATTAAATTAGGAAAAAGATTAGGTGACAATGCTGAAATGGCAATGATTGAGTTAGTAGATTTCAACGAAATTTACACAGCAAACAAAACAGCTGCTACTGCAACTGCAGAACCTAAAAAACGTACTCGTAGAGCCGGTACTGCAAAGAAAAAAGCTGATGATGAAAATGTAGAAGCAGAAGCTAATCCAACACCAGAAGTAACTGATACTGTTGAAGAAACTAAAACTGAAGAATAATAAATGAAAACTCAGTTTTTATATATAAGGTTCGTATTCATTGCGAACCTTTTTTTTTAACTAAATTATAAATGGATATCATATAATGGAAAAAGCAATACTACTACTTGAAGACGGCACATATTTCGAAGCCAATGCATGCGGAAAAACAGGTACAGCAACAGGCGAAATTTGCTTCAATACTTCGATGACAGGTTACCATGAGCTGTTCACAGATCCTAGTTATTTTGGACAATTATTAATATCAACCAATGTACATGTAGGCAATTACGGAATCAAGCACACAGAAGAAGAATCCAACCAAATACAAATTGCTGGATTAATATGTAGAGAATATACTAATCATTATTCAAGACATCAAGCTGATAGCAATATCCAACAATATTTTGAGGACAATAATTTAGTTGGAATTACCAATTTAGATACCAGAGCAATTGTAAGACATGTGCGTGAAAAAGGCGCCATGAATGCAATTATTTCTTCAGAGATACTATCTTTAGACGAACTGAAAAATGAGCTTAAAAAAGTACCATCTATGGATGGTTTAGAATTGGCATCAAAAGTTAGTACTAAAGAAACTTACACAGTAGGTGAGGAGCATGCCAAATATAAAATTGCAGCTTTAGATTTTGGTATTAAAAAAAATATAATAAGAAATTTTGTAGATAGAGATTGCATAGTAAAGGTATTTCCAGCCAAAACATCCTATGCAGAATTATTAGATTTTAATCCAGATGGTTTCTTTATTTCAAACGGACCAGGCGACCCAGCACCAATGGATTATGCAGTACAAACTGTAAAAGCAATTTTGGAAAACAACCAACCGTTGTTTGGTATTTGTTTAGGCAACCAAATTTTAGCCAGAGCTATAGATATTCCAACATATAAATTGCATCACGGACATAGAGGTGGCAATCATCCTGTAAGAAACCTAAAAACAGGAAAGTGCGAAATTACAACACAAAACCATGGTTTTGCAGTAGATGCAGAAATACTAAAATCTTCTAAGTTGGCAGAACTTACACATATTAATTTGAATGATAATACAGTAGAAGGATTTGCAGTAAAAAACAAAAAAGCTTTTGCTGTACAATATCATCCAGAAGGCGCACCAGGACCACATGATTCCAGATACCTATTTGATGATTTTATCAATTTACTTAAATAATATTGTAAAATAGATACTCAATTATTCATTTATTAGATATAAATCTAGATAATATTTTTTTTATTACATTGCATAAGTATGCATAATTTTATAAAAAATGAATGTATATTTGTATATATAATCAGATATATTATGAGAAACATTTTACAAGCAACATTATTTGTATTAAGTATATTCATACTACAAAACGCCAAAGCACAAGACACTATTGTCTATATACCAGATGACAATTTTAAAGCAAAATTGCTGCAGGCAGATACAATCAATTTCGCTTTTGCACTTGATAGTCTATTTTATCCAATTAGAATTGACATAAACAATGATGGAGAAATACAACAAAATGAAGCAAACAGAGTTTATATATTAATGAATATTGCTGATTCCAATATTGCTACATTAGAAGGCATTAACTCGTTTATAAATTTAGTAGGAATTGGTATTTTTAGCACTTCATTAGCTCATTTAGATATTAGATTACCAAACCTATTGGATTTTAGTTGTGGTTATTGCAATCTTACAAACATAGACTTAAGTGGAATGCCAAAATTAGAGTATTTATCTTTAGATTATAATCAATTAACCAATTTAGATTTAAGTGCAAATCCAAATTTAGAGCTATTGTATTTAGATAATAATTTGCTTAACACATTAGATTTAAAAGCTAATACAAAATTGTATGAATTATTTTGCGATAATAACCAACTTACAAGTTTAGACATAAGTATGATACCAAATTTAGATATTTTATTTTGTTCTAATAATCAAATAACTAGTTTATTTCTAAAAAATAACAAAATGAATTATGATACTACTTCAAATATTTATTACGATTTTGGTGGAAACCTAGATTTAAAATATATTTGTGCTGATGAATTTGAAATAGGTGTCTTAAAACAAAAAATGGATTTTTTTGGATATACAGATGTAATTATAAATTCATTTTGTTCATCAAGTGCAGCTGGAAGTTTCTATAATTTGAATGTCGTTTCTCGCTACGATGCCAACAATAATGGTTGCACAGCACAAGATAGTCTATTTCCAAATTTAAAATATAAAATTAGCAATGCAACAGATTCAGGCTATGCCATATCAGATGCTAAAGGAAATATGAGTATAAACTTAGAAGCAGGTACATATACTATACAACCAATATTTACTCATCCATATTACACAATTTCTCCAAGTCAAGCCACAGTTAGCTTACCAGAAGATACCTTAAGTACACAGTTTTGTATTTTTCCAATAGCAACAATTAATGATGTTTCAGTTACTATTATTCCTACAGTTGCTGCACGTCCAGGCTTTTCAGATGCCACTTATGAAATTGTGTACACCAACAAAGGTAGCACTACAGTTGGTGGAACCATAGAGTTCAATTTTCAAGATTCACTGCAAGATTATCAAAGTTCAACTGAGGTGCCAACAAGCAACAGCAATGGTGTACTTACATTTGAATATAGTAACCTAAAATCATTTGAAAGTAGAAGTATTTTTGTTACACTACGTACCAATGCACCAACAGATGAACCAGCTGTAAATGGTGGCGATGTTTTAACACTTTCAGCAACTATTAATATGACTAATACACCAAATCAGAATGCTGATGATGATACATCAATTATTAGACAAACAGTAGTGAATAGTTTTGATCCAAATGATAAGCGTTGTTTGGAAGGCGATATCGTAACACCAGATTTAGTTGGCGATTTTGTGAATTACTTAATAAGATTTGAGAATGAAGGCACAGCAAGTGCCGTAAATATTGTAGTTACAGACAGAATAGACACCACAAAATTCGATGTCAGTACTTTAGAAATTACATCAACATCACACTCAAGTCGCACACTAATTTCAGAAGGTAATAAAGTACAATTCATTTTTGATAATATTCAACTACCACACACAGAACCAGACAAACATGGCTATGTAGCATTCAAAATAAAAACGAAAAGCAATTTAGTGATAGGAGATAGCCTAAAGAATTTTGCAGACATCTATTTTGATTACAATTTGCCAATTACCACCAACACAGTTGGCTCACGAATAGATACTTTTGCAAGAACAGGTGGCGTAACAAGTATCAAAAGCAATACAAACAAAGAAGGCAAACTGAGTATCTATCCAAATCCGAGCAATGGCAATTTCAAGATAGATTTTGTATCAAAAGGCAACTTTCCAATAGCAATAAAATTGATAGATTTGAATGGCAGAGTCATCAAACAGATAGAACAATCACATGATGAACGAAGCACACTAGACATATCAGAAAATCAATTATCAAATGGATTGTACCAAATCAGCATACAAACAGGCAAAGATATTTGGCAACAGAAACTGATGATAGTGAAGTAAAGCCATCAACAAAACATATTATTCTACACAAAAAATAGGTACGAATTTTGTATTATCTTTGGATAGATGTCTAAATTCATTATAAGTTATATCTTATTGCTGTTTTCTGTTTGTGTATATGGAAAAGTGTATGAAACTCAAACAAATGATCCAACACTAAAAACAGTACAATTATACCCAAAAAACAAACCACTTGATTTGCCAATCATGGGATTAAATGGTTCTGGAACATTAGAATTGCATTTCGATGATTTGGCGCAAACTAATAGAACTTATTACTATACAGTAATTCAATGTCATACAGATTGGACACCAACAATTCTTAATCAAATGGAATATATTGATGGCTTTATAGAATCAACAATATATGATTACGATTTCTCAGCTGGCGTAAAGCAAAAATATACACACTATCGTTTAGAAATTCCAAACCAAGACATGACAATTACAAAATCGGGTAATTACGTTCTTGTAGTATATGAAAATTCCATGCAAGAGCCATTGTTCACACATAGATTTATGGTAGCAGAAAATAGGGTTGGAGTGAATGCAAATGTTGCCTATGCAAGAAATTTATACGACAGAAATAAATTTCAAGATATTACTTTCACAATAAATTACAAAGGATATACTATTTTCAATCCACAAGTAGAAATAAGAGCTACAGTACTACAAAATAATAGATGGGACAATGCTGTTCAAAATGTTCCACCATATTTAGTTGGATTAAATACCATAAGCTACGATTACATGAATACTTTTCTTTTTCCTTCAGGAAGAGAATTTAGACAGTTTGATACACGATCATTAAGATTTAAAGGTCAGAATATTAGAGTATTAGATGTAAATAGAGACTATAATCAAGTTTATCTATTGTATGATTTACCATTAATGAATCAAAGCTACAATTTCTTTCAAGATATGAATGGTGGCTATTATATCGAGAATTTTGATTTGAATAATTACATGACTCAGGTAGATTATACTTGGGTGCAATTTAATATAGATTATAAAAAACCAATACCTAATGGCAAATTATATGTTGTTGGTGCATTTAATCAATGGAAATGTGATGAAAATTCTGAATTGGAATATATTGAAGATGAGCAAGCATATGTGGCAAACATTTATATGAAGCAAGGTTTATACAATTATGCATATGTTTTTGTAGATGACCAAGGCAAAAAGCACTATGATATTACAGAAGGATATTACGCTGATACAGAAAATAATTATACAATTCTAATATACCATACACCATTTGGAGAACGTTATGATAGAATTATTGCCATAAAAAATATAAATTCTCTCACAGATAGATAAGAATAACACATTATTTGTACTTTTGCATCAATGCTAAATTTTGATATTGAACGAGAAATTCCAGTAATGGAACATTTTTACACGATTCAAGGCGAAGGTTATTTTACAGGCACAGCAGCGTATTTTATTAGACTAGCTGGTTGTGATGTTGGTTGCCATTGGTGCGATGTTAAAGAATCTTGGACAGTAAAACAAAATCAATTATTGAGCTATGAAGCATTAATAAATGCCATTCAAAAAACACCAACAAAACTAATTGTAATCACTGGTGGCGAACCATTAATGTATGATATAAATACTTTAGTTAGTTATCTTAAGAAATTTGATTATCAAATAAATATAGAAACATCTGGAAGTTATAGTTTAAATACAAAATTAGATTGGATTTGCGTTTCGCCAAAGAAATTCAAAAATGTTTTACCAGAAGTTTTAGCACAAGCAGACGAACTAAAATGTATTATTTATAATGCATCAGATTTTGATTTTGCACTAAAAAATTATGAGAATTATAAATTACTAACTGACAAGGCAATAAAATTATATTTACAAGTTGAATGGTCAGTTCAAGAAAAAATGTTACCACAGATTATAGTGTTTGTAAAATTACATCCAGAATGGAATATTTCGTTACAAACACATAAATACTTAGATATACCATAATAAACTAGATATTTTAATCTACATATTTTTGTCTTATAATTTATATTATGTTAAATAGAGTTTTGCAAAATTATGGTTGATTATTAATTACTTATATAAACTTATGCTCTATTGACTTATTTATCAATAAGCTTCTACTATTTAAATAACAATAAAAATTTTGGAATAAAAATAATACAACCTACCACAAATGATGTTATTGCAGCTACCAATACTGCAGCAGCGCTCAAATCTTTTATTTTGCCTATGGTAATATTGTTTTCCATAGTCAAATAATTACACAGATTTTCAATCGCAGAATTTATCAATTCAGTCAAAAATACAATGCCAAACAGCACGCAAAGCGTAATCCACTCGCCTATTGAAATTTTAAAAATGAATCCACATGAAATTGCCAACAACATAAAAAATATATGAATTCTGGAATTATGCTCATCAGCAACCAATATTTTCATGCCATTTATAGCGTATTTGAAACTTTTAATTTGTTTAAGCAACGAAAATCTTTTTTTCTCCATCATAATTATCAATAAAATGTTAGCAAAATTAGTTAATGTTTTAGATACAATTATTTTAAATATACGTATTTTAGCGAAAAAAATTATAGAATGTATTTATACACGAATTGGGCAGCCACCATACCTATGGCTAATGAAGAAGAAGATTTTGCACCATTTGTAGATTTGCTCAAAAGAGTGATGGATGTAATTGGTACTGGGAAAATCTATTTTGTGATTGATAACGCATCTAAAGATAAGACATTAGAGTTGGCAAGAGCATTAGAAAAAGAAGATAATCGATTTGAAGTTATTTGGGCACCAGACAACAAAAATGTTGTAGACGCATATCTAAAAGGATTTCAGGTTGCTTATGATAATGGACATGATATAATTATTGAAATGGACGCAGGTCTTAGTCACGACCCAAGAGCAATTCCAATGTATTTACGCGTATTAAACGAAGGAAATGAATGTGCTTTTGGCTCAAGATTTATCAAAGATGGTTCAATGGGCGATTCTCCATGGCGAAGAAGATTATTGTCAAAATCTGGAACTGTGTTAGCTAATCTGCTTTTAGGTACAAGATTGTATGACATGACATCAGGATTTCAAGGTTTCCATAGAGAAATTATTGGAAAATTGTTAAAATATCCACTAAAATCCAAAGCACATTTTTACCAAACAGAAGTAAAATATTTGTTGAGAAAGCACAGAATTGCAGAAATTCCAATTCACTATCAAGCACCATCACCACGTGTGTCTTCAAAAGCTATAAAAAATGCGAATGAAACTTTACTTTGGTATTTTACACAGCGCCTAAAAGGTAATACACCATCAATTTAATAGATTAACATAAAAATTTGAAAATAAATACATTATGAAGAAAGCTTTAGTAATTACTTCAATAGCAAACGACCAACATCCAGTACTACAATTGTACGCAAAAAAATGTACAGAAATCAATATGCCTTTTATTTGTATTGGCGATACCAAATCTCCAACGGAATTTAAATTAGATGGTTGTGATTTTTGGAGTGTAGAGCGTCAATTAACACTTGATTCAAAATTTGCAAAAATTTGTCCAACAAGACATTATGCACGTAAAAATATAGGTTACTTGATAGCTATAGAACAAGGTTTTGAAGAATTAGTAGAAACAGATGATGATAATTTGCCAAAAGATGAGTTTTGGGACTTTAAAAATGAAAGACATGTTTCTGCATATGATGTTAAAGATATTGGTTGGGTAAATATTTATAAATATTATTCTAAAAACTTTATTTGGCCAAGAGGTTTGCCATTGCAAGAATTACAGAAAGCACATCCTGAATTGTCGAATTTTAGTGTAAAAAGTATAGATTGTCCAATTCAACAAGGTTTGGCTGACGAAAATCCAGATGTTGATGCAGTTTATAGATTAACTTATCCTCTTCCACTAAATTTTGATTTTGACCATAATATTGCTTTAGGAAATAATGCATGGAGTCCATTCAATAGTCAAAATACGCAATGGTACAAAGATGCATTTCCATTATTATATCTTCCAGCTTATTGTAGTTTTAGAATGACAGATATTTGGAGAAGTTTCGTTGCACAAAGAATTGCATGGGAAAATGATTGGAGTATCTTATATCATAAAGCTACAGTTTGGAAAGAAAGAAATGAACATAATTTATTGAAAGATTTTGAAGATGAAATTCCTGGATATCTTAATAATGCAAAAATTGCAAATGATTTAAGTGATTTATCACTTAAAGGTGGAAAAGATAACTTACTGAATGATTTGATTTTATGTTACGATATGTTAACTAAAAATGGATATGTTGGTAAAGAAGAAATGGAATTAGTACACGCTTGGAGTGATGATTTAAATAAAATTCTATAATTTATTTGTTATTAGAAAGTTATAGTTATATTTTTTATGTAGTAATTTATTAATATATTAGGTAATGGTGCAAAAAATAGTTGTTGATTTTGTTAAAAATAATGCTTAATATTCTACTGTCAACCAAAAGAGGAAGTAGGCTCTGCTGGAGAGCAACCTACCAGCAATATGGTTGATACAAATATGGTAATGGGCAGTCTTTAAGACTGCCTTATTTTTTATTACCAAATTGTTCTATGGCTAAAAAAACTCATTTCTGATTTTTAAAGTATAAATACCATTTAATGAAATTGGTTCTATGTTCCTTGGTCAATCCACGATGCATTAAAACATGACTTTTGAGATGCCCGAAGAATGCCTCTAAGCCATTAGTTGATTTTGGTATTCTTGGATTAAATAGATACGTAAATAAGTTAGGAATTGCGTTTCTAATATGAACAAATGCTTTACGAACCATTTTATGTTTATACCAATATCTATTTGTGGTAATGCTGTATGATTTTTCATTAATAAATGAGCTGTATTTTAAATGCCAGTCTAGCACTTGTTTTATCCAATCATGAGATTGCTCATGTGTAATAATGGTGTGTAATTGATGCACAATAGCTAGTAGCTCTACACCTGCAATATGTTTAGGTTGAGTAGTTAGCCAAGCTCTGCATTCTCTCTGTATATGAACTGTACAGCGTTGTAAATAAACCTGCTTACAAACTACCTTGATTGCTTTTAGTATCGATTTGTGACCGTCACATGTAATACTATCTATACGAATACCAAGCGATAAGATATTTTGTAAATCTTCTTTAATTTCTTCAAAATATTCACCATCAGTAATCCTATACAGTTGTGTGAGTTTTATCGTATCATCTCGGTAAATTATTAAGCAAATATTATTAGAAAAATAAGTGCCATCAATAAGCAAATTAAGTTGTTCAGATGGATAGAATTTATGCGTTGGTGCTTTTTGCAGATAAGTATCAAATAAGCTTTTTAAACTCCGAACACTATAATTACTTTCTATTGCTAAATCAGTAATTGTTTGTCTTTGTAAAATCCATTTTTAAACCAAATAAACTTGTTAGATAAACTAACAGATTTATTTTGTCTGATAAATAATAGACCACAATCTTTACATTTAAAACGTTGTTTACCTTTTTGAAAACCCCATTTTATTACATTGCTAGAACCACACGACCAGCACTTTTTTTTAGCCATTTTTTAAGTAAAAGAAATTAAATTGAAATCATTTTCAATAACCATACCCTAAACACCAATAAAAATTGACGCTTTAAGCCATTTTACCAACTATTTTTTGCTATTATACCATATATTAATAACTTAATGGATATCAAATATATTATCAACGCCAATTATAGTATTACAACTAAAGCCTTCTGCGTATTCAAAATTACATTGATTACCCATTTCTTTAGATCTTGCTATAATAAAATCAATATAATCTTCACTTGATATTTTTGTTTTTGGTTCATTTGTCGCATCACTTTTATAAAACTGTGATTCAAATGCTCTTATAGAATCAATTTTTTGTTCTATAAAATTACTGATATCAACAACAAAACTAGGTTCAACATACTGTTCTTGAATGTAATGAAATAGTTTTCTGGCACGCCAAGATTTTTGTTTTTCCATTCCTTCAAGACTTTCAATTTTTAGCAAGCCACTCAGGAAATTTGCACGTGCTACTAGTTCACCAGCTCTAGAATGATCAGGATGCCTATCTTTTATTGCATTACATAAAATCAACTCTGGCTGATATTTTCTTATTTTTTTTATGATACCAAGCAGATGTTGTTCATCAATCTCAAAAAAGCCATCTCTATACAATAAATTTTCCCTTATTGTAATTCCAAGTATTTTACTAGAATTTTCAGTTTCCTTTTTTCGAGTAGGCACATCTCCTCTAGAACTCAATTCTCCCTGAGTTAAATCTACAATTCCAATTTTCTTGCCCATGGCAACATATTTTGCGATGGTGCCTCCACATGCCAATTCAGCATCATCAGGATGTGCTGCAAATACTAATATATCTAATTTCATTTTTCAATTTTAATAGTGTAGTTATAGGTGTTATTTTGTTTTGTTATTTTTTTTTCTTCAACTTTGTTGTTCTTGCTTACTATATTATATTTCAATGTTGTTTGTGTTTTTGGTATTTGTATTGCTGGTAGTTTGAAAGTAACTTTTATCTTATGGCTTGATGTTATTCTTATTCCATGGTTATTTTGCGCTGAAAATTTCAAACCTTTTACCAATCTTATTGCTTCTGCATCACATTCAGTACTAATTCCTTTTAGAATTTTTGCATCACTTACATGTCCATCAAAATCTACAGTATAGGCAACAAGAACTTTACCTTCTACCCTATTTTTTATTGCAATTTCTGGATATTTTAAATTTTCAGAAAAATATTTTCTCATCGCAACAGTTCCACCAGGATACTCCTGTTTTTTTATGAAATTTTGTTTCTTTTTTACGTTCATAATTTTTGTATAATAGCCTAAGTTAGTATATTTGCGACCAAAATTTCTGCATAAATATATAGATTTTTATTTTTTTAATTCATTATAAAATTTTTAAGATGGGAAGAGCGTTTGAATATAGAAAAGCATCAAAAATGGCACGCTGGGATAAAATGGCAAAAAACTTTACTCGTGTAGGTAGAGAAATTGCCATTGCTGTAAAAGCAGGCGGTGCTATTCCAGAAAACAATCCAATGCTACGTCGTGCAATTCAAAATGCCAAAAGTGTACAAATGCCAAAAGACAGAGTTGAAGCTGCAATAAAAAGAGCAACATCTAAAGATGAAAAAGCATACGAAGAAGTAGTGTACGAAGGCATGGGACCACATGCAGTAGCAATTGTTATAGAAACAGCTACAGACAATCCAGTACGTACTGTTGCCAATCTACGTACAATATTGAATAAAAATGGTGGCTCAATGGGTACTTCTGGTATGCATGATTTTATTTTTGATAGAAAAGGTGTTTTCACAATTAATTCAACTGGATTAAATAAAGATGATTTAGAATTAGAATTGATAGATGCTGGTTTAGATAATTTAGAAACAAACGATGAAGGTCAGTTTGTAATTTATGCAGCATTTCAAGATTTTGGTTCTATGCAAAATGCTTTAGAAGCAAGAAAAATTGAAGTAATTAAATCAGAATTACAAAGATTGCCTAATCATACAAAAGAACTATCTGAAGAACAGGTTGATGAAGTATTAGAATTGATAGACAAATTAGAGCAAGATGATGATGTACAACATGTATTCCACAATCTTTCTTAAATTACTTATCAATAAATTAAAATATACCAATACAAAAATTACACAATAAACAATAATTTAGCTAACAATAAATAGAAATAATAGCATGGAAGAAATTAAATCATTAAAAGGTGGAGAATTTGTAATAAAAGATTCTACTCCAGCACAAGTTTTTACACCAGAAGATCATACAGAAGAGCAACTTATGGTTCGTCAAAAGGCTTCTGATTTCGTAGAAAAAGAAGTAATGACCAAAACTAAAGAAATTGAAAAACAACAAGAAGGTTTATCAAAATCTTTACTAGAAAAAGCAGGAGAATTAGGCTTATTATCAACAGCTATTCCAGCACAATACAATGGTATGGAACAAGATGTAATTACAGGTTGTATTATTGCTGAAGAATATGGACGCACAGGCTCTTTTGCTACTACAGCAATAGCACACATCGGTATTGGTACATTACCAACATTATACTTTGGTACAGATGCACAAAAAGAAAAATATTTGCCAAAATTAGCTACAGGCGAATGGGCAGCATCTTATTGCTTAACTGAGCCAAACGCAGGTTCTGATGCTTTAGGTGCAAAAACAACAGCTACACTTTCAGAAGATGGTAAATCTTGGATTTTAAACGGACAAAAAATGTGGATTACAAACGCAGGCTTTGCAGATTTGTTCACAGTTTTTGCAAAAATTGATGGCAAAGAATTTACAGGATTTTTAGTAGAAAAAGGTACACCAGGTTTAAGTCTAGGTGCAGAAGAAGATAAATTAGGTATCAAAGGTTCATCTACAAGACAAGTATTTTTCGAGAATTGTAAAATTCCAGTAGAAAATATGTTGGGCGAAAGAGGAAAAGGTCACTTAATTGCATTCAATATATTAAACATAGGAAGATACAAATTAGGTGCAACAGCATTAGGTGGCGCAAGACAAGCATTTAACATGGCTGTTACTTATGCAAATGAAAGACATCAATTTGGACAACCTATTGCAAATTTTGGCGCTATACAACATAAAATTGCAGAAATGGCAATTAAAATATTTGCTTTAGAAGTATCAACATATAGATGTGCCAATGATATTGGGAAAATGGAACACGAAGCTTTAGCTAGTGGTACAGAATTTTCAAAAGCATTATTAAGTCTGCAGATGAATATTCAATTGAATGTTCTATCATTAAAGTTCTCGGTTCTGAAGTATTAGATTATATTGTAGATGAAAATGTACAAATACATGGAGGAATGGGATATTCTGAAGAAACAGGAGCACCAAGAGCATTTAGAGATTCTAGAATTGCAAGAATATATGAAGGCACAAATGAAATCAACAGATTATTATCTATTGATATGTTGTTGAAAAAAGCGATGTCTGGCAAAATTGATTTGATGACACCAGGAATGGCAATTCAAAAAGAATTAATGGGCGTTCCAGAATTTGGTGATGAAAGTGATGCACCTTTTGCAGCAGAAGAAAAAGCACTTACCAATGCAAAGAAAGCATTCTTATTAGTAGCTGGTGGTGCAGTGCAAAAATTAATGGCAAAACTTAAGAACGAACAAGAAATAATAATGAATGCAGCAGATATCTTAATAGATATTTACACAGCAGAATCATTATTACTTCGTGTGAAAAAGATATACGAAAAAGGCGAAAAAACTGACCAAGTATATACAGACATCTTAAAAGTATTCTTTAACGATGCAATGAATAGAATAAACGTAGCTGGAAAAGACGCATTACAATCTTATGCTGAAGGCGATGAACTAAGAATTATGTTGATGGGCTTAAAGAGATTTACAAAATACGAGCCAGTAAATGTAAAAGAAGCACGCAGAAGAATTGCAGCAAAAGTATTAGCAGCTGGAAAGTACAACTTATAATATTTTCTATAAACTGAAATATTTGAATGTTCTACAGCAATGTAGAACATTTTTTTATACAAGTAATCAATCAAAATTTATAAAAGAAATGTATTTTTGAGTACATACAACAATTAAATTATGGCAAAAATCTGGCAAAAAAATAACTTAGAAGCAAGTGAAATTGCAAAGATAGTTGAACAATTTACTGTTGGCAAAGATAGAGAATTAGACACTGTTCTAGCAAAGTTTGATGTACTTGGCTCATTGGCACATATTCAAATGCTTGCTGAAGTTGGCTTAATGGAAAAAAATGAATTGCCAATTTTACAACAAGAACTCAAAGCAATCTATCAACAAATAATAGATAATAAATTTGAACTACACCAAGACAGTGAAGATATTCATTCTGAAATAGAATTTAGATTAACTGAAAAAGTTGGCGACATTGGCAAAAAAATCCATGCAGGAAGAAGCAGAAACGACCAAGTATTAGTTGATATTAAATTATACTCAAGAACAAAAATAAAAGAAGTAGTTGAGCAAACAGATGTACTATTTAAAACATTAATTAAATTAGCACAACAGTACAAAGATACTTTGTTGCCAGGCTACACACATTTGCAAATTGCTATGCCAAGCTCATTTGGATTATGGTTTTCAGCCTATGCAGAAAGTCTAACAGATGATATTGAAACAGTTTTTGCAGCATATAATTTAGCCAATAAAAATCCATTAGGTTCTGGCGCAGGCTACGGAAGCTCATTCCCATTAAATAGAAAAATGACAACTGAGCTTTTAGGATTTAATGACTTAAACTACAATGTAGTATATGCACAAATGAATAGAGGCAAAATGGAAAAAGTAGTTAGCAATGCATTAGCCAATATAGCATCTACCCTATCCAAACTAGCGATGGATGCCACATTGTACATCAATCAAAATTTTGGTTTTATTTCCTTTCCTGATGTATTAACAACAGGCTCGTCCATTATGCCACACAAAAAAAACCCAGATGTATTTGAATTAATAAGAGCAAAATGCAATAAGCTAATCAACTTACCCAATCAAATATCAAGCATTACCAATAATTTACCATCAGGTTATCACAGAGATTTACAAATCATCAAAGAAGATTATCTAAATAGTTTTGATACTTTAATAGATTGTATTAAAATGACAAACTTAATGCTAACGCACATAGAAATAAAGGAAAGCATCTTAGATGATGAGAAATACAAATATCTTTTTAAATGGAATGACTTTTAGAGATGCATATATTGCTGTTGGTAAGCAAGTAGAAAGTGGTACATACCAAAAACCAGCAGAACTAAAGCATACTTTAGAAGGCAGTATTGGCAATCTTTGTCTAGATGAAATTGATAAACAAATGAAAAGAAATATTGAGAAATTCAATTTTCAACATTGGATGAATAAAGAAAATCAATTAATTATTTAAAATTTGGCAAAGTTTTTGTAATATTACTTCTAAATAATTCACAAACAAAAAATAATAATTAGAATGAAAAGTAAATTTTTAACTTTAATTGTAGCCTTAGTTGCACTACAATCTAGTGTAATGGCACAGAACATCCAAGATTTAATTAACAAGGCAAGTGCTGCAATGTCTAATGTGAAAACTTGCACCTATGATTTCCATTCACAAGAAAGATTCAAAGGTGGAAAGATGATTACATCACACATCCAATTTAAAATCCAAGAAACACCAGTTAGAAAAGTATATGCGAACTCATTAGTGCCACAAAAAGCACAACTTTTATATGTTCCATCAGTACAATCTAAAGTAAAAGTAAAAAAAGGATTAAACTTAAACTTAGAATTAACTAGTGGATTGTTAATGAAAGAACAGCATCAAACAATTGACAGAGCTGGTTTTGGAAGAATCAAAAAAGTATTAATGACTAGCATCAATGCAAGAAAAGGCGAAGACTTAAACAAATACGCAAAAATAGTTGGTTCTGTTCAATATGATGGAAAAGATTGCTACAAAATAGAAATCAATGATCCTGAATATAAAATTATAAACTATACAGTAAAAGCTGGACAAACTACAGTATGGAAAGTTGGTGAAGCATTAGCAGTACCTGAATATAGAATTAAAGAGTTGAATGATATTGACGATGACTTAAAAGTTGGTCAAGTAATTAAAATACCATCTTCTTATGCTAAAAAAACAACTATCTATTTAGATAAAGCTACAAACTTACCATTATATCAAAAAATGGAAGATGACAAAGGTACTTACGAAATTTATGAGATGAAAAATCTTAAAATAAATGTACCATTATCAGACGAAGATTTTAAATTATAAAATAAATTAGCTAAACATTTTTCTAAAACGTCTTTCAATTTTGAAAGACGTTTTTTAATTTTACAACAATCAATATGGAAGAAATATTAGTAATAAAAATTGGCGGAAATATTATAGATGATGAAAATGCATTAGCAGATTTCTTACATAGTTTTTCAAAGATAAATCAACCTAAAATACTAATTCATGGTGGAGGAAAATTGGCAACTCAATTGTCTACAAAAATGAACATTGAAACAAAGATGATTGATGGTAGAAGAATTACAGATGCAGAAACACTGAAAATTGTAACTATGGTGTATGCTGGCTACATCAATAAAAATATAGTAGCCAAATTGCAATCCAATCATTGCAATGCAATTGGTTTGTCTGGCGCTGATGCCAAATTAATACAAGCACACAAAAGAAAACATCCAAGTATAGATTATGTTTTTGTTGGAGACATTACTACAATCAATACTTCATTGCTGATAGATTTAGTAGAAAAAGGCTACGCTCCTATTGTTGCGCCAATTTGTGCAGATGCTGAAGGGCAATTGCTCAACACGAATGCAGATACTATTGCATCAAGCATTGCCATTGCACTAGCAGAACGTATTAATATAAAATTATATTATTGTTTTGAAAAGAAAGGTTTGTTGGCAAATATCGAAGACGAAACATCAAACATAAAAGAAATAAATATCAATGATATTCAAATAATGATTGATAATCAATCTATTGTTGCTGGTATGATTCCAAAAGTACAAAATATTAAGCAAGCAATATTGCAAGGTGTCTCAGAAGTTACACTATGCCATGCACAAGATTTACTAGATATTGTACATAAAAATAGTATATTTGGTACAACCTTTAAAAACTAATGAAAACAACTATTGAACAAAAAATCACAAAATTACTCTGTCAGCTCATCGAAACAAAATCGCTGAGCAAAGAAGAGCAAGATGCCAAGCAATTATTGGTCAAATTCTTTAAAAAAGAAAAAATACCATACGAAACAAAACTCAATAATATTTGGGTGAAGAACAAGCATTTTAATTTTCTAAAACCTACTATCCTACTCAATTCACATATTGATACCGTGAAACCAGTGAATGGCTGGACAAAAGAACCATACCAAGCCATTTTTGAAGAAGACAAATTAATTGGATTAGGTGTAAATGATGCTGGTGCAGCTTTAGTTTGTTTATTAGGTACATTTTTACATTATTACGAAGCCGAAGATTTAAGTTATAATATCATTTTTGCTGCCACAGCCGAAGAAGAAATTTCTGGTGTAAATGGCATTGCGTCTATTGAAGAAATAACAAGCACATGCGAGTTTGCAATTGTTGGCGAACCAACAGAAATGAAAATGGCTATTGCAGAAAAAGGCTTAATGGTCATAGATGCCGAAATAAAAGGCAAAGCAGGACATGCAGCACGCAACGAAGGTATCAATGCAATATACCTTGCAATTAAAGATTTGCAATGGATAGAGAACTATCAATTCAAGAAAATCAATTCACATCTTGGACCAATAAAATTAACTGTTTCAATCATTAACGCAGGCACACAACACAATGTAATACCTGACGTATGTAAATATACCATAGATGTGCGTACCATTCCAGAATACACACACGAGCAAGTATTAGAAATTCTTAGAGACAACTTAAAGGCTGAGATAAAGCCACGTTCAACAAGATTAAATCCATCGAGTATTGATAAAGAACATAATATTGTAAAATCTGCTGAGAAACTAGGTATAGACACTTTTGGTTCTGCAACACTATCAGACCAAGCATTGCTCAAAATACCATCAGTAAAAATAGGACCAGGCAAATCTGAGCGTTCGCACACTGCAGATGAATACATCTATGTATCAGAAATAACAAATGGCTTAAGCACCTACATCAAACTATTGGAGAACATAATACATTAATATATAACCAAAATTACATTGTATGAATTCAAATGATGTTAACGGCAGTTTTTAGGAATATACATAAAATGAATCAACAATAGATAATGAAGTTAACTTTCCTGTACGATCATTTCTAGTTTGCCAGATTCCATTCCAATAATACCACCCTGAATTTTTGGGTTTAAATTTAAAAAACGCATTACTACCATTTCCCAACGAATTTGAAATGGGTACAGAGAACTTAAATGAATCTATAAATATTCTATTTGGAGTTGGTTCATTATATAAAAAAGCATTTGATAGGACATCTTGAGTTTTCACATAAGACTCATTTGCTTCATAAAAATCATTGTGTTTTATTTTTCTAGAATTAGGATTGTTTATAATTATTTTCTTTTCAAAAACGACGCCACAAATAGTAAATTCATTTGCATGAACTTCTACTAAGGAATCGTACACAAGCTGAACGATTCGATTTTGCTTTTTTAAAGAATCATTTAATATTATATTTTGACTTTCTAATAAATTTATTTTTTGTAAATCTTGTTTATTATGACAAGATGTTATCAGATAATAAATTATTATAAATGTACTTATTTTCATTTTATGTAGAATGCTCTATAAAAATTGTCTATAACGTGCGGCGTATTTTCGAAGTTACGAACTGCAAACGAAGTTTACAATTTTTAAAATCTAATATAAATATACATAATACATAATTGTGTATATTTATTTGTTAAAAATATTTTCTATTCATAATCTTTTTATTACCATATTATATATTAAATATGTTTTTGTGTATTTAAATGGTTTCAATGCTATTGTATAATACCATAGGAACTCCTACCCCTTTTCTAACATAAGCTTCTATTTTAATTTAATACCATAATGATTATCAATACGATATTAAGAAACTGTGATGTATTGTTGGTTTTTTTATGGCAAAAATATTTTTATTATTTTTTATATAGATAAGTAGTGATATTAAGTCGTAGTAATTCTATTATTTTTTTAAAATAAATCTGATACCAACCTTACCTGCATAGTCAATACCATCTAATCGAATTTGATTTGCAGAAATTTGTACCACATTATAGATATCTGCACGAACATCATTGCCTGCATAATTTAGAGTTTCTTGTGTAAGAATTACATTTTCTGTTGTGTTTTTACGATATGAGTATTGCTTACTTGTTAAAACAATTACTCTTTTGTTTATTACATCATAAGCCCAATTTCCTGAAGCATCACTATAGTTTTTTATATTTACAACTCTTCCATTTCCATTATTGGCACAAACATAATTCCAATCTTGACCTGTTCCATTTTCATCTTGATATAAGCGTTGTGTGGTAGTAGAAAAGTTCCAAAATAAGTCTTCTGTGAAGTTGTAAGGTCCCGTAAATTCGTATGTGTTAGAGTTACAATCAACTAATTCTGAATTAATTGAATTGTTTTTTGGATATGAATCTGCTCCATAACCAATTTCTTCAATGCTTTGAACGTGCCAATTCCCTTTTAAAAAATCGGCTCCACCAAATCCAATAACTCTATAACAAATTTTGATGGCATTGCTCACTTCATTTTGAGCGTTATAAATGTAATATGTTATACAAAACGTACCAGGTTGTATAGTTCCTGGATTTACATTTAGAAATCCACTACTATCTGATAAAATCTGTAATCCAATTGAATTGTTTGTTTTCCTTAAATTTATAGAAGAAGCAGGCACATCAAAATAATTATTTGCACCATCTACTTTTACATAAACACCAGCAATATCATCGATATTGGTAGTTAAAATTGGTAATCCAAATTGAACGTTAGCAATAACTGCTTGATTTGTTGCAATAGGATTAAAGAGCTTTGGTGCTGTTGTATTTGAACTTGGCAGCGAAGGATTTCCTAGTTTCAATTCTGCGCCAAAAATTGAGAAGTTAGATGTAACTTCATTTGGATCTAACGGATTTTCAGTTATTGTATTGTTATTTGAGTTGTCTTTTTTGCAAGAAAATGCTAAAAGTGCGAATAAAACGATGGAAAATAATCTAATTTTTTTCATAATTTTTTTTGTTTTTAATTTTTGATAACTATCTAGTTTAAAGATAAATAAAATTATTATGATATAAAACAATTCGCTAAATAATTTTACATCATAAGATGGTTAGCAGGAAAAATAGAAGCGTCGGCGCAAAATAAATGTGGCACAAAATAGCTTCGCCTTTTGCACATCGTGCGGCGGATTACATCCGTTGATGCGTTTAGGCTCGCTACGCTCGACCTTCAACACATCAACGGATTTGCAAAATTACTTCACTTGCAAACTTCGTTTGCAGTTCGTAACTTCGCAAATCCGCCGCACGTTAAAAATATTTTTTCTTCATAAGCTTATTATTATCAATATTCTATGTTAAATATGTTTTTGCGTATTTTAAATATCCTGTCGTATTATTTCTTCCTTATTTCATTTGTGTATATCCAAAATGCGCAACTTGTTTTCTGCTTTATCTTGATGATGTTTATTGAAATTCCTTACTACCTAAAATTGTTTGATGTCATTGCCTTGAAAATGGCAATCTCATGTTTCTAAGTGTTTAGGAGATTACCACTTTCGTGGTAATGACAATAACATTTCTATATTTTTAAACTTATTTCTTGATAAAATGTGTCTATTTACTTTCTTTGTCTTGATACAAGAATGTAATACTTACTTTTTTTCTTGATAAAAAAAGTAACAAAAAAATCAAGTTCAAGCTGAGGCACTTTGCCATGCTCTTGGCTTCAGCTTGAAAAATCTTACTTCTTTAAATCATCTTGTTTTGTTTTGCTTGTGCTTGTTTAGTGTTTGTATTATAACATAAATACATTGGCATGTTGGTTAGAAAACCAATATGCCAAAGAGAAATCAATAATGACGTGGGTGAATTATTCTATACCAAATATCTAAAAATAATAATTGCTAAAATTGTCAAAACAATAAGTGTTGGCGAAACTTTGTTTATTATTAAATCAGGTTTTATATTGTTC